>JAMOWA010000068.1 GCA_027061805.1 Thermoanaerobaculia bacterium | reverse complement strand
AGGACCGGGAGTTCGCGAAGGCGAAGCGCCTCGCGGAGCGGTTCCCCTTCGCCTACAGGCTGCTCCTCAACAAGTACTGGGTGGACGAGATCTACGCCGCCACGGTCATCGCCGGGACCATCAAGCTGGCGGACTTCCTGTGGGAGTTCGACGCCCGGGTGGTGGACGGGCTCGTCAACGGCGCACGCCACGTGACGGTGGGCTCGAGCTTCCTCTCGGGCATCTTCGACCTCCGGGTCATCGACGGGCTGGTGAACCTCGTGGGAACGGCCTACGACAGGGCCAGCATCCAGCTCAGGCGCATCCAGGTGGGATACGCGCAGGGCTACGCCATGGTGATGGTGCTGGGGGCCGCGGCGCTCCTGGCCGTGTACTTCATCTTCTAGGGAGCGGGGACGACGATGGACTTTTTCCAAGACCAGCTGCTCAACATCATCTGCTACCTGCCGCTCGTGGGCGCCCTGTTGATCATCTTCGGGATCAAGGGGGAGAACTCGAAGGCCATCAAGACGGTGGCCACGGTCGTGGCGGGGCTGGACTTCCTGGTGTCCATCCCCCTCTGGTTCTGGTACGACCCTGCCGGGAAGGAGTTCCAGTTCGAGATCATCCATGACTGGATCCCGTCGGTGGGTGTGAAGTACCACTTCGGGGTGGACGGCTTCTCGGTGCTGCTGATCCTGCTGACGACGCTGCTCACCTTCATCTCGGTGTACTCGTCGTTCACGGCCATCACGCACCGAGAGAAGGAGTACTACGTCTTCCTCCTCCTGCTCTCCACCGGCATGATGGGCGTGTTCATGTCGCTGGACTTCGTGCTCTTCTACGTCTTCTGGGAGGTCATGCTCGTCCCCATGTACTTCCTCATCGGCGTGTGGGGTGGGCCCCGCAAGCTCTACGCGGCCATCAAGTTCTTCCTCTACACCCTGGTGGGCTCCGTGCTCATGCTGGTGGGCATCCTGGCGCTGTACTTCTACAACAGCACCGGTCTCGCGGCCATCGGGCTGCCGGGCCTGGGCAACGCCGCCACCTTCTCCATCCCGCACCTCTACACCATCGCGCCGCAGATTCCGCCCGACCTCCAGTTCTGGATCTTCCTGGCCTTTTTCGTGGGCTTCGCCATCAAGGTGCCCATGTGGCCGTTCCACACATGGTTGCCGGACGCCCACGTGGAGGCGCCCACCGCCGGTTCGGTCATCCTGGCCGGTGTCCTGCTGAAGATGGGGACCTACGGCTTCGTGCGCTTCTCGCTGCCGCTGCTGCCCGACGCCACGGTGAAGGCCGTGCCCTGGATCGGCATCCTGGCCATCATCGCCATCATCTACGGCGCCCTGGTGGCCATGGCGCAGAAGGACATGAAGAAGCTGGTGGCCTACTCCTCGGTGAGTCACATGGGCTTCGTGATGCTGGGTATGTTCGCCCTCAACGAGGCCGGGCTCCGGGGCTCCATCCTCCAGATGCTCAACCACGGCGTCTCCACCGGCGCGCTCTTCCTCCTGGTCGGCCTCGTCTACGAGCGCCGGCACAACCGGATGATCGCCGAGTACGGAGGCATCGCCAAGGTCATGCCCGTGTACGCCATGTTCTTCATGGTGATGACCATGTCCTCCATCGGCCTGCCCACCCTGAACGGCTTCATCGGGGAGTTCACCATCCTGCTGGGGGCCTTCGCCCATGCCTGGTGGTGGGCGGTCTTCGCCGCCACCGGCATCGTGCTGGGTGCGGGGTACATGCTCTGGATGTACCAGCGGGTCTTCTTCGGTGAGCTCACCAACGAGAAGAACAAGGACCTCAAGGACCTCAACCGCCGCGAGCAGTGGACACTGATCCCGCTCATCGTCATTGCCTTCTGGATCGGCCTCTACCCCAAGCCCTTCTTCGAGCGCATGGCCCCCACCGTGGACCGGCTCATGCAGCGGGTGGGTCACGTGATGGTGGTGGACGAGGGGTCGGCCACCATGCCCGTGGCGGTCCACGAGGCGTCGCCCGCGGAGGGCGCTTCCGGGGAACACGGGGAGTAGGCCATGAGCCTCAGCGATTTCATCCCGTTCGTGCCGGAGATCTTCCTGGCCACTGCGGGGTTCGTCATCCTGCTGGCGGGCCTGGCCCTGGGCAGGCGGGGGCTCCGGGTGGCCGTGGGCCTCGGGGTGCTCGCCCTGGGTGTCACGGCCGCGCTGGTGTGGATCTTCGCGAAGCCCGCGGGTGCCCCCGAGGCGATCCTGGGCGGCATGCTGGTGATCGACGGACTGGCGTTCTACATGAAGCTGCTCCTGCTGGCGGCCTCGGCACTGGGCCTGGTCATGGCCGCCGGGTACCTGGAACGCTCGGACTACGGAGGAGGCGAGTACACCGCCCTCGTGCTCTTCGCCACCGTGGGCATGATGGTGATGGCCTCGGGCGCCAACCTGGCCAGCCTCTACGTGGGCCTCGAGCTCATGGCGCTGTCGGTCTACGTGCTCGTGGGCTACTTCAAGCTCGAGGTGAAGTCCAACGAGGGGGCCGTGAAGTACTTCGTGCTGGGCGCCGTGTCCTCGGGCATCCTGGTCTACGGGATCTCCCTGGTCTACGGCACCATGGGGACCCTGGACCTCGTGGAGATCGCGGCGGCCCTGACGGCCTCGGGGACCACCAACTGGACGCTGGGCCTGGGCATCGTGCTGGTGGGCTTCGGCATGCTCTTCAAGGTGGCGGCGGTGCCCTTCCACGTGTGGACGCCCGACGCCTACGAGGGCGCGCCCACGCCGGTGACGGCCTTCATCTCGGTGGGCCCCAAGGCGGCCGCCTTCGCCATGTTCCTGCGGCTCTTCCTGGTGGCCTTCGCGGCCGACGTTGACGCATGGAGGGGCGTCATGTGGGCCGCGGCTGCGGCCACCATGATCCTGGGCAACGTGGCCGCGCTCACCCAGGACAACGTGAAGCGCATGCTGGCCTACTCGTCCATCGCCCACGCCGGGTACGCCCTCATGGGCATCGTGGCGGCCTCGGCCATGGGGTTGTGGTCGGTGCTCTTCTACATGCTGGTCTACACCTTCATGAACCTGGGCGCCTTCGGCTACGTGATCATGCTGGAGAGCCGCGGCTACGCGGGCGAGGTGATCGGCGACTACGCGGGGCTCGCGAAGCGTCACCCCGGTCCCGCGGCGGGGATGCTCATCTTCATGCTGGCGCTGGCCGGGATCCCGCCCACGGCGGGCTTCATGGGCAAGCTCTACCTCTTCTCGGCGGCGGTGCAGGCGGGTTACGTGGGCCTCACCGTGATCGCGGTGATCATGTCGGCGGTGAGCCTGTACTACTACTTCCGCATCGTGGTGCAGATGTACCTCCGGGACGGCGAGGACGCCGAGCCCGCCGAACTGCTCCGCGACCGCTGGCTGAGGGGGGTGATCTACCTCTGCCTCTTCGTGACGCTGCTGGTGGGCGTCTACCCCGGCCCCATGGTGGGCTGGGCGAAGACCGGCCTCAGCGTCCTCGGCCTCGGCTGAGACCCCGACACCTCCGGAGATACGACGCCGCGGGCCACCGCGGCGTTGTTCTTTTCCGGGGAGAAATCGTCATCGGGACGTGGAGGCGGATGCGGAACGGGAGGTGGCGGAGAGCCCCTCAGGGGAAGACGTCGGGGTTGAAGGAGTCTCCCGGGACCGGGTGGAGGATGACGACCCCGGCACCGAAAGGTCTGGAGAGGGCTCCGGGAAGCGGCGGGACCTTGCGGAAGCCTCCCGTGTCGTGGACAAGGTACACCACTGCCGGGATGGCGATGGGCTCAACCAGCCGGGGTGCCGCAATGCCCTCGTGACGGAGCTCCCAGCTCACGAGGGCAGAGAGCGATGTGACCCCATAGGGATCGTCTGGCCTTGGGAAGTAGATTTTCGGCACACCCCTGGGATGGTGGAGGAGCTCCTTCAATGCGCTGCCATCGCGTCCCCGGATGGCCGCGACGTGGGAGCCATCCCTCAGGGCCGAGATGACCGGACGGGATTCCCGGCGGAGCCGGGCCGTCAGGGTGGCATAGCGATCCCAGTCCATCCGATCGCCTCGAACGATGATCGAATCGTTGGCCATCACGGTGAGAAGGGTCAGGCCCAGTGCAAGGGTGGCGAGACGGGGGAGGTGCCATCGGGCCAGCGTCCGCACTCCTGCCAGGACGCCGCTGAGGAAGAAGAGGAAGGGAAGAAAGGTGTACCGTGAGGTATGGATGTTGGCGGGGAGCGTCGGTGACAGGAGGACAATCGCAGCCAGGAAACCAAAGGCCGCCGTCCGGTCGTCCTTGCGCCATGCCGGAACGGTGGCCACTGCTGTGAGGACGAGAGCACCGAGAACAAGGGGCCAGGTCTTCCGCAGAACCATTGTGAATTGTCCCAGGACCGGGGGGTGAAGATGCCAGAATGCCATCCATGTGGTGGCAAGATGCGGTAGAGCCGTCAGCGGTTCCGAATAGAACCATCTCGCTTCGAAATGGACGAGCATGTTGTAAAGCGCCAGGTAGAGAAGACTGATCGTCACCCACGGAATCAGGTGGCGTGCTGCGTGCCGGAAAGGGAGGCGAAACAGCAGAAGATCCTGGAGCAGGAGGAGGGCGGGGAGCACGGCGGCCTCCTCCTTGCTGCCGAAGGCCAGGGCTGTTCCTGCAACCAGCAATGCCGGGGCCATACGGCTCTGGGATCGGCGTGCCTGGAGAACCAGGAGAATTCCAGTGGCGAAGAGGATCTGCTTGACCTGATTCGTCACGAAGAGAACCTCGTCCGAGAAGGGAGATGCCAGCCAGACCAGAATGCCCGCCGCTGCGAGACCAGGTCGAAGTTTCACTGTCTTTCGGAGGACGTGGTACGCAAGAAGTGCGAGGCAGGCCATCGAAGCAAGAGTGACAAGACGGTACAGATACCATCGGTCACCGAAGAGGTTCGCAGAGATCAGGAAGAACAGCCGCCCTGCGGGCCTGAGGTGCTGGTGAAAGGGCTGAAGGAAGCTCGCGGGATGACGGAGCGTGCTCCAGCCCTTGTAGGCCCATTGGAAATCCTCGGCCACAGGCCCCATCGTCAGTACGGGAGCATAGAGAAAGAGCAAGAGAATTCCTGCTGCCCACGGAAACAGCCTGTCGAGGAAACGGGATGTGCGGCTTGGGTCGGACATCCTGCCAATTCTACCTCTTCGGCGATGTGGGGAAGCGCATGCTGTCCAACTGGAAACCGGTGTTGACACGCACTGGACAGAACGGTTGGGTCTGGTAACGTGAAAGTGTTCCGTATGCGACGGTGTAGGAGTCATGGCAAGCAAGGGGGAAGGAGGAAGGAAATGCGGCGACTCGTGGCGGTCCTGGTCTTGGTTCTCGGGCTGCTTGGCACCACGGTAACCACGGCTTCCGCAGCATACTGTGGCGGCGGCTAGGTACATGGAGTGCCTGGCCCAGTATGCCTGGTCTCTGACCCTGGTGAGCCGGTGGTGACATGCCGCCGGCAGGATCTGTGAGGTCTCGTTCATGAGATGCGCCGTCGCTGCGGGACTCTTCTTGATGGTCGTCCCCGTCTCCGGGGCCGTGAGTCCGGGGACATGGGTCCGGGTGGTGGAACCTGGTCCCTCATCGTATTTTGTCAGGAGCGCTGCTCTCACGGGCCCGGAAATCGTCATGGCGGCCACCTGGCCGGCCAGCGGTTCAGGGGAGAGGGATGGTGGAGCCGTCTGGATGTTGGATGCGCGGACGGGGGCCCGGCGCCGGATCCTGGAAGAGGTCAGGCCATGGGGGATCGCTCCGGATCGACGGGGGGGGGTCTGGCTCCTGCCGCGGCTGGGAGGGGAGCTCATTCGCTACGGGCCGGATGGCCGACTGGTGGAACGCCGGACGCTGGAGGTTCGCTGCCAGGTGCTCCGGACCCGGGGTGAGGTGCTCCTGCTGGCGCGGAGCGCTCCCGGCGCACGCGGGCCCCTGTTGTGGCTGGATGTCAATGGTGAATTCAGACCGTGGGGTGGACGGGTCGATCCCGGGAGCGGTGACATGGAGTCCCTGGTCCGCCGCAACGCCGTCGTGTATGCGGGAAATGTCGACCACACGGTTGTTTCCCGCCCATTCGTGGGTCCAGTGCTCGAAGTTCTCGACCGCGGGGGGGAGGTGGTGTCACGGATCACTCTTCCCGAGATTGAAGAGTGGCAGCAAGACCGGGAGCAGGACCTTCGGGCCTGCCCGCTCCGGGACCTGGCCGTGGTGGGGAAGCGGATCATCTGCCTGGTTGGGAGCCGCCCCGGGACCGAGAGCGCCCACGCCTGGGGCCGTCTCCTGGTACTCGACCTCTCGGGAGCTGTCGAACGCCACATGGAGGTTCCCCGGGGCGCGGCACGCCTCGCAGGTGACGACCCGGAGCAGTTTTTCGTGGTGGACGAGAGGCTCGGCCTCCACCGGATCGACCTGGGGTGAGAACGGTGGGACGGATTCTCTTCCACCTGGCGGGCTTCGAACTCTCCCGGCTTCTGCGCCGCCGACTCCTCTGGCTGGTCTGGGGCGCACTGGCCGCCTGGGCGGTCGTGGAGATGGTGTACTTGCCCGGGAAACTCCCCACTGCGGCGAGGTTGTGGGCCCTGCCGGTAATCTATCTGGCAGGATGGGCATTGGCCGATGATCTGCACCGTGGAGCGCTGGATTCCATCGTCTCCGGTGGTGTGGCGCTGCCCCAGCTCTTGTACGCCAGGCTCGTGGTGGCGGTGGGAACGGGCCTGGCGAGCCTTCTGGCGATCAGCCTCCCGGTGCTCGTGACGGGCGGTGCTCCGGATCGTAGCCTGGTTCTGGACCTTGTGTTCATGGTGGTGTACTGGGGAGCAATCGGGACCTCATTGGGATTCCTGGCGGGTTCCGGCAGCCTCGCGGCGGTCGGGGTCGCCGGTGGGTTCGTGGAGCTGTGGTGGGTGACGGGTGGGAGCGTGTGGCTCACGGGAGGTGCTCCTGAAGAGGGTCTGCGGGCTCTCATCACTGTTGCGCTCCACCTGGCAAGTCCCTTCGTGGCGGTCGAACTGCCCCACGTATCCTCGGTCTTCCCCGGGGAATGGCTCCGACTGCTGGTGGCCCTCGCCGTGGTGGCAGCAGTCCGGGCCGGATTGGAACGGAGATCGATCTTCGTGGGCGGGAGGGATTGAGGTGGGAATCGAGGTGCAGGGTCTTTGCTTCCGATACCCCGGGGGGTGGGGCCTTGGACCGCTGGACCTGGAGCTTCCCTCCGGGTGCGTGACGGCGCTCGTGGGTCCCAACGGAGCGGGGAAGACCACGCTGATGCGAACGCTGGCTGGTTTGCTGGTGCCGGATTCCGGAACAATCGCACTGAACGGTTGTAGAGTGGCGGACCGCTGGAGTCTCGCACGCCGTGTGGTGTTCACTGCGAGCGAGCCTGCCTTTCCCCGTGGGAGCCGGGTGGACGATCTGGCCACTCTGAGGGCACATCTGCGGGGCTTTCGAGAGGAAGCGCGAAAGGCCCTTCTGGAGCGCCTCTCGGAACGCCTGGGACGGCCGCTTGACGTGGATCCCCACACTCTGTCGCGAGGCCAGAGGCTGACCCTGACCCTCGAGCTGGCCTTTGCGGGCCTTCCACGGTTCGTGCTTCTGGACGAGCCCTGGGCGGGCCTCGATCCCCTCGCGGTGGATCGGCTCTTCGCCCAGATGAGGAGGTTGGCGGAGGAAGGCGTCGCGGTGCTGATCTCCTCCCACGATCTCTTCGCCCTGCCGTCCGTTGCGGACCGCTTCCTTTTCCTGGTGGGTGGCTGTATCCGGGCGGCGGGGACACTCGAGGAGCTCCGAGGGGACGGTCCGTGTCCCGGTCTGGGTGGCCCCGATGTGCTCCGTGACCTGTACAGGCGCCTCGTGGCTGAAGAGCGTGACGCATGATCTTCTCCTGGCTTCTCGCGGGTCTTCTCCTTCTGGGAGTCCCTGGTTCCGGTGGCGAGCCCGTGGGAACCCTCCTCGTGGCAGATGGCCCTCTTCTGCTGGAGGACGATCCCGGTACATTGCCACCGGGTTGCACCTTCGAGAGCGGTACGAATGGAGCGAAGCTCCTGTGCCCGGTCAGGGTGGATGTGGCGCTGACACTGTCGCTCCCTGGATACGAAGCGCGGAGGGTGGAGTTCGTGGCGGGGGAGGAGGTGGATCTGCGGGACGCCCGGTGGATCCCCACGGCGGTGCCGATTCATCTCGAGCCCGGAGCCCTGGTGGCTGGCACCCTGGTGGCATGGGTGGAGGATGGTGTTCTCCGGCTGGAACCAGCCGATGGGACTGTGGTATTTGGACCCCGGGTAGAGCCGGGGACGCGCCTTGACCTGGCGGTGGTGGGGCCACATACCGTGCCGGTGGCGGTGTCGATGGCCCGTGACCCTGCCCGTGAGCCACTCGTCGTGCAGCTCGAACCCGGACGCTCCTCGGTGGTGGTGTGCAACGACCCGTGGACCGGTGGGATTGCTGTTGAGTGCACTGTCGAAGTGGGCACCGTGACGGGTCTGATGAACCGCCTTGGCGGCACACACCTCCTGCGACTGGGAAAGACGGTGGAACTGGGTGCTCTACATCTCGTGGAAATGGTTGCAGACTCTGGCGATGATGAGGTGCTCTGGCTCCGGGCGTCCACCCCGGACGGCTCCGCTGCCCTGGTGGAGTTCTCCGCGGAGCAGCCGTTCCATGAGGTCGATCTTGATGCTCCAAGCACCCTTGGTGTCGTGGTACGGGAAAAGCGTGATGAGAGGCCCCTGGAGGACGTGTCCATTCGGGTGGCACGGTCTCTGGAGGATGCGCAACTTGTGGTGGCCGAGGCCCTCACAGATTCGGACGGGGTGGTGGAGGTGGCACTTCCACCCGGAAACTACTGGATCGATGTGGACGGAGCAGGTTACAACCCGGTCCACCGGGAGGTGGACCTCGGCTCCCGCAAACGCGACCTTGTGATCCTTCTCGAGCCTGCCGTGGTCATCGAGGGTGTGGTTGTGGATTCCGGGGGGCTGCCCGTGGCGGACGCCGTGGTGGCCGCCCTCGAACCCGGCTTCGAATTCCGGTCGCGCCACAACTTTGCCATGACCGACACCTTGGGCCGATTCGAGTTGACCCTTCCGGGTTCCGGGCCATGGAACCTCATGGCACAGAAAGAAGGCTATCTCGCGGATCCTCTGGAGATCGGCCCCGGTACAGACTGGGTGACTCTGACCCTCCGGTCCCGGTGTGAGGTGGTGATCCATCCCTTGCGAGATGATGGATCACCGGTCCCCACGGGGCGCCTGGTACTGTTGCGGCAGGGAGTTCCCGAGGTGGTGGCGGCCGAGGGCCCTGCGGTGGACGGTGGCTACCGCGCCGTACTGGCTCCAGGAAACTGGACCGTGATCATGGAGGGCGATGGTCTACGGGGGCTTCTCGGGGTGCCTGAGCCCTGCGAGGGGTTCGTCGCCACGCCTCGCCTCTTCGGACTGGAGGAGCCGCCGCGGGAACGTTGATGCCCACCATCCTCGCTGACACCCTCCGTTCTGCTACCCTCGCCCCGTGAAGGACCGGCGCCGCTGGACGCGGCACATGGGCACCTGGGCGAACCTGTCCATCGTGGGGATCCAGTTCCCGGTGGCCATCGCCATCGGGTACTTCTGGGGGCGGTGGCTCGACCGGTATCTGGGCACGGGCCCCTGGCTGATGTACCTCTTCGCCTTCTTCGGGATCGTGGCGGGCTTCGTGAACCTGTTCAGGATCGCGGCGCAGGCGGACCGGCTGGAACGCCGGGAGGGTGGTGATGGTGAGGGGGACGATGACCGGGGCTGAGGAGGAATTCTCCGGCCGGCGGGTGGTGGTGCTGGCGGCGGTGCTGGTGGCCGCCGGGGCGGTGTTCGAGCTGGGCCTCCGGGGTTCGGTGGCCGGCGCGTTGAGCTTGACCGGGGCGGGTGCGGTGGCTATCATCAATTTCCACTGGCTGGAGGTGCTCCTCGGAGCCATGCTGCAGCCCGGGCGGCCCCGTTTCAGCCGCTCCGTGGTGTTCAGGATGGGCCTCAAGGCGCTTCTCCTGCTGGCGTTCTTCGCGGCATTCGTGATGGTGCCGCAGGTGGAGCCGGTCGCGGTGGCGTTGGGTTTCTCCACCCTGGTGGTGGCGCTCCTGGTGGAGGCCGTCCGCTGGGGAATGAAAGGTGGAAACGAGGGGTAGATGCACCACGAGTATTCATTCCTCTTCGAGCCCGTCAACAGACTCCTGATCACGATCTTCGGCCAGCCCTCCGAGCAATGGCTCCAGTGGATGGGCGCACAGCACGGCGAGGTGTTCTGGCTCCCGGACCACGTGATCATGGCCATGCTGGCGGTCGCCGTCATCGCGGCCATCGTGATCCCCATGAGCCGCCGCTACTCGGTGGAGAACCCGTCGCACATCCAGCAGTCGCTGGAGCTCGTGCTCTCGGGGCTCGCCTCGCTGGTGGAAGACGTGATCGGCCACGGTGTGGGACGGGCCTTCCTGCCCTTCATCGCGGCGCTGGCCGTGTTCATCTTCATGAACAACATCTTCGGCCTGTTCTTCTTCCTGCAGCCCGCCACGGCCAACCCGAGCACCACCTTCGCCCTGTCCATCACGGCGTTCATCTTCTACAACGTGGTGGGCGTCCGGAAGCAGGGCCTGTTCAGCTACCTCAAGCACTTCGCCGGCCCCGTGGTCTTCCTGGCACCGCTCATGGTGCCCATCGAGATCATCTCCCACCTGGCGAGGATGCTCTCGCTGGCCCTGCGTCTCTTCGGCAACATCTTCGGGGAGCACACGGCCACGGGGATCTTCTTCGGCATGTTCCCGTTCATCGTTCCCTGGCCCATGATGGGGCTGGGCATCTTCGGATCCCTGCTCCAGGCCTTCATCTTCATCATGCTGACCATGGCGTACATCCAGGGCGCCGTCGTCACGGAAGAGCACTAGATCGAAACACCAGGAGGAGGAACCTATGAACCGTCGTCTCGCAATCGTGGCCCTCGCAGTGGTGACCGTGGCCCTGATGGCCTCTCCCGTCCTCGCCTCCGAGCCCGGGGCCGAGGCCGCTGCCGGGGGCAACTGGGCCCAGTTCATCGGCGCAGCGTTCGCCATCGCCATCGCCGCCGCCTTCGGTGCGCTGGGTCAGGGCCGTGGCATCACGGCGGCCTGTGAGGCCATGGGCCGGAACCCCGGTGCCGCGGGCCCCATCCGGATCACCATGATCATCGGTCTGGCCCTCATCGAGTCGCTGGTCATCTACGCGCTCATCATCGCGTTCATGATCCTGGCGAAGTAACCGCACGTCACCTTCGAACACGGGAGGGGCCGGCACCCGCGAGGGGTGCCGGCCCTCTTGTGTCGTTGCCTCCCGCATTGAATGTTTTCAGATTGAAACACAAGTGGAGAAGACAGGGTCCACACCCGAACCTTGACGGGAATAATTTTTGGATGTATCATTCTCGAAACAGGGAGGCATGGATGTCGAACATGGCAGAACCCACGATGTGGAACTTCGAGGATGGCCAGCTACCGTACCGGGAGCAGCTCTTCAGGAGCGCACTTCGCATGACCCGGAGCGTCGAGGATGCCGAGGACCTGCTCCAGGAGACCTACCTCAAGGCCTTCAAGTACTACAAGCGGTACACCGAGGGCACCAACTTCAAGGCGTGGCTCTTCAAGATCATGAAGAACACCTTCATCAACTCCTACCGGAGGAAGAAGGCCCAGCCCTCCAAGGTGGACTTCGACGAGATCCAGGAGGGGCTGGAAGACTCCTTCGGCGGAGAGCTCGGCGAGGGGATGGCCGATCCGGAGTCGGAGCTGATGGCGGTGGAGATGGACCACGAGGTGGGTGAGGCGTTGCGATCGCTGCCCCACGACTACAAGGTCGTGGTCCTCCTGGCCGACCTCGAGGGGTACGCCTACAAGGAGATCGCGGAGATCCTGGGTGTCCCCGTGGGGACCGTGATGTCCCGGCTCTACCGTGGCCGCAGGATGCTGGAGCGGGCGCTGTTGAGCTACGGCAAGCGCTACAACTATCTCCACAAGGCCCCGGAGAAGCTCCGGGACCGGAGGATCGACGTGACCGCCATGTTCGGGGGGATGTCCGCCTCCGTGAGCTGAGAGCCGGATCACTCCGAACTCCCGAGCCCCGGCCCGTCCGGGGCCTTGCCGTCTCCAGGGCCCCGGGTCGCCCGCCGGGGGCGTGATGGAAGCGGTAAGATGGGTGACCGGAGGTGCACGTGTCGTTCACTGGGAGTGTGTCGTCACTGGTGGTCGTGGGCGGGCAGTGGGGTGACGAGGGCAAGGGCAAGGTGGTGGACCTCCTGGCCGGGGGCTTCGGAGCCGTGGTCCGGTACAACGGCGGCCACAACGCCGGCCACACCGTCAAGTTCGCGGACCGTCACTTCGCCCTCCACCTGGTGCCCTCGGGAATCGTCCACGGCGGCAGCCTCTGCTACATGGGCGCCGGGATGGTGGTGGATCCCCTGGCGCTGATCCGGGAGATGGACAGCCTGGCGGACCAGGGGGTGGAGGTGGAGGGGGTGGAGGTGGAGGGGCGGCTGTTCCTGTCGCCCAGGGCGGCGCTCATCCTGCCCACGCACCAGGCCATGGACCTCGCCCGCGAGGCCGCGCGCGGTGGCGGCAGCATCGGGACCACGGGCCGGGGGATCGGCCCCGCCTACCAGGACCTGGCCCAGAGGCGGGCCCTGCGGACCCACCTGCTGACGGACCCGGCCGGCCTGGTGGAGCGCGGCCGGAAGCTCATGGCCGCCCACAACCGCGAGCTGGAGCTCCTGTACGATGCGGAGCCGGTGGACCTGGAACGGGCCTGTGAACAGCTCGAAGCGGCGGCGAACCGCCTCGGGCCCTTCGTCCACGAGGTGGGACCCCGGATCGAGGCGCACGTGGAGCGGGGTGACGCCATCCTCTTCGAGGGGGCGCAGGGGGTCATGCTGGACCTGCTCCACGGGACCTACCCCTTCGTGACCTCCTCCTCGTGCCTGCCGGGGGCGGCCGCCGTGTCGTGCGGCCTTCCTCCGCGACTGCTGGGACCGGTGCTCGGGATCATGAAGGCCTACGTCACCCGGGTGGGCGGCGGACCGTTCCCCACGGAGCTCCACGACGCACTGGGGGACCATCTCAGGAGGAGAGGCAACGAGTTCGGAACGACCACCGGACGTCCCCGCCGCTGCGGCTGGTTCGACGCGGTGGCGGCACGCTTCGCCGTGAGGACTGCGGGCATCGATGCCGTGGCCCTGATGAAGCTGGACGTGCTGGACGAGCTGGAGGAGATCCGGGTGGCGGTGGGGTACCGGGCCCCCGGAGGGAAGCTGCTCGACGCCCCTCCGGCGGACGCCCGCATGCTGGCGGAGCTGGAGCCCGTGTACGAGACCCTGCCGGGCTGGAGGACCCCAACCACCGCCGTGACCCGCGACGGGGACCTGCCGGGGGCGGCGCGGGACTACATCGGGTTCCTGGAGGAGCGCCTGGGGGTGCCCGTGGTCCTGGTCTCCACGGGCCCGCGCCGGGAGGAGACGCTGCTCCGGGGGGACGGTGCCGTGGCCGATTGCATCCGGGCGGCGGTCGGATCGGAGCTGGCTGTCCCGTCGGCTTGATTCCTGGATCGCCCGGGGCTACCCTGTGGCGCACCCGGGCCGTTAGCTCAGGTGGTAGAGCACCGGACTTTTAATCCGATGGTCGCAGGTTCGAGTCCTGCACGGCCCACCATGCCCCCGCCCGCCCACCCGCCCCGTGAAACGTGAAACGGGAAACGTGAAACGAAGGAGGGTGAAGGCGTCAGGACGCTCATTCGCCCGCCCGGTGAAGAGGTGAAGACGGGAGGGCGTGAGGACGTGAGGACGTCCCCGACGCTTTCGCAGGGGAGCAGGGGAGCAGGGGAGCAGGGGAGCAGGGGTGCGGGGGAGCCCCCGACCCCGACTCTTGCACGGTCACGGTCACGGTCACGGCCACGGCCACGGTCACGGTCATGGGCACGGGCACGGACGCCGATGCGCCGCGCTCGGCCGCCGCTCGCTGCCGCTGCCGCGGCCCCTGATCCCGGCACCGTCCCCGGCCGAGGCCCCGACCCCGACTCTTGCGCGGTCACGGTCACGGGCACGGCCAAGGGCACGGACACGGACACGGTCACGGTCACGGTCATGGGCACGGGCACGGCCACCGATGCGCCGCGCTCGGCCGCCGCTCACCGTCGCGGTCCCCGATCCCGTCCCCGACCCCGACCCTGTCCCTGTCCCCCGGCCCCTACCAGCCGAGGAGCCAGGCGAAGACCAGGGGCGCCACGATGGTGGCGTCCGACTCGATGATGAACTTGGGGGTGTCCGGCTCGAGCTTGCCCCAGGTGATCTTCTCGTTGGGTACCGCGCCGGAGTAGGAGCCGTAGCTGGTGGTGGAGTCGCTGATCTGGCAGAAGTAGGCCCACATGGGCACGTTCTCCCGCAGCAGGTCCTGCTCCAGCATGGGCACCACACAGATGGGGAAGTCCCCCGCGATGCCGCCCCCGATCTGGAAGAAGCCCACGGGCGAGGAGGGGGCCGTGGCCATGTACCACTCCGCCAGCCCCTCCATGTACTCCAGCCCGGTGCGGACGATGGAGCGGTCGGTGAGGGTGCCGTCGATGCACCGGGCGGCGAAGACGTTGCCCAGGGTGGAGTCCTCCCAGCCGGGTACGAAGACGGGGAGCTCCTTCTCGGCGGCCGCCACCAGCCAGCTGTCGGCGGGGTCGATCTGGTAGTGCTCCTCCAGTGCACCGGAGCGGATCAGACGGTAGAGGTACTCGTGGGGGAAGAGTCGCTCGCCCTCCCGCTTCGCCCGGAGCCACTCCTCCAGGAGCCTGCGCTCCACGCGGCGGAAGGCCTCCTCCTCCGGGATGCAGGTGTCCGTGACCCGGTTCAGGTGGCGGGCGAGCAGCTCGGCCTCGTCGGCCGGGGTGAGGTCCCGATAGTGGGGGACGCGGACGTAGTGGTCGTGGGCCACCAGGTTGAAGAGGTCCTCCTCCAGGTTGGCCCCCGTGCAGGAGATGGCGTGCACCTTGTCCCGCCGGATCATCTCCGCCAGGGAGAGCCCCAGCTCCGCGGTGCTCATGGCCCCGGCCATGGCCAGCAGCATGGAGCCGCCCCCGTCGAGGTGCCGCTCCCAGGCCTTCGCCGCGTCCACGAGGGTCGCGGCGTTGAAGTGCCGGTAGTGGTGCTCGATGAACTTCGAAACCGGTCCCCGCTCCATGGCACACCTCCGCATCAGGGCGGGGGAGATGATACCAGCCCGCCGGGGGGGACGGTGTAGGATTGGCGGACCATGGAGCGTCCCGCCGGCCCCGAGACCCCGCGGCAGAAGATCCCCTGGTGGGTGGTCACCACCTACTTCGCGGAGGGCTTCCCCTACTCCCTGGTCCGCCAGATCTCCACCGTCTTCTTCAAGGACGCGGGCGCCAGCCTCCAGTCCATCGGGCTGACCTCCCTCTACGGCCTGCCGTGGACCCTCAAGTTCCTGTGGGCCCCCCTGGTGGACAGCTTCTCCACCAAGCGCCGGTGGATCCTGGCGGCGGAGAGCGTCCTCCTGGCCCTCGCCCTGGTCCTCGCCGGGGTGTCCACGCTCACGGCGGCGCTGCCGCTGGCGGCGGTGGTCTTCCTGCTCCTGGCCGTCACCTCGGCCACCCACGACATCGCCATCGACGGCTACTACCTGGAGACCCTGGACCGGACCGGCCAGGCCCGCTGGGTGGGCTTCCAGGCGGGCTCCTACCGCCTGGCTCTCATCGCGGGGGGCGGCGGCGTCATCGCCCTGTCCGGCGTGACCTCCTGGCCACTGGGCTTCCTGCTCGCCGCGGCCATCCTGGGCACCCTCCTCGCGCTCCACGCCGTGATCCTGCCCGCCACGGAGCGGCCCCGCCGGCCCGCGGTGGAGATCCTGCGCTTCCTGGCCCGCCCCGCGACCCTGGGCATTCTCGGTCTGGTGGTCGCGCTCGGCGCCGGGCTCCGGTGGGCACTGGCCCGGCCGGAGCTGGCCCCCCTGCGGCGGCTGGCGGGGGCGCTCTCCGTCCCGGGCTGGATCACGCTGGCCCTCTTCGCGGCGCTCGCGGTCATGGCCACCAGGGCCCCGGCCATCAAGCGCCGGCTCTACGCCTCGGACTCCACCTACGCCCTGGCCTTCGTGGACTACCTGGACCAGCGCCGGGTGGGGCTCATCCTGGCCTTCGTCGCCCTGTACCGGACGGGCGAGTCCTTCCTGCTGAACATGGCCTACCCCTTCCTCCACGACATCGGGGTCAGCCGGGCCGCCTACGGCGTGGCCTACGGCACCTTCGGGGTGGGCGCCTCCATCGTGGGCGGCCTGGTGGGCGGGGCCCTCATCGCCAGGTGGGGCCTGCGGCGCTGCATCTGGCCCTTCGTGCTGGCCCAGAACCTCCTCAACCTGCTCTACATGCTCATGGCCTGGAAGTACCAGGCCATCTTCCAGCACCCCGAGCTGGGGCGGGCCGACCTCCGGCTGGTCACCGCGCTCATCGTGGCCGAATCCTTCGGCGCCGGCCTCGGCACCTCGGCCTTCATGGTCTTCATCATGCGGACCACCCGGCCGGCCTACAAGGCCGCCCACATGGCCATCGCCACGGGGATCGCCACCGTCTCCTCCACCCTGGCCGGTGTGCTCTCCGGCTTCCTGGCCTCCGCCCTGGGTTTCACCCTCTACTTCGGCCTCACCTTCGCCGCCACCATCCCCGCCATGGTGATGATTCCCTTCCTGCCGTACCTGGACCGGCCGAGGGAGGAGAGAGGGAGTGGAGAGGTGAAGCTCGAAGGGTGACGCCCGCTCGGGATGATCACCGTCGGGGACGGAGACACGGGCACGGACCGGGTCGGGGCCAGGTTCGTGGACAGGGTCCGGTTCGGGGTCGGGGACCGCGTCGGCGGCAGCGGGCGGTGGCCGAGAACAGTGCGTCAGCATCAGTGACCGCGACCGTGACCGCGACCGTGTTCGTGCCGGCGCCAGGGCCGGGCTCTCCCCTGCGCCCCTGCTCTTCCGGGTGGGTGGGGGACGTCCTCGCGCCCTCACCTCTTCATCCCCTCACCGGGCGGCACCGACACGGCCACGATCACGGACACCGGGCCGGGGAACAGAAGCGTTCCTTACCGCCGCAGCCATCCTTGACATGCACACTGGAAGTGCCTCATTCGTTTCACGTTTCACGTTTCACGTTTCACGTTTCACGTTTCACGTTTCACGTTTCACGTTTCACGTTTCACGTTTCACGGTGGAGTCGTGGGGGGCTTCGGCGGGGAGGTCACCCCACCATGGCGAAGGTGCTCCGGAGCTCCCGGGCGCGGCCGAGCTCGGTGGGGGTGGGTTCCCCGGGCTCGAGGCGGATGCCGAGGGCAGCCTGGAAGGCGTCCACGAGTACGGACTCCACCTCCTCCCGGGAGGGGACACGGCCGAGCTCGCTCGCGAGCGTGGTGACCGACCGGTGGAGGGGTGTCGCATCGTCCAGACCCAGCGCGCCCGCCTGGAGCCCGTCGTCCCAGTCCAGGAGGAGGGAGCCGTGCTGGAGGACCGTGCCGCGGAGGGCGCGCATGGCGGAGCCCGCGAGCTTGCGGCCGCCCACCACCACCTCGCCTCCCGCGGGGACCTGGAAGCAGGGGATGCCGGATCGGGGCCCGGGCAGGGAGAGGTTCACCTCGCCGGGGGTGAGCTCCGCCGCCACGCCGAGTGCGGCGCAGCCTTCGAGCAGGGCCGTGCAGATGGTGCGGTAGGCCTCCTGGAGCGCCTCCGGGAGGGGGGGGGTGCCGAGGGGTGCCACCACGGCGTAGGTGACCTCCAGGTGGTGGAGCAGGGCCCGCCCCCCGGTGGGGCGCCGGGCCACATGGATCCCGGCCGCCCGGCAGAACTCCAGGGCCCGTGACGGCGGCGCCTCGTGCCGGCCCAGGGTCAGGCAGGGCGGTGACCAGCCGTAGAGGCGGAGCGTCGGCGGGGCCTCTCCGTCCACGACGGCCCCGAGGATGGCCGTGTCCCGGGCCATGTTCTCCGCACCGGGCAGGGCGTCGTCCCGCAGGAGGCGCCAGGTTCTCCGGGTCATCGGCCGTTGCCCCCGGCCCTGGTCCAGCGTTTCCAGGCGTCCTCGATGATCGTGCCCCCGTACCACAGGGCGCGCGTGAACTCCTCCACCCACTCGTCGAAGCCCGGGATGATCCGGAGGTTGTTCTCCGCAGCGAGCACCTCGGGGTCCTGGCCGATGGGCTCCAGGGCAGCCGCGGCCCGCCGCAGGCGCCAGCCCAGGGAGCTCTCCTCGTAGGACTGGTCGAGCCGGCGCGCCCAGATGCGGAGCAGGGCGGCGGTGTGGACGGCCCTGGGGTGACACCCGGCGGGGGCAAGCGAGGGGATCACGGGCTCCATGCCCAGGGCCTGGACGGCCACGCCGGCACGGCGCTCCAGGGCGTGGAGCCCCCGGCCAACATCGGCGTGGAAGAGGCTGTTCTCCAGCTGGTCCTCGATGCCCGTCCCGTCGCAGCCGTCCAGGATGCGGTGACGGTCCTTGGGGGTGAGCAGCAGGGGCGCCGCGACGGCGAACCTGGCCCCGCCCCTGTGCAGCACCTCCAGGCGCCGCTCCAGCTCGGCCGTGGCTCCGGGGAAGGGGAAGAGCCCCAGGACCACGCCCCAGCCAAGGCGTTTCCAGCTCCGGGGCGGCCTCGCGGAGTCGGACAGCGGCGAGGGCAGGACGGGGAGCACGGGGACGAGGCGTGAGACGTCGGTCTTCCGGCCCAGTCCGAGGTCCGAGGGGGTGATGCCGGGGTCGTCCAGCACCAGGAGCACGGAGCTTCCGTTCTCCAGGAGGGCGTGGAGCACCTCCTGCCGCCGGACGGCCACCCGCGCGAACACCATGGCCCGTACCGGCTGGCGGGGGATGGAGGCGTGGCCCGGCAGGATGCGCCGGGGGGCGTCCTCCCACACGATGCCCATCCGGATCGGGTCGAGGGTCACCGTGGTTCCGGGAAGGTAACCCGGCCGCATCACGTGGGTGATGGAGAACAGGTCGGGGAAGGAGGGCTCAATCCGTCGCATCGAGCCCACCTCCCAGGAACTCCGCGAGAAGGCTCCCGGGGGCCCCGTCACCACCCACGGCACGCCGGACGTACTTGGCCAGCACGTCGGTCTCCAGGTGGAGCTCCGCTCCCGTGGCGAGGCTCCCGAGCACGGTGGAGCGGAGGGTCTCGGGGATCAGCGCCACCTCGAACCAGCCGTCGCCGAGAGTGGCCACCGTGAGGGAGACGCCGTGGAGGGCCAGGCTCCCCTTGGGCGCCACCTCGGGTGCCTGCTCCCGCGGGAGCGAGACCCGCCACCGCACGAAGGAGCCCTCCGGCCGGGTGGAGACGAGCCGGACCACGGCGTCCACATGCCCCAGGACCAGGTGTCCTCCCAGGCGGTCACCGAGCCGGAGCGAGCGCTCGAGGTTGACGGGCTCGCCGGCCCGGAGGCGCCCCAGCGTGGTGCGCGACAGGGTCTCGGGCGAGAGGTCGGCGGTGAGACCCGCCGGTCCGGGCTCGAGCACCGTGAGGCAGGCACCGTTGACGGCCACGCTGTCCCCGGTGGCCGGGTGACCGCCGCCGGGCCAGGAGGCCTCGAGCTCCAGCACCGCGCCGGCCCCGGACCGGGCCAGCCGCCGCACGGTGCCCCTGCACTCAACGAGACCCGTGAACATGGGACTCCTCGCGCCGCACGGCGCGAATCTCGATGTCGGGACCGTGGTCGTGCACAGTTTCGATCACCATTGTACGCGCATCCACCAGCCTCGTGCACCCCTCGCCACCCACGGCGGTGGGGGCGTCCCGGCCCCCGATGAGCAGCGGCGCCACGAACAGCCGGAGCTCGTCCACCAGGTCCGCGTCCACGAAGGCCCCGTGGATGGAGCTCCCGCCCTCCACCAGGAGGGCCGCCACGGGTTCGGCGGCGAGGGCCTCCATGACGCGGTGGAGGTCGGGCCTTCCGCCGGCGCCGGCGGGCACCTCCAGCAGGCGGGCACCCGCCTCCTCGAGCGCCGTGGCCCGTTCGGACGGAGCGGCGGCGGTGTGGACGATCAGGGTGGAGCCGGGATCCTCCACCACCACCCTGGACCGGGGAAGGGTCCGGAGCGTGGTGTCGAGCACCACGCGGAGCCAGCGCTCCCCGGGGTTGAGGCCCAGGCGCCGCGTGAGGCGCGGATCGTCCGCCAGCACCGTGCCCACCCCCACCAGGATGGCGTCGTGCTCCTCCCGGAGCTCGAGGCCGGCCGTGCGGGCGGCCTCGCCGGTGATCCACTTGGAGTCACCGGTCCGGGTGGCGATGCGGCCGTCCAGGCTCACGGCGGCCTTCAGCGTGACCCAGGGCCGGCCCTCCGAGGCCCACCGGAGCCAGCGCCGGTTCAACCGGCGGGCCTCCTCCTCCAGGACTCCCGTGGACACCGCCACCCCGGCCTCCCGCAGCCGGGCGAGCCCCCCGGCGGCCACGGGGTTCGGGTCCTCCATGGCCACCACCACCCGGGCGATGCCCGCCTCGAGAATGGCCTGGGTGCACGGAGGGGTCTTGCCGTGGTGGTTGCAGGGCTCGAGAGTCACGTGGAGGGTGCCGCCGCGGCTCCGGGGCCCCGCCGCCTCCAGCGCCATGACCTCCGCGTGGGCTCCGCCGTGACGTGCGTGCCAGCCCTCGCCGGCGAGCTCCCCGGATGCGTTCACGACAACGGCGCCGACCATGGGGTTGGGCGAGGCGCCGAGGCGGCCGCGCTCCGCCAGGGCGAGGGCGTGCCGCATCCAGCGAGCGTCGGGATCTCCGGTCATGGGGCGGGAACCGGGGTGCCGGCGGGAATCACCCGGCGGTCTCCAGGAGCGCGTCCACGAACTCCCCGGCCGAGAAGGGGAGGAGATCGTCCACGGCTTCCCCGACGCCCACCCACCGCACGGGCAGCTTGAGGCGGTCGGCGATGGCGAGCACCACGCCGCCCTTGGCGGTGCCGTCGAGCTTGGTGAGGACCACGCCGTCCACGCCGGCGGTGGCGCCGAAGCGCTCGGCCTGCTCGATGCCGTTGGAGCCCGTGGTGGCGTCCAGCACCAGGAGCACCTCGTGGGGGGCCCCCGGCACCTCGCGGCCGGCGACCTTCCGCACCTTCTCCAGCTCCTTCATGAGGTTGGCGTGGGTGTGGAGCCGGCCGGCCGTGTCCACCAGGACCTCGTCGATACCCCGCGCCCGGGCGGCTGCGATGGCGTCGAAGACCACGGCGGCCGGGTCGGCCCCCTCGTGCTGATGGATCACCGGAACGCCGATGCGGTCCGCCCAGACCTTCAGCTGGTCCACCGCTGCGGCCCGGAAGGTGTCGGCGGCGGCGAGCAGCACGGACTTCCCGGCCTCCTTCTTGCGTTTGGCGAGCTTGGCGGCCGTGGTGGTCTTGCCGGTGCCGTTGACGCCCACGAGGAGTGTGATCCGCGGCGGGCCGCCGGGCCGGGTGTCGGGACCCGCACCCGTCTCCTGGAGCAGCCCGAGGAGCTGCTCCCTGACCGCGGGACGGAGCTCCTCCGCGGTCTGGATCTTCCCCGAGCGGACCCGGGAGCGCAGCTCGTCCACCAGGCGGAGTGCCAGCTCCACCCCCGTGTCGGCGGCGATGAGGGCCTCCTCCAGCTGATCCAGGTACACCGGCTCCACGGGGCCGGTGCGCCTGAACGTCTCCCCCACCTTCTCGAGGAATTCCGTGTGCGTCATGAACAGGCCGCGCTTGAGCTTGTCCAGGATGGTTCGGGCCATGCTACCCCCGTGGTCCGTGTGCCGGGCCGGTGGGTGGAACCCCGCCGGTCCGGGTCTGTTCGCAGCGTCTCCGGCTGGCTGGCTGGCGGCCGTCGCGCCGGCGTCCCGGAGGCGTCCGGGTCCCCCGGGAGCTCCTCAGGAGAGCTCGCGGGCGATGACCCGTGCCGCTCGCCTGAGATGGTGCCGGGCCGCCGACTCGCTACCGCGCCGGTCCATCACGAGCACAATATAGTAGCCGTCCGGAAGGGTCTCGGTCAACGAGGTCAGCCGCCGCCCCACCATGCGGTAGGCCTCGAGACGGCCGCCCCCGCTGGCCGCCACCGCATCCTGGAGCCTGCGCTTGAAGATCGAATGGTAGGCCCCCTCGACCTTCATCTCGTAGGGGTCCCGGTGCCGGGTCACGCACTCGATGGTCTCGCCCTCGTCATCCAGGAAGATGGCCCCCACGGCGGAGGGCACGTCCACGAGGAGGTTCGTCAGCAGGTAGTTGAACGGCATCAGTTCCCCTCGAGAAGCTCCCTGGCCTGCCTGGCGAAGTCGGATCCCGGCGCGGCACGGATGACCTCGTCCAGGTAGGTCCTGGCCTCCTCGGTGCGGCCCTCCCCGAGGAGGATCCTCCCGAGCTCGAGGGGCGCCTCCAGGCGGTCGGGGTACTTGAGGCGGGCCTCCTCCAGGATCTGGATGGCCGCATCCGTCCGGTTCCTCCTCATGTTGATCTCCGCCAGCCGCAGGAAGGCCTCGTAGACGGGCTTCGGAGCCGTGGCGGCGCGGTTGAAGTTCTCCTCCGCCGCCGCCAGGCGATCCTGCCTGAGGTAGACCATGCCGAGGTTGTAGTAGATGTCCCAGTGGTGGGGGTAGGTGTTGTCACCCAGGACCGCGAGGAAGTCCACCTCGGCCAGGTGGTACTGGCCCATGGCCAGGTAGGTGGCACCCCGGTTGTTGCGTGCATCGGAGAAGGTGGGGATCAGCCGGAGGGCCGTGTTGAAGGCGTCGAGGGCCTCCGGGTACTTTCCCATCTTCAGGTTGCACAGCCCGATCATGTTGAACACCGTGGCGTTGGAGGGCTGGAGGCGGGCGGCCTCCTCGAAGAGCTCGAGGGCATCCTCGGTGCGACCCTGCTGGAGCAGGACCGATCCCTGCCGCATCAGCGTGAACGGATACAGGGGGTTGGAGGCCGACGCCTCGTCGGTGGTCGTCTCGCGGACCTCCTGGGCCGTCGCCTCCGGCCGGGAGCTCGAACAGCCCTGGATCATCAGTGCCGGGATGACGAGAACGAGGAAGGCTGGATGCTTCATGGTGCCTCCTGCTGCACGGGTGTTTCCTGGACGGGCGGGGTGATGTCCCCGGCGGTGACCGCCCTGGACAGGGCGTCGATCACCCGTGGGTCGAACCGGCTTCCCGCCAGGGTCCGGAGCCTGGCCATGACGTACTCGAGGCTCATGGCCTTCTGATAGGGGCGGTTGGTGGTCATGGCGTCGAAGGTGTCGGCCACGCCGATGATCCGGGCCACCAGGGGGATCTCCTCGCCCTGGAGTCCGTCCGGGTATCCCTTGCCGTCCCACGTCTCGTGGTGGTTCCGGATCCCCGGGATGATGTCCTTGAGCGCCCGGATGGGGGCCATGATCTGGGACCCGATCTCGGGGTGCAGCTTCATGACGGCGAACTCCTCCTCGTCGAGCCCGCAGGGCTTGAGGAGGATCTCGTCCCGGATTCCGAGCTTGCCCACGTCGTGGAGGATGGCCGCCGTACGGACCCGGAACACCTCCTCGGAGGAGAGTCCCAGGTGCTTCGCGATCGCCATGGAGTACGAGCTCACGCGTTCCGAGTGACCCCTGGTGTAGGGGTCCTTGGCGTCGATGGCCGCGGCGAGTGTCCGGATGGTTTCCAGGAAGAGCTCCTGGTTCTGCCGCAGGGCCTGCCGGAGCTTCCGGACCAGTGCCTCGATGCTCCCGGCCATGTTGTTGAAGTTCTCGGCGAGCCGGGCAAGCTCGTTGTGCCCGGGGATCTCGGCCCGGACGGCGAGGTTGCCCTCGGCCAGCTCGGAGGTGACCGCCGTGAGCGTCTGGAGGGGGCCAATGAGGCGGCGGCTCACCAGGAGGCCGAGACCCAGTGCCAGCGTCGCTGCCACCAGCGACGCGAGGATCGTCCGGCGCTGCATGGCCCGGACCGTGGCGAAGGCCTCGGTGGTGGGCCGCTCCACCAGCACACCCCAGGGAGGCCGTTCCACGGGGACGATGGAGCCGAGCACCTCGGGACCGTCACCCGTCGTGGCGTGCCTGTAGATCCTGGTGAGCCGGAGTGGAGCCCGGAGGAAGTCCCGCACCAGGGGGGAGTTGGCGGGGGAGTCCGTCATGAGGTCCGGCCTGGATGCCATCACGGGCCTGCCCTCGGAGTCCACCACCGTGATGAGAAGGCCGGCCAGGGCCTTGTCCCGCAGGCGGTCCTCCAGGGGCCCCAGGTCGAGGATCCCGAGCAGCGTCCCCCAGACCCGGCCCTTCTCCGAGCGCAGGGGAAAGCCGAAGACCGCCACACCGCTGTCCAGGCCGTCGATCCGCTCGTGGAGGTCCTCCACCTCCTCGCCCTCGAGGACGCGTTCCCGGATCCTCGCGGCCAGGCGCTCCAGGGCCTCGCTCACGGAGGGCTGGAGGTCACGGTTCCGGGCGAATCCGCCGGCTCCCTTCGTGTCCGACGCCTGGATCTCGAGGAAGGCCGAATCCTGGCCGGCCACCTGGGCCACGAGCTTGGCGTAGGCCTCCTCGTTGAGCGGCCTGCCCGCACCCAGGGCATGGGCCGTGCTCTCCAGCTGGGAGCGGTGCCGCTCGAAGAAGAGGGAGACCTCGTTGGCGAGGCTCACGGCCTGCCGGGTCAGGTACTGCTTCTCCATGGTCGTCAGGTGATCGCGGTTGCTGGCGGCCAGGAGCCACCCCACCACCACCACCGGAACCACCGTCACCAGGACGAGGGTGCCGACAATCGGGTAGGTGAGGCTCGATCGGAAGCGGCTGAACAGTCCCATTGAGCAAGGTTGACTATACCATGAAGGGGGCCCGGCGCCGGCTCGTGGCGGCCGGGCCCGGGAGGTCCCATGACCATGGACAGGAAGGACGCTGCGCGGGCACTCAGGACCGTTGCCGCGCTGCTCGAGCTCCACGGGGAGAACCCTCACCGGGTGCGGGCCTTCGCCAACGCGGCGCGATCCGTCGAGCGCCTGGAGGGGGACCTGGAGGAGCTGGTGACCTCGGGGCGGATCCTCGAGGTGAAGGGCGTGGGCAGGGGGACCGCGGCCTTCCTCCGCGAGCTCGTGGAGGGGAGGACGCCGGCCCTGCTCCAGGACCTGATGGACAGGACGCCGGAGGGCGTCCGGGAGCTCCTCCGGGTCCGGGGACTGGGGCCCAAGCGGGTGAGGGCGCTCTGGCGGGAGCTGGGCATCCAGAGCCCGGGAGAGCTCGAGTACGCCTGCCTGGAGAACCGCCTCGTGGAGCTTCCCGGCTTCGGGCCGGCCTCCCAGGCCAGCGTGCTCGAGGCCGTCCGGTTCCTGCTGCGGGCGCGGGAGCGGTGGCTGGTGGACGAGGCGTGGTCGGAGGCCGAGGGGCTGGCCCGGGAGCTCGGGGCGGGGGGCGGGGTGGACCGGGTGATGGTCGCCGGCGAGCTGCGCCGGGGCTCCGAGACGGTGGGGTTCCTGGAACTCGTGGTGGTGGGTGAGGGGACGGCCGGGGCGGTACTCGAGGGGTGTGGCCTGAAGCCGGTGCCGGCCGGGGGCGCCCTGTGGGAGGGCCGGACGGAGGGCGGTCTCCCGGTCCGGGTCACCGTGGCGCCGCCCTCCGCTGCGGGGGCGGCCCTGGTGGCCGCCACGGGCAGCGGGGCCCACCTGGAGGCGCTCGAGCAGCGGGCGGTCTCCGGGGGGCTCCGGCTCGCTGCGGACGGTCTGTTCTCGGGGGACGAGCGGGTGGCGGGGGAGGACGAGGAGGGGATCTACGACCGGCTTGGCCTCCAGTGGGTCCCGCCGGAGCTCCGGGAGGGCGAGGGGGAGCTGGAGCGGGCCGCAGCCGGGGCGCTTCCCGAACTCGTGACCGCGGAGGATATCCGGGGCGCGCTCCACAACCACACCTCCGACTCCGACGGCACGGCCACCGTGGAGGAGATGGCCCGTGCGGCCCTGGAGCTCGGATGGTCCTGGCTGGGGATCGCCGACCACTCCCCGGCCGCCCACTACGCCAACGGCCTCGACGCGGAGCGCCTGGGGAGCCAGGCGGCGCGGATCGCGGCCTGGAACGCGGGTGGAGAGGGCCGCCGGCTCAGGGTGTTCTCGGGTCTCGAGGCCGATATCCTGCCCGACGGCACGCTGGACGTTCCGGAGGGCTGCGGGGAGTGCCTCGACCACGTGGTGGCCTCGGTCCACTCGGCCTTCCACCTGGACCGGGAGGCCCAGACCCGGCGGATCCTCGCCGCGGTCAGGGATCCCCGCTGCCGGGTCCTGGGTCACCCCACGGGGAGGCTCCTCCTGGCCCGGCCGGGCTACGCCCTGGACCTGGAGGCCGTCCTGCAGGCCTGTGCCGAGCACGGCGTGGCGGTGGAGATCAACGCCAATCCCCACCGGCTCGACCTGGACTGGAGGAACGCCAGGAGGGCGCTGGAGCTCGGTGTGAAGCTCGTGATCGACCCGGACGCCCACGCCACCGGCGGCCTCGCCGACCTCCGCTGGGGTCTGGCCGTCGCACGCAAGGCCGGTGCGGCCCGCGAGGATCTCCTCAACACGCTGGACGATCCCCTCGGCGCCTGAACCGTCCACCGGACCCGCGGGGGGTGGTGGTAGCATGGGGCGCGAACCGTTTCCGGGTCAGCCGCCCGCCGGATGAGGAGGAGGAGTGAGCCGCGTCCTGGTCGTGGAAGACGATCCCGCCAATGCCATCCTGATGGAGACGATCCTCTCCGACCTGGGGGGATTCGAGGTCACCGTGACCGATGACGGAGACCGGGTCCTGGATCTCGTGGGCACCGGACAGGTGGACGCCACGGTGATGGACGTCTCCCTGAGCAACACCCGGGTCGGGGGCGTGAAGGTGGACGGGATCGAGCTCACCCGACGGATCCGCCGGCTGGAACGGGGTGCCACCCTCCCCGTGGTCCTGGTGAGCGCCCACGCCATGCGGGGCGACGCCGAGCGCTACCTCTTCGCCTCGGGGGCCAACGACTACGTCACCAAGCCCATCCTGGACCCCGAGGCCTTCATCCGGGACCTGCGCCGGCAGATCGCCGCCCGGCCCTCCACGGCGGTGGAGCGGGAGGACCATGGGAGCTGAGGCCGGCCGGGGGTGGGTGGACGTTTCACGGCCCCTGAAGGACGGCCTTCCCGTCTGGCCGGGCGACCGGCCCTTCCAGATGCACCGGAGGAGCGAGGGTGGCCTCGTGATCTCGTGGTTCCAGACCACCTGCCACGTGGGGACCCACGTGGATGCCCCCCTCCACGTGATGGAGGGTGGGGCGTCACTGGAGGAGATCCCCCTCGAGCGGTTCCTGGGCCCGGTGGAGGTGGTGGAGACACCCGGGCACGGGGGCCGGATCCGGCGGGAGGACCTGCCGGCCGGCTGGGTTCCGGCTGCGTGCCGGGTGTTCTTCCGGACCGGGTGCTGCCCCGCAGGGATGACGGAGTTTCCGGGGGGCTTTCCGGGCCTGGAGGTGGCGCTCGTGGAGTGGCTGGCGGACCGGAACGTGGTCCTCGTGGGGCTCGACACGCCGTCCGTGGACCCCCCGGATTCGAAGGAGCTCCCGGCCCACAGGGCCCTGGCGGAACGTGACATGACGTGGATCGAGGGCCTGGAGCTGGCGGGGGTGGGGCCGGGACTGTACGAGATGGTGGGGCTGCCCCTGCCGCTTGCGGCAGCGGAGGCCGCGCCCATCAGGGTCCTGCTCCGGCCGGTGTCGGGATGAGGTCAAGGAGGTGACCATGGAGATTCGCGGAAAGATCGTGCTCGTCACGGGGGCCTCGGCCGGGATCGGTGCGGCCTGCGCCACGGCCTTCGCGGCTGCGGGTGCCCGTCCCATCCTGGTGGCCCGCCGGCTCGAGAGGATCGAGGCGCTGGCCAACCGGATCCGGGAGGACCACGGCGTGGAGTCACTGACCCTCCAGTTCGACGTGAGGGACCGGGAGGCGGTGGAGGAAGGGCTCGCCTCCCTTCCGGAGGCGTGGTCCTCCATCGGGATCCTGGTCAACAATGCCGGGCTGGCGCGGGGCTTCGGGCCGGTCCAGGAGGGGGAGCACGCGGACTGGGACGAGATGATCGCCACCAACGTGCAGGGCCTGCTCAACGTGACCCGCGCCGTGGTTCCGGGAATGGTGGAACGCGGCGAGGGCCACGTGATCAACATCGGGTCCATTGCGGGCCACGAGGTCTACCCCGGTGGCGCGGTCTACTGTGCCACCAAGCACGCGGTGGCGGCGCTGACGCGGGGGATGGACATGGACCTGCTGGGGACGGGGGTCCGTGTCTCCTCCGTGGACCCGGGCATGGTGGAGACGGAGTTCTCCGTGGTGCGCTTCCACGGCGACGAGGAGCGTGCCCGCGGCGTGTACCGGGGGTTCACACCACTGACCGCGGACGACGTGGCCGACGCCGTGCTCTACTGCGCCACACGGCCACCCCACGTCAACGTGCGCGAGATGATCCTCCTGCCCGCCGACCAGGCCTCCGCCCACCACGTGTTCCGCAGGGAGGAGTGACCGCCGGACGGCCGGTGCGGCGAAGGCCGGCCGCCTGCGGGTTTACAATGGGAACATCTCGATCGCTTCAACCGGTCCTGGCGCCCCGGATGGGCCGGTTCGGCGTGCAGGAGGATATCGTGAAGCACAGCTCTCTCCGGTCCATCGTTCCCGTCCTGGCGATCCTGGTCCTGCTGCCCCTGGCGGCCAGCGCCGGACGGCCCGTGTTGCTGCCCCATCCCGACCCGCTGGCCTCGCCGCCCGCGGGCGTGATGTCCCAGGTCGCGTGGACGCCGGACCACCGCGTCCCGGCCGAGAAGATCACCCCCACGCTCCAGCTGGAGGCCGCGAAGGTCCCCATGGGGAGCCCCATGAAGGTCATCGTGCTCCTCGTGGAGCCGCGGGGGGCCGTGGTCTCCCAGCAGCTGGTCCGGAGCATGGACGAGGCCGCGCACCGTCTGGCCGTGGCGGCCCTGGAGCACGAGTTCGTGGCGAAGGCCTCGCTTGCGGGCTTCGAGGCGAGAAGGGGCCTGGTCAACATCCCGGCCGTGGTGGGCGAGATGCCCTCCGACATGCTGGACGAGGTGGCCGCACTGCCCATGGTGCGGGCCATCGAGCTCGACTTTCCCGTACACGCCTTCAGGGCGGAGGGCGGTGCCATGATCAGGTCGCCCGAGCTCCGGAGCGCGGGTGGGGACGGTGACGGCATCGGCGTGGCGATCCTCGACACCGGCATCGACTGGAACCATCCCGAGCTCCCCTGGGGGAGCACGGTGGTGGCCCGCGGCGACTTCACGGGCACCCAGGAGGACGATGTGGCCGGCTATGACGACGGCGGCCACGGGACGGCGTGTGCCGGGATCGTGGCCGGCACCGGAGCCGGGATGGCCCGGAAGGCGCACCTCTGGACCCTCAAGGTCCTGGAGTCGAATGGCGAGGGTTCCTACTCGAACGTGGTGGATGCCCTCGACTCCGTCTACACCAACCGGGACAACTTCGGCGGCCTGCACGTGGTCAACCTCTCGCTGGGTGGCAACGCCCCCATGTCGGGGACCTGTGACGACAGCATGCCCACCATGACCACCGCCATGCAGAAGCTCATGGACGCCGGGATCGCCATCTTCGTGGCCTCGGGCAACGACGGGTGCAGCGACGGAATCTCGTTCCCCGCCTGCATTACCCATGCCATCTCCGTGGGGGCCGTCTACGACGCCAGCTTCGGGGGCGTGGGGTTCGAGGAGGGAAACTGCACGCCCTCGGGGTGCACCGACCACTCCACGGCGGCATTCATGATCACCTGCTACTCCAACTCCGGAAGCGTGCTGGACATCCTGGGGCCGGCCCACATGTGCCAGACCACGAAGATGGGCGGGGGCTACGAGTACCAGTTTGGCGGGACCTCGGCCGCGGCTCCCTACGCAGCGGGCCTCGCCGCCCAGATCCTCTCGCTCCGGCCCTCCACCACGCCGGCGGAGCTCCGGAGCGCGCTCACCGCCACGGGCCATGCCGTGACGGACTCCCGGAACGGCGTCACCCGGAGGGTCATGGACGGCATGGCGGCCTACCAGATGCTCCAGGGGGGCGGCGGGGGCGAATCCGGGATCTTCTGGATCCCGGTGGTGGTCCATGCCTCGGGTGCCGCGGGGAGCCAGTGGCGCTCCGACCTCGCCTTCCTCAACATGGGCTCCGCCGCGGTCAGGCCCACCTTCGTCATCCGGACGAGGAGCCAGACCATCACGGCCGAGGCGAGCCAGCCCATCCAGCCCGGTGCCCAGGCCATGTTCGTGGACCTGCTGGGGCAGCTCTCGGTCACCGGGTCCGGCTCGCTGTCGGTGACCGCCGATCAGCCCGCCATGGTGGGCTCCCGGATCTACTCCGAGGCCGCGGACGGGTCCACCGTGGGCCAGTTCATGGATGGCCTGACCGCCGCGGACGGGATCGGAGCGGGGCAGTCCGCCATCGTTCCCCAGCTCATCCAGGGATGGAACTACCGTTCCAACATCGGTCTCGTGAACATGGGCGGCACCACCGCCTCGGGCACCATCGAGCTCCACGACGACGACGGGCGGCTGGTGGGATCCTACGGCTTCTCGGTGGGTGCGGGGAAGAACTACCAGGATTCCCAGCCGTTTTCCAGGCGGTTCGGGACCAACGTCTACGGTGGATACGCGAAGATCATCGTCAGCTCCGGCTCCGGCGTCTGGGCCTACGGTTCGGTCATCGACAGCCGGACGAACGACGCCACGACGATCCCCATGAAGAGATGATCTTCCGCGGATGACCCGCGGACCCGGCGGAGAGGAACCTCCTCCCGCCGGGTCTCCCGTGCCCCGGCCCGTGCCGGGGACGGCCGGGGTAGAATCCTCCCATGAGCTTCCAGATCCACTCCATCGTCGGTGGCGAGGACGTGGCGGGCCCGGGCTCCATCGTCTCCATCAACCCTGCAACGGAGGAGACCATCGCGGAGGTTCCTGCGCTGGACACCGGGGGGGCGGTCCGGGCGGTGGAGGCCGCGAGGGCCGCCTTCGGGCCCTGGTCCCGGACCCCGGTGGCGGAGCGCCAGCGGCTGCTGGCCCGGTGGCTCGAGCTGCTGGTCCATCGGGAGCGGGAGCTCGCGAAGCTGGTCTCGCTGGAGGGCGGCAAGCCCGTGCTGGAGGCGCGCCTGGTGGACATCTTCCCGGCCTGCGAGGCCCTCTCGTGGACCGCCCGGAAGCTCCACAGGCTCCTGGCCTTCAGGCCGGAGGACCCCCAGCAGGTGCTCTTTGCCCACTGGCGGGCGGGCTACCGCTTCGACCCGCTGGGGGTGATCGCCATCATCACGCCATGGAACTACCCGGTGGGGATCCCCATGGCGGAGATCGTCCCCGCGGTGGCGGCGGGCAACACGGTGGTCTTCAAGCCCGCCTCGGCCACGGTGCTCACGGGCCTGATGCTGGCGGACCTGGCGCGTCAGGCGGGCTTCCCGCCGGGCGTCATCAACGCGGTGGCCCTCCCCGGCTCGGCCACCGACGCCGTCATGGAGCACCCCGACGTGGTGAAGGTGCTGTTCACCGGCTCGGTGGACATCGGGCGGCACGTGGCGCGGGTCTGCGCGAACCGCCTGGTGCCGGCCCAGCTGGAGCTGGGGGGCAAGGACGCCGCCGTGGTGGCCGCCGACGCCGACCTGGAGCGCACGGCCCGGGGGCTGGTGTGGGGCGCCTTCATGAACAGCGGCCAGACCTGCGCCTCCATCGAGCGGGCCTACGTGGTGGAGGAGCTCCACGAACCCCTGGTCGAACGCATCGTGGAGCTCACCGGCGAGCTCAGGGTGGGGGACCCCTCCGAGGTGGGGACCGACCTGGGGCCGCTCACCACCCGGGGCCAGCGGGACATCGTGGCGGCCCAGGTGGAGCAGGCGCTGGCCGCGGGGGCGCGGGCGCTCACCGGCGGGAAGCTCCCCGAGGGGAAGGGCCTCTACTACCCGCCCACGGTGCTCGTGGACGTGACCGGGGAGATGGAGGTGATGCGGGAGGAGACCTTCGGCCCCGTGCTGCCCATCGTCAGGGTGGCCGACCTGGACGAGGCCATCGCCCGGGCCAACGCCTCGCGCTTCGGGCTCACCGCCTCGGGCTGGACCCGCTCGGCGGAGGTGGCGGAGCGGCTGGAGCGGGAGCTCGAGGCCGGCGTGGTCACCGTCAACGACCACGTGGTGGTCTTCGCCGAGCCCAGTGGCATGTGGGGCGGCGTGAAGGAGAGCGGCATCGGGAGGGCCCACGGCACCTTCGGCTTCCACGAGATGGTGAACGTGAAGTACGTGGCCCGGGACATGGGAGGCCGGAAGGCGGCGCCCTGGTACTACCCCTACGACGAGGACTTCGCGCACTTCATCGAGGTGGCCATGCCCGCGCTCTACCTCCGGGGCAGGCAGAAGATCTCGGCCATGCTGAGCCTCATGGGCACCCGCCGCTTCCGCCAGCGGGCGCTCTCGCCGACCCTGCTGCTGAAGAGCTACAAGATGCTCTGAGCCACCGCAGGTGGCGTGGACCCGAGGTGGGACGTGTCCGTGTCCGCGACCCCGGCCCCGACCCGGTCCGCGACCGTGGCCGTGTCCCTCGCACCTCGCACGGGTGGGTGGGTGTCGCACCCCCGCACCCCCTCGCCCCTGCTTCCGCCGGGTGGGCGGGTGGCCTTCACTCTTCACCTCGTTGCGTCATCACCCATGAAGAACGGCGGGGGTGCCCCCACCGTGTGGTCACTCGTTGCAGGTCCGGCGCTACTTCGCCGGGATGCCATCCACCAGCGTCACCCGGTAGTGCTCGTGGGGGAAGGGGTGGATGTCCGGCATGGAGGCGAAGAGCCACCCCGTGAACTCCGGCTGTCCCTCCTCCGTGATGGTCACGCGGGCGGCGGGGTTGTCGGGGTCGGCGGAGCGCGAGGTGATCCCGTTCTCGTCCATCACGAAATCGGGAACGAAGACCTCGGCCGTGATCGTGAGGCCCGTGTCACCGAGGGGCGTGGCCTTTCCCAGCGGCACGGTGACCGTCTCCTTCGTGCCCGTGTCGAGGTTCTCCACCCGGACGCGGACGGCCTTCCACGAGGCCGCGATGGCGTCGTCCAGGTGGATGCTCCGGTTCATGGTGCCACCCATCATGCCGCCCATGCCCATGCCCCCGGAACGCAGGCCGGCGTGGGCGTCGTCGTCGGGCATGTTCTGCATGGCCTCGTCCATGGTCCTTGCCGGGATCGTGTCGGGAGCCTGGGCCTGCCGGTCCGTCGGGGCGGTCTTCTGCCCGCCGCCGCAGGCGAGCAGGGCAGCCGTCAGGAAAAGGATCGCGGTGAGAGCGAGTGGTCGCATGGACACCTCCTCAGGCGGCGGATTATACCCCGGAAACCGGGGGGGGCACGCACGCAGAGGGAACCCGGCGGCGTCCGACCCGAGGCGTGGGGGGCTCAGCCCCGTGGCGGGCTGCCGGGGTCGTCGTACCTGAGGACCGAGTGGACCCCCTGGGCTCGGAGAAGCCCGCGGCGGAGCAGCTCGTGAAGGTGGGCAAGGTTGGCCAGGCGGTTTCCGGGGAGCTGGCGCAGGACCTCCTCCACCGAGTAGCGCCCGTCCACCCGGGACAGGACGAATCCGAGGGTGGGTGGGATCTGGAGCTTCATGAGCTGGCGCTGGTCGACGGTGGGGGCGAGGAGCGCGGTGGGGCCGAGCTCGTCAGAGTGGAGCAGGTCCTCGACCTCCTTCTCGATCTCGAAGGCGAAGTCCTTGGCCGCCGGGTCATCGCCGTACTTCTGCCTGAGGGTGTTCACGCCGTCCAGGGCGTCGAGCAGGTGTTTCCTCTCCACGTTCTCGCGGATCTCGTCGGCCACGTCCTTCCAGGCGAAGCGTGCCAGGGGATCGGCGGCCTCCAGCTCGGGGGGTGGCGGACCCACCTCGAGCCAGCCCTCCCTGGCGCCCCTGTACACGAGGGAGAGCGCGGTGAACTCGGTGACCCTTCCCCTGAGGGCGATCTCCTCGATGGTCCTGACGCCGTCCATGGCGCGGATCACGGCCCGCTCGCCGTCGGAGAGCTTCGAGACCTCCGGTGTGCGGACCAGGCGGGGGACGTGGTGGGCATTGGGGACCACGTCCCGCATCCGGCACCGCTCGTCGTGCTGGCGGACGCCTTCCATGAGCGCGTGGCGGACGTCCAGCTTGACCCGGCCCAGCTCGTTGGGGGGAAGCTCGTCCTCCAGGAAGCTGAAGTCGCCCTGGTTCCAGGCGAGGAGATCGGCCAGGGACTCGTCGGTCTGGATCTGGAGCAGCCGGTCCATGTCCGCGCGAGGGATCTGCCCGAGCTTGACGGCCAGCTCGCCCAGGGCGATGCGGAAGTGGTCCTGCATCTCCACCAGGTAGTCCAGCTCGTCGGGCCCGAGGTAGCCGCTGCCCACCAGGTAGCGGCCGATCATCTCCCGGGGATTGTCGGAGGAGATGGCCACCAGCTCCCCGTTGATGAGGTAGAGCTTCTTGGTGAACCGCGGGCCGTTGACCACGAGGGTTCCGCTCTTGCGGCTGAGCGACAGCCACTCCAGGACCTCCGTGATCGACATGGTGGAAAGGTTTCCCGTGAGGGACACGTTCTGCTCCCTGGATGGTTTCTCCGGATTTCCCCGCGGACCCTCCCCGGCACGACCCTCCACGGGAGTGTCCGCTCCTGCAATGAACTATAGCAGCGGTGCCGATGGGCATGCTGTGCCTGTCTCAGATCGTGATACCTCTGCGTGTCGTGTACCATGTGGCGGTGGTCCCGGAGACGGGGGCGGGGGAGGCACATGGGTCGGTTGTACGAGCTGGCGCGCGAGGTGATCTTCGGCCTCAACGACATCGTGTGGGGGTGGCCGGAAGCGCTGCCCCTGATCGTCGTGCTCCTGGTGGGGACGGGAATCGTCACCACGTTCAGGCTCGGCTGGGTACAGGTGCGGCTCTTCCTGCACGGGCTCCGGGTGGTTCGCGGCGACTACGACGACCCGGAGCACGATGGGGACCTCTCCCACTTCCAGGCGCTCACCACGGCGCTGTCCGCCACCGTGGGCATCGGCAACATCGCCGGCGTGGCCACGGCCATCCACTATGGCGGGCCCGGCGCCGTCTTCTGGATGTGGGTGACGGCGGTCTTCGGCATGGCACTGAAGTTCACCGAGTGCACCCTGGGGATCCGCTACCGGATCATCCTTCCCGGGGGCTCGGCCGCGGGCGGCCCCATGTACTCCATCGAGCGCGGGCTGGGGAAGGCCTTCAGGCCCCTGGCGGTGGCCTTCGCCGCCTTCGCCGTCATCTCCTCCTTCGGCTCCGGCAACGCGGTGCAGTCCTTCACCGTGGCCGACCAGTTCCGCCAAGACCTGGGGATCCCCACCTGGATCACGGGCCTCGTGATGGCCTCCCTGGTGGCGGCGGTGATCCTGGGCGGGATCCGGCGCATCGGCCGGGTGACCTCCAGGCTGGTGCCCTTCATGGCGGCGCTCTACGTGGGCTCGGGCCTGGCCGTGCTGCTGGTGAACTTCCGTTCCGTGCCGGGGACCCTGGGCCAGATCGTGGCGTCGGCCTTCACGCCGGCGGCCGGGATCGGGGGCTTCGCCGGGGCGGGCTTCATCTTCATGCTCACCTGGGGCGTCAAGCGGGGGCTCTTCTCCAACGAGTCCGGCCAGGGCTCGGCACCCATCGCCCACGCCGCGGCCAGGACCGACGAGCCCATCCGAGAGGGCGTGGTGGCCATGCTGGGGCCCTTCATCGACACCCTCCTCATCTGCACCATGACGGCCCTGGTGATCCTCACCACCGGCGTGTGGCACGACAAGCAGGAGCAGCGGGTGGTGCTCAACCAGCAGGCGGCGGTGACGGCCATGGTGCCGGGGGCGGAGGTCCAGCCCGGCGGCGTGGTCCGCGAGGAGGACATGGCCGCCGGCCGGTTCGCGGTGCGGGACGGCCAGGTGGACGGCCTCGTCCTGGTGCGGAACCATGCCACCGTGGACGACGCCCGGCTCCTTCTCGCCGCCGACCCCGTGCTCCACCGGGTGGAGGGGGCCTTCTCCGGCTTCCTGGAGATCCCGGGGGACCGGCCGGGGGACGTGGCCTCGGCCCGGCTCCTGGACGGGGAGGGCCGGCCCGTGAAGGGATCCCTGGTGCTGGAGGGGAGGGCCGCACAGAACGGCTCGCCGCTCACGGCCTGGGCCTTCCAGCGGGGGCTGGGGTCCATCGCCGGGGGCCACGGGCACCTGCTGGTGACCCTGGCGGTCTTCCTCTTCGGCCTGTCCACCGCCATCAGCTGGTCCTACTACGGCGACCGCTCGGTGCTCTACCTCTTCGGCCCACGGTGGATCACGCCCTACAGGGTCTTCTTCTGCGTGATGCACTTCCTGGGGGCGGTCTACTCGCTGGAGCTGGTCTGGAGCTTCGGTGACGTGGCCCTGGGGCTCATGACCATCCCCAACCTGCTCTCCATCCTGCTGCTCACCGGCAGCGTCAGGGGCTGGCTGAAGGCCTACCAGGCCGAGGGCAAGACGGACCCGGTGCGGTAGGGGACTCCCGCCCGCCCGGGGAGGAGTGGGGACCGATGCCGCGGGAATCCACCTCGATCCAGGACTCTTGCAACGGGCTCGCGTTTCATGGATGGACGGCTCAGGCGGGCCAGGCCTCGATCCGGGTGATGCGGGCGCTCACGCCGTCCACCTCCACGGTGTCGCCCACCTTCCGGCCCAGGAGCCTCTGGGCGAGGCCGCTCCCGTTGGCGTAGATCCTCCGCTCCACGTCCGCGTCCCACTGACCCAGGATGGTCAGGGGCTCCAGGGGCGTTCCGTCCTCCGCCTCCAGGTGCACCACGGTCCCGATGTTCACGCTCGACGTGTCCGCCGCACCGGGCTCGAGGACCAGGACCCGCCCGAGATCCCGCTGGATCTTCGCGGCCTTCGCCGAGAGGAGCTCCTGCCGGTCCCGGAGCATGTGGTACTCGAAGTTCTCCCGGAGGTCCCCCTCCGCGGCCGCCGCGTTGATGCCCTTGAGGGTCCTGGGGATCTCCACCTCCAGCAGCTGCTTGAGCTCGGCCCGTCTGGCCTCCACGGCTTCCTGCGTCGCCACGAGCAGCGACGAGGTGTCCACCTGCTGGGGCTCGCGCCCCTTGATCTGGGCCAGCGCCTGCTCCAGGAGGCGCACCCGCTGGGGCTCCACACCGCTGGCCCGCCGCACCCGCTCCACGAACCGCCGGGCCTGCTCCGGCGTGGCCCTCTCCAGGATCAGGCGGACCGCCACCTGCCCGCCGTCCAGGAGCGCCTTGGCCCGGGAGCGGTACGGCGAGAACTCCTTCCGGGTCAGCGTGTCCGGGAGCCGCTCGAGAACCGACGGCGTCATGCGGCGGGCCAGTGGCTCCGGCGCGTCCTCCCGCACCATGGCCTCGCAGGCCCAGATGAACTGACCGGCATGGGTCACGGGGTTCCGGAACACCACCTCCAGGGAGGCGTCCAGGAGGTCCTCCCGCCCCCCCGCCACCAGGGCGGTGGCGATCTCGTCGAGCACCGCCGGGTGCTCCTCGTGGAGGAGCCACTGGGCCCAGATCTCGGGCCACCCGTCCGGCCGTGCCTCCCGGTACGCCTTCAGGCCCTGCAGCCGTGCCGTCCGTTCCTTCACACCCTGCAACAGCTCCAGCGGGGGCGTGGCCGCCACGAGCCGATCCCGGCACGCCAGGGCGGCCTCGCCGGCTCCCGGCAGGCCCTCGAGGTAGAGGGCCGTCTCCCAGGCGAGACCCGGGTCCGAGGCCTCCAGCCCGGAGAGCGAGGCCTCGAGGATCTCCGCCACGGCCCGGGCCTCGTCCCGCCCCCGCGCCGCCAGGCGCCGGGCCAGCGGGAGCCTGTCCTGCGGCGGGGTGGAGCGCAGCTCCCCGAGGAGGGCCTCCGCGGCCTCTCCTGCCTCCGCGGCCACGGTGTAGCGGAGCCGCGAGCCGGAACCGGAGCTCACCACACGGGGGTGCTTCCTCGCCTTCCCCCACCAGGCCGTCCACCGCGCCGGGGGCAGGAGGCCGTCCAGTGCCTCCTTGATGGCGGCCACGTCCGCCGGGCCCTCCAGGCTCTCCAGGACCTCCACGAGCGCCTCGCCCGGCTTCGCCTCCACGAAGGCGGCCAGCTCTTCGGGGTCCGTCACCTTCCGGTGGAGGAACGAGCCCTCCGGGAGGATCCTCAGGTACTTGGAGACCGCCCCGAACGGCACCGTGACCGGGCGGGCCTTTCCCACGTCCACCTTCAGGGAGTCGAGCTCCAGGTTCACGTCCGCCACCCGGCCCACGCCCTGGCCGCGAACCTCCACCACCGTGCCCTCGTCGTGGTCCAGCCACCGCTCCACCGTCTCCAGCGCCTCGAGCGGCTTCCGCGCCCCGCGGATGGGGTTGGCCTCCAGGACCTTCTCGAGCGAGGGGCTCCCCTCCCGCACCCGCCGCAGCGCCGCCTCCAGCCTCCCCTGGAGCTCCTCGCCGGGCTTCTCCGTCAGCCGGACCAGCTCCCGCAGTGCGGCCAGCGCACCCTCTGCGTCACCCCGCTCCTCCAGCGACTCCGCCAGGAGCTCCAGGAGGGTCCGGGCCTGGCTCTTCCGCCCGGCCTTCCACAGGAGGCGGCGGGCCTCGAGCAGCCCGCCCACGGGGATGGGATCGCCACCGAGGGCATCCAGCCAGAGCTCCTCCACGCGGTCCCAGTCCTCCTCCCCGATGGCGGCGGACATGGCGGTGAGCACCGCAGCCTCTTCAGCCATGCAGAACCTCCCGGCGCCCCCGTGGGGACGCCGGAAGATTGTAACGCGCCCATGGCGGGGAACGGCGGCGGAGGGCGGCGGCGCCGCGGTCCCTGGAGAAAGTCAGGACGTGAGGGCGTGAGGAGGTGAAGAGGTGAAAAAGTGCAGGGTGAAGAGGAAAGCCCGGGTGGACTGCCGTACCTCGCGGGCCTGCACAGAATCGCGAGTGGACGTCCTGACGACCTCACGTCCTAACCTCCCAACCTCCTCACGTCCCAACGTCCTCACCCTCTTTCGTTTCACGTTTCACGTTTCACGTTTCACGAACGTCCGGGCCGGCGGCCGCCGGGTGGTACAGTGGCGCCGGGCGACACGATGGAGATGCGGCATGACGGGCAGGTTTCTGGTGACGGCGATGCTGGTGCTCGGTGCGGCCGGTGCGGCCGCCGAGGACCTCGCCATGCTGCCCCTGGGCGACCCCCAGCGGGCCTGCACGGTGGCCTCGCTGGAGGCCGGGGGGTTCTACGACTGCACCGTGGGGGAGACTCCGTCCCTGGAGGAAGCTGCCGACATCCTGTCCGGGGCCAGGGTGGTCCGCTCCGTGTTCCGCCAGCCCCTGGCCGACGGGACCGTCGAGATCACCTGCCGGCGGGACGGGGACGGCACGGTCGTGGAGGTCAGCCGTCTGGACCGGTCGGGGACCCCGGCCGGCTGAAGCGGAGCAGGGTCAGGGTCCTTCCGCCGGTCCGCACCGTCCGGAGGGCCGTGATCTCCCAGCCCCCGCCGGCGGCCGCCGCCCGCACCGGGGCGGTCAGACCGAGGTTGGAATCGTCGCAGGAGGCCCAGGTCCACTCCCCGATTCCAGCCCCGGCGAGGCGCGCCACCAGGTCGGGGGGGTCCTCCGGGCCCCGGAGGAGGAGGAACCGGCGCCTCTCCCAGAGCGGCGCCCCCAGCTCGGGGAGATAGTGGGTGTCCGTGACCACGACCTCGCCGTCCGCGGTGGTGCGTTCCAGGGTCCGGGTGAACTCCCGGTGGCCCCGTGTGACGTGGGCCAGGAAGGCCAGGCCCAGGAGCTGGACGGCCACCCCCGCCGCCACGGCGGCCGCCACCGCCAGGGTTGCGACGCGGTCCCCCGCGAGCTTCCTCCCCAGGCCCGCGGCCAGCAGCGCGGCCAGCACCAGGGCCACGGGCAGGAAGATCCGCCCCCCCCACTGGAAGGCCCCGCCGAGCGGGCTGCCCACCACGTAGGCCAGGGTGTAGAGGGCGGCGGCCGACCCCACGACCCGGCGCACCCGGATTCCCGACGCCGTGTGGGATCCCCCGCCCACGGCCAGCACCAGGGGAACCGCCGAGAGGGCCACCCACGCCGCCGTGGCCGACGCCACCGGAAAGGCCTCGGCGGGGGAGCTGCCCATGAGGACCCGGACGGCGGGGGCCACCACGGCCGCCACCAGCGCCGATCCCACCGCCACCAGGCCCCCCGTCCGCGCCGCGGCCGCCGCCCGGTCGTCCCGGGACCGCACCGCCACCACCAGCGCCACGGTCCAGGCCGCCACCGCCAGCGCGCACCATGGGTCGGGTGCGAAGATGGTCCGGACCGTGCTCCAGCGGGTCTCGAGGAAGGGACCGGAGAAGACACCCCGCCGTGTCACATGGGCGGTCAAGTGCAACGGGAGCCAGGCTCCCAAGGTGAGGTGCTGGCCCCAAGCCCCAATGACAAGACCACCGACGGCCCCTCCAGCGGCCACAGCGGCAGCCCAGACACGACTCCGCCGAAGTATCACCAGAGGTATGCCCACCAGTGCCAATAGGATGAAACCCTCGGATCGAATCCAACCCGCCAGTCCTGCAAGCAAACCCACGAGTACCCACCATCTCCCCACCGCCTCCTCCTTGAGGGCACGGGCAACCACCAATAGACAGCTGAGGAACATCACCGCGAAGAGGGAGTGCTCCCAGATAGCCGCGCCATAAAATGCAAGGGGCGTCGCCACGAGGGCCATTGCTGTTGCTAGCCAGGCTGTTTCCCGACCACCACCTAACCGTCGGGTGAGGAGCCCGGTCAACCACGCGGCGAGCAGTGCCGCAATCATAGACACAATCCGAAGCGAAGAATATCCCGCAGCGGGCACGAGCACCGCAACCATCAGGGGATACGGGTAGGAAAAGAACGACACGGGCCGACCGTGCAAGGGAACCAGGGCGAGCGGTAGCCAGCGCATCCCGGGATCCACGTCCGCCGCGGGCCAGCTTATGGCCCTGGGCCACTCACCAGGGCCTGTGAAGGCCCGCGCCTGGAGGTACTTGATGCCGGCATCCCCTGAGAAGAAACTCTGCGGGTCCAATGTAAGCGCTGCCACCACCAATGGGATGGCAGCCACCACCACAAGGAGCTTTGACGCAGCAGAGGTCATGCTTCCGATGTTAGCAGTTCTAGGGCACACCGGAATCCAGCTGGTACTCAGGCCATGTCCTCCATGCGGACGGAGACGATCCTGGAGACGCCGGCCTCCTCCATGGTGACACCGTAGAGCACGTCGGCACGGGTCATGGTGCGCCGGTTGTGGGTGATGAGCACGAACTGCGTGTGGTCGGCCATGGCCCGCACGAGCTCGGCCAGGCGCTCCACGTTGGCGTCGTCCAGCGGGGCGTCCACCTCGTCCAGGATGCAGAAGGGCGAGGGCTTGATGCGGAACAGCGCGATCAGCAGGGAGAGCGCCGTGAGCGCCTTCTCCCCGCCGGAGAGCAGCTGGACGGACTGGTTCTTCTTGCCGGGCGGCTGGGCGGTGATGAGGATGCCCGACTCCAGGGGGTCGTCCTCGTCCGCGAGGTCCAGGCGGGCCGTGCCGCCACCGAAGAGATGGGAGAAGGTCTCGGCGAACACCGCGTTGACCTTCTCGAAGGTCTCCACGAAGCGCTCCATGCAGGTGGCGTCGATCTCCCGGATCGTCTCGCCGAGCGTCCTGAGTGACGCCACCAGGTCCTCCCGCTGCTCGTGGAGGAAGCCGGACCGTTCCGACAGCTCCTCCACCTCCTGGAGCGCCAGGAGGTTCACCGGCCCCATCTTCTCCAGCTTCGCCCGGTCGGCCTCCACGGCCTCGCGAAGCTCCTCGACCTCCGCATCCTCGGGGGGCTCGGCCCGTGCCAGCTCCTCCAGTGAGGCCCCCACGTCGGCCGCGATGGCGCCTTCCAGGGCCTCCCGCTCCGCGGCGAGGCGGGCCTCCTCCACCTCCTGCTCGTGGAGCCGGGTCCGTACCGCGTCGTGCTCGCTCCGTCGGGAGGCCACCTCCCGCTCCAGGCGTTCGACCCGCTGGGTGATCTCCTGGACCCCCTCGGAGAGCCGCCTCTCCTGCTCCCGGGCCCCCGCCAGGAGCCCCTGCTCCTCCACCAGCCGCGCCCGGGACTGGACCACCTCCCGTTCGGTGTCCTCCAGACGTTCCACGAGCTGCCGCGACTCGGTGTCCAGCGCCTCCAGCCGGTCGTCGAGCTCCTTCCGCTGGCTCTCCACCCGGGCGGCCTCCGCCCTGGCCGCCTCCAGCCGCTCTCGCGCGAGCCGTTCCTCGGCCTTCCAGTGGTCCAGCTCGCGAAGCGCCTCGGAGGCCTCCGTCCGCCGCTCCTCCACCGTCGCCACCGCCGCGTCCACGGCCGCCTCCGCATCCGTCACCCGCCGCTCGAGCTCCTCCACCTCCCGGCCCACCTGCTCGCGCCGCCGGGCGGCCTCGTCCCGCTCCCCGAGGTTCCGCTCCCGTTCCGCCTCCAGGGACTCCAGCTCCCGCTCGAGCCGCCCGAGCTCCTCCCCGAGCGACTGCTCCACCGCCGCGGTCCGGGCCCGCTCCTGCTCGGCCTCCACCAGCACCCGCGAGGCCTCGCCCAGCGCCGCCTCCAGCTCCTCCATCTCGGTGCGCAGGGACTCCTGGAGGCCCCGCTCCCTCTCCACCCTGGTCTCCAGGAGGGCCGCCTCCGCCTCCAGGCGCTCCTTCTCGCCCCGCAGGGCCAGCGCGCCCTGGAGCCGGCGTCCCGCGGTGGGAAGCTCCGCCGACGCACCCCGGTACACCGTCCCGTCGGGGACGAGGAACACGGCCCCGGGGTGCCCGGCGGCGAGCCGGCGGGCCGCGACGGCGTCCTCGCAGCGGAAGGCCGGCGGGAGGACACGGTGCAGCCATCCCGCGTGCTCGGCGGGGATCCCCGCCAGGGGCAGCAGCGCCTCGGCCTCCTCCACCTCCAGGGGCTCCGGCGGCTCCATCCCGGCCGACACCAGCACGAGGCGGAGGCGGGCCTCCAGCTCCCGGGCCGCCGCCAGGGTGGCGCCGGGGAGCTCCTCCAGCTGCACCACGGGCAGCTCGAGCCAGTCCCGCCACACGGTGTCCAGGTCGCCCGCCACCCCGGGGTCGGGTGAAAGGTAGTCGCTCACCTGCCCGGCCAGCGACGCCTCCGGAACCAGCAGGGTCACCTGCTCCAGCGCGGCGGCGTGACGCGCGAGGTCCCGCTCCACCCCCGCCAGCCGGTGCCGCAGCTCCCACAGCCGGTGCCCCAGCGCCTCGGCCTCCCGGCCCGCGGCCCCGGTGGCCTCCATCAGCCTCGACCGCCGCTCCGACAGCTCGTCACGCCGGGCCCGGGCCTGCTCCGCCACGCGGGCGGCCTCCGCGGCCTCGTTGCGGGCGGCCTGGAACCGCTGCTCGACCTCCGCACGGCGCGCCGTGGCACGCTCGATCTCGCCGGTCAGCTGCTCCAGGGTGTAGGAGATCCGGTCCAGCTGGCGCTCGAGATCCAGCTGCTGGTTCCTGCCGGCCGTCACCAGGGAGATGATCTTGAGCAGCTCCTGGCGGAGCTCCGAGGCCCGGGCGTCCGCGGCCTCCAGGCGTTCCCTCGCCGCGGTCTCGCCGGCGGCGGCCTCCTCGCGCCGCGCCACCACCCCCGCCAGGGCCTCCTCGAGGCCGGCGACCCGGGTCGCGGCGGCAGCCGCCTCCTCCTCCAGCGACGCGCGGGACGCAGCCAGGGACCCGAGCCGTCCCCGGTTGGCCTCGATGGACGCCCGCAGGTTGTCCAGGAGATCGGCGGACCTCTCGAGGAACGCCTCCAGCCGCTCCCGGGATGTGGAGAGGCGGGCCACCTCGGAGCGGGCGGACTCCAGCTCCGAGCGGGCGGACTCCAGCTCCCTGCGCACCACGGCCAGGTCGGCCTCGGCACCGCCGAGGGCCGAGGCGGCTGCCGCCAGCTCGGTCTCGATCCGGGCCCGCTCCCTGGCCAGGGCGGCACGGCGCTCCTCCATGGCCCGGGCCTGGAGGACGTGGAGCGCCCGCAACCGCTGCGCCAGCTGCTCCTCGATCTTCCGGTACCTCTCGGCCTGGCGGGCCTGGCGCTTGAGCTGGCGCAGCGAGCGGTCCACCTCGGTGATGACGTCGTCCAGGCGGGTCAGGTTCTGCCGCGTCTGCTCCAGCTTGAGCTCCGCCTCGTGCTTCCTCGCCTTGTACCGCGTGATGCCCGCCGCCTCCTCCAGGAGGACCCTGCGGTCGGTGGGCCGGGCCGAGAGCACCTGGCCCACGCGGTCCTGCCCGATGATGGAGTAGGAGCGTGTCCCAAGCCCCACCGCCAGCAGCTCGTCCACCACGTCCTTGAGCCGGGCGGTCTTCCCGTTGAGCCGGTACTCCGAGGGCCCGCTCCGGTAGACCCTGCGGCTGATCTCCAGGCGCCCGCCCGTGGCCTCCCAGCGACCGTCGGATCCCACCAGCGAGAGAACGACCTCGGCCGCCCCCGCCGGCTTCCGCCTCGAGGTTCCCGAGAAGACCACGTCGGCCATGGTCTTCGCGCGGAGCAGGGAGGGGCTCTGCTCCCCCAGGACCCAGAGGATGGCATCCACGATGTTGGATTTGCCGCAGCCGTTGGGCCCCACGATGGCCGTGATGGGGTCCGGGAAGTCCAGGGCCACCGGGTCTGCGAAGGACTTGAACCCGGTGAGCTTCAGCGAGGCGAGTCGGATCCCTGGCATGCTCGGGGCTCAGGGCGCCGGGAACATCCGGACCATCAGGCGCCCCATGAGCTCCCTCAGGCGCCGGGCGGCCCTGGCCCCGGCGGCCAGGACCTCCTCGTGACTCGGCGGTTCCGGTGACAGGCCGGCGGCGGGGTTCGACGCCAGGGACAGGACCAGCACGCGCATCCCCATGTGCCGGGCGGCGATGACCTCGAGCACGGTGGACATTCCCACCACGGTCCCCCCGAGGCGGCGGAGCATGCGGACCTCGGCCGGCGTCTCGAACGAGGGCCCCAGCACGCCGGCGTACACCCCCTCGTACACGGAGAAGCCCGCCGCTGCGGCCTCCTCACGGGCCAGCTCGCGCAGCCCGGGATCGTAGGCGCTGGACATGTCCGGGAACTGGGGCCCCAGCTCCCTCCCCCACGCGCCCACCAGCGGGTTGGCACCCTGCAGGTTGAGGTGGTCCCCGATGACCACCAGCGACCCCGGCTCGATGGCGGGATCCAGCGCACCGGTGGCGTTGGTGGCGATCATGGTCTCGGCCCCCAGGAGAGCGGCCAGCCGGACCGGCGCCACCACCTCCTCGGGCCTGTACCCCTGGTAGAGGTGGAGCCTGCCGTTCATCACCATCAGGGTCTCGCCGCCCCGCCGCCAGAGGGTCAGCGTGTGGCTGTGCCCCTCCAGGTGATGGATGGGGAAGGGCAGGATCTCCTCCATGGGCACCGGATCATCGGCGGCCCAGCCCGGCACCTCCAGGCTCAGTCCCGACCCGGCCACCAGGAGCGCCCGCAACCGACCCGGTTCCAGCCTCCCGGCCAGGTCCCGGGCCAGCTCACGCAGCCCCGCAGGTGTCAGCTCCCCACCCATGGCGCGGAGGGTACCACAGCACCACACCACCTTCTGCGGATCACCAGCGTCCGGGGCTGCGGGATGCGCCACGGATCTTCCGCTGGCCGGCCACACCCCCCGCCGCGACGCTGCCGCTCGTCACCTCGCGCCGTCGACCGTGGCCGTGACAGGGACGGAGTCGGTGTCGGTGATCTCGGCCAGGCCCGTCTCCGCCAGGTGTTCCCGGCCGGGCCTGCCGTCGATGATGATGATCGGGCCGACCGGCTCGTGGCGGATCAGGATCCCCGGTGGGTCGTTCCTGACCTGGGTCTCCTGGATCCGGGCCCGGATCGGCTCCAGGCAGGGGATCAGACGGTCCAGGTCGAAGACCATGTCCATCTTCGGGAACCCGGCTTCCAGGATCGTGGCCAGCTCCTTGCTCACCCGGTCGGCCGCGTCCTCCAGCGCCGGTGCATCCAGACCCACTGCTCCGGGTGGGCCCGGATCTGCGCCTCGATGGCGGCGGTGGCGGCGGCCGTCAGGTCGCGGATCCTCTCCCGGAGGGAGCCGTCCTCGGGTACCGGTAGCGGAGGCAGCACCCGGGCGAGGTGGCTCCCGTCGGGACGGCGGTGACCGAAGGCGGGAATCACCGGCGCACCGTTGCGGATGGCCAGCATGGCCGCTCCCAGGGGGGTCCAGGCGGGGCGCCCGAAGAAGGGGACGAAAACCCCGGAGACATCCCGGATATCCTGGTCGATGAGCAGACCCACCACCCTGTTCCGGCCGAGGGCCGCCGCCAGCCGTTTTCCCGCCTCGTTTCCCCGCGGGATGACCTCGGTCCCGAACCGGGTCCTCAGGCGCGTGGCGAGCACGTGAAGCCTCGGATCGTAGACCTCCCGCACGGCGATGCTCATGGGGATCCCCGCGGTGGAGAGTCTCGCGTTGAGGAGCTCCCAGTTGCCCAGGTGCCCGGTGATCAGCACGGCCCCCCGCCCTGCTTCCAGGGCCCCCTCCAGATGGTGGAAGCCCTCGGTGGCCACGAGGCGGTCCACGTCACGGGGAGCGGCCCGCCACAGCCACAGCACCTCCGCCAGCGTGATCCCCAGGTGACGGGCCGTGCGGCGGAGGATCCGCTCGCGCTCTCCGGCCGTCAGCTCCGGGAAGGCCACCGCCAGGTGTTCCCGGGCACGCCGCCGGTCGGTCCCGGCCAGGAGAAGTGCCAGCCGTCCCGCCACGGCTCCCACCGGCCGGGACATGGGCAGGGGGAAGAGCCCCCCGACCGCCAGGAGCGCTCTCGCGGGGTAGTAGACAGCGTCGTGCCGGATCCGTTTCGCCAGGCCACTCACGCCACGGAGTGTACACCGCCGATGTTCCTTGCAGGCCACTGTGTATACTGCAGACCGGGGAGGTAGCTGTGGCGGAGATTCCCACCATCCTTGTTGTGGACAGTGATGACACACGCCGGCGGAAGCTGGGGCTTGCCCTGTACGAGGGCGGCAACGAGGTCATCAATGCTGTCAACGGCGAGGAGGCCATCCGGTTCACTGCGGGCCTCAATCCGACCCTCGTCCTGGTCCACACCGGCCTCGAGGGCGGGGAACCCCTGGAGCTCCACCGGCGGCTGAAGGCCACGGGCCTGGACCTTCCACCCTTCCTCGTTCTGCACTCCGGCGATCTCCGTGTCCCCGACGACGTTCCGGAAAGTGGTCTTTACGTCCTTCCCTCCGTGGACATGTCACCGGAGCGCCTCCTCCACCAGGTCCGGCTCCTGTTGCTGGCCCGGGACATGGGAGGCGAGCTCTCCGACGGGATCGACAAGCTTCGCGGTGACCTCACACGGATCTCCATCGGGGACCTGCTCCGCGTGCTCCAGTCCCACATCATCACCGGCCAGGTGAGCTTCTCGGCGAGGGACGACGTGGGCATCTGGCTCCAGGATGGCGAGGTGGTGAATGCCCGCTGGGGATCGATCTCCGGACGCAAGGCCTTCAACCGGATCGCCTCCCTTCGTGGCGGTGCCTTCGTGATCACACTGGATCTGCCTGCGGGGGAAAGAACCATCGACCAGGACCTGGCCTCTCTCGTCACCGATGCCGTGGAGGAGAAGCTCCAGCTGGATGAGCTCTTCAGGCGACTCCCCGGACTCAAGGCCCGCGTGGACATCAAGATGGGGGACCGGTTCTTCTCCGTGGAGTACTCACCCACGGAACGGGCCGTCCTGCAGTACATCCGCGAGGCCCGGAACTTCGCCGAGCTCATCGACCTGGTCCCCGAGCCGGATCTGGAGGTGGTGCGGGCGATCGTTCGCCTGAGGGACCAGGAGATCCTCCAGTTCGTGGAGCCGCAGCAACAGCTCCACATCGTGACGGACTCCACGGCGGATATCCTGCCGTCGGAGGCCCGCCGCCACGGCATCACGGTGGTTCCTCTCACGGTCCTCTTCGAGTCGCAGGTCTTCAAGGACGGGATCGACCTGGTTCCTGACCAGTTCTACAGGCGCCTGGTGGCATCCCAGAAGCTCCCCACCACCAGTCCGCCGAGCGTGGGAGAATTCGTCGGCGCCTACGAACAGCTCATCGGCAGCGGGGATATCATCTCCATCCACATCTCCGGCAAGCTCTCCGAGACGGTGAGGCGGGCACGGGATGCCGTGGCCCGTGGCGCCGATGGGTACCAGAGGCTCCGGGAAGAGGCGGGGCTCCCCACCCTGCCGATCATCCGGGTGGTGGACTCGTGGCAGATCTCGGTGGGGCTTGCCCTCCAGGTGCACATCGCCCGGCAGATGGTCGAGCTGGGACTCTCCGCGGACGAGATCGTCCGCCGTCTCGAGGACCAGCGGAAGCGGTACCACATGCTGTTCTCGGTGGACACCCTGGAATATCTGCAGAAGGGCCGGCGAATCCACAAGGCCCAGGCCCTCCTGGGGACCCTCCTGGAGATCAAGCCGATCCTCGGCCTGAAGGACGGGGATGTCGTTCCCACGGACAGGGTTCGCGGCGGCCACAACGTGATCCCAAAGCTCGTGTCCCTCTTTTCCGAGAGGGTGGACCCGGAGCGCCCCGTCTTCGTGGCCGTGGGACACGCCTCCGCCCCCCGGTGGGGGAGCCGCCTCAAGGAGGCGATCGTGGAGGCCTTCGAGGTGGTGGAGCTCCACGAGGGCGAGATCGGCCCGATCGTCGGAACCCACGTGGGTCCCGGAACCATCGGTGCCTGCTTCTTCCAGCCTACCGTGGAGGAGCTGGAGATCCTGCAGCGAGGAAAATAGCCCGGCCACGGACACCGGCCCGGACCGGGGCCCCGACCCTTCCTCCGGGTGGATGGGGGTGGCACCGTCACGGTGCACGCCGGCCGAAGGCGCCTACAGCAGGTACTCGCCGTCGCGGATGATCTCCACACGGCGATCGCCGGGGTGGAGGATCACCGCGTGCCGGACCTGGACGGGGTTGCCGCGGGCGTAGACGATGTCCTGGTGGATCACGGTCTCCGGCGACCGGAAGGCCTCCACGCCGAAGACGCCGCCCAGGTGGTCCGAGCGACCGAAGGCCCAGTGGAAGCCCGCCTTCTCGTCCTCCAGCACGTTTCCCGTGACCGCCGCCTTCTCGTTGACGCCGAAGGCCACCTCGGCGATGTTGGCCCTGACGGGGTCCTCGCCGAAGAGCTCGGCGTAGCGCTCGGCCAGGGGTCCCTCCCCCTCCAGCAGCTGGATGGTGTTGGCGGTCACGTGGAAGACCACCATCTCGCCGTCCTCCACCACCGGGATCTGGCCGGCCGTCCACGAGGGGACGCCCTCGATCTCCCCCTCGTAGGGGACGATGAAGGTCTCGCCGGAGGGGAGGTTGATGATGCGGTCACCCTCCTTGAAGCGGGGCAGGAAGCCGTCGTCCACCTCGGCCTTCCGGTGCCGCAGGTCGAACCAGCACCGGTGGCCCGTGGAGAACTCCACGTCGCAGAGCTCGGCGCCCTCCATGGCCTCGGCGATGGCCTGGCACCGCTGCGCCACCCGGGCGTAGTCGGCGGCCAGCGCGGTCTTCTCCATGCGGCGGAGCACGCCCGGCATGGAGGCCGCCCGGAAGTCCTCCTTCTCCTCGGCGAGGGCCGCGAGCGGCGCCGTGGCCGAGTACTCGGTCATGGCGATCACCAGGGTGGAGTCCAGGAGCACCTTCCGGAGGTCCACCTCCTCGCCCTCCAGCCAGCCCTGGGCGGGGAGGTCGGCGTTGTTGGCCCCGGTGGCGGGGAAGCTCAGCATGGGGTTCACGGTGAAGCCCCGCTCGGCACCCAGCCGGGCCAGGGCCTCCCGCCACTCCTCCGCCATCTGCCGCCGCTCCTGCCACTGCGGGTTGTCGGGGATCTCGTCGTGGGGCAGGTCCACCATGACGGTCACCACCTCGCCCTCCTGGGGATCGAACACGTCCACGAGCAGCTTCGTCACGTCGAACATGGCGGCCTCCTTCACCACCGGTGCCACGGAGCACCGGGGAGGCGATTGTACCTCTGCCCGGCCGCTGCGTTATCCTGCAGCCCATGAGCACGCCCCCCCCGACCCGCCTCACCGCCGCCGTGGTGGGCGTCGGCCACCTGGGCCGGCACCACGTCCGGCTCATGGCCGCCAACCCGGACGTCCGCTTCCTGGGCGCCTTCGATACCGACGCCTCGAGGCTCGAGGCCGTCACGGGGGAGCACGGCGCCCCCGTCCTCGGATCGCTGGAGGCGGCGGCGGAGGCCGACGTGGTGGTGGTGGCCACCCCCACCGTCAGCCACCGCGAGGTGGCGGGCTTCCTGCTGGAGCGCGACTGCCACGTGCTGGTGGAGAAGCCCATCGCCGCCTCCGTGGACGAGGCCGTGGAGCTCGTGGAGCTCGCCCGGTCCCGCGGCCGGGTGCTCGCCGTGGGCCACGTGGAGTACCACAACCCCGCGGTGCAGGCCGCGCTCGGGCTGGCCGAGGGGGTCCGGTACCTGGAGGCCCAGCGCCTCTCGCCCTTCACCGCCCGCTCGGTGGACGTGGATGTGATCCTGGACCTCATGATCCACGACCTCCAGATCACCCTGGCCGTGGCCGGGGACGCGGTGCCGGAGATCCGGGCCGTGGGGGTGCCGGTGCTCACGGACAAGGTGGACCTCTGCCACGCCTGGATCGAATTCGGGTCGGGCCTCGTGGCCAACCTCACGGCTTCCCGGGTCTCCGGCGAGCGTGTCCGGAAGCTCCGGCTCTTCGCCCGGGACAGCTACTTCTCGGTGGACTACGCCGGGCAGACGGTCAACGGCGCCCGGCTGGTGAGGACCCCGGAGGGGACGCAGATCGCCCCGCGTCCCGTTCCCATCAAGTCCCGGGAGCCCCTGGCCGCCGAGCACGAGGCCTTCCTGGCCGCGTGCCGGGGGGAGGAGGCCCCCATCGTGGACGGCGTCACCGCCACGAGGGCCCTGGACGCCGCCGTGCGCATCCGGGAGCAGGTGGACTCGCGCCCGCTGGCCTGAATCCCCTCATGCCCCCGCCAGGGGGAGCCGGATCGTGACCTCCAGGCCGCCACCCTCCCGGTTGCGCGCCGAGATCGTCCCTCCGTGGAGCTCCACGGCCCGGCGGGCGATGGCCAGCCCCAGGCCGCTGCCGCCCCCGTGCCCCCGTGCGGGCTCGCCGGTGGCGAAGGGCTCGAAGAGTTTCGGCAGCAGGTCCTCCGCCACGCCGGGGCCACGGTCCCGGACGGTCATGGTGCAGGCCCCGTCCGCGGAACGCACGTCCACCTCGACGGCACCGCCCGCAGGCCCGAAACGGATCGCGTTCCGCACCACGTTCTCCAGGGCCGAGCGGAGCTCCGGGGGCGAGCCCACCACCCGCGGGCTGCCCTCCACCGTCACCCGCATCTCCACGCCGCGGCCCCGGGCCTCGTACCCGGCGTCCTCCGCCACCTCCCGTGCCAGGGCGCCCAGGTCGACGGCCTCCCGGCGGCGACCTCCTCCGGCCTCGTCCAGGCGGGTGAGGGCCAGCAGCTCGCCGATGAGCTCGTTGAGGCGCCCGGCCTCCAGCCCGATCCTGTCCAGGGGCTCCGTCTCGCCGGGTCTCGACTCCCGGGCCAGCTCCAGGGCCACGGCGAGCCGGGCCAGCGGTGAGCGGAGCTCGTGGGACACGTCGCGAAGCAGCCGCTCCCGGGACACCACCATCTCCTGGAGCCGCTCCGCCATGCGGTCGAAGTCCCGGGCGAGGTCGCCGATCTCGTCGCCCCGCCGGCCCACCGTCTCTCCCACCCGGACGTCCAGCTCTCCCGAGGCGAGCCGCGCCGTGGCCTCCCTGAGCTTCCTCACGGGCGTGGTGAGGTACCGGGCCAGCACCCAGCACAGGAGAGTCGCAATCCCGAGAACAAGTAGGAACCGGACCGCCAGCGTGGGAGCCTGGACAAGGTGCGTGAGCGGGGGCCTCCGCGGCAGAGCCAGCACCACCACCAGGGGGTGTCCATCCCCCACCCGGAGCCGATGAGCCACCAGCAGCCGATCTTCCCAGGGCAGGAAGCGGGGGGGCCTGCCCCTCCTGCGAGCCAGGACTCGCCGGGCCACCCGGGCCACGGGATCCGGTGGGGCCTCGCCTGGGTGGGCCAGGTCGGTGCCGTCGGGTGCAAGTACCCAGACCCGGATGCCCTCCTCGGCCTCCAGGCGGCCGGCAGTGGCGGGCAGGCCTCCGGGGCCCTCCCGCCGGAGCGACTCCGCCAGCGTGTGGATGGAGAGCCGGACGGTGGAGACCAGGTGCCCGCGCCAGGTGGCATCGAGCCCGCGAGAGGCCGCCCACATGGAGGTGAGGGCGACGGCGGCTCCCACCAGGACGATCCCCACCCAGAACCAGAGGAAGATCCTGAGGAACAGCCGTCCCACGCCAGCCCCCTCAGCCCCGGCGCCGGGCGGGCCGGGTGAGCACGTAGCCCTGGCCCCGGACCGTGGTGATCCGGCCCCCGCCGTCCGGGTGGGGCCCCAGCTTGCGCCGCAGGTTGCTGATGTGGACGTCCAGGCTCCGGTCCCAGGGGCTGGGGCGCCGCTCCAGGACCTCCCGGGAGAGCTCCTCCCGCGTGACCACCCTCCCTGCGTTGCGCGCGAGCAGCTCCAGGAGGTTGAACTCCGTGCCGGTGAGCCGGACCACCTCGTCCCCCCGCCGGACCGCCCGGGCGCCCACGTCGATCTCCAGGTCGTCCACACGCAGGATCCCCGGATCCCCGTTGCCGTCACCTCCGGCCCGCCGGAGGATCGCCCGCAGCCTGGCCGCGAGCTCCCGGGGGTTGAAGGGCTTCGGCAGGTAGTCGTCCGCGCCGATCTCCAGGCCCACGATCCGGTCCACCTCGTCACCGCGGGCCGTGAGCATGAGCACCGGGACCGAGGATTCCCTCCGGATCCTCCGGAGCACCTCGAAGCCGTCCAGCTCCGGAAGCATCACGTCGAGCACCACCACACCGGCCTCGCCGGAGCAGGCCCGTTCGAGGCCGGTCTCACCGTCATGGACGCACTCCACCTCGAAGCCCTCGCCGCCGAGGTAGCGCGCGAGGAGCTCGCACAGCTCCCGGTCGTCGTCCACCACGAGCACCTTCCGGATCATCTCCATCGCCTCCGATCCTACACCTCGGCCCGAAATATTCATGACGTTTCCACCGTGCGGCGCGATCCACCATTCCTGGCGGCGTTGTCTCGGTCCGGTCGTCCCACGTGCCACAGGCACGCCCTCACCCCCCTCACCCTGCGAGAACCCCACCCTGGGAAGCGCCTTGCCCCGCCCGTCACGAATCCTCCTCAATGATACGGGCTGAAGATGCGGGGAGGTCCCCGGGTGTCGCGGCCTGGGAGGGATCTTGACGTTTCTTGACGATTCCTTGTCCTTCTTGAGCCCATCCCGTCATCTCTCAAGGTGCTCCCGCCGTACTCTCGGGTGACGACGAACAGCGTCACCCCCGTGGGGGCGCACGACGAAACGGGAGGTCATCATGGAAATGAAGAAGACGGCACTGGTCATTGCAACGGCCGCGAGCCTGACACTGGGCGCGGCGGTGGTCCTGGCCCACGGGCACGGCACGCCGGGCATGCATCCTGGTGGAGCGTCCTGCGGTGGCATGGTGATGCAGCGCATCACCCGGATGCTCCACCGTCTGGACCTCAGCGACGGGCAGCGGGAGAAGGTCCACGCCATCCTCGAGGCGGCGCGACCCGAGTTCCGGGCCCACATGGAGTCCCTCCGAGCGGGGCGGCAGAAGCTGTGGAATCTGGATCCGGGCACCTTCGACGAGGCCAGGGTGCGCGAGCTCGCCCGTGCCCGGGCCGACGAGATGGTGGAGCTCATGGTCCTCGGGCAGAAGGTCCGTTCGCAGGTGTGGGCGGTGCTCACTCCGGAGCAGCGGGAGAAGGCCGCCGAGATGCGAGGCAAGATGCGGGAACGGATGAAGAAGAGTATGCGCCACTGCAGGGAAGAGGCGGGGGGACCGCCGGCCCGGTGAGCAGCGGATCTGTACACCCGATCACGGACCGCCCGGCTCCGGCCGGGCGGTCTCGTGTGGGCCCAGGGGATGACCTCAAACCCCGTCTTCCGGCACGATGGAACCCCCGCCCCCCTTTCCCCAGGGCCTCCACTGCCGGAGGCGGAGGGGCTCCCTCGTCTCACGTCTCTCGTCTGACGCGAGCCGACTGAAAGAACCTCTGAAGGTCATGCCCGTCGGCCTGGCGTGAAATCGGACCCATATCCGGTATGTTTTCTATTTTCTTCTCGATCCGATCAATCCTTGGAATCCCTGGTTCATTTTCCCGGGTGGGTGGGGGGCCGATGCCGCGGGAATCCTCCTCGACCCGGGACTCCTGCAACAGGCTCATGTGAGACGAAAGAGGCACTTCTGGTGTGGATCGCAGGGGCGGGTGCGTCAGCCTGGAGTCAGTCGCTCGTTCCCCTGCTCCCACCGGGCGGGGGATGTCCTCACCCGTTCACGTCTTCACCGGGTGGGGGTGGTGGCCGCCTCCCCCTCCGGGTCGTGGCCCTCGAGGACCGGGGCCAGGCCCGCCCAGAACTCGCCGTCGGCCACGAGGAGGGTGGACAGGTAGACGAGGGCCTCCCGGCCGTGGCCCGCGACGAGGGCTTCCGCCGCTGTCTTCACCTCGGCCTCATCCGGCGCCCCGGCGTCCTCGGGAAGGTTCAGCACGCCGTCCTCGTGGGGCAGCCCCACGGCGTCGAGGAACTCCACGAGCAGGGGGCGTTTCGCCGCCATGTGGTAGTGGAACAGGAACTGGAAGAGCACGTTCTCGGGCAGGTCCTTCGCGATGTGCGCGAGGCGCCCCGCCACCTTCTCGGCCCCCAGCCTGCGGACCGCGTGGGGCCGGAACTTGAGCTCCCTGGCCAGGGCCATCTGGATCAGGGCCCCGGTCTCCGGGTCGGCCTCCTTCCAGGTGGCCGCCGCGGCCTCACGCCGCTCCTCCTCGGTCATCAGGTCCCACACCGCGTAGGGACCCCGGGCCTCGACCGCATCCTTCAACGTCGTTTGAGCCATGCTCACCCCCTCCTGATCCTCTGGGACTGTACCAGCACCCGCCCCCCGGGCGCTACAGGCCCAGGGTGTGGGCCCGGCGGAGGCGCTGGACCACGGAGCGCCGCTCCTCGCGGAGCCGGTCGCTCACGTCCACCGGCCGGGTGGCGGGCAGGAGGAGAGCCACCCGGAAGTTCTCCCGCACGGCGTCGAGACAGGTGGCCTTCACGCAGTAGTCGAGGGCGGGGCCTCCCACCAGCAGGCGCTTGATTCCGCGCTCCCGGAGGACGGTCGCCAGGCCGGTCCCCTGGAAGGCGGAGTGGGCGTCCACGAGAAGGAAGGCATCGGCGTGCTTCCGCATGGTTCCCACCTCCGCGTCCGGCCCTCCGGCCGCACGGGACGGTGCCGGGATCTGGTTCACGGTATAGTGCTGTCATGCGGATCGTACCAGGAACCCCGGCCCTCGTGACCGGCGCCTCCACGGGGATCGGCCGGGAGATCGCCCTGGCCCTGGCCCGGAAGGGGTGCCGCGTGGCCCTGCTGGCCCGGAACCGGGAGACCCTGACGGCGGTGGCCCGGGAGGTGGAGAAGGCCGGTGGCGAGGCGCTGGTGCTGCCGGTGGACATCACCGACGAGCCGTCGCTGGGCGAGGCCGTGCGGCAGGTGGCGGGCACCTTCGGGGGGCTGCGGCTCGTGGTGGCCAACGCCGGGCTGGGCCGTTACGCCTTCGTGGAGGAGCAGACCGCCGACATCCCGGAGCAGCTCATCCGGGTGAACTACCTTGGGACGGTCCACACCGTCCGGCACGCGCTGCCACACCTGCTCGCCGCCGCACCCTCCCACGTGGTGGCGGTGGCCTCCTCGGCGGGGCTCATCCCCCACCGGCTGGGTTCGGCCTACTGCGCCTCCAAGTCGGCCGTCATCCAGTACATGGCCACGCTCCGCCTGGAGGTTCTGGACCGCGGGGTGGGTGTCACCTGGGTCTGTCCGGGGGCCGTCCGCACGCCCTTCTTCGAGGGCTCCAACCTGGACCCCGAGGCCGACCTGCCCCTGCTGGCCCGGCTCCTGGTCCGCATGCTGGAGCCGGAGGAGGTGGCCCGGGCCACCGTCCGTGCCGTGGAGCGGAACCGCCGCGAGGTGGTCCGGCCGTTCTCCGTGCGCTTCTTCGCCTGGACCCGCCGCATGTCGCCAGGCCTCGCGGACTGGATCAACCGGAAGCTGCCATAGATTCGCGGCAGCCGATGCCCGGCATTGTCCGTGCCGTGCGGCGCCCGCCCTGCCGCGCGACACCTGCCCTTCCGCCCGTGCGAGGTGTGACGACCACCCGCCCCCATGCAAGACGGACGCACGCTGGCGACATCTCCGGCGTCGATGCCGGGGGTCTCGTAGAGGGTCACGAGCCTGGGGAAGGCCTGGTGCACCGTCAGCGAGAGGTCGCCCAGCTCCAGCGTGGCGGCCGCAGCGGTCCTCCCCTGCAGCGGGGGGCCAGGACGAGAACAGCCACGATGGCGGTGATGAGACGCCTTGCGGCCGTGGCCTGGCCTCCGTGTCGGATCTGAGAGCAATGGAGATACACCGCGCATCATGGTGTGGTGACTCCGGTCACCGGAGTTGGGCCGCTCGTTCAGTTCCGGAAAGTGGCGCTGTTGCGGGGTGTCTCGTGGACGGTGACGGCCTCGAGGCGCACGCGGACCGGGAGGACCTCCTCGATGCGGCGGAAGAACGCTGCAGCCAGGTTCTCCGCGGTGGGGACCACGCCCTCCAGCCAGGGGACCTCCAGGTTCAGGTGACGGTGGTCCACCTGGTCCACCACCACCTCCCGGATGAGGTCCTTGAGCACCTTCATGTCCATGATGTAGCCGGTCTCCGGGTCCACCCCGCCACCCACGGTCACCTCGAGCACGTAGTTGTGGCCGTGACCGTGCGGATTGTTGCACTTGCCGTACTGTTCCCGGTTCCAGTCCCCGGGCTTCGACGGGTTGTGGAGCCGGTGGGCTGCCTCGAACTCGAGCTTCACCGTGAGCGTCACGGGCATGGGGGCGCCTCCTTCTCCAGCATAACCTGCTCCTCGCCGGCTTCGTTCCCGGCCTTGCGACGTCCGCCCGCTCTTCCGTGGAACGTGAGCCTGTTGCAAGAGTCCTGGATCGAGGTGGATTCCCCCTGCCCCTGCACCCCCGGGTGGGGCGGTTGGTCTCCTCACCCCCTCACTTCCATACCCCCACCGCCTCCGAGAACGCCGCCGCCAGGGGCTCGAAGAGCTCCGCGGCCGCGACGCCCTGGAGGGCGGGGCCCAGGGCGGCCGCCACGCGGGCCCCGTCGGCCCGGAACACGCGGGCGTACAGCCCGGGATCCGGACCGAGGAGGACGGCGCCGTGGACCAGCACGGAGCGGGCACGGCGGGCCTGGGCGCAGCCCACGCACTTGCGGCCGTCCACGAGGAGCGTCTCCGCGAGCCGGTCCTCGAAGCAGATGGGGGAGCGGACCCGGGTGGCGTGGGCGGGTGCGACCGGGCGCTCGACCCTGGCCCCGCGGGCGGCGAGGACGGCCGCCAGCACGTCCAGGAACCGGCCGTAGAGGGCGAGGATGCCGCGAGACCAGGGATGGCCGGACGGGAGGGCCAGCGAGACGGCCAGGTCGCCGTCGTGGATCACGCCGGTTCCACCGGTGATCCTCCGGAGCACCGGCAGGCCCAGCTCCCGGCAGGCCTCCCGGTCCACGTCGCCGTCCGGCTGGCCGTGACCCAGGATCACGGCGGGCGCACCTCCCGTCCACAGGAGGAGGACGGGCGTTCCCCCCGCCGCCTGGTCGAGGATCTCCTCCTCCTGGTGGAGGCAGGCCGTGGGATCGCCGTCCCCGATGGTGATCACCCGGAGGGGCCCTCCGGCCGTGGCCCTCACCGCCGGATGACCTCGTCCAGGGCGAGGTGCGCGGGCGTCCAGTCCTCCGGGATGAGGGTGCGGAACCCCTCCGAGGCGAACCACGCCTCGTCGCCGGGGTAGGTGGGGACCACGGGACGGGGGTGGCGGGCCAGGATCTCCCGGTCGGGCACGGTACGGAGCGCCTCCAGCGAGGCCCGCCGCTCGGTGGTGGCCTCGAGGCCCTCGAAGAAGCCGCTGGCCGCACGCAGCTGCATGAGCAGGTGGCCGTCCCGGAGCACGGGACCCTCGGGGGCCCGGCCGAAGAGCCGGCGGAGCCCCCCGCCCATGCCGGGGACGTGCCCGGTACCGCTGGAGGAGGCCGTGAGGCCGAAGGGGTCGCGGGTGGCCGCCGCGGTGTCCTCCTCGAGCCCGGCGAAGGCCACCATCCTGTGGAGGAAGGTGGCCAGCACGGCGGTGCCCAGGGCGGCCCGGTGTTCGGCGTCGGCGGTGGCGAAGAAGACCCTGAGGGCGTTGCGCTCGAAGAGGACTCCCCGCCGGAAGTCCCCCATCTGCTGTGAGGTGGCGGCACCGCGGTGGCGCGCCCGGGCGGCCGGGGCGGCCACAACTTCCCTGCCCATGGCCTGGAGGCGCCAGGCCAGCTCCACGTCCTCGAAGTAGGCGAAGAGGGCGGGGTCGAAGCCCCCCGCCCGCTCCCAGTCGGCCCTCCGGATGGCCATGTTGCCGCCGCAGGCCAGCGCCAGCGGCTCCCCGGCGGCGGGGAGCTCCACCTCGCCCAGGGGCCGGCCCTGGTGGAGCTGGAAGGCGTGGGCGTCGAAGGTGACGAGACCGCGGAGGAAGTCGGCCCGCTCACCATCCCAGCCGGTGAGCAGCCCCGCGGTGGCGGCGGCCCCGGGGTTGGCCTCCAGGGTCTCCAGGTGGGCTTCCAGCCACCCCTCCCCGGCGGCGGCGTCGTCGTTGAGGAGCAGGAGCACGTCGCCCCCGGAGGCCTCCACGCCCAGGGCCACGCCGCCCGCGAAGCCGCGGTTGGTCTCGCTGGTGACGGTGTTGGCCCAGGGAAAGCGGCGCCGGGTCTCACCGGCGACGTCGTCGGGGGAACCGTTGTCCACCACGATCACCTCGGCGGCCCCCCGCGCGCCCCAGGGCGCGAGGGAGGCCACGGCGTCGTCCAGTCGCCCGGCGGGGCCGTGGATCACCACGATGACGGAGGGTCTCACCGTTCCACCTTCCTCGTTCTTCCGAGCCGCCGCAGCAGGCGGGTGGCCAGCGGGTCACGGACACCGGGTGCCGCCGGGCTGGCGTCGGGGTCGGGTTTGAAGGGGTCCCTCCGCGGGGATCCGGCGAAGCGGAGCAGCGGCGCCGCCAGCCGGTCCCAGGTGCGTTCCGCGGCCCACGCCCGCCCCGCCGCGGCCGCCTCCCGGCGTGCCGCAGCGTCGCCAAGGTAGGAGAGGACGGCCGCCGCCAGCGTCTCCGGGTCGCCTGGAGGCACCGCGGCGCCCGCCCCGGTCGCCTCGAGGACGGTGGACATGGCCCCGCCCCGGGTGGCCACCACGGGGACGCCCAGCCACAGCAGGTCCACGATGCGGGTCCTGAGGCTCAGCTCCGTCTCCAGCCCGGGCCGGTGGGTGACCACGGCGAGGTCGGAGACCTGCGGCAGGTGGAACCGCTCCCCGGGCGTCCTCCACGGTTCGAAGCGGACGCGGGTGCCCAGCCAGCCGTGTTCCTCCGCCCTGCGCCGGGCCCGGGAGGCCACCGACTGTGGCGTGAGGTCGGGGTGGGGGTGCTCCACGAAGACCACCACGGTGTCCGGGTGCGTCTGGAGGATCCGGGGCAGCGCGTCGAGCACGACCAGGGGGTCGTACCAGTCGTAGATGCCACCGAAGTAGAGGACCGGCGCCTCCGGCCCCACGCCGGGCAGCACATCGGCCCGGTCCGGCGGCGGTGGTGGGGTATCCCCCGGCACGCCGAAGGGCAGCTCCACGATGAGGCGCTCCAGGGTGGGGTCGTCCTCCACGGCCCTGGGGTTCACGCGGCCGAGGGCCGTGAGCCACCCCAGGTAGTAGAGGCGCTGCTGCGGCGAGGAGCAGAGGAAGAGGTCCCCCCGGGACATCTGGAGCGTCCACGTGGCGTGGTCCGTGCGGTACGGCTGCAGCCCGAGCTCCCGGTAGTAGTGGAGGTTGTCCACCAGGAAGGGGTCGTAGAGGTCCACCACCAGGGGCAGGTCGTCCCGGCGGGCCAGCAGATGGTTGCCCAGGTGGCCGTGGATCAGGACCCAGTCGTGACCCCCGGCCAGGTCGCCCAGCCGCTCCGGCTCGGCACGAACCAGCTCGACCCCCTCCGGAACCCCGGGCTCTGCGGAGGGTTCGTTGGGTACGGCGAGGGTCACGCCATGGCCGTGGCGGGCCAGCACACCGGCCAGCGCGAGGAAGCGGGTCCCCACCCCGGCCGTGAGGTGCGCCACGGGCTCCGGGCAGAGGAGGAGGGCGCGGCTCACCCGGAGCCGTCCTCCCCGCCGGGTTCCCGGCCCGCCAGCCGGCGGAGCGTCCGCTTCACCCTGGCCGGCGTGCTGTCGGCGATCTCCGTCAGCGTCCGGGCCAGCTCGGCGTTGAGGCGGTCCACCTCGGCCCGGAGGCCCCCGGCCTCGCCACGGGCCTCGATGAGCCGCTCGTCCAGCTGCCGCACGAGCTCCGCCTGGCGGTCCCGCTCGGCCACCAGCTCCAGCACGCCGCGGACGAGGCCCTCCGGCGTGTCCAGCACGCCGTGCCGCCTCCAGATCTCCACCATGGCGGCCACCTGACCCGGCGACCCCGGGGGGTTGGCCGCGGTGATGGCGCCGGAGCCGGAGACCACCCGGTACTCGCAGGTGAGCGCGGGCACGTGCACGAAGGGGGTCCGGGCGGCGAGGCGCAGCAGGAGGTCCCAGTCCTCGTAGAGGTCCAGTGCGGGGTCGAAGCCCCCCACCTCCAGTGCAAGCTCCCGCGGGATCGCCACGGTGGGCAGGGGGATGTGGTTGACCAGCCGGAGGCGCTCGGCCTGGAATTCCCCCCCGAAGGTGCGGTGGCGGGCCACGGGGCGCAGTGCGCCGGCACCGTCCGGTTCCCATACACCCTGGATGGCATCGGTGTAGGGCAGGGTGACGCCCCGGGCCACGGCCCGGCCCAGCACGAGGAGGTGCTCGGGGAGGAACAGGTCGTCGTCGTCCAGGTAGACCACGTGGGTGGCTGAGGCCGACTCGAGCCCGGCCTGGGCGGCGGCGGCGCGCCCCGACCCGCCGGTCCGGACCACCTCCAGCGGCAGCCGGTCGCCGAACCGCTCGCAGACCGGCGCAGCCGGCGTGGCGCCGTCGTCCACCACCAGCACCCGGGCGGGGGGCGCCTGCTGGCGGCAGAGGGACTCCAGGGCGTCGCCCAGGAGGTGCGGGCGGTCCGCGGTGCGGACCACCACGTCCAGGGGCGCGGCGCCCGCGGGGTCCTCGAGCCCCGCCGAGGGCGCGTGCTCCGAGGCCCACTCCGCCGCGCTGTGCGTGCGCACGTGGCGCAGGTCCACCACGAAGTAGGCCTCGGCCCGCCGCACAGTGTCCGGGAGCGTCAGGCGCCGGGCGGAGGCCCTTCCCTCCAGGGCCTCCACGTAGGGGTGGACGCCGATCTGGGACTCGTAGGCCTTGGCCGCGGCCAGCACCTCGTCCCAGACCTCCGAGACGTCCACCAGCAGGTTGGGCCGGATGAGCGCCGAGACCTCGTAGGCGGCGAGCCGGAGCTCCGGGCTGGCGTCGTGGAGGGCGCTCCCGGGGACCGCGGCCTGGAGCACGGAGTAGACCGCCAGGGCCAGGGCCCGGTGGTCGGGGTGGATCTCACCCGGCGAGGGGACCAGCACCACGGCCGGGGCCGTGGCCGCAAACAGTGCCGCGAGGCGCTCCCGGAGGGCCGGATCGGCCGGATCCAGGCTGCGGTCGGGGAGCCCCCAGTGCTCGGGTTCGGGGATGCCGAGCCTCCGGGCCGCCTCCCGGGCCTCCTCCCGCCGGGCCTCGGGATCGCCCTGGGCCCCGCCGTCGGTGACCACCACCACGTGGACCCGCGCGCCCCGCCGCGCGGCCAGGGCGAGCGCCCCGCCGCAGCCGAAGGTCTCGTCGTCCGCGTGGGGGGCCAGCACCAGCAGGGGTGAACCGTCCAGCCGCCCCGGTGCGTACGGCACCAGCTCGGGCTCGCTTCGCATGGTGCGATGGTAGCAGACGTGCCCGTGACGGCGGGTGGAGGCCCGTTGGTGGGGGTATGGCGCCGGGACGGGAACTTCACGTGGAACATGGGTTTCGCCGAAGTTGAGTGCCGGGGTGTATAATGTGCTGCCGAAGGAGGACGACCAGGGTACCGATGGTCGGGAGCGACAGCAGCACCGGGTCCGGCTCCGTCCCGGCGATTCCGGGACGGGAGCGGCGGGAACCGTGCTCCGCGCGGGGCACGAGGCGGATGCCGCGGAGGGCCCCGGCTCCTTCAGGCGCCTGAGAACCTTCACCAGAGGACGAAGCATGAAGAGCAACTTCCCCAGCTCGTGCATTCCTGCGTTCCACAAGCTGACGGTCCCGGAGCGGGTCCGGGCCATCCGCGACCGGGGGCTCATCACTCCCCAGGACTACAAGAACCTCCTGGCGGGCCGGACGGTGCTCAGCCTGTCCAACGCCAACTCCATGATCGAGAACGTGGTGGGCGTCATGGGCCTGCCGGTGGGCCTCGGGCTGAACTTCCTGGTCAACGGCAAGGACTTCGTGGTTCCCATGGCGGTGGAGGAGCCCTCCATCGTGGCCGCCGTGAGCTTCGCGGCCAAGCTCGCCCGCCAGGTGGGTGGCTTCGAGGCCACGAGCACCGAGCCCATCCTCATCGGGCAGGTCCAGGTGGTGGACGTTCCCCACCCGGCCCAGGCCCGGCGCAAGATCCTGCAGCGGAAGGAGGAGATCCTCAACCTGGCCAACAGCCTCCATCCGCGGCTGGTGGCGCGGGGCGGCGGTGCTCGGGACCTGGAGGTGGTGCTCCATCCGGCCACCTCGGAGACGGTGGAGATGCTGGTGGTCCACCTCCTGGTGGACACCCGGGACGCCATGGGCGCGAACCTGGTCAACACCCTGTGCGAGGGGGTGGCCTCCTTCATCGAATCCATCACGGGCGGCCGGGTCTTCCTCCGGATCCTGTCCAACCTGGCGGACCGCTCCCTGGTCCGTGCGACCGTGAGGTTCCCGGTGGAGGTACTGGCGGGCAACGGCTTCGACGGCGAGGAGGTCCGCGACGGCATCGTCATCGCGAGCCAGTTTGCCGCCATCGACCCCTACCGTGCCGCCACCCACAACAAGGGCATCATGAACGGCATCGATGCCGTGGCCCTGGCCACGGGCAACGACTGGCGGGCCGTGGAGGCTGGTGCCCACGCCTACGCGGCGCGGGGCAACCGGTACACCGCCCTGACCCGCTGGCACAAGGACGATTCGGGAGCCCTGGTGGGCGAGATCGAGGTTCCGCTGAAGGTGGGAATCGTGGGCGGGTCGCTCCAGGCCAACCCCACCGTGGCCCTCAACCTCAAGCTCCTCAAGGTGGAGTCCGCCAGGGAGCTCGCGGAGGTGATGGCCGCCGTGGGCCTGGCGCAGAACTTCGCCGCCCTGAGGGCGCTGACCACCGAGGGCATCCAGCAGGGCCACATGACGCTCCACGCACGGAGCGTGGCGGTGGCGGCCGGTGCGCCGCCGGAGATCTTCGACACCGTGGTGGACCGGCTGGTGGAGTCGGGCGAGATCAAGGTGTGGAAGGCCGAGGAGATCATCCACGAGGTGAAGATGGATTCCAGCAACTCCGTGCAGGACCAGGCCGCCCGGGACGAGCTGGAGAAGGCCGCCGGTCACGGCAAGATCATCCTCTTCGGCGAGCACGCCGTGGTCTACGGGAGTCGGGCCCTGGCCGCACCGGTCCCCCTCGCGGTCCACGCCCGCGTTGTGGACACGAAGGAGGGGATCTGGGTGGTGATGCCCCGCTGGGGGGTGGAGCAGCGGCTCCACGAGGACCCCCGGAAGAGGAGCTCCATCGAGGAGACCTCGGCGCTCATCCTGGACCGCCTCGGTCTCCTGGACCGGACCATGCGGATCGAGGTGTACTCGGAGATCCCACGGGCCATGGGCCTGGGCGGCTCGGCGGCGGTGGCTGTGGCCATCATCCGCGCCCTCGACATCCATTTCTCCCTGGGCCTCACCGACGAGGAGATCAACAGGCTGGCCTTCGAGGCGGAGAAGGTGGCCCACGGGACGCCGTCGGGGATCGACAACACGGTGGCCACCTTCGGCCGGCCGCTGCTCTACCGGGCGGGCACCCCGCCCCGCATCGAGGAGGTGCACTTTCCGAAGCCCATCCGCTTCGTCATCGGCATCACGGGCCGGGAGAGCCTCACCGCCAAGATGGTGGCCCGGGTGCGGGAGGCCCGCGAGAAGAACCGGGCGGTCATCGAGAGCGTGTTCCGGGGGATCGATGCGCTCACCGGCCAGGCCCTCCAGGCCATCCGGAAGTACGATCTCGAGCGGCTGGGCAACCTGATGAACGTCTGCCACGGCCTGCTCAACAGCCTCCAGGTCTCCAGCTGGGAGCTGGAGGAGCTCATCCAGATCGCCCGGGAGCACGGTGCCCTGGGCGCCAAGCTCACGGGCGGCGGAGGCGGCGGCTCCATGATCGCGCTGGTGCCCGAGGACGCCCGGAGGGTCATCGAGGCCATGAAGGCCGCGGGCTACCACGCCATGGAGGTCAGCATTGCCTGAGGCGCCCCCCTCCAACGATGCGGTGGTCTCCTCCGAGGACGAGCTGCTCGTCCTGGTGGACGAGGAGGGCACGGTGCTCGGGCCCCTCTCCAAGGGGGAGTGCCACGACGGCGACGGCGTTCTCCATCTGGCGTTCTCCATCTTCGTCTTCAACGGCCGGGGCGAGCTCCTGCTCCAGCAGCGGAGCGCCGCCAAGCGTCTCTGGGGCGGGTACTGGTCCAACAGCTGCTGCAGCCACCCCCGCTGGGGCGAGAGGATGGACGAGGCGATCCACCGGCGGCTCGAGCAGGAGCTGGGCCTCGACACCGGCCTGCACGAGCTCTTCACCTTCACCTACCATGCGCGGTTCGGCGAGGCGGGCTCGGAACGGGAGCGGTGCACGGTCTTTGTGGGCCGCCACGACGGTCCGGTCACTCCCAACATCATCGAGGTCAGGGCGTGGCGGTGGGTCGCTCCCGCCGACCTGGATGCGGAGATGGCGGCCCACCCGGAGCGCTTCACCCCCTGGTTCCAGGAGGAGTGGCCCCGGGTGAAGGCGGTGTACCGGAGAATCCTGGGGCTGGAGGGAACCTGAGGCCCCCGTCCCGTCAGGCCGGTTCCCGGAGTGCTAGGATCGCGGCGGAGGAGGGAGCATGTTCCTGGACGTCTTTCCCACCGGCCCCATCCAGGCCAACTGCACGTTGCTCGGTGACGAGGCAAGCGGCAGGGTCGTGATCGTCGACCCCGGTGACGAGGCGGAGCTGATCGCGGAGAAGGTCCGGGCCTCGGGGCTGGAGCCGGAGGCCATCCTCCACACCCACGGACACATGGACCACGCGGGGGGGACCGCGGAGCTGGCGGTGATCTTCCCGGACGTTCCCGTGGGCCTGCACCGCGACGACCTTCCGCTGTACCGGAACCTGGCCCGCCAGGGCGCCATGTTCGGCCTGACCGTGGAGGAACCCCCCGAGCCCGACCTCTGGCTGGAGCACGGCCAGCGCATCCCGGTGGGGGGGCTCGAGCTCGAGGTCCGCCACACGCCGGGCCACTCTCCCGGCAGCGTGAGCCTCGTGGTCCATGGTGGGTCCGAGCCCCTGGTGATCGTGGGCGACGTGCTGTTTGCGGGCTCCATCGGCCGGACCGACCTCTGGGGCGGGGACTTCGAGCTCCTGGCGCGCTCCATCCGGGAGCAGCTCTACACGCTGCCCGACGAGACCACCGTGATCACCGGCCACGGCCCGGCCACCACCATCGGCCACGAACGGCGGACCAACCCCTTCGTCCGGGAGCCCTGAGCCGGAGCCTACTCCCGTCCGGCGGTGGCCACGGCGCGCCAGGCCGTGGCCCCCAGGATGACGGTGCCACCCAGGACCGACCACAGCCCGGGGTTCTCTCCGTGGACGATCCAGGCCCAGATGGGATTGAGCACCGGCTCCACCAGGAGCAGCAACGAGGTCTCCAGGGCGGGGACGCCGCGGACGCCCCGGGTGAGCAGCACGTAGGCCAGACCGATCTGCACCACCCCGAGGAAGACCACCAGTGCCCAGTCCACGGGACGGGCGGGCCCGGCGGGGAGCGCCAGCGGGAGGGTCACCCCGAAGGCGATCAGGTTGCCGCAGGCCACGGCGGCAACCGCCACGCCGTGTTCCTCACCCTCGCGGCCCAGCCGCCGGAGTCCCATGATGGTCAGGGCCCAGCAGATCCCCGCCGCCAGGGCCAGGAGATTGCCGCGGAGCGGGGCCGGGGCGGTGGCCTGGGGCCCGGGGACCCCCACGAAGAAGAGCGCCATGCCGGCCGCCATCACCGCCATGAGGACGGCGTCGCTCCGGCGGGCCCTCTCGCCCAGCAGCAGGGGGCCCAGAAGCAGGATGTGGAGCGGAGCCGTGTCCTGGAGGAAGATGGTGTTGGCGGCGGTGGTGAGCTTGTTGGCCAGGACGTAGAGCACCATGGTCCCGGCATAGGCCAGACCCACCGCCCAGATGGCGGGGCTCCAGCGGCGCCGGGCCGCGGGGACCATGAGGAGCACCGCGAGCACGGCGATGCCGGAGCGGAAGCTCGCCACCTGCCAGCCGCCGAGCTGGCACGCCTTGATGGCGGCCCCACCCGTGGAGAACAGGACGGCGGCGCCGACGACCTCCAGGCGCGACAGGGCGGGCGGGGGACCGGCTGCCCGGCTCATGGTGGGATGGTACCGCGGAAGGGCCGGAACGGCTCCCTGGCGGGATCAGCGGCCCGTGTGTCCCCCGGGCGTCTCGGCCTGGGGCCGGGGAGCGGAGGGGCAGGGGAGAGCGTGCAGCATCCATCCCTGACATCACGCCCGGGAATGCCGTATCCGGTCCCTGACCCTGTCTGCCACTGAGCACACAAGAGCCTGGTGTCCGAGGCCATCCTGCGGACCGCGACCGGCCCCTGGATCTCACCCCGGGTCGACGGTCCCGGCTGAGTGGTGTGCGGCAGTGGTGCGGCCCACGAACACGAGTCCGAGAAGGACGTAGGTTGCGGCGTGGGCCGTCTCCTTGATCTCGTCCAGGGGACCAGCCAGGGAGTGAACAGGGCGAAGGTGCTCGATGAGGTGAGGGGCGATGAAGCTCACCAGGAAGAGGGCTCCGATCCACAGTGGTGGTACGGGGATTCCAAGGCGCTGCATCAGCGTACGGAGTCCACCGGACCGAGGGACGGCCATGGGCAGGAGCAGACAGTAGACCAGCCAGAACAGGGCAAACAGCCGGTTCATGTTGAGCAGCAGCGGGAGGAACCCCTTGGGGGTGCCATCTGGGTTTCTCGGGTGGAAGAGCTCGAGGTTGTGGAGGTTGGTCTCTCCCTGGAGGTTGTACTCCGCGAGGAGGGGCGGTGGCTTCCATCCGAAGATCCGTTGCCCCCAGCTGATCTCCTCGCCGGCACAGACGAGGAGGAGCAGGGCCAGTGCTCCAAGCCCGTGGAGACGCGGACGCCCCGCGCCGCCGGAACGCCTCCAATCGATGAACATCAGGAGAGCGGCGAGAAGGAAGAACGCGGCGCCCATGGTCTCCACGGGTCCGTCCTCCACCGTCAACCGGGCGAGAACCGCCGGATCGAGCAGACCGGTGACGATCCACAGGACAGCGGTCGCGGCCAGCCCAACGCTGGCCAGGCGACGGTTCCTGCGAGCGGAGACTCCGGCAGGACCGGTACCATGCCCGGTCTGGTCCATCTTTGAATCATAGCGGGTCTTTTCGATGGTCCTGTGGTACACGAAAAACGGGGCGGCCGGAGCCGCCCCGTGGATCTCGCGTGACGCGCTGGCCTCAGCCGTCCCAGCTGTCCAGGACCTGCATGTAGTTGGCGCGGACGATGGCCTGGGGGTTCGGGGCCCTGGCGAGGCTGAGGCTGCCCTTCATCTGCTCCACGGACTCGTAGCCGTGGTCGTCCATCCAGAACTCCAGGGCCGAGAGGGTGCGGGTGAGGTGCTCCGGGCCGTGGATCAGGAGGGCCGAGACCATCTGGGTGACATCGGCGCCCGCCATGAGGGCCTTGATCACGTCCACCGCGGTGTGGACACCGCCCGTGGCCGCCAGGGAGAGGTCGACCCGGCCGTGGAGCAGGGAGAGAAGGCGGAGACGCTCCAGGAGCTCGTCCGAGGTGGACAGCCGCAGGCTCGGAACCACCTCGAGCGCCTCGATGTCGAGGTCCGGCTGGAAGAAGCGGTTGAACACCACCAGCCCCGACGCACCGGCATCCCTGATCCTGGTGGCCATGTGGGGAAAGGAGGAGAAGTACGGTGAGAGCTTCACCGCCACGGGGATGTCCACCGCCCCGCAGACCTCGCCGACGGTTTCCACGGTCCGCATGACCACCTCGTGGCCGTTCTCGGTGGGGTCCGTGGCCACGAAGTGGACGTTGAGCTCCAGGGCGTCCGCCCCGGCCTCCTGGATCTTGCGGGCGTAGGAGGTCCATCCGCCGGGGGTGAACCCGTTGAGGGACCCGATGACGGGGATCCCCACCGCCGCCTTCACGCTGGCCACGAGGTCCAGGTAGGGTCCGGGGCCCGGGTGTCCGGACTCCGGCAGGTAGCTCAGGGCCTCCGCGAAGCTCTCCGCGTGGGCCTCGGCGGCCAGGTGGGCCCCCACCTCGGCGAGGATCTCCTCCTCGAAGAGGGAGTGCAGCACGAGGGCCGCGGCCCCGGCTCCCTCCATGGCGCGGGCGTCGTCCGGGCCGGTGACGAGTGGCGAGGCACCCACCACCAGGGGGTTGCGGAGCTCGAGGCCGAGGTGGCGTGTGGACAGATCCATGGGGGTCTTCCCTGTTCCTTCCCGTCAGCTCGCCGGTTCGGAGTCCACCGGGGTGGGCCTGATCTGGGACAGCTGCCGGTAGATCTCGTACCGCTCGCGAGCGGCACGCTCGGCCTTCTCCATGAGCTCCTTCGCGTGCTCCGGGTTGGTCTTCATGACCATCCGGAAACGGCCTTCCAGCCTGGCCAGCTCCTCCAGGGAGACCTTGGGCTCCCTGGAGTCGAGCTTCAGTGGCGGCTCGCCCATGGCGGCCCGCCGCGGGTCGAAGCGGTAGAGGGGCCACAGGCCGGAGTTGACGGCCAGCTCCTGGTGGGTCAGCCCGTCCTCCATGCCGTACCCGTGGGCGATGCAGTGGGAGTAGGCGATGATCAGGGAGGTCCCGTGGTAGGACTCCGCCTCCTGGAAGGCCTGGACGGTCTGGCGGTCCTTCGAGCCGAAGGCCACCTGGGCCACGTAGACGTGACCGTAGGTCATGGCCATCATGCCCAGGTCCTTGCTGGCCATGGGCTTGCCGGCGTAGGCGAACTTGGCCGCTGCGGCCAGCGGCGTGGCCTTGGAGGCCTGCCCGCCCGTGTTGGAGTACACGGCGGTGTCCAGGACCAGGATGTTCACGTCGCGGTTCAGGGCCAGCACGTGGTCCAGGCCGCCGTACCCGATGTCGTAGGCCCAGCCGTCGCCGCCGACGACCCAGACGCTCTTCCGGACCAGGGAGTCGGCCACCACCTCCAGGTGGCGGGCGTCGGGGCTGTCGATGCCGGCCAGCTTCTGGCGGAGGGCGTCCACCCGGGCGCGCTGCTCGGCGATCCCGGCCTCGCTGCTCTGGTCCGCCGTGAGGAGGCCACCGGCGAGCTCGTCACCCAGCTGCCCGGCGAGCTTCTGGACCAGCTGCCGGGCGTACTCGTTGGCGTGGTCCACCGCGAGGCGGAAGCCCAGGCCGAACTCGGCGTTGTCCTCGAAGAGCGAGTTGGACCACGCCGGGCCGCGCCCGTCCTGGTTCACGGAGTAGGGCGTGGTGGGGAGGTTGCCGCCGTAGATGGAGGAGCAGCCCGTGGCGTTGGCGATGAGCGCCCGGTCCCCGAAGAGCTGGGTCATGAGCTTGATGTAGGGCGTCTCGCCGCAACCCAGGCAGGCGCCGGAGTACTCGAAGAGCGGCTGGAGGAACTGGGAGGTCTTCACGTCCAGCTTCGTGATCTTCGTGCGGTCCACCTCGGGGAGATCCAGGAAGAAGGCGTAGTTGGCGCGCTCGGGCTCCCGGAGGGGCATCTGGGGGTGCATGTCGAGCGCCTTGTGGCTGGGGTTGGTCCTGTCCTTGGCGGGGCAGACCTTCACGCAGAGGGTGCAGCCGGTGCAGTCCTCCGGCGCCACCTGGATGGTGTACTTCATGCCCTTGAAGTCCGGCGCCTTGTAGTCCACCGACTTGAAGGTCTCCGGAGCACCCTCGAGGAGCGCGGGATCGTAGACCTTGGCGCGGATGGCCGCGTGGGGGCAGACCAGGGCGCACTTGTTGCACTGGATGCAGAGCTCCTCGTCCCAGACGGGGATCTCCAGCGCGATGTTGCGCTTCTCCCACTGCGTGGTGGCGGTGGGCCAGGTGCCGTCCGGCGGGAAGGCGCTCACCGGGAGCAGGTCGCCCTTGCCGGCGATCATCACCGCGGTCACCTTCTTGACGAAGTCCGGTGCCTCGTCGGGGACGATGGGCGGACGGCGGTGCGTGGACGTGACCTTGCCGGGGACCTTCACCTCGTGGAGGTTCGCCAGCGAGTTGTCCACCGCCTTGAAGTTGAGCTGGACGATCTCGTCACCCTTGACGCCGTAGGTCTTCTTGATGGCGTTCTTGATCTGGGCGATGGCCTCGTCCCGGGGCAGGACGCCGGAGATGGCGAAGAAGCAGGTCTGCATGATGGTGTTGATCCTCATGCCCATGCCCGATTCCTTCGCCACCGAGTAGGCGTCGATCACGTAGAGCTTGAGGTTCTTCTCCAGGATCTGCTCCTGGACCTCCACGGGGAAGTGGTCCCACACCTCGTCGGGGCCGAAGGGCGAGTTTACCAGGAACACCGCACCCGGCTCCGCGTACTCCAGGACGTCGTACTTGTCCAGGAAGACCCACTGGTGACAGGCCACGAAGTTGGCCTTCTTGATGAGATAGGAGGACCGGATGGGCCTGGGACCGAAGCGGAGGTGCGAGATGGTGATGGCCCCGGCCTTCTTGGAGTCGTAGACGAAATAGCCCTGCGCCCAGTTGTCCGTCTCCTCGCCGATGATCTTGATGGAGTTCTTGTTGGCGCCCACGGTGCCGTCGGAGCCCAGGCCCCAGAACACCGCGCGGGTCACGTCGTCGGGCTCGATGTCGAAGTCCTCGTTCAGCGGCAGGGAGGTGAAGCTGACGTCATCCACGATGCCCACGGTGAAGTGGTTCTTCGGGGTGTCCCTGGCGAGCTCGTCGAAGACGCCCTTGATCATGCCGGCGTTGAACTCCTTGGAGGACAGGCCGTACCGGCCTCCCACCACCCGCGGCTCCCGGACGAAGTCCGAGAGTCCCTCGACCCGCGCCTCGGCCAGTGCGGTCACCACGTCCAGGTAGAGCGGCTCGCCGCCGGCCCCCGGCTCCTTGGTCCGGTCGAGCACGGCGATGGCCTTCACGGTCTTCGGCAGGGCCGCCACAAGGTGCTCCTTGGAGAAGGGCCGGTAGAGGCGGACCTTCAACACGCCCACCTTCTCGCCATGCCGGGTGGCCCACTCCACGTACTCGTGGACGGCGTCGGCGCCGGAGCCCATGAGGATGACCACGCGCTCGGCCTCGGGGTCGCCCACGTAGTCGAAGAGGCGATAGGCCCGGCCGGTGAGGGCGGCGAAGCGGTCCATCGCCTTCTGCACGATGCCGGGGCAGGCCTCGTAGTAGGTGTTGATGGCCTCGCGGGCCTGGAAGAAGGTGTCGGGGTTCTGGGCAGCGCCGCGGAGGACCGGGTGGTCGGGGGAGAGCGCCCGCCTGCGGTGGGCCTGGACGAGCTCCTCGTCGATCATGGAGCGCAGGTCGTCGTCGGTGAGCTCCTCGATCTTGGAGACCTCGTGGGAGGTCCGGAACCCGTCGAAGAAGTGGAGGAAGGGGATCCGGCTCTCCAGGGTGGCCGCCTGGGCGATGCAGGCGAAGTCGTGGGCCTCCTGCACCGAGTTGGAGGCCAGCATGGCCCAGCCCGTGGCCCGGCAGTCGTAGATGTCCGAGTGGTCACCGAAGATGGACAGGGCGTGGGTGGCCACGGTCCTGGCGGAGACGTGGAAGACGGTGGAGGTGAGCTCGCCCGCGATCTTGTGCATGTTGGGGATCATGAGCAGCAGGCCCTGGGAGGCGGTGAAGGTGGTGGTCAGGGCGCCACCCTGGAGCGAGCCGTGCACGGCGCCGGACGCGCCGCCCTCGGACTGCATCTCCACCACCTGCGGCACCGTGCCCCAGATGTTGGTCCGTCCCCTGGCCGACCACTCGTCGGCATGCTCGCCCATGGGCGAGGAGGGCGTGATGGGGTAGATGGCGCAGACCTCGTTGAGGCGGTGTGCCACAGAGGCCGTGGCCTCGTTGCCGTCGATGGTGACCATGCGTCGTTGTGCCATGAAAACCTCCTGCGAGCCCGAACTGTCGAGCTGGATTGCGTTGCGGTCGGCGGGCCCCTCCCGGTTTCCGGGGGCTCCGCCCGGTAAACAGCCCACAGCATACGCCTCGAACGGTCCCCCCGCAACCTCCGAGGCGGGACCGTGACACGGGGGTGACGGGAGCCACTGTCTGCCGTCTGCCGACAGGGGATGGAATGGCCGGCCTCAGCGTCTGTGGAGTGGGACTCAGCTCCCGCCGCGGCGCTTGCGTCCGAGCCAGACGTTGAGGGGGTTGTCCCTCGGGAGGAAGCCGATGACGGGCTTCTGCCGGCGGCCGATGGTGTCGAAGATCTTGTTGATGCCGGGGTGGCCCGGCTTGAGCTTCAGCCCGGCGCTCAGTGATTCCACGGCACGCCTGCGGTCGTCGCACTCCAGGTACACCAGCGCCAGGTTGTAGCGGTGGTCGGGGTCGAACATGTTGGACCTGATGGAGATGTTGCAGTACTTGACCGCCTCGCCGTACCGCCGGCGGATCTTGGCGACGCAGAGGCCGTAGAAGGAGAGAGCGCCGGCCGCGATCCGCTTGTCCTCGAGGGAACCGGAAGTGAGCGTGGACAGGTGCTCGTCGAAGAGCGCCAGGGCCTCCTCGTACTGTTCCTTCCGTGTCAGCTCCACGGCCTCGGTGATCCTCTCATGGGCGGGATTGGTATCGGTCATGGTTCTCCCATCCACGAGTATATCGTGTTCGTGCGAGCGTTCAACGTCGGGAGATTCAGTCGGGCCGGTGGACGTCCACCGTGTGCAGGAGCTCCGCATGCACGCCGGCCGTTCCGGCGATGATGTCTCCGGTCTCGAGGAACGCCGTTCTTCCGTCCATGTCGGTCACCAGGTCGTTCCGGGCCTTCTCGTGGACCTGGGAGGGATCGAGGGGACCTCCAGTGGGCCATGAGCCGGTCGGCGCCCGCCCGGGCGGCGGCCAGGGCCGTGTCCAGGAGCTCAGCAGGATCGGGGAATGCCATGGGTTCTCCGGGGGTTGAACCGTCGTGGAGGCCGGGGAATGCAGCGTCTGGAGCACGACATGAGGGGGATGGTGGCGGAGGCCAGGTGCCGACTCATGGGCGAGATGGTCCTGGACATCATCCGCAGCGATCCCGAGCTGAAGCTGTGCGAGGGGTTGCGGCTGCTGGAGGCCACCCGGTCTGCCGTGGCCCGCATGGACTCCGGCAGCCTGGACCACTTCGAGGCACGGATCCTTCCCCTGGCCCGCCGGACCCTCCTGGAACGGTTCGGCATCGATCCCACCCCGGGCGTGACGTCCAACTGACCCGGGCTGCCCGCCGGAAGCTCATCCACGCCTTGTCACGTCTCCGAACTCGGGCAATGTCCGCACGGCCTCGTCGGTGAGGCCCGACTCGAGCTCCACGGTGACCTGATCCTCGGGCCCGGCCTCCACCCCCTCCAGGGTCGCGGCCACCTGGACGCCCACACCGGGCCGGGCTCCGGCCAGATCCAGGGTGACCCTCCGGGAGGCCCTGACGGTGCCGTCGGGCGCCCTGAGCTGTACCAGCACGGTCAGGTGGGGGAGCGGCTCGGTGCCCCTGTTGGTCACCCGCAGGTCGACAACCAGAGAGGGGTTGCCCTCGGCATCGTGGATCGTCGTGAACCCCACGGGCACGATCTCGTGGGACAGCCTGAGCTTCTGCGTGAGCTGCTCGGGGGTCAGGCGGGGTCCGCATCCTCCGGCCATCACGACGATCCCCACCAGCAGGACGGTCAGCCTCGTTGCCATTCTCATGGGTACACCCTCCATGTGGAGCGAGTCTAGCCCGGTTCGGGGGCGGGGTGGTAGTCCCCCGGATCCACCTTCAGGGCTCCCTCTGTTCCCGGTGGGCCGGATGGGAACCACAATAGCTCTCCAGGACCCGCCGGACGAAGGTCCGTGTCTCCCGCCACGGCGGGATGCCCCCCTCCCGTTCCACCGTGGCGGCACCGGCGTTGTACGCTGCCAGGGCCAGCCGCAGGTCGCCGAACCTGTCCAGGAGCCGCCGAAGGTGGCGGGCGCCCCCCCGCAGGTTCTCCGCCGGGTCCCAGACGTCCCTGACGTGGTGGTCTGCGGCCGCCGACGGCATGAGCTGGGTCAGGCCCCGTGCCCCGGCCCTGGACTCCGCCCTGGGATCGAAGGCGGACTCCTGCTGGACGAGCGCCGCCAGGAGCCAGGGGTTGAGGTTCGCTGACCGGGCGGCCTTCGTGATCTCGGCGGCAAAGGGCAGGCTGGCGGGGAGGGGCTCCTCCTTCCAGGCCGGATCGCAGGCGGGATCCAGTCCGGCCCCGGCGGAGCCGGTCGTGTCTGGCGTGGTGTCCCGGACGATGCGGTCGATCCGGGTCGCCGGGACCTCGAGCGCCCCTCCCCCCGGCAGTGTCAGGAGGATCCGGTCACCCCGGAGCCGGGCGTCCTCCACCTCCAGGACCCTGCCGTCCACGAAGACGGCGAGGCCGGCCGCCCGGGCCGTGAGGGCCGCCAGGACGAGCACGGCGGCGAGCATGGCCGTCCTACGCACGGGGATGCTTCTCGTCATAGAGCCGGCGCAGGCGTTCGCGGGCCACGTGGGTGTAGATCTCGGTGGTGGTGAGGGAGGCGTGTCCCAGCATCATCTGGACCGACCGGAGGTCGGCACCGTGCTCCACCAGGTGTGTTGCGAAGGAGTGCCGCAGCACGTGGGGCGTGAGACGGGTGCGGATCCCGGCCCTGAGACCGTGGGCGCGGAGGATCTTCCAGAAGCCCTGGCGTGTGAGCGGCCCGCCGCGGTGGTTGAGGAAGACCTCGGGAACCCCCAGGCGGTCGAGCGCGGGCCGGGCCTCGCGGAGGTACCGGTCCACCCACTCAACGGCCGACGACCCCAGGGGTACGAGCCGTTCCTTGCGGCCCTTGCCCATGATGCGGACGAACCCGGGGTCGAGGCGGAGGTTCTCCAGGGTCAGCCCCACGAGCTCCGACACCCGGACCCCCGTGGCGTAGAGCGTCTCCAGCATGGCGCGGTCCCGCAGGCCCAGCGGCGTGGAGGGGTCCGGTGCTGCCAGGAGGTGCTCCACCTCCGAGGTGGTGAGGGCGTGGGGAACGGTCTTCCAGAGGGAGGGAGAGCGAAGCTCCGCGGTGGGGTCCGTGGAGATCACCCCTTCCCTGGCGAGGTACAGGAAGAAGCCCCGCAGGCTGGACAGCAGACGGGCCGCGGAGCGGGCCGAGAGGCCCCCATCCCGGCGCTCCCCGATGAAATTGCGGACCGTGGAGCGTTCCACGTCCCCCAGGCCAAGACCGCGGTGGCCGAGCCATGCGCAGAAGGAGTCGAGGTCCCGCCCGTAGGCCTCCAGGGTCCGGGACGCCAGGTTCCGCTCCACCGCCAGGTGGGCCATGTATCCGGCCACGTGATGCCGGAGGTGTGACGGATCGCTGCTCGGGGTCACGGTGTCATGGTATCCCGTACCGTCACCGGAGAAAAAGGGCCCGGGCACAGGCCCGGGCCCCGGAAGAACGAGGAGGGAAGTTCAGCGGAGCACGTTCGCCTTGGGCTTGACGCCGAGCTCCGGCGCCACCCGACCACCCTGGCGGGGCGTCCTGTGGTAGTTCTCCAGCCTCGGTACGAACACCTGCTGGAGGGTCTGGAACGCCTCGCGCGTGAAGAGCCGCTGGATGTCGGCGGTTGTGAGAGGCGTGGGGATCGGCTGATCCTCGGCGCTCCCGGTCATGATCTCATACATGTTGACATTGGTGATCTCACCGCCGTAATGCCTGAGGTCGAACGCCTCGTTGATGAAGTCGATGAGCTCGGCGGCGATGACGCCGTATCCGATCTTCTGCGGATGGACGCCGTCGTAGGAGAACAGGCCGCCCACCATGTAGGCCGTGCCGATCTCCAGGCCGCCCACGGACCAGAGCTCGCCGGAGGCCACCTCGTTGAAGAACGCGTTGACGTCAAAGACCTTCGCGCCCACGGCGTCGGCCGCGGCGGCGATGATGTCGTTGAAGGCGGCCACACGGCCGTTGATCACCGCCGCCTCGTCCTGGCGCAGCACCACGCCGGGAATGGCACCCTCGGCGGTGATCTGCAGATCCTCGGGCAGCGGGATGCCGGTCCCGCCGAGCTCCACGGGAATGCCGATTCCCTGGGCCAGCAGGGAGGCGGCGCCCAGGGTCACGTACGCGTCCTCGGGCAGGAGGCCCTTGGAGCCGATGAGCGGCACGTGGGTGCCGTCGGGCAGCTCGATGTAGGGCTTGAGCGTCGTGATGAAGGGGATGGCCGTCACGTCGGGCAGGTTGATGAAGACCATGTCGGCGTTCGTGTGCTCGGCAAGGGCCGCCGCCACGGTGTTGTACATCTGCTCGAAGTTGGCCGCCGGGGTCATGGTGACGCCGTCGATGGGCGTGGCGTAGACCGCCGCCCCGAGAACGTCGTTGTTGCCGATCCACAGGGTGAGGAAGGTGGGGTCGAGGCCGATGGCCTGCTCGAGGGCCGTGTGCTCGCCGTTCCTGAGGATCAGGTCGTGCATCACGTTGTCGTAGTTCCCCGCCAGCAGGTTGTAGATGTCACCCGTGGTGAACAGCAGGTCGTAGAGGTCGGCTCCGGGCACGCCCAGGTTGTTGTAGGGGTAGGGATACTCGGCATTCAGGGGCCTGCCGGGCGTCTCCGACGCGGGGACAAGCACGGGGCCGGGGTGGAGCTGGAGCAGGATGAGGACGGGTGGGATGCCCGGGTACTCCACCAGGGGCTGCTCGAACACGGGCGTACCGGCCTGGCGGGCCAGCAGCGCCGGGTAGGAGCCTTCCTGGAAGGGCTGGGCGAGTCCGCCAGAGGAGAATCCCGCCGTCAGGCTGTCACCCAGCGCGACATAGGTCGTGAAGTCCACGGCCGCAGCCGGGACTGTGGCCAGGACAACCGCGGCGACTGCGAGAGCAAGAACCTTTTTCATGGTTGTCCCTCCTTTCAGAACTGGTAGGAGAAGGTCATGTTGAAGATGTTGGCCACCGTGTCCCGGTACTCACCGTCGTAGCCGTCCACGGAGGTGCCGTCCGTGGCACGCCTGGCCGCCATGAGGTACGTGTACCCGACGTCGAAGCGCATCTTTCCGGCGGTGTAGCTCATGCCGATGTTGTACTCCCTGCGGTCGGAATCGCCCAGCAGGGGTGACATGGAGAACCGGGGCTGCGGGGTCTCGTCGTACACCCACCCGAGTTGGATCGCCACCTTCTCGTTGAACCGGTGCTCGGCGCCGATGCGATAGGTGTTGGAATTCTCGTACCCCTCCTCGATGGACTGGTTCAGATGAGGGTAGTCGATGAACTCGATATCCAGCGTCTGGAACGAGGACCACCCCTGCCAGTTGTACTGGACCGCCACGGTCCAGGTCTCGCCCGTCCAGGCCAGTCCAAGGCTCAGGACGTCCGGCAGCTCGATGGAGCTCTTGCCGGAGACCTTCTGGCCGAAGGGAATCCGCGATGCCAGGACGGCGTCGAAATCGGGATAGCCGCTCGGGAACTGGATGAACGAGCCGTACGCATCGTCGATCTTGACATCGAACGTGGACCGGTAGGCGATGCCTGCGGAGAACCCTGCGCCGAGCTTGAACAGTGCACCCACGTTCCAGCCGAAGGCGCTGTTCTTGAGGCCGTCGGTCATGAGGTGGACCTGGCCCACGTCCACGAGCTGCTGGGTGTAGGGATTGACGAACCCGATGTTGTTGGTGAGATCCAGCTGGAACGTCAGGTAGTCGACACCGGCCGAGAACGCCGCCCAGTCGGTCGCCCGCCACGCCACGTTGAATGCGTTGTCAAAGCTCTGGATGTTGGTCCGCTTCGAGATGAAGCGACCGGCATAGTCGTCCTCCCACCACGTGCCCAGGCCAAACGGTGCGGAGGCACCGAAGCCCAGTGTCCACCGTTCATTCAGCGGCATCAGGAAGAAGAGGTGCGGCGGATAGAAGATCTGGCTCTTCTGGCTGGCGGTGTACCCGTCTCCAGGATAGACGGCCTGGCCCCTGAAATCCTGGGTGGGCGCGATCAGCGACACGCCCGCCATCAGCTGCATGCCCTTGTCGGTCTGGAATGCCATGCCGGCCGGGTTCCAGAACATGGCCGAGGGATCATCGGCGACGGCGGTGAAGGCCCCACCCATGGCGGCGGAGCGGGCACCATTCTCGAAGATGGCAAAACCTGCTCCCCACCCCATGGATGGCACCAGGAGAAGCACTGCCGCCGCAGTCACGAGCTGCTTGCGACTCACGTTGAACACATCGAACCTCCTTCCCTCTCGTCCGGTATCGAAACTTCTGGCTCACCATGCTATCGCCGCCATGGCGATCCGTCAATCGAGCCGGTGGCGTGCAGGGGCGTCGGGATCTTCCTTTCGTGAGGGGCGCTTTCCCGGTTTCGCAGGGATGGCCTTCCATGTAGACTGCCGGGGTGAGCCTGGAACTGGAGCTCGCCCTGAGGCTGCTGCGGCGCCGGCAGGGTCTCCTGCTGCGGGGGACCGCCCTCGCGGCGCTGGCGGGCGTGGCGCTGGCCACGGCCGCCCTCGTGATCACGCTGGCCCTGATGACCGGCTACCGGGAGTCCATCGCCACGGCCCTCCAGCGGGGCAACGCCCATCTGGTCGGGTTCGCCCTCACCCCCATGACCATGGACCGGGCGGAGCTGCTCGCCGGCAGGGCCATGGAGATCCCGGGCGTCGCGAGGGCCACCCCGGTCACCTACGTCACGGGACTTGCAGAGGATCCGGAGAATCCCGGAAGCCCACTGCCCGTGGTGATCAAGGCCACCCTGGATCCCCCGGAGTTCACCGGGCTCACGGGGTGGCCGTCTCCTTCGGGAAATGCGATCCCGGCGGTGCTGGGGTATCGCCTTGCCGAGAGCCTCGGGGTCGGTCCGGGTGACACGGTCAGGATCCTGCTGCCGCCGAAGGAGGGGGACTGGCTGTTCCCCGACCTCCCGCTCCGGGTGGTGGGGACCTTCCACCTGGCCTTTTCCAGCTTCGACGAGCGCTGGATCGTGGCTCCCCTGGACCGGCTCATGGAGGCGGTCGAGGGTCTGGGGGTGGCGGGGGTCGAGGTGGGCCTGTGCGACCCCATGGCCGTGAAGACCGTCCGTCCCCCGCTGGAGGAGGCGTGGCCGGGCCTGATCGTCAGCGACTGGCTCCAGATGAACCCGGCGCTCTTCACGGCCCTCCGGTGGCAGACCCTGTCGCTGTTCGTGGTGTTGAGCCTCGTGGCGGCCGTGGCCTCCTTCCAGGTGAGCTCGGCGCTCGTGGTGGTGGCGGCCCAGAAGCGTCGGACCACCGGGATGCTCCAGGCTCTCGGCATGGGGCAGCGTTCCGTCAGGCGGATCCTGACGTGGGTGGGAGTCCTGCTGGGGGGGGCCGGGGTCCTGGCGGGCCTCACGTTGGGGGTTGCAGTCAGTCTCCTGATGACCTGGTTGAAGGTCATCCGGTTCCCGCCGGGCATGGCACGGATCTACATGGTGGAGTTCATCCCGCTCACGCCGGACCCCGCTCACCTCGGAGTGATCCTGATGGTGTGCTCGGCGGTGGTCCTCGGCGCCTCCGTCTGGCCGGCGCGGAGGGCCGCCCGCCTCGACCCCGTGGCGGCGCTCCGGGCGGTCTGAGCCCGCCGGGGACCCCGTCGCAGGCACATGACAGGGGTCACCGGGCGGCAGGGAGCCCCGTGGTAGAGTGAATTGCCGGACGCCATGTACGAGGTTCAGTTCCACCCCGCCGATATCCGCAAGCAGGTGCGGTACTTCTTCCTGTCCCGCAGGACGGCCAGGTGGATCGCCGCCGCAGGCGCGGTGGTGGGCGTCGTGCTTCTGGCGGGGCTCGTGCTCGCTCCCCTGGGTGTCCAGTCGCTGTTCCTGAGCTCGGAGCTGCACATCCTCCGCCACAGGAACGCATTGCTCCGGGAGGTGCTGGCCGAGCGGGAGCGGGAGCTCGAGGCCGTGCAGAAACGGGTGGAGAGCGCCCGGGCCCGGCAGCAGCAGATGAGCCTCATCCTCGGGGCACTCCAGGATTCGGGGGGGTTGGGAGGGTTCCCCGACGGCCAGACCACATCGATCAAGGTGACGGTGCCCGAGGCCGTGGTGGCACTGAGGCGTGCCCTTCGCCTGGACAGCGAGAGCAAGGCCCTGCTGGCGCTTGCCGACGAGCTGGCCCGGTTTGTCAGGGAGCACGAGGAGCTGACCCGGATCGTGCCCTCCATCTGCCCCCTCCCCATCGGCTCGTTCGTGCTGACCTCGCCCTTCGGTGACCGGATCTCCCCGTTCACCAACACCCGGGACTTCCATGCCGGGATCGACCTGGCGGCTCGGGAGGGGACGGAGGTCCTGGCCCCCGGTGACGGCAGGGTGGTGTTCGCCGGGCGGTTCCCCCGCCGGAGGAACATCCGGTGGTGGCGCTACGGCAACGTGGTGGTCCTGGCCCACGGTGACCGGTACCTCACGGTGTTCGCCCACCTGAAGGACATCCTGGTCCGGCGGGGCCGCCGGGTTCGCAGGGGCGAGGTGATCGGCACCGTGGGCAACACGGGCTGGTCCACGTCACCCCACCTGCACTACGAGGTGAGGGTCCGGGAGCGCCCAGGCGCCGAGCCGGAGCCCGTGGACCCGAGAATCTACATCCTGAACTACCAGTGGAAGGCGCCGGAGGTCCTGCTGGCGGCGAGTCGGAGGGCTCCGGGTCCCGCCTTCGATCCCCTGCCATCGCTGGTCCGTGTGAGGTGAACCATGAACGACGAGAAGAACTTCCCCACCATGATCATCCCCACCGGGACCGAGATCGGTGTCAACGAGCAGGGCCAGCTCTCCATCCGGACCCCCGGCAACCTGGTGATCCAGAACTCCGGGGCCTACTCGCTCATCGAGTCGGCCCAGGGGTCGGTCCGCATCGATCCGGGCGTGAAGGTGGAGGCGGTCTCGGTGCTGGCGGCGGAATCCTGCTTCGTGGCGGGAGAGCTGACCGCCTGGAGGGTCAGGGCCCGCAAGATCACGCTGGAGAAGAACTCGCAGGCCTACATCATGCTCCAGGAGTCCGAGCAGCTCGAGCTGGACCGCAGCGCCCGCCTCGTGGGCAACTTCGCCTCGGACAAGGAGCTCTATCTCATGCTGGGGCGGTTCAGCCGCCAGCTCCGCCAGCTTCCCGACGGGCTCACCCCGGGGGAGGCGTCCGGGGAGCCTTTCCTGGTTTCCGGTGGCAACGGTGATGAGCCCAACGTTGCCCCGGACGGGGAGGACGAGCCTCCGGCGGAGCGGCTCCAGCAGCAGCAGGAGGTCCTCTCGCTGGTGCGGGTGGTGCTCGAGCGCGAGCTGGGACGGTCGGAGCTGGTGGACCCGGGGCGGTCCGCGCTGGAGTCGCTGCTGGAGATGGTCCAGGGCAACCAGCTCGACAGGCTGGAGGATTCCTACGCCTACCTCCTCTCCCAGGTGACCGGGGCCTCCGACGGGCTCGGTCAGGTCCGGGAGATGCTGGACCGCCTGTTCCGGACGGCCTGAACCGGTCGCGGGCACGCCGCGACCGGAGTCACCGGCACTGCAGCCGATCCGGCCACGTGGCGGACAGGAACACGGGCCCGGATCTGGACCCCGACACGGCTGGAGAGAGGCCTCTTCCCGACCGTCTTGCCCTCGCCCCTCCAGCGGGGCCGTGAACACCACCGAGAGCGTCACGTGGAGCGGGTAGCGTCTCCACCCACGTGGTGATCGGTCGTTCATGGCAGTTCTCCCCTGCATGAACCGGTGGGCCGAAGACGCCACATGGCGGCCCGGGGCCCCCGGGGAGAACGGTGGCCGGTGGAGGTGGTTGGCGTTGGAGGGGCGGGGTGGTAGTCTTCCGGGCGGAGTGGGAGGTTGAGACCATGGCCGGAACGAAGCAACTCAAGCGGACCCCTCTCTACGACGAGCACGTGGCAGCCGGGGGGAGGATCGTACCCTTCGCGGGCTTCGAGATGCCCGTCCAGTACACGGGCATCAGGGAGGAGCACCTGGCGGTCCGCCACCGGGCCGGCCTCTTCGACGTCTCCCACATGGGGGAGATCTTCGTGAGGGGCCCCCGGGCCCTGGACTTCATGCAGCTGATCTCCTGCAACGACCACGCGAAGATGAAGGTGGGACGTGCCCAGTACACGGGGCTCATGTACCCCCAGGGCACCTTCGTGGACGACATGCTGGTCCACAGGATGGCCGAGGACGAGTTCCTCCTGGTGGTCAACGCCGCCAACGTGGACAAGGACTTCACCTACATCACGGATCTTGCCACCGGCGAGGAGGGCGTGGAGGTGGAGAACCGCTCGGACGACTGGGCGCAGCTGGCGCTCCAGGGGCCCCTGGCCCTGGAGGTGCTCCGGCCCCTCACGGAGACCGACCTGGCCGGGATCCGGTACTACCGCTTCACCCTGGGCGAGGTGGCCGGGAAGCGGGCCATCATCGCCCGGACCGGGTACACGGGCGAGGACGGCTTCGAGGTGTACGTGGCCCCCGGGGATGCGGCCGCCGTGTGGCGCTCCATCCTGGCGGAGGGCCGCCCGAAGGGCGTGATCCCCGCCGGCCTCGGTGCCCGCGACACCCTCCGCCTCGAGGCCGGCATGGCCCTCTACGGCAACGACATCGACGAGACCACCACGCCGCTGGAGGCGGGCCTCGAGTGGATCGTCAAGCTCGACAAGGGTGACTTCATCGGCCGGGACGTGCTGGAGCGGCAGGCCGAGGAGGGCGTGGAGCGGAGGCTGGTGGGCTTCGAGATGGTGGACCGCGGCATCGCCCGGCACGGGTACGCCGTGTACCTGGACGAGGAGGGGGACGAGCCCGCCGGGGCCGTCACCTCGGGGACGCTTTCCCCCCTGCTGGAGAAGGCCATCGGCATGGCGTACCTGCCGGTGGAGGCGGCCGTGACCGGCCGCGACATCTGGATCGATCTTCGCGGCAGGCGGCGCCGTGGGCGGATCGTGGAGCTGCCCTTCTACTCGAGGAAGCGCTCGAAGAAGGTGTGAGGTCGCCGGCCAGCGGGCCGGTGGAACGACGGCACAGCAACGCCCGGGGCCCCCTCGCGGGGCCGTGGGCAGCAAGGAGGCTCGAGATGGCAGTACCTGAGGATCTCTCCTACACCAGGTCCCACGAGTGGGTTCGGCGCGAGGGCGACGTTGCGATGGTGGGCATCACCCACTATGCCCAGGAGCAGCTCGGCGAGGTGGTCTACGTGGAGCTTCCCGAGGTGGGGCAGCAGGTGGAGCAGGGGAGCGAGCTGGGGACCCTGGAGTCCGTCAAGGCGGTCTCCGAGTTCTACGCGCCGGTGACGGGCGAGGTGGTGGGGATCAACGAGGACCTCGCCGACGAGCCCGACCTGGTCAACCAGGACCCCTACGGCGGCGGCTGGCTCGTGAAGATCCGGGTGGACGGCGTGGACGAGTCGGCGCTCATGGACGCCGCGGCCTACGAGGCCTTCATCGCGGCGGAGAGCCACTGATGCACCCCTGGATCGGCGCGGGCCCCGAGGACCGGGACCGCATCCTGGCGGAGCTCGGGCTGTCCTCGGCCGACGAGCTGTTCGCCACCATCCCGGACGCCGTGAAGGTGGACTCCCTCGGGCTCGGAGGGGCCCGGGACGAGGCGGCCCTCCTGCGGGAGTTCGGGGACCTGGCCGCGGCCAACACGCCGGTGTCGTCCGTGCCCTCCTTCCTGGGTGCCGGGACCTACCACCACGTCCAGCCGGCGGTGGTGGACGCGGTGCTCCAGCGGGCGGAGTTCTACACCTCCTACACCCCCTACCAGCCGGAGATCTCCCAGGGGACGCTCCAGGCCATCTTCGAGTTCCAGACCATGGTCTGCCAGCTCACCGGCCTGGAGGTGGCCAACGCCTCCCTCTACGACGGGGCCACGTCGCTGGTGGAGGCCGCCCTGATGGCCCACAGGGTCCTCCGGGGGAAGCGGAACCGGGTGGTGGTGGCGGAGACGGTGCACCCCATGTACCGGAGGGTGCTCCACACCTACGCGGGGGCCCTGGGCATCGAGGTGGTGGAGGTGGCGCCGGGGGACGACGGCCGGACCTCCCCCGAGGCCCTGGCCGCCGCCGCCGGCGACGAGGCCTGTGCCGTCATCGTCCAGTCCCCGAGCTTCGTGGGGACCCTGGAGGACCTCGGCGCCGTTGCCGAGGCGGCCCACGGGGTGGGAGCACTGGCCGTCCAGGTGGTGGCCGAGGCCGTCTCCCTGGGCCTGCTCCGGGGCGGTGGTGACCACGGTTTCGACATCGTCTGCGGCGAGGCCCAGTCCTTCGGCCTGGCCCCCGGCTTCGGCGGTCCCCACCTGGGCTTCTTCGCCTGCCGCTCCGCCCACGTCCGGCAGATGCCGGGGCGGGTCGTGGGGCAGACGGTGGACAGCGAGGGGCGGCGGGCCTTCTGCCTGACGCTCTCCACGAGGGAGCAGCACATCCGCCGGGCGAAGGCCACCTCCAACATCTGCACCAACCACGGGCTCATGGCCCTGGCCGCCACCGTCTGGCTGGAGCTGCTGGGTGGAGAGGGCCTGCGGCGGGTGGCCGCGGCCTCCCTGGCCGCGGCCCGGAGCTTCGCAAGCCGTGTGGCGGAGCTGCCGGGATGGCGGCTGGCCTGGCCGGAGACGGCCGCATTCAACGAACTGCTGGTGGTGGGCCCACGGCCCGGTGCGGAGCTGGCCGGGGAGCTGGCCCGGGACGGCGTGCTGGCCGGTGTGCCCTCCAGGCTCTGGGGCGGTTCCTGGCCCGACGGGCTCCTGGTGGCCTTCACGGAGAGGACCACGGGCGCCCAGGTGGACGCCCTGCTGGACGCCATGGGGAGGATCCGATGAGGCGGCGCGCGCTCCGCGACGAGCCCCTGATCTTCGAGCGCAACCCCGGCCGCGGCCCGCGCGGCGGGTACCTGCTCCCGGAGTCCGGCATCGCGCCGGTGGCCCCGGAGGAGGCGCTGCCGGCCGACCAGCTCCGCGAGGCCCTCCCGGAGATGCCGGCCCTGGGCGAGCTGGAGGTGGTGCAGCACTTCCACCGCCTCAGCCAGATGAACTTCGCGGTGGACGAGGGGCTCTACCCGCTGGGCTCCTGCACCATGAAGTACAACCCGCGGATCTGCGAGGTCACGTCCCGGCTGCCCGGCTTCGTGGACCTCCACCCGCTGCAGCCGGAGTGGCAGGTCCAGGGGGCGCTGCGCCTCATGTGGGAGATGGAGCGGGCCCTGGCACAGATCACCGGGATGCCGGCGGTGACGCTGCAGCCCGCGGCGGGCGCCCACGGCGAGCTCACGGGCATGCTCATGATCCGGGCGGCCCTGGAGGCGCGGGGCGACGCCCGGGAGGTGGTGCTGGTCCCCGACTCCGCCCACGGCACCAACCCGGCCTCGGCCACCTTCGCCGGCTACCGTTCCGTGGAGATCGCCTCGGGGCCCGACGGCACGGTGGACCTGGCCGAGCTGGACCGCCTCATGGACGAGAGGGTGGCCGCCATCATGCTGACGGTGCCCAACACCCTGGGCGTCTTCGAGCACCGCATCGTGGAGATCGCCGAGCTGGTGCACTCCCGTGGCGGCTTCATCTACATGGACGGCGCCAACCTCAACGCCTTCGCGGGGCGGGCCCTGCCGGGCGCCATGGGCGCCGACGCCCTCCACATCAACCTGCACAAGACCTTCTCGACGCCCCACGGCGGCGGCGGGCCCGGTGCGGGCCCCGTGGCCGTCTCCGAGGCCCTGGTGCCCCACCTGCCGGTCCCGCGCGTGGTCCGGGAGGGCGACGGGTTCCGGATGCTGTGGGAGGACGGGCGCTCCATCGGGCCCATGCGGGGCTTCTATGCCAACTTCCTGATCCTGGTCCGCGCGCTCACCTTCATCCGCGGCATGGGTGACGAGGGGCTCCGGGAGATGTCCGAGGTGGCCGTGCTCTACGCCAACCTGGTGCGGCAGCGCCTGGCGGGGGCCTACCACCTGGAGTACGACGCGCCCACCATGCACGAGGTGGTCTTCGATGACAGCCTCCAGCAGGAGCACGGCGTGTCCAACGTGGACATCGCCAAGAGGCTCCTGGACCTCGGCTTCCATCCGCCCACCATGTCCTTCCCGCTCATCGTGCACGGGGCGCTCATGATCGAGCCCACGGAGAGCCCCGCCCCCGAGGAGGTGGAGGCCTTCTGCGAGGCCATGCTCCGGATCGCCCGGGAGGCCGAGACCGACCCGGAGGTCCTGAAGGCCGCGCCGCGGGAGACCCCCGTGGGCCGGGTGGACGAGGTGCAGGCCGCCCGGAACCTGGTGCTGCGCTGGAGGGCGGAGGAGGCGTGGCCGGCGGGGGTGCCCACCCGTTCGTGAAACGCGAGCCAGTTGCAAGACTCTCTGCAAGGTCATGCCCATCGGTGAAGCGTGAAATTGAAGGTACTGAGGGGAACGAAACGCACCAGACCAAGCCGCCAGGACTCCGATGGCCAGTCATCGGTGCAAGAACGCCCGGGCAATCTTGAGATTGCCAGTCGTCTGTGTCGGGATGCTTTCCTTCGCCTTAGTATATCCGGATTCTTACTATCTTCTTCTTGACCAGATATTTCCGCGTAATCCGTGGTTCATCAGTGCCGGCCGGGTCCCGTCGGGCAGGACGAGCCGGACGTGCCCCTCGTGATCCGTGATGAGCTCGGCGGTGGAGCGAAGGAAAGGGGAGTGCGGAATCGGGCCACATCTCCGGTTCCAGGCGAAGGAAGGAGGTGGCCACCACGACACCCTCCCCGGTCCCCCTGCTCCCCTAGCTGCCCTCGCGCTCCCGGGCGAGGCGGAGTCCCCCGGAGAGCTCGTCGGGCACCCGGGCCCGCTCGCAGATGTGGTTGAAGCCGCACCAGGCGCAGAGGATGCCGGGCCGCGCCGGGAACTCCGTGGCGTCCAGGGCACGCTCGGCCTTCGCCAGGAAGCGGGCCTGGACCCGGCCGGCCTCGTCCCGGTCCACCCGGCGCCAGCTCGTGGAGCCGTGGCGCAGATAGTGGTAGCCCGCCAGGCACACCGGCTCCTCCCCGTGGCGCTCCAGGACCGCGGCGGCGTAGAGGGGCGCCTGGAGTCCCTCGGAGAAGTCGTCGCCGTTGCCCTCCCGGGCGGAGGTCTTGTAGTCCACCACGAAGAGCGTGCCCTGCTCCGTGCGGCCGATCCGGTCGGCGAAGCCCGTGAACACCACCCGCTCCGAGAGCCGGACGCTGAGGCGCTCCTCCAGCGCCACCGTGACGCTCCGGTCGTTCGAAAAGACCCTCTCGTGGAAGGAGGCCACCATCTCCCGCCCGTGCCGCAGGTAGGCACCCGCGTCGTCGGCCACCCGGATCACGGCCACCCGGCCGTCCTCCCACCGCGCGTCCCAGGCCTCGGCCAGGCGGTCCAGCGCCCGGTCGAGGGCCGGCTCACTGCCGCCGGCCCGCTCCTCGTAGAGCCACTCCAGCACGTCGTGGACCGCGTTGCCCACGTGGGACTCGATGGATCGGAAGGCCTCCTTGAGCCCCTTGAGGTAGCGGAAGCGGTAGCGCAGGGGACACTGGTCGAAGGCCTTCAGCCTGGAGAAGGAGAAGAGGTTGCGGGGTGTGGGGGCCGGGCCCCTGGGTGGCGTCATGGCCGGGAAGTGTACCGCCGTCCGGCCGGCGCGAGAAGGGGAAGCCTGGCCCGGATCATTCATGACGCTTCGACCGCGCGGTGCGGTCCACCATTCCTGGCAGGTTGTCTCGCACCGCTCGCACCGAGCCCTCGTGGACAATCCGGCCTAGGAGTCACGGGGGGGGTGCACGGCCGGCGGTACCACCGCATCCACCGGATCGCCGGGAGCCAGGCCGAGGGCATGGGCCGCCGACCCGCCCACCACCGAGATCTCCAGGTACCCCGAGGACCCCTCCAGGAGCACCACCTCGCCCTCCGGCGCGTCACCGTAGGTCCTCACCACCCGCGTGATGCGGCGCCAGCCCACGCGCAGCTCGGCCTCCGGAGGCACGGTCCCCACGGGCAGGTTCGTCACCAGGTTGCCGAAGCGGTCCACGTGCTGGACCACGCCCCGTACGGTGTCTCCGGCCCTCTCCGGGGCGGGGATGGGGCAGGACACGAGGGTGCCGGGGTCCAGCGGTCCCCCGAGACCTGCCGGGCTGTCCCCGCGGGCGAGCCTGGCGGCGGCCGGCGCGAACAGGTCCCGGCCGTGGAACGTGGCCGAGGGCTCGGGGATCCCCATGATTCCGGGATCCAGCTCAACCGCGTCCGTGGCCTCCCCCACTGCCGCGGCCAGGCCGTTGTCGGGGCCCACCAGGAACCGGTCTCCCACACGGACGGCCACGGCCCGGCGATCGGTCCCCACCCCCGGATCCACCACCACGAGCGCCACGGCGTCCGCGGGGAGGTGGGGCCAGGCGGCCCGGAGCAGGAAGCACGCGGTCCACAGGTCGCCGGGAGGCACACCGTGGGAGATGTCGAGGCGGTCCGCACCGGGGGCCTCCCGGACGAGGACCGCGTGGAGGACCCCCGCGTAGTGGTCCTCGAGCCCGAAGTCGGTGAGGAGCGCGACCGGTCTCACGTGGTGTAGGTGAGCTCCACCTTCCCGGGGTGGACGAAGCTCTGGTCCTTGAGGCGCCGGGACATGGTGATGATGCCCGGCACGGACCCCACGTAGCGCCCGGTGCCCCGCAGGATGTAGTCGTGGACCGGTCCGTAGAGCTCCACGCCCCTGGCGTCCTCCCGGACGATCTCCTTGACCTCGTACCCCTCGAGCCGGACGTCCTCCGGAAGGTCCTCCTCCACCAGCCGCCGGATGGCCTCGCCCTCCTGCCTCGAGTAGCACTCGAACCGGAAGGGAAGCTCGGCATGGTCGATGGCCTTCACCTCGCCCACCTCCAGGTCCAGCAGCCGGGAGCGCGAGATGGCTTCGCGGAACACCTCGGCCATCTCCCGCCCGAGGATGATGTGCCGCTCCATCTTGAGCCTCGACCGCAGGGCGTTCAGGAAGCCGTCCAGGTCCACGTTCTCGAGGCCCGCCACCCAGATGGGCCCGGCACCCGGACGCGCCGCGCGGTACCCCTCGACGAAGCCCAGCGCCTGATCGGCCGGACCGTTCAGCTCCATCTCAACCCAGGTTTCCCGTGCCATGTCGCGCCTCCCTCAGAAGAAGATCACCGTCACCAGGATGAACACCGGGATCAGGATGGGCAGCGAGTACTTCAGGATGTACCCGAAGAAGCTCGGCATCTCCACACCGTTCTCCTCGGCGATGGACTTGACCATGAAGTTGGGCGCGTTCCCGATGTAGGTGTTGGCCCCCATGTAGACGGCACCCGTCGAGATGGCCTTGAGGAAGATCTCCTGGTGCTCGATGAGCGCGTGGACCGCCTCGCGCTCGGGCATCCCGGGGAAGAACCGTCCCAGCGCGGTGTTCAGGAACGTCAGGTAGGTGGGGGCGTTGTCGAGGAACGAGGAGAGCGTCCCCGTCACCCAGAAGTAGTGGGCGGGTTCCTTCACCGCGGCGATGAGCCCCGCCATGGCTCCGTCCTCGCCGGCCTTCAGGATGGCGAGGGCCGGCACGATGGTCATGAAGATCCCGGCGAAGAGGTAGGCCACCTCCTGGATCGGGAACCAGGTGAAGGCGTTGTCCTCCCGGATCTTCCTGCTCGTGGTCACCAGCGACAGCAGCCCCATGAGGATCAGCAGGCCGTCCCGCACCAGGTTCTGGATGTGCTGGTGGACGCCGAGGATGTTCACCTCGCCCGCATGCCACATCCCCGAGAGCAGGACACCTCCGAGGATGCCACCGAGGAAGATCACGTTGTGGAGGCCCTCGATCCTGAGCTTCTCCTGCGGCCCGCTGTCGGGCTGCTGGGCGGCCTGGGTCTCCTTCCGCCAGAACCAGCTGTCGAGCAGGAAGTAGAGCACCAGGAGGATGCCCGCCACGGTGAGCGTCTCGGGGAGGATCTCGAAGGTCCAGAAGAAGGGGACCCCGTGGAGGAACCCGAGGAACAGCGGCGGGTCGCCCAGGGGGGTGAGCGAGCCCCCGATGTTGGCCACCAGGAAGATGAAGAACACGAGGGTGTGCACCTTGTGCCTGCGCCGGGCGTTGGCCCGGATCACGGGGCGGACCAGGAGCATGGCGGCGCCGGTGGTCCCGACCCACGAGGCGATGAGCGTCCCGACGATCAGGAAGATCGTGTTGAGGGCCGGGGTGCCGTTGAACGACCCCCGGATCAGGATGCCCCCGGCCACCGTGAAGAGCGCCCACAGCAGGATGATGAAGGGGATGTAGTCGATGATGTAGATGTGCAGGATCTCGTGCATGGCCTCGGCGTGGTAGGTCACCACGAAGGGCACGGCGAAGAGCAGCGCCCAGAATGCCGAGACCTTCGGGAAATGATGGTGCCAGAACTCCTCGGCCACCAGCGGGAAGATGGCGATGGACAGCAGGATCCCCACGAAGGGGATCACCGACCAGAGCGGCAGGACGGTTCCCAGGTCCACGCCGGCCCCCTCGCCGGCCGCGGCCGTGGCGGGCAGCCCCACGATGAGCAGGCCCAGTACAGCGAGGAAAACAACGCGTCGTCTCGGAGACATCGTGTGGCCCCCCCTTCCCTACTGGAGCGGTACCCTAGCACACTCCGGCACGGTCGTCCTCTCTGACGAGAGGCCGCCAGCAGGGGTGGCGAATCTTCCACAACTGCGCAATTCCACCGGCACGTCCACTCTCACTTTGCTATTCTCGGAGTTGCGCCATGGCCACCGTTCTCCAGGAGCTCCTGCACGCCGCCCAGATCACGAGCCTGGTCTTCGTGATGATGGCCGTGGTGGAGCTCGTCTCGGTGGTCACGCACGGGCGGCTTGGTGACATCCTTGCCGGGCGGCCCCACCGTCAGTACCTGCTGGCCTCGTTCCTCGGGGCCACGCCGGGATGTGCCGGGGTGTACCTGGTGGACTCCATCTACTCCCGGGGGGCCATCTCCCTGGGTGCCGTCACCGCGGCCCTCCTGGCCACGGCGGGCGACGAGGCGTTCCTCATGCTGGCCATGATCCCGAGCACGGCACTGCTCCTGATCGCCGGGCTCTTCATGGTGGGGATCGCCGGGGGCTGGGTCACCGATACGGTCCTGAAGTGGCTCGGCCTCTCCCGGAGCGCGCCCTGCGCCCTGGTGGATCTCCACGACGAGGACATGCCGTCGGCCCCCTCGCTTCACCGGTGGCTCCCCCTCCGGCCCCACGTCCACCCCCTCCTTCCACGCCTGGTGGTGGCCTCCGTCCTGTTTGCCCTGCTGCTCCTGCTGGCGATCGGCTTCACCACACACCACCATGACATCCACGCGGCCGCCGGCGGGTCGGAGCACGCCGGCGCGGGACTCGTCGAGGGCTGGATCTTCGCCGCCGTGGCCCTCCTCGGCATCGCCCTCACCTTCCTCGCTCCGGGGCACTGGCTGGAGAAGCACCTCTGGCACCACCTGGCCCTCCACCACATTCCAAGGATCTTCGCCTGGACGGCCGCCGCCCTGGTGGGGGTCCAGCTTCTCCTGGCCCACTGGAACATCGCTCCACTGCTCGAGGGCCACGGCACATGGGTGCTCCTCGGCGTGGCGCTCCTGGGCCTGATTCCCATCTCGGGCCCGCACCTCGTGGTCCTCACCCTCTTCGTCTCTGGACATGTCCCCCTCTCGGTGCTCGTGGCCAATTCCATCGTCCAGGACGGCCACGGGCTCCTGCCCCTCCTCGGCATCTCCTTCCGCGACGCCCTGGTGGCCAAGGCGGCCAACCTCGTGATCGGCCTGGCGGTGGGGTACGTCCTGCTCGCGGTGGGGTTGTGATGGAGGACATCGGGAAGCGGGGACGGTGAGGCAGAAGCCCCGGGGGAGACGTCCGCACGAAGGGCAGGGTTGACCTCAGCGGGGACGACGGCGCTGGGAAGCCTCGCGCTTGCGGACCAGCTCGGCCACCTCGCGGATGCGCTTCTGCTCGCGGGCCTTCTTCATCTGCTCGGCCTTGCGCTGCCAGTTGTGGAACACCTGGCTCACCCTGAGGATGAGGCCCCAGTGCGCCATGTTGGCGGGGAGCTTCGTGTTCCGGATGCGGGCGCCCCAGAGGCGGGCGTGGTCCAGGTTGCCCTTGGTGAAGTCGGCGTTCCGGAGGTCCGCCCACCGCAGGTCGGCGTGGGCCAGGTCGATGCCCACGGCGTCGGTGAACCGGAGGTCGGTCCCCACCATCATTGCGCGCTCGGCCTTCACGAGGATCATGTTGGTCCCGGAGAGGTCGGCGCCCTGGGCCTCCACGTCCACCAGCCTCGCCTGCTTCAGGTTGGCGTGACGGAACGTGGCGTCGGCCATGCGGGCCTCCTGGAGGTTGGCCCCCTCCAGGTTGGCGTGACGGAAATCGGTCTCCTCCAGGTTGGCCTTGCGGAAGTCGGCGTTCCGGAGCTCGCAGCGGGTGAACACCGACCTGTGGAGGTCGGCCGAGGCGAAGGAGAGGCGGCCCATCTGCGGTGAGCGGAAGTCCAGCTCCGAGAGCCGGGCCTCGGCCAGCACGCAGCCGTCCAGCACAGCGTGGAGGAGGCTGGCTCCCCGGAGGTCGGCCCTCGCCAGGTTCGTGTTCACCAGCTGGGCCTTCTCCAGGTCCGCGTGGTCGAGGCTCGCTCCCTCTGCCTGGGCGTTGTGGAACCGGGCCTCGATGAGGGTCGCCGAGTGGAAGTTGGTGCCCCGGAGCGAGGCGTCGGTGAAGTCCGCCCCGGTGAGGTCCGCCTTCGAGAGCTGCGCATTGTCGGCGGTGGCCTTCCGGAAGACGGCCCCCCGGAGGTCGAGCCCCTGGAGCTCGACGCCCTCCAGCATGGCCCCCTCGGCGTTGATCTGGCGGAGAACCGTCCCCGTGAACCTGGCGCCACGGAAGGTGGCCCCCACCAGGCTCGCCCGGGACAGGTCCGCATCGTCGAACAGCGCGCTCTCCAGCTGTGCGTGGTCCAGCCGGGCCCCCACCAGGACCGCGCCCGTCAGGTTGGCGCCACGGAAGCTCGCGCCGTCGAAGGAGGCCCCGGTCAGGTCCACGCCGGTGAGGTCGAGGAAGTCCAGGTGCACCTTGTCGAACCGCGCGTCCCTGGCGGTGGCGTTCCGGAAGATCGCGCCCTGGACGTTGGCGTGGGTCAGGTCGGCCCTGTCCAGCCGCGCCCCGCCGAGGTCCGCGCTCCGCATGTGGGCCTTCTGGAGGTTCAGGCCCGACAGATCCCTCCCCGAGAGATCCGCGTCCACCAGGTCGGGCGCCAGCGTGGGGTGGGCGGCCCGCCACTCGTTCCAGTCGCCCGCATCCAGATGCCGCAGGTGGTCCGGATTCGCCATGGAAGCATTATCCCAGACCGGTGTCGCGGCGCAAGGAGCATGGGCACCTCTCCGGCCGGACCCGGAGGCCCGGCCCGGCCGGACCGGGAAGGCACCACCAGCAACGGCGGATCGCGCCGCCTGTCACGAACCCTCCTGGACAATCCCGATCAGGAATCGGATCTGAGCACCAGGAGGCGCTCCTCGGTCATCTCCCGGTAGGCCCAGAGCGGCCCCTCGCGGCCCACGCCCGAGGCCTTGACGCCGCCGTAGGGCATGGGGTCCGTGCGCCAGGTGGGCACGTCGCCGTGGACGATGCCGCCGGCCTCGATCTCCTCCCACGCCCGCTGCACCTTCGAGACGTCCCGTGTGAAGATGCCCGCCTGGAGGCCGTACCGGGAGTCGTTGACCATGCAGAGCGCCTGGCCGAAGTCCTCGTAGGCGAAGAGCACGGCCACGGGACCGAAGACCTCGTCGGCCACCACGGGCTGGTCACCCGGCACCTCCTCGAGCAGGGTGGGGACGATCACGCTCCCCTCCCGCCGCCCCCCCGCCAGGAGGCGGCCCCCGGCCTCGACCCCCATGCGGATCCACCCGTCCACCCGCACCACGTTGGGCTCGTCGATGAGGGGGCCGCACACGGTGGCCTCGTCGGCGGGGTCGCCCCAGGCCACGGCCCCGGTGGCGGCCACCAGGGCCTCCCGCATCTGGAGGTAGATGTCCTCCTGGACCAGGATCCGTTGCACGCTGATGCACGACTGGCCCGCATAGCCGTACGCCGCCCCGGCGATCCGGCGTGCCACAGCCTCCAGGTCGTCCACGTCCGGCTCGACCACCACGGCGGCGTTGCCCCCCATCTCCAGGGCCGCGCGCCGCCGCCAGGCCAGCTCCTTGAGCTTCCAGCCCACGTCCATGGAACCCGTGAAGGTCAGCAGGCCGAATCGGTCGTCCACGGCCAGCTTCTGGGCGTCCGCTGCCCGGGAGGGGAGCACCGACAGGGCTCCGGCGGGCAGTCCGGCCTCCTCCAGGATGGCCGCCAGCATCAGCGCCGGCGAGGGTGTCTGCGTGGCGGGCTTGAGCACCACCGGACAGCCGGCGGCCACCGCCGGCGCCAGCTTGTGGGCCACCAGGTTGAGGGGAAAGTTGAAGGGCGTGATGGCCAGCACCGGTCCCACGGGGACCCTGCGGATCAGCGCGAGCCGCCCCGCCCCGGACGGGTAGCCGCCGAGGTCCCGGGCGACCACCTCCGGGTGCCGCGCCACGTGGAGCGACTCCGTGAAGGTGTCCCGGCACCTGTCGGCCTCCACCCGGGCCAGCGCGATGGGCTTGCCCGCCTCCTCGCTCACCGCCAGGGCCAGCTCCTCGCGGCGCTCTCCGATGAGCGCCGCCGCCCGCTCCAGGATCGCCGCACGCTCGGCGGGGGGCAGCCCCGCCATGGCCGGAGCGTACCGGTGGGCCGCCTCCGCGGCCCGCTCGAGCTGCGTCCCGCCCGCCCGGGCCACCCGGCTCACCACGCGGCCGTCGAAGGGCGACCGGACCTCCACCACATCCTCGCCGTCCGTCCACCGTCCCGCCAGGAAGAGCTTCATCTCGCGCATGGCTCACCTCCCGTGTCCCGCCACAATCGTACTCCGCCCCGGGGGTGAGGGGTGAAGTCCACCACCTGCCCCGTCGTGAAGCGTGAAACGTGAACCGTCGACCGAAAGACCCGCCCACCCGCCCGCCAGGTGGCAGGGAGTCAGGACCTACGGGAGGGGGGACAGGAACAGGATCACGGACACCGACACGGACACCGCCACGGACACGGTCGGCGTCACGGCAGGGCCGCGGGCGGGCGGATGAGCGGAGCACGGGAGAGGGGGTGGGTGCCATGCGGGACGCCGGCATCGTGCCGCGGTGCGGCAGGGGCGGGGTATACTCCCTCCATGGCTTCCGTTTCCCCCAGCGCCTCCCCGGGGAACCATCGAAGGTGCGGGGCGTGGTGCCACGTGGCCCGGGTTCTCCGGCGGTGCTGGCACTCACTGCTCCGGCCTGCTCTCAGGCGGAAGGTGCGCTTCGTCTACCACGAGGACTACGAGCGCATGCTCACCGGGGTTCCCGTGGACGCCCTGCGCTCCGCCCACGTGCTCACCTGCCTGACCAGCGAGGGGCTCGTCAGGGAGGAGGACATCGCGGTCCCCCGTCGCGTCTCCATCGCCAACCTCCTGCTCGTCCACACCCAGAGGCACCTGGAGTCGGTCCAGCGGGCCGTGACGCTCACCCGGATCCTGGGCTCGCCGGTGGCCGACGAGGAGGTGGAGGTCATCCTGGACCTCATGCGGCGCATGGTGGGCGGCACCATCCAGGCCACCCGCCTCGCCCTGATCACGGGGGGGGTCGGCGTGAACCTGGGGGGCGGGTTCCACCACGCCACCGCGGACCAGGGGATGGGCTTCTGCGTGTTCAACGACGTGGCCGTGGCCGTGGCCAGGCTGCGTGCGCGGGGCTTCGCCGAGAACGTCCTCGTGGTGGACCTGGACCTCCACGACGGCAACGGAACCCGGGCCATCTTCGCCGACGACCCCACGGTCCACACCTTCTCCATCCACAACACGCACTGGGGCGACACCGCCGCCGTGGCCTCCACGTCCATCGAGCTGGGAAACGACGTGGATGACCGGCTGTACCTCCAGACGCTGCGGGAGAGCCTCCCACCCGTGGTGGAGTCGGTGGATCCCGGCCTCGTGCTCTACCTGGCCGGGGCCGACGTGGCTGCGGACGACCGGATCGGCACCTGGTCCATCACCCCCGGAGGGGTGTTCGAGCGGGACCGCTTCGTCCTGGACCTGGTGCACCGGAGACGCCGGCGGACCCCCGTGGCCATCGTCCTCGCCGGGGGCTACAGCCCGCGGGCGTGGACCTACCCCGCCCGGTTCCTCCACTGGCTCCTGACCGACCGCGTGGAGGAACCCCCCGACAACGAGGAGCTCGTGCTCAGGCACTTCCGGAGGCTCAAGGCCCGGCTGGATCCCGCGGCGCTCCGCACCGAGCCGGGGGACGGCGGGTGGCGGCTGACCTCCGAGGACCTGGCCGGAATCCTCCCGGGCATCCCCGTGGACACCAGGTTCCTGGGCTACCTGTCCCGCCACGGGCTGGAGCTCACCCTGGAGGAGTTCGGCATCCTGCGGATGCTGCGGTCGCGGGGGTTCCCGAACCCCCGCGTGGAGCTGGACCTCTCGCACCCCATGGGCCACACCCTGCGGATCTGGTCCGATGCGAGCCGCAGGGAGCTGCTGGTGGAGCTCCGGGCCAGCCGCAACCGCAGCGCCGTGCCCGGCATGGAGGTCCTCAAGCTCGAGTGGCTGCTCCTGCAGAACCCCCGGGCCAGGTTCCGCCCGGAGCGCCCCCCCCTTCCGGGGCAGCAGCACCCGGGGCTGGGGATGCTGAAGGAGGTCCTGGGGTGGCTCGTGATGATCACCGAGATGGCCGGCCTGGACGGCATCTACTTCGTGCCCTCCCACTACCACGTGGCGGCCCAGAGCCGGAGCCTCGTGCGCTTCCTGGACCCCGTGGACGAGGCCCGTTTCCGTGCCCTGCGGAGGGCCCTCGACGGGATCCCCCTCGCCGACGCCACCCGCCTCGTGGAGGAGGGCCGGGTGGTGGACGAGCACACCGGGGAACCCGTGGGGTGGGAGGGGGGGGCCATGGTCCTGCCCGTGACCGACGGTCTGCGGGACGTGGTCTTCTCCGACGACTACGAGGAACGGGTCCGTGACGCGGAGCGCCTGTTCCGGTACCGGCTGGCTGGAGGTGCCGGCCGGGAGGAACGGCGGGCGCCCGGTGCACCGGAGTAAGATGGAGGCGTGATGGGCAGGTTCCAGCATGTGTTGATCGTCGGGGCCTCCTCTGGCATGGGGGCCGCCCTGGCCCGGAGGTACGCCGCCGGTGGTTCCAGGGTCGCCCTGGTGGCCCGGAGGAGGGACCTCCTGGAGGAGCTGGCGGCGTCCATCGACGCCGAGAACGGCGAGGGGCGGGCCCTGGTGTTCCCCCACGACGTGCGGAACCGCGGGGAGGTCCCGGAGCTGTTCCAGGAGATCGCCCGGGCTCTCGGGGGCCTGGACCTGGTGGTCTACGCGGCCGGCATCGGCCTGAAGGTGGCCTTCGACGAGTTCGACACGGCCAAGGACGAGCGGATCATCGAGGTGAACCTCCTGGGCGCCATGGCATGGCTCAACCCCGCCGCCGAGCGCTTCGGGCGCCTGAAGCGGGGCACCATCGCGGGCATCGGCTCCATCGCCGGGGACCGCGGCCGCTCCGGGGCCCCCGCGTACAACACCTCCAAGGCCGCCCTCCACACCTACCTGGAGGCCCTCCGGAATCGCGTGGGGCGGTACGGCGTGAAGGTGGTCACCCTCAAGCCGGGCTTCGTGGCCACCGAGCTGACGGCGGGCATGGGCAAGCTGCCCATGATGGTCTCCGCCGAGCGCGCCGCGGAGATCATGGAGCGCAAGATCCGGAGGGGTGTGGTCACCGCCTACATCCCGGCCCGCTGGCGGGTGGTGAGCTGGATCATCCGGAGCATTCCCTCCGTCGTCTTCCGGCACCTCAGGGTCTGACCGTGCCCGCCCTCCTGCCCCCCGACCGCCTGGAGTGGGTCCCCGGCTGGGGACAGGCCGTGGGCGCGGCGGGCTACGTCCACCGCCCCTCCACGGTGGAGGACGTGCGCGGTGTCCTGGGGCTCACCTCGGAGCGAGGGGTCCCGCTGGTGCTCCGGGGTGCGGGGCGCAGCTACGGTGACGCCGCCTTCCTCCCGGAGGCCGTGGTCCTCGACCTCTCCCGCATGGACCGGATCCTGGCATGGGATCCCCGAACCGGCGAGGTGGACGTGGAGCCGGGAGTGACCGTGGAGCGCCTCTGGCGCTTCGCCCTGGGGGACGGCTGGTGGCCGCCGGTGGTCACGGGGACCATGCGGCCCACCCTGGGCGGCGGCCTGGCCATGAACGTGCACGGCAAGAACAACTGGGCGCGCGGCACGCTGGGGGAGCATTGCACCGGCCTCGACCTGATGCTGGCCTCGGGCGAGGTGGTCCCCGTCACGCCGGAGGCCGACCCGGAGCTGTTCCACGCCGTCGTCGGGGGCTTCGGCCAGCTGGGCGTGATCGTCCGGGCCCGGCTCCGGCTCAAGCGGGTGCACTCCGGCCTCCTGGAGGTGGAGGCCGTGTCGGGGCGGGACCTCGGCGAGATGCTGCGCCTGGCCGACGAGGCGAAGGACCGGTGGGAGTACGTGGTGGGGTGGATCGACGCCTTCCCCGGCGGGCGCCGTCTGGGCCGGGGCCTGCTCCACTTCGCACGCCACCTGGAGCCCGAAGAGGACCCCGCGCCCGCCCGGACCCTCCGGACCCGGGTCCAGGACCTCCCCGACACCCTGTTCGGCATCCTCCCCAAGTCGGTCCTCTGGCGGCTGCTCAAGCCCTGGACCAACCGGCCCGGCATGCGGACCATCAACGCCGTCAAGTACCGCCTGGGCAGCACGGTGGGCGACGGCGCCCGCTACCTCCAGACCCTGGCCGAGTTCTCCTTCCTGCTGGACTACGTGCCCGGCTGGGAACGGGTCTACCTGCCCGGCGGGCTCATCCAGCACCAGTCCTTCGTGCCCGCCGGCGCGGCCGAGCGGGTGTTCGCCCGCCAGCTGGAGGCGTGCCGCAAGGCCGGGCTCCCCTCCTTCCTGGCCGTGCTCAAGCGGCACCGTCCGGACCCGTTCCTCATGGGGCACGGGGTGGACGGCTACTCCCTGGCCCTGGACCTTCCCGTGACGGCCTCGAACAGGGAACGTCTCTGGCGGCTCGTGCGGGAGCTGGCCGAACCCGTGGTGGAGGCCGGGGGGCGCTTCTACCCGGCCAAGGACGCCGCCCTCCCGGGGGAGCTCTACCGGGCCAGTGTCGGGGAGGAACGGCTCGGCCGGTTCGCCGCGCTCAAGGCCCGCCTGGATCCCGGGGGCATGCTCCGCTCCGCGCTCGCGGAGCGCCTCCTGGGCCCCCGGTGGTGGCAGTGACCGGTGGCGCTCGCCGGGGGCTCCGGCTCCGCGGTATCATCCTCATCCCATGGCACGACTGACCGCCCTCCTCGCCGCGCTCGCCCTGCTGGCGGGGCCTCCGGCCCCGCGGGCCGGGACGCTGCTCTGGCACGCGGAGGATGCCGGGGGCCGGGTCCTGGCCTCGCAGGAGGCCGACCGGCCGTTCAACCCGGCCTCCGTGATGAAGGTGGGCACCACCTGGTGGGCGCTGGAGCGGCTGGGTCCCGACCACCGCTACACCACGGCCTTCGGCATCACGGGACGATGGAGCCCGGAGTCCGGTGTCCTGCGCGGACGGCTCGTGGTCCGGGGCGGCGGTGATCCCGACTTCCAGCTGGAGAACGCCTTCATGGTGGCCCGCGAGCTGGAGCGGCTGGGGTTGCGGGAGGTCCGGGAGGGGCTGGTGGTGGAGGGGCCGTTCCTCATGGGCTGGGAGGGCGGGCCCGAGCGCCGGCAGAAGGAGGGGGACCGGAGGGCGCGGGAGGCGGGCGAACGGCTGCTCCGGGCCCTGGACTCCAGCCGCTGGACCACGGAGCACCGCCAGACCTGGCGGAAGTTCTGCGCCCGCCGGGGCTGGGACCCCTCGAAGCCGCCCCTGCTCCGGATCGGGGACAGCGTGAGGGTGGGCAGGGTGCCGGGTGTCCGGACCCTCGTGGAGCACCGCTCCAACCCCCTCGAGGTCATCCTCAAGCGCTTCAACGTCTACTCCAACAACGACATCGAGCGGATTGCCGACGGCCTCGGGGGTCCCGCGGCCCTCCAGGCGTTCCTGCGGGACCGGCTCGAGGACACGGAGGGCCGGATCACCGTGGCCACGGCCTGCGGCGAGGGCTCCAACACCATGACGCCCCGCCTGGTGGTCCGGATGCTGCGCCGCTTCGGCGCCTTCCTGGAAGGGCTGGGTCTCGCCCCCCGGGACGTGCTGCCGGTGCCCGGCTGCGACCCCGGGCCGGTGCCGCGGATGTTCCCGGAGCTCGCCGCGGAGCCGCTCTCGAAGGCGGTGACGTGCAAGACCGGAACCCTGCGGGAGACCGACGGCGGTGTGGCGGTGCTGGCCGGCTGGTTCGCCACACCCGGCGGCGGCCGGGTCCTGTTCTGCGTGGCCTCGCCGCGTGCCGGCAGGGAGCTGGCGAAACGCCGGGAGCAGGAGCAGCGGTGGCTCCTGGACCTCATCGACCGATCGGGGGGAGCCCTCCGGCGGCCGTGCGGCACCACCCTGGTGTTCTCCGACACCGGAGCGTCCGTGAGGGCCAGCGGAAGACTGTGAGGGAGGTATCCATGGTGCGAGACGAGGTGCTGGGCATCTGGCCGGAGATCGAATGGATCGGGGACCCGGAGCTCCGGGAGCAGGTGACCCGCTGCTGGGAGCGGGCCTTCGAGCTGTCACCCCTCGAGCCCGCGGACCTGGAGCGGATCCCGTTCACCCTGAAGGTCCCGGGATGTCCCGTGAGCTTCCTGGCCCACAAGCGGCTGGTGGTCCACGTGGCCCGCGAGTCGGGACTCAAGATCCGGGAGTTCTTCGGGGACGACCTGCCGGTGGACATGGACGTGCTCATCGCCGGGGCGATCCTGGCGGACGTGGGCAAGCTGCTGGAGTACGAGTCGGACGAGGACGGCGGGACCCGCCAGAGCGCCCGCGGCAAGTACCTCCGCCACCCCTTCACCGGCGTGGCGCTGGCCATGGAGTGCGGCCTGCCCGACGCCGTCTGCCACATCGTGGCCACCCACGCGGGCGAGGGCAACATGGTGGCCCGCACCACCGAGGCGTGGATCGTCCACCACGCGGATTTCATGACCTACGAGCCCTTCGTCAAGCGCCTCGAGGTCTAGGTGCGGATCCTCGTCAACCCCGCGGCGGCCGGTGGCCGGCTGGGCCGTGAGTGGCCCCGCCTGGAACCCCGCCTGCGGGAGGGCGGCATGGACGCACCGGTGATCTTCACCGAGGCACCGGGGCACGCCACCGAACTCGCGGAGGAGGCCGTGGCCGGGGGCGTGGAGACGGTGGTGGTGCCACCACCATCCGCCTGACCGCGGTGGAGCCGGAGGGAGCCCGGGCGCCATGACGGGCCACGCTGCCGTCAGCGTCCTCCTGCCGGTCCACGACGCCCTGCCGCATCTCGAAGCCTGCCGGCGAAGCCTCGAGCGCCAGAGCCTCCGCACCTTCGAGGTGGTGGCCGTGGACGACGGCTCGACGGACGGCTCCCGCGCCCTCCTGGAGCGGTGGGCCCGGGAGGACCCCCGGATCCGACTGCTCACCCCCGGCCGGATCGGCGTCGTGGAGGGTCGCGACTGGTGGGCGGTGGCACAGTTCCCCCACCAGTCCGGTGACGAGGTGAAGACGAGGATGGGTCTCGCTCCAGCTGGACGTGTTGCATTCGTTGTACATGGGCTTCTCGAAAGACGCTTCAGCGGTACGCCTCCATTGTTCCGACGGAGAACCGGGCGCACATCCGGTTCCAGATGACTTCCTTCCTGATCCATGAAACCTCGAGGGGTTGCAATATCCACAGCCGTGTCGGATCCTGCGTCTCCGGAACATCTGTGTCAAACAGTTGAATGAACCGGCGAATAACTGGGTATCCCAGGGTTCTTTCTTGACATTCGGGTGGGCCTGCAGGACCATGGAAAGGCGAAAAATTTCTTCACCGGTGTGAGTTGGAATGGACGGGAGGTGACCCATGCATGCCGAGGATTTTCGTGGGAAGAGCTTCTGGCTCGGGACCCGGCCCTACACGCCGGGGCCGTCCCTGTCGGGCGACCTGGAGGTGGACGTGGCCATCGTGGGGGGCGGCTTCACGGGGCTCGCGACGGCCCATTTTCTCAAGCAGGAGGAGCCCTCGCTCCGCGTGGCCCTGCTCGAGGCCGAGGTGATCGGTTACGGGGCCAGCGGACGCAACGGGGGGTTCTCCATGACCCTCTTCGGGCTCACGCTCTCCATCACCGCCGCGCGGTTCGGGAAGGCCCGGGCCCGTGAGGCTCACCTCTACATGGAGCGGGCGGTGGACCTCCTGGCGGAGCGCATCGCCACGCTGGGGCTGGACTGCGACTACGAACACCCGGGCTTCCTCCGGGTGGCCACCTCGGAGAAGTACCGCAAGCGGATCCTCCACGAGATCGAGCTGGCCCACTCCCTGGGCCTCGAGGGGATCGAATGGATGGAGGCGGACCGGCTCGGCGAGGAGGTGCGGAGCCCCCTGTACCTGGGCGCGTGGTGGGAGCCGCGCTGCGGGATCCTGAACCCGGCGAAGCTGGCCTGGTCGTGGAAGGAGGTCGTCGAGGGTCAGGGCGTGGAGGTCTTCGAGGGCACGCCGGTCCGGCAGATCCGGAGGCGGGGTGACCGGTTGGAGCTGGGCACGCCGGGCGGCACGGTGAGGGCGGGCAAGCTGGTGCTGGCCACCAACGCCTGGTCCCACCTCATCCCCATGCTCCGGCGCAAGCAGGTGCCGGCCTTCACCCACATCGTGCTCACCGAGCCTCTGGGGGACCGTCACTTCGAGGAGATCGGCTGGCGGAACCGCCAGGGGATCGAGGACGCTCGCAACCTGGTCCACTACTACCGCCTGACGGCGGACAACCGGCTGCTCATGGGCGGGCGGGACATCTCGGTGGCCTTCGGCCGGGACATGGACCGGGACCTCAACGAGGAGGTCTTCAACGGGCTTGAGCGGGACGTGCGGGAGACCTTCCCCGTTCTCAGGGACGTCCGGTTCACCCACCGCTGGGGTGGTCCGGTCTCCATTCCGGTGGACATGGCCCCCGCCATGGGCTACCTCGGTGATCCCCGGGTGGTGTACAGCCTGGGCTGCGTGGGTCACGGTGTCTCCATGACCCACCTCAACGGCAGGACGGTGACCGACCTGGTCCTGGAGCGGAGCACGGACCTCACGGAGGTCTTCTTCGTGAACCGACGGACGATCCCGTGGCCCCCTGAGCCCCTCCGCTGGGCCGCCTCCCATGCCGTTCTGGGCTACATGCGCCTGGAGGACCGGGTCCACGACCCGCGCTGATCCAGGGCGCCGCCCGGACGTTGCGGCCGGTGGGCGACTCCGGCACACTGGGGCCATGAGAGGTTCCACACGCTCCGTCCTCCTGTTCCTCCTGGCCGCTGCCGTCCTGGTTGCCTGGTACCGGTACCACACCACGCGCTCCCCGGCGGTGGCGTTCGCCGGGCCCGGGGTGACGGTGGCCGACCTGCCACCGTCCCCGCCCACACCGGGGAACCTCCGGATCGTGGCCTGGAACGTTCGCAACTTCCCCCGGGACGAGCGGCCCCAGTACCCGGACCTGGGCTACTCCCGGAGAACCAACGAGCGGGATCTCGAGGCGGTGCTGGCCGGGCTCGACGCCCATGTGATCGGGCTCGAGGAGATCCGGGACCCGGTCCGGTTCGGGGAGATCCTCGCCAGGGCCGGGGGGGAGCTTCACGCCTGGCGCACGGCCTTCACCCGGAGCGGGGGCCGGTGGGGCCAGCACGTGGGGATCGCCTGGGACGGCAAGGTCCTCCGGCGGGTCGGAGAGGTGCAGGAGGTGGGGGAGGTGGCGCTGGGGGATCCGGACCTCAGGCCCGCCCTGGCGGTCTACCTCCGGAGCGTCGACGACGGGGGCGCGGACTTCACGGTGGTCCAGGTGCACCTCCGGGCGGGCCGGAAGGGGTACGGGACCCGGTTGCGGCAATACCGTGCCCTGGCCTCGTGGGTCCGGGGCTGGGTGGAGGAGGTGGACGACTGCGACGTGATCGTCCAGGGGGACTTCAACACCACGGGCCCCTCGGGCGAAGGTCTCGGGGACTGGAAGGCGCGCCTGGCGACGGAGCTGGCCGGGGCCGACCGGATCCTCGGGGAGGCCGGCCTGCGGCGGCTGTCCAACGCCTCCGGGTGCAGCGAATACTGGGAGGGGCCCGGGGATCGCGACGGCGTGCAACAGCCCTCGGAGCTGGACCAGGTGTATCTGGGCGGGATGGAGGAGCTGGACGGCTCCGTGCCGCTGACGGCCTGGCTCCACTGTGCCCGGTACGGGTGTTCACCCTTCGTCTCCCGGCCGGGGGAGGAGGACGGCACGTTCTGGGACGTGTCGGACCACTGCCCGCTCACCTTCGAGGTCCGGGACGTGGACCTGGACGGCGTCGGCCTGCCCTGTGGTGGTGGGCCCGGATAGGGCAGCCCCGGCCCGCGAGTGCGGACGGCAACGACGGTCCCGCCACGGGCGGCCTAGAACTCCAGCCCCAGGATCGCCATGCAGGGACGCCGGCCCTTCCCCCGCCTCTCGCTGCAGATGGCGCGGAAGGCGAACTCGGACGTCCCGATCCGGTCCGACAGCAGGACGGGATGGACCGTGAGACGATCGGTCGACAGCTCACGGCGCAGGGTGACGGCCAGCCGGTCGTCGTCGAGGTCGATGATGTGCGGCGGTGTCCGGGTGCCGGAGAAGATGAGGAAGAGCTCCTGGAGCCATCGTCCCCGCTGGTCGAAGCTGCCGTCATCGCGGGGGACGTTGAATCCGAGGAGGAGGTGGAGGGCCAGATCGTTCCTGCCGAAGGAGAAGGCCTGCAGGTCGTCCTCCACCAGGTACCTCGGGAAGCGGAGCACGCCGGCCTCCTCGTCGATCATCACATCGCCGCGCTCCTCCTGGACGATCCAGAACGGGAGCTGCTCGAGTGTGCCCAGGCCCTGGGACCCGAGTCTGGCGCGAAAGAACACCCGGGTGCCCGAGGCCACACGGCGGCTCTCGTATTCCCCGGAGCTCATCGCCTTCACGAGCACCCAGAACGGCTCGTCGTCGTCGAGGTCCCGGAACGGAGCGATGGCCACGCTCGCCGGGTGGAGCTGGAGGCGTTCGCCCGAGGGCCCCCGCGCGATCCGTTGCAGCTCGTCGAGCAGGGCGGCGCCGTCCAGGGGCAGGGGCTCCACCCGATCCCGGTCCGGGACGAACCGGACACCGTAGGCCACCGCCGGCTCGGGAGGAAGCGCCGCGGCGTCCGCGAAGCTCTTCACCTCGGGCGACGTCGCGTACTTTTTTCCGAACAGCCACAGGGTGTACCGCTCGCCGTCGAAGGTGACGCGCGGGTAGCGGATCTCGTCGAGGGGGATCTCGTGACGGCCCAGGTAGTGGAGATCCAGGTCGTAGCAGAGGAGCCTGCGCGTGGCGGGATGGAGGATCGCGTAGGGGCAGGCGTCGGTGGCGTCCATCACCAGTGGGACGGCGTGCGACCCGGGAAACGGCGAGACACGATCAGGTGCGTCGGGTGTGGTCTCGGCCTCGTCGAGCACCTTGCCGTCCCCGCGAAGGATCAGGAGGGTGAGGCCGTCCTCCAGCACCTCCGGGACCACCGAGGTCACCAGGCCGTCGTTCTCGTCACGTTCCCGGGCGAGCTTCCTGGCATCGGCCCACCGGTCCATCCGGTACCGTTCATGGCTCGCCAGTGCGAGGTACCGGTTCCGCCCCGCCGGGACCATGTGGTGGATCTTCCACTCCTCGCCGATCCCCGAGGTGGGCGACATGGAACTCGCGCGTGGCACGGACACGATGCCCCGCGCCACGAGGCCGGGCTCCGCAGCGGAGCAGATCGTGGCGAGGAGAAGAGCCGCCGGCAGCAGTCTGCTCACGCACATTGCATCTCTCCGCCGACGATCTCGAGATAGCAGATGCTTTCCGGTGTGCTGTAGCAGGCCCAGCCGACGCCCAGATAATTGTGGCATTCTGCATTGTCGATCAGGCGCCGGATGATGTTCGGTTCCGGGGCCACGGCGCCGTTGCTGCGGTGGTACACCACAGGCACTTCACTCTCCTCGTACCGTGCAGCACACCCACACCCCGGTGGTGATACCTCATGGGACTGGGAAGCAGCAGGCACGGCGTCGAGGGCCGGCTGGCTCTCGCGGTGCTGCGATGCCGGTACGGGCGGTGCAAGGAACACTATTGCCAACATTCCGAACACCATCGTACGATTCATGGTATACCTCCTTTTTTCCCTGAATAGAATACCCCCCCCCCGATTTGTCAAGACCCTGGCCACCAGCGGCGGTGCGTTCCAGGCCCCTTGGGTTCACGCCCCGGCTTGACAGGATTGCTACCGTGGGAATGGGGGTGCCATGGCCGACGGGACGGACGCCGGCGGGAGCGAGCTCAAGGCCGTGTTCGGGCCGGTGCCGTCGCGGCGCCTGGGCAGGTCGCTGGGGATCGATCCGATCCCCTCGAAGACCTGCAACTGGAACTGTGTGTACTGCCAGCTGGGCCGGACGGGGCGCCTCGTCACCGAACGGAGGGAGTGGGTTCCGGAGGGCCTGATCCTCGGCCAGCTCCGCGAGGCGCTCGACCGTCACGGACCCGGCGAGATCGACTGGGTGACCTTCGTGGGCTCCGGGGAGCCCACGCTCCACTCGGGCCTGGGCCGGATGATCCGCGCGGTGAAGGGCATGACGGCCATTCCCGTGGCGGTGATCACCGACGGCTCCCTGCTCTTCCGTCCGGAGCTCCGGGAGGAGCTGCTGGCCGCCGATGCGGTGCTGCCGAGCCTCGACGCCGGGAACGAGGACCTCTACCGGAAGATCAACCGTCCCCACGGGTCACTGGACTTTGCGCGGCACGTGGAGGGTCTCGTGGCCTTCCGGCGGGAGTACCGGGGGCGCTACTGGCTGGAGGTCATGCTCCTGGACGGGGTCAACGACGACGAGGAATCACTGCGGGACCTGGCCGCGTGCGTCCGGAGGATCCGTCCCGACGCCGTGCATCTCGACATCCCCTCCAGGCCTCCCGCGGAGCCGTGGGTGCGCCCCGCCACGGAGGAGGGGCTGATGCGGGCCTCGGCCATCCTGGGGGGGCTGGCCACGGTGGTGCATCCCGTGGAGGGGACCTTCGACCTCGGGGGGTACGAGGACGTCCTGGACGCCGTCGTCGGGATCATCACCCGTCACCCCATGAGGCAGGACCAGCTGGAGCGGTCCCTGGCACGTTGGAGCGCGGGCGAGGTGCGGGAGGCCCTGGAGAAGCTCAGGGCCGATGGGAGGGCCACGGTCGTCGAGCGCCTGGGGGCGCGGTTCTGGAGCGCCGCCGGAGCGCGGTACGGGAGGCCGGCAGCGGCCCGGGGCCGGCGGCAGCGACGGGGATCTGCGGCGGAGCGCAACGGCGGCGAACGGTGACGACGGCCGGTACGGCGGCGGGTGTCCCCGCGGGGGCGGGACCCGCCCCCCCTGCGGCACATCCCGGGTTCCCGGCACCCTGCCGTTCCCGTCCACGAACCGGACCGTGGCTCCGCCCGTGCTCTCGTCCCTGCCCCCGGCCGTGTGGGGGTCAATCGCCGTGGGTCCCCACCGCCGTCCCGGGAACCCGGTGGACCGGCAGGAGGCCGATCTCCTGCACCTCCCAGTACGGGGTGCGCCGGTACCACCACAGGTACCGGGCCCCTGGGTCCGAAGCGAAGGCCTCGTCGCCCAGGGCCTTCGTCCAGGCCGCCGCCGTGGCCGGGTCCTCCAGCATCTCCCGGGCCAGGCGCTCCAGGGTGCGGGGATCGATGTACTCCTTGCGCTCGAACACGGTGGAGAGCAGGCCCCAGCGGAGCATGGAGCCGGGCGCCTCGGGCTCCAGGAGCTGGACGGCCACCCCGAAGAGCGGCTGGTCGGCGGGGATCCGGAGGCTGCCGGCGGGGAAGGTCCGCAGCTCCCGACGGACGGACACCTCCACGGATTCCACCCGGGTCCGTCCCTGGTAGGGCCGGCCGGCGAAGCGGGGGTGGTCCACGTGCAGGCTCTCCACCTCCAGGGTGCGGGGTGAGCTCAGGCGCTCGAAGGCGATGCCGTGGACGGCGAGACGTTCCTCGATTTCGGGCCATCCCGCGTCCACCATGTACCCGGCCGGCCGGGGGATCGTCAGCTCCGGCTGCAGCCTGTGGTACCAGGGCACCGGAAGCTCCCGGACCCTTCCCCGGTGGAAGACCAGCAGCGGCGTCCCGGTCACCACCGAGTCCTCGAAGCTCCAGTCGTAGACTGGAAAGCGAATGGTGTCGGGCCGGGGGTCGCGCCGCCAGCGGAGCACGAGGGGGGAGCCGGGCCGGCTCTCCCGGTGGGCCGCCGCCTCCGAGGCCCGGAGGAGGTCGGCGGGGTCCGCTGCAACCTGGGCCAGGAGGGCCTGGAGGAAGGCCCGGAGCGCCAGCACCCGCCGCTCGAAGGGCTTGTGGGCGTGCATCTCCACCAGGATCGAGGGGACGCCCCGCAGGGGGAAGTAGCCCGTGGCGTAGCGCGGGCCGGCCACCAGGGAGGAGAACCCCTTCGCCGGGTCGTTCCGGTCCTCCAGGTCCACCCAGGGCCCGGCGGGGAACCCAGCCTCCCGGGTGGCCTCCATGGCCGCCTCGAGGCGCGGCCGGAGCCAGGCGTCGAGCGCCGGGTCCAGGAGGGGGGCCTCGGTCCAGGTGGTGGTGAGCACCCAGGCGTGGTCCGATCCGTCGGTCACGTGGGTGTCCACGTGGAGGGCGGGGCGCCACCGCTCCACGAGGCCCAGGAGCGCCCGGGTCTCGGGGGCCTCGGCCTTGAGGAAATCCCGGTTGAGGTCCAGGCCCCGGGCCGTGGTCCGGAAGCCCATGCCCTCCTCGGGGCCGATCTGGTTGGCGCGGCTGAAGGGTGAGACCCTCTCGTGGCCGTCCACGTTGTAGACGGGGACGATCACCAGGACAAGGCCCCTGACCAGATCCCGGTGCCGGCCCTCCGCCAGGTCGCGCAGGAGCATCAGGCAGGCGTCCTTGCCGTCGATCTCGCCGGGGTGGATGCCGTTCTGGACCAGCACGACGGGCAGCTTCCTCTTCCGGGCCTCCGCCGGGGTGGAGACACCGTCGGCCGAGACCACCACCGCGGTCATGGGCCGGCCTTGAGGCGAGGTGCCGAAGCGCTCCACCCGGATTCCGGGCCACAGCGTGGCCAGGCGGCGGACGAAGGCCAGCGTCTCCGCGAGGTCGGGGGTGGAGCGGAATCCGGAGGCCTCCGCCGGGGTCTCCAGGCGGCCCGGTGGTGCGGCGCCGACGCCCGCAGGAAGGAGGATGGCCAGGGTGATCAGGAGGGACGGGGCATGCCGCATGGTGGTTCTCCGTTTCCGGGTTCCAGCGGCGGCCCCCACGGACTCATCCGGTCTGGCCGCCGCCGCCCCCGTCCCCGCCCCCGGACTTCCGCCTCCGGCGCGGACGGCGCCGCCGCTTCCTGGCCGGTGGGGCCTCACCATCCGCCGGTTTCCCGGCAGGTGTGTCCTCCCCGGCAGCGGGGGTGGAACCGGTTCCCGGACCGGACCTGTCCCGGCGTGGTGCCGACCGGCGGCCCCGGTCACGGTCCCCCCCGTCCCGCCGCCGGTCGTCACGGGGGTGGCGGGGACGCCGGTAGGGGATCACGGTCTTGTAGAGCTCCTCGGTGGCGTGGGCCGTCGGGATCTCGTAGCCCACGAACTTGTGGATGGCGTCCAGGGAGTAGACGTAGTTCTCGCAGGCCAGGGAGATGGCCTTGCCCTCGGCCCCCGCCCTGGCCGTCCGCCCGATCCGGTGGACGTAGTCCTCGGCGTCCTGGGGCAGGTCGAAGTTGATCACGTGGGAGACGCCCTCGATGTGGAGGCCCCGGCTGGCCACGTCGGTGGCCACGAGGATGGGGAGCTTCCCGTCCTTGAAATCGTCCAGCACCTTGAGACGCTTCTTCTGGATCACGTTGCCGGTGAGCGCCCGGGCGTGGTAGCCGTGGCGCTCCAGGTCCTCCACCAGCCGCCGGGCGGCGTGGCGGGTGTTCACGAAGATCATGGTCCGGCTGGCGCCTTCGCGCTCGAGCAGGCCCAGCAGGAGCGAGAGCTTCTCGTGGGAGCCCACGTGGTAGAGCTCCTGGGTGATGGCGTCCGGTGTGATGTTCTCCGGGTTGACCACGATCTCCACGGGGTCGTTCATCTCCCGCCAGCCCAGGGTCAGCACGCGGTAGGAGAGCGTGGCCGTGTACATCATGGACTGCCGGTCCTTGGGGTGGGGCAGGCGGCGCAGGAGCCACCTGAGGTCGTCGGCGAAGCCCATGTCGAAGAGGCGGTCGCACTCGTCGATGACCACCTGCTCCGTGTGCTCGAGCGTGTAGGCCCGCTGCTTGTGGTAGTCGATCAGGCGGCCGGGGGTCCCGATGAGCAGGTCCACGCCGGCGGAGAGCTCGTCGCGCTGCTTGCGGTAGTCCAGGCCACCGAAGACCACGTGGGTCCTGAGGCCCGTGTACTTCCCCAGCACCTCCGCGTCCCGGGCCACCTGGACGGCCAGCTCCCGGGTGGGGGCCACGATGAGCGCCCGGGGGGAGCCGGGCTCGCCGCGGCGTTCGGTGCGGAGCGCGTGCGTGAAGATGGTCAGCAGGTAGGTGGCCGTCTTGCCCGTGCCCGTCTGGGCCTGGACCACCACGTCCCGGCCGGCGAGCGTGAGCGGCAGCACCTCCTTCTGGACCCTGGTGAGCCGGGTGAAGCCCAGCTCGTCGATGGCCCGGCGGACCTCGGCGGGAATGTCGAGCTCGTCGAAGGTGGAGTCGGTAAACAGCGAATCGGTGGGAAGATCTGTGTCCATCGGCGCGACATTGTAGCACCCGGGGGGGAAGACCGCCCGGCCGGCGGAGATGGAAAGCCGCAGGGAGGGGCCGGTGTGGGTGGGCGGCGATGGGGAACCACGCTTCCTGCTACACTGAGCCCTCCATGGGACGGACCACCCTGCTGCTGCTGTTGACGTGCCTCGTGGCCTGGGCCGGACCGGCCGGGGCGGTGGACGAGGTGACCCACTCGAGCTCCCTCCCGCCGGCGGTGACCGCGTACGTCGAGGCCACGCTGGCGGAGGCCCGGGGCGAGTACCGGAGGGCCATGGAGCTGTACGAGGAGGCCCTGGCCGCGGATCCGTCCTCGGCGGAGATCCGGATCGCGCTGGCCTCGCTGCAGGTGAGCCTGGGCCTTGCGGAGCGGGCACTGGAGGTGCTGGAGCCGGTGCCGGAGGAACGGCTGGACTGGTACGGAAAGCGGGCCATGGGGCTCGCCCTCGCCCAGGTCTCCGCATCCGACCCGCTGATGCTCCCCAGGGCCGAGAAGGTGTTGCGGGGGGCCCTGGCCGAGCGGTCCACCGACCCGAACCTGGTGCTGGCCTTCGCCCAGGTCCTGGACCGGGAGGGGAAGCTCGAGGAGGCCGAACGTCAGGTGAGTCTCCTCCGCGTGAACCGGGGGAACAATCCACAGCTGATCATCTACCACGCCGACCTGCTGCGGCGGCTGGGCCGGAGGGAGGAGGCGGCTGCGCTCTACCGCCGGTGCGGCGAGGGAGGACCCTCCGCCACCGTCTGCCGGAGGGAGCTGGTGGACCTCCTGGCGGAGATGGGGCGCCCGGCCGAGGCGGCCGACGCCCTCTCGTCGTGGCTCGATCCTGGCGACCTGGACCTCATGCTGGAGGCGGCCAACCTCTACCTGGACGGCGGACGCGCGGAAAAGGCCCTGGCGATGGTTCGCCGGGCCCTCGCGGTGGACGCGGAATCCCCCCGGGCCCGCCGGATGGAGGCCATGGTCCTGGTCTCCATGGGCCGGTACGACGAGGCGGCCGCACGGCTGAAGGACCTCCTGAGAAGGAACCGCAGGGACCCGGTGGTGGCCCTGAGCCTGGCCTGGGTGCAGGCCCGGGCGGGGCGCTTCGATGAGGCCAGGGAGACCATCGACGACGTGTGGAAGGAGCTCCGCCGGCAACCGGGTTCGGCGGACGCGGTGCGGTGTGCCCTGACGGCGGCCCGGGTGGAGTTGCTGGCCGGAAGGCCACGGGCCGCCCGGCACTGGGTGGAGGAGGTCCCGGAACCGCAGAAGGGTGGATCGGAGCTCGTCCGGATCCTCGCCGAGACCTACCGCAGGACCGGGGAGTGGGAGGAGGGTGTCGGGGCCATGCTCCGGCTCCAGCCATCCCTGGAGGGCAGGGCGCGGGACGACGCCCGCGCCTTCGAGGCGGAGTTCCGGCTGCGGCGGGGGGAGGACCGGGCCGTGGCCCTCCTGAAGCCGCTGCTGGAGTCGCCGGACCTCGAGACCGTCCGGCTCGCGGTGAACGTCCTGCAGACCGTCGAGCGGTGGAACGATGTGGTGCGGGCCACCGGGGAGGCGCTCGAGCGCTTTCCGGAGGATCCCGGTCTGCTGTTCGCCCGGGCCGCGGCCCTGGAGCGGCTGGGACGGGACGACGAGAGCGTCGAGACCTTCCAGCACCTGCTCCGGGTCGACCCGGACAACGCCGATGCGGCCAACTACCTGGGCTACATGTGGGCGGATGCCGGGACGAACCTGGAGGAGGCCCTGCGGCTCATCGGCCGGGCCGTGGAGCTGCGCCCCCACTCGGGTGCGTTCCTGGACAGCCTGGGTTGGGTCCACTACCGCATGGGGCGCCTGGACGAGGCGGAGCACTGGCTCCGCCGGGCGCTCCAGGCGGGGGAGACCGGCGGCACCGTGCTGGCCCACCTGGGCGAGGTGCTGGCCGCCCGGGGCGACACGGAGGGCGCGAGACGCTACCTGGAGCGGGCCCTGGACGTGGGGTGCGAGGACCCCGACCATGTCCGGGAGCTTCTGGACGGTCTGAAGGATGCCCCCTGATCCGCCGCGGCTCGAGCGGCCCGCCCGGTCGATGGTGGCCGCGGCCGTCCTGCTCGTGCTCGTTGCCCTGCCGGGGTGCCGCACCGCGCAACCGTCCCGGGGGGAGCCCGTCCAGGCCGGTCTGGAGGTGCTTGCCAGGCCGCTGTCCGGAGGGCTGGCGGCGCTCTACCGGATGCGGGTGCCGAAGACGGGGGGGCTGCGCCTCGTCGTGCTGACCCTGGGGAATGCGGGACGGCTGACGGTCTCGGAACCCTTCGGGAGCCCCGTGAGCATCCTGGCCTGGCGGGGGCCGGGTGCGGCCGAGCTGGCCGATCTCAAGAAGGGATGCCGGAGCGAGGTGTCCGATGCCTCGGCCATCCTGGGCGTCCGTGGTCTGCCCCTGCCCCAGGCGGCGCGGCTCCTGGGTGGCCGGCTCCCGGCCCTGCCGGGGGATCGCGTCACCGTGGTGGAGGCACCCTGGGTGGAGGTGGAGGGGCCCGGCTTCGGGTTCAGGGTCCGTCTCGCCGCCGATCCCTGGCGCGTGGTGGAGGTGGAGGGACCGGGCGATCCACCGGCCTGGCGGATCATGCTGGATCGGCACACGGTCTCGGTGCCCCGGTCCATCCGTGCCGAGGCTGGCAGAGGCAGGTGGGTGGAGCTGGAGCTGGTCCGCCTGGAGTGGGACACGGTGGAGCGGCTCCCGGAGCTGCCCGACCTGCCGCCGTGTGGATGAGGACGTGATCCCCGTCGTTCGTGAAGCGTGAAGCGTGAGACGCGAATCGAATGAGGATGAGGGGAGGTGCGCAGCCCGCCCGTGCGAGGTGTGACACCCTCCCGACCACCCGTGAGCGCCCACCCACCCGCCCCGGTCCGGAGATCGCCGGCCCCTCGCTGGTACGGCGCGATGGGTGGGCAGTCCAACGGATGGGGGAAGGCCGGGCGTGGACGAGTGACAAGAGTCGGGACCCGGAGCGTCATACTGGTGATGGAGGCAGGAATCAGCACGACCAGCACGGGGATGGAGCAGGCGGTTCCGGAGCTCGACACGTCCTTCTCCCGGCTCGCCGCCGGCGACGTGGAGGCGCTGGCCGGGGTCTACGACGCCTGCGCCGCCCGGCTCTACGCCCTGGCGCTGTGGCGGACGGGCTCCGCCGAGGACGCTGCGGACGTGGTCCAGGAGGTCTTCGTCCGGCTGGCCCGGGCCGGGGAGGGACTGGCGAGGGTCCGCCGTCCGCTGGCCTACCTCCTCCGGATGACCCACAACGTTGCCGTCTCGACCCTGAGGGGGCGCCGCGAGCATCGCGACGTGGACACGCTGCTGGTGGCGGATCCCGGAGCCGGCGCCGAGGCGCGTTTCGCCGCCCGACAGGCGGCAGCCCAGCTGGCGAAGCTCCCCCCGAAGTTGCGGGAGGCGGTCTACCTCCGGCATTTCGAGGGCCTGAGCTACCGGGAGATCGGCGACGTCACCGGCGTCCCCACCTTCACCGCGGCGAGCCGGTACCGCCTGGCCCTGGCCCGGCTCCGCCGCATGATGGGAGTCTCCAGATGAACAGCTCGCCACGGAACCCGTTGCCCTCCGGTGCCATGCCCCCGCAGCCCCCGGAGGGGCTCAGGATGCGTATCCTGACCACGGCGGCCGTTCCCGCCCCGTCGCCCGAGGGACGCCGGTGGGGTCATCCCCGGGTCCGGTGGGCCTGGGCCGCAGCCATGGCCCTGGTGCTGGCCGGCCACCTGTGGCTCAGCCTCTCGCTGCCCCGGGCCGCGGAGCCCGCCAGGCCCCGGCCGGCAGCCCTCCGGCAGATCGAGACAGAGCCCGTGCTGGCCTGCTGCCCGGGCCTGGTGCACCGCAGGATCGCACGGCCCTCCGCCACCGCGAGGCGGCACTTCGTGGAGGCAATCCTGAAAGGAGACGTCTCATGAATGACCGTTCTGCCCACCGCCCCGTCTTCGTGATCGTGGGACTGCTCGTCCTGGCACTGCTCGCCGGGCTGCTCGCCTGGCGCCTGGTGGCCCGGCACCGCCTGGAGTCGGCGCGGGAGGACTTCCAGGCCACGGTGGAGGACCTCCACCTGTCCCTGGGGCACCCGCCGGGGGTGCCCCAGGAGGACAACGCCGCGCGCTGGTTGCGCGCGGCCGCCGCCCTGGTGGAGGGGGAGTGCATTGACGCCGCGGTCAGGCCGCTGGGGTCCCGTTCCACCGGCACCTGGACAGCGGCCGAGGTGAAGGCGGCGCGGCAGTGCCTGGAGGCCAACCGGGAGGTCCTGGACCTCCTCCACCGGGCCGCACGCTGCCCCGGCTCGGACTGGGGTCTGGAGTACTCCCTCGATGCGGAGATCCCGCCCCTGCTCGACCTGCTCCGGTGTGCCCGTCTCCTGGCCGTGTCCGGGGGCCTCCACCTGGAGGGGGGCGACCCTCAGGCCGCCCTCGGGGACATGACCGCCCTGGCCACCCTGGCACGCTCGCTCGAAGTCGAGAAGCAGCTCATCTGTCCGCTGATAGGCGTGGCCATGGAGAGACTCCTTCTCGGGCTGGTGGGCGAGGCGGCCGCGAGGGGGGGTGTGGGCCCGGAGGAGGCCGCCTCCATCGAGGCCCTGCTGCCCCGTCGCGACCTGATCGCCGCGGGACGGGAGGCCCTGGCCGTGGAGACCACGATGCTGGCGGCCGCGTTTCTCGACCCGGATTCCGGCAGCCTGAAGGAGAGCGGACTGGAACCGGACACGGCGTGGGGCACGGTGGCGGTCACGGTGGGATCCGCGCTGGGGATTCCCTGGCGGGAGATCCTCGTGGCCGACCTCTACCGCATGGGGATACAACGGCTCGAGGTGATGGGGATCCCGTACGCCCACCTGGCGGATGCCCCGCCCCGGCGCATGTCCCACAGCTTCCCCGTCAACCTGGTGGTTCCGGAGGAGGTCTTCGGTGGCTTCAACACCCACGTCCTGGCCGGCCGGATGCAGGAGACCATGGCCTGGCGCCACCTGGTCCGTGCCGGCCTTGCCCTGATCCGCGAGGCAGGGTCCACGGGTAGCTACCCGGAGGTCCTCCCTCCGGGCTTCGAGGTCCCCCAGCTGTACTGCGAGTGCTCCCTGGAGCTGGAGCACGGTCCCGACGGCAGCGCCGTGCTGTTCCTGCCGGGCGCCCCGGAGCTCAGCGCGAAGCTCTGGCCATGGCCGGAGAATGCACCACCCCGCAGCTTCCGGTGGGAGCTGCCGCCCCCAGCCGGCGGGAAGGGAGTGAAGAGGTGAGGGTGAGCGTCGTGTGGGATGCCACGTCGAGACCGGAGAGGTGTCATTCCCAGGTACGGGCGGGTGGGCTTCACCTCGCCACCATTCACGCGCCACCTCCCGTCTCCGCTACACTTGCGGCCAACCGGGGAGGTGCCCATGCCGGAAGCCGTGAACGGTGACGTGCGGATCCACTATGAGGACGAGGGGAGCGGGCCTGCGGTGCTGCTGCTCCACGGCCACACGCTGGACCACCGGGTGTGGGACGAGGTGGCCCCGGCACTGGTGGAGGCCGGGTTCCGGGTGCTGCGGCCGGACCTGCGGGGCCATGGGAAGTCCACCATGCCGCCCTCCGGCTACCACTGGAGCCACCACGCCGCCGACATGGCGGCGGTGATGGATGCGGCGGGCCTGGGGTCCGCCACGGTGGTGGGCTTCTCGCTGGGTGGCGGCGTGGCGCTGGAGATGGCCGTGACCATGCCGGAGCGCGTGGAGCGGCTGGGCCTGGTGGCGCCGGTGATGCCGGACCGACCCTTCGAGCCGGCCTTCATGGAGAACCTGAAGGCCGTGGCGAAGGTGGCCCGCACGGAGGGGATCCGGGCGGCCATGGAGGGGCCGTGGGCCTCGAGTCCGCTCTTCGCGCACTCGCTGGCGAAGCCGGGGGTCCGGGAGAAGCTCGCGGCGATCCTCCGGGACTTCCCCGGCGCCGACTACCTGGCCACGGAGCGTGACCGGGTGGCGCGGGACTGGAAGGTCCCGGACCGTCTCGGGGAGATCGCCGTGCCCACGGTGGTGCTGGTGGGCGAGAAGGAGATGCCCGGTTTCCGTGACTTCGCCCGGGAGGCCGCGGAGGGGATCTCCGGCGCCCGCCTGGTGGAGGTCCCGGACTGCGCGCACCTCCTGCCGCTGGAGGCGCCGGAGACGGTGGCGCGGGAGCTGGTGGAGGAGGTAAGGGCGTGAGGGCGTGAGGACGTCCCCCGCCCGCCCTCGTGAAACGTGAGCCACCTGCAAAACTCTCTGAAAGTCATACCCATCTGCCCGGCGTGAATTCGGACGTATGTCCGGGATTTCTCTATCGTCTTCTTAATCCGATAGATCCGTGTAATGTAATCCGTGGTTCCTTTTCCTGGGTGGGTGGGGGCCGATGCCGCAGGAATCCACCTCGATCCAGGACTCTTGCAACAGGCTCACGTGAAACGGGAAACGTGAATCGAAGGACCAGCCCAGTCCGGTGGGCAGCAGGGGAGCAGGGGTGCAGGGGGGAGGAGGAGGCCGGCCCGGCCTGCCGCCGCCGCCCCCGGCCGCCGACATCCGCCACCGTTTGCCGCCGCCGGAGGCGGGGACACGGACAGGGGCACTGTCGCGGACACGGACACAGTCACGGTCACCGACACGGACACGGCCACGGTCAGGGACACGGCCTCGGTCAGGGACACGGACACCGACACCGACACGGGCACGAACCCCTGGGTGGGCGGGGGACGTCTTCACTCCCTCACCCTTCACCTCTTCACCGGGCCGGCGGGCGGGCCACCTGACCCCCTGACGTCCTAACGTCCTCACCCTCTTTCGTTTCACCTTTCACGTTTCACGAACGGGTGGGCGGGTGGGACGCTCCCGTCTAGCCGAGCTCGCGGGCGATGAGCTCGGCGCCCTCGCGGGCCAGCGCCTCGATCTCGGCGGGGTCGTCGCCCTCCACCATGACCCGGGCCTTGGGTTCGGTGCCCGAGTACCGGAGCAGGAGGCGGCCCCGGCCCTCGAGCCGCTTGCGGGTGGCCTCGGCCCAGGCGTGGATGGCCGGCCGCTCCTCGAAGGGGGGCTTGGCCCTGACCGGGACGTTGAGCAGGACCTGGGGCATCCGGACGAGGTCCGAGAGCTCCGAGAGGGGTCTCCCCGAGGCGGCGGCCACGGCCAGAAGGTGGGTCCCCGTCAGGAGCCCGTCCCCGGTGACACCGTGGTGGGCGCAGATGATGTGCCCGGACTGCTCGCCACCCAGGGCGGCGCCGGAGGCGCGCATGGCCTCCCAGACGGAACGGTCACCCACGGCGCAGCGGATCACCCGGATGCCGTCTCCCTCCAGGGCGCGCTCGAGACCGAAGTTGCTCATGACGGTGGCCACCACGGCCCGGCCGGGCAACCGGTCACTCCCGGCCAGGTGGCGGCCCCAGGCGAGGAGGATGTCGTCGCCGTCGAGAACCGCGCCCGTCTCGTCCACCAGGACGGCCCGGTCGGCGTCGCCGTCCAGCGCGAGCCCGGCGTGGGCCTTCTTCCGGACCACCACCTCGGCGACGTGCTCCGGCACGGTGGCCCCGCAGCCCTCGTTGATGTTGGCGCCGTCGGGCCGTGCGTTGACGATGGTGACCCTGGCGCCCAGGTCGGTGAGGAACGGGGCGGCCAGCGCCGAGGCCGCGCCGTGGGCGCAGTCCACCACCACGTGCATCCCGTCCAGGGGGCACACGCACCCGTGGCTGGCGTGGAGCAGCTCCAGGTACCGGCCCGCCAGGGCATCCGAGGGCTCGGGGAGGGGTGGACCCTCCAGCGGCTCCACGGTCACCATCCTGGCCTCCAGGCGGTCCTCCATGGAGTCCGGAATCTTCTCTCCGTTGGCCGCCAGCACCTTGATGCCGTTGTCGGGGGCGGGGTTGTGGGAGGCGGAGATCACCACGCCGGCGATCCAGTGTCCCGTGCGGACCAGGTGGGAGACGGCGGGAGTGGGCAGGACGCCCGCCCAGTCCACGGTGCCCCCCGCCGCCTGGAAGGCGCCGGCGAGCCAGCGGGCCAGGTCCGGCGTGGAGGCCCGCGTGTCGCCCGCCATCAGGAGCGGCGGTCCCCCCGCCGCCCCGAGCTCCGCGGCCAGCGCGGCGCCGAGCCGGCGGACGGTGGCCTCGTCCAGGGGGGCCTCGTAGGCCCGTCCACGGATGCCGTCGGTGCCGAAGAGATCGGGCATGTCAGCGGCGCCTCCTGCGCGAGGCCGGTGTGGGGACCGGGGTTGATGCAGGACCGATCTCCACCACCACCAGGACCGGAACTCCACTCAGGGAGCGCAGCAGGGGGTGGGGGAGGCGGGTCTGGGCGGCGGCCTCCACGGGGCCCGTTGCGCCGTCCACCCGGACGGGGGTGGTCTCCACGCTCTCGAGCCCGTCCACGAGGCTCTCCGGCCCCTGGACGGCCAGCGCGGAGGGCACGGTCCGCACGCCCGTCACCTGGAAGCCCGGGGCGGGCTCGCCCTCGATGACCGGCCTGACCGGGACCTGCCGGACCTGGAGGCGTTCCAGGTGCAGCTCGATCTCCGGCGGGTCGATGCTCACCACCGAGACGTCGGGTGGAAGCTTGATCTGGGCCGGCTTCACGGGAAAGGTCCGCGTGCCCGGCTCGGCCCCCGCCAGGTCCAGCACCACCTGCATGGAGTCGCCGTCGGAGAGGATGCGGCTCAGCGCTCCGCGCAGCCGCAGCGAGACGGTCTCGGGCACGTTGTTGGTGATCACCAGATCGGGCGGTATGTTCACGAGGGTCAGGGGAACGGCCACCTGCCGCTCGGAGATGCGCTCCCGGCGCTGGCCCGCCACCGCGTACCACAGGAAGAAGGCCACGACCAGGGCGAAGAGGAAGAGTCCGGGATGCCTGGGACGTCGCTTCATTCCATCTCCTCCAGGCCGGCCCCCAGCTGGAACAGGTGCTCGGCCAGGGCGTTGCGGAGCGTTGTCTCGTCCAGGGGCCGCAGCAGTTGCCCCTCCACGGCCAGCGAGATGGTGCCGGTCTCCTCGGAGACCACCACGCAGAGCGCGTCGGTCTCCTCGCTGAGGCCGATGGCCGCCCGGTGCCGGGTCCCCAGCTCCTTGGAGATCTCGGCCCGCGTGGTGATGGGCAGGAAGCACGAGGCCGCCAGGATGCGGTCGCCCCGGACGATCACGGCACCGTCGTGCAGGGGTGTGCCGGGAATGAAGATATTCAGCAGCAGGTCGTAGGAGAAGCGGGCGTCCAGACGGATGCCCGTGTCCGCCCACCCCTCCAGGGAATCCCGTCGTTCCACGGCGATCAGGGCGCCGATGCGCTGGGAGGCCAGCCGCCCGGCGGCCAGGGAGAGCTCGTTGATGAACACGGGGCCCTCGTCGCCGGAGCTGAAGAGATGGCGCCATGAGGTGGCCCCGAAGGCGGTCAGCATGCGCCGGATCTCCTGCTGGAACAGCACGATGATGGCAAAGGGCAGGTAGAACAGGAACTCCCGCAGGATGGCCGACAGCGTGGCCAGGCCCAGGTACGACGCTCCCAGGTAGAGGACGACAATGGCCAGGATGCCCCAGAGCATCTGCATGGCCCGGGTGCCGCGCAACAGCACCAGGAGCAGGTAGACCAGCAGGGCCACCGTGACGATATCTGCCAGGTCGGCGATGCCCACCTGGAGGTGCGTCAGCTCGCGGAGGAACTCCACCAGCCAGGTCATGCGGTGGCCTCCCGGATGGCGGTGGCCACCGTGAGGAACCGGGCCACCTCGGCCACGTCGTGGACCCGGACCACGGCCCGGGGGCAGTCGAGCGCGGGGACGAGCGCCGCAAGGGTGCCCGGCAGCCGGTCGCCGACCTCCGCGCCGGTGAGCCGCCCGATGAACGATTTCCGGGAGGGCCCCACCACCACGGGATGTCCCAGGGCCGCCAGGTCGGGGAGGGCGGCCAGCAGGGCAAGGTTGCCCGGGTCGTCCTTGCCGAAGCCGATGCCGGGGTCCAGCCAGACGGCATCTGGGGGGATCCCGGCCTCCATGGCCGCGGTGGCCCGCTCGTGGAGGTGGCCGTGGACCTCGGCCACCACGTGGGTGTAGACCGTGTCCGACTGCATGGTCCGCGGGGTGCCCCGCATGTGCATGAGCACGATGCCCGCACTGGCGGCGGCGACCACGCCGAGCATCTCCGGGTCCGAGGCGGCGGTCACGTCGTTCACCAGGTCGGCCCCGGCCGCGAGGGCCGCCTCCGCCACCTCGGCCTTGGAGGTGTCCACGGAGATGAGGGCCGTGGGATGGCAGGTGCGGAGACCCTGGATCACAGGGACGACCCGGCGGATCTCCTCGGGCGCGGGCACCGGGTTGGCACCCGGCCGGGTGGACTCGCCGCCCACGTCCACGATGGCGGCGCCCGCCTCCAGCAGCTCGAGGCCGTGCCGGATGGCCGGGCCCGTGTCCAGGTGGAGGCCCCCGTCGGAGAAGGAGTCCGGCGTGCAGTTGACGATCCCCATGATGAACGGCCGGCCGGCCGACCACGGAGCCGGGAGCCGCCCCTGGCGGCCTGTCCAGCCCGTGGTGTCCGTCGTGGGTGTGTTCACGCTGTCCCCGCGACCTCCGTTGCCGGTTTCGTGCTCGTCTTCTTCAGATCACGGACGTTGACGCCCGTGTGCTCCTCGATGAGATCGTACACCTCCTCGCCGTCGAGGACCTCCCGTTCGAGGAGGGCCCCGGCCACGGCCTCCAGGGCGTCCTGATGCTTCTCCAGGATGCCCCGGGCGCCGGTGTAGGCGCCGCTGACAATGCGCTGGATCTCCTCGTCGATCTTGACTGCGGTGGCCTCGGAGTAGTCCTGGTGGCGGGTGAACTCCTTGCCCAGAAAGATGGCCTCCTCGCGGCGCCCGAAGGTCAGCGGGCCCATGGCCTCGCTCATGCCCCACTCGCAGACCATCTTGCGGGCGAGCTCGGTGGCCCGCTCCAGGTCGTTGCCGGCGCCGGTGGTGATGGTCTCCGGCCCGAAGGAGACCTCCTCCGCGAGCCGGCCGCCCATGAGCACCTGGAGGGTGGAGAGCAGGTAGGTCCTGGAGTGGAGGTAGCGGTCCTCGATGGGAAGCTGCTGGGTCAGGCCCAGCGCCATGCCCCGGGGGATGATGGTGACCTTGTGGAGGGGGTCCGCCTCGGGGAGGAAGGCGGCCACCAGGGCGTGGCCCGCCTCGTGGTACGCCGTCACCTTCTTCTCGTCCTCGGACAGGACCAGGGAGCGCCGCTCGGAGCCCATCATGACCTTGTCCTTGGCGTACTCGAAGTCCTCCATGTCCACCTTCATCTTGTTGAGGCGCGCCGCGCGGAGGGCCGCCTCGTTCACCAGGTTGGCCAGGTCGGCCCCGGAGAAGCCGGGCGTGGAGCGCGCCACCACCGAGAGGTCCACGTCGGAGGCCAGGGGGATCTTCCGGGTGTGGACCTTGAGGATCCCCTCGCGGCCGCCCACGTCGGGGCGGTTCACCACGATCCGGCGGTCGAAGCGGCCGGGCCGCAGGAGGGCCGGGTCCAGCACGTCGGGCCGGTTGGTGGCGGCGATGAGGATGACGCCCTCGTTGGACTCGAAGCCGTCCATCTCCACCAGGAGCTGGTTCAGCGTCTGCTCCCGCTCGTCGTGGCCGCCGCCCAGCCCCGCGCCCCGGTGGCGCCCCACGGCGTCGATCTCGTCGATGAAGATGATGCAGGGCGCGTTCTTCTTGCCCTGCTCGAAGAGGTCCCGGACCCGGGAGGCCCCCACGCCCACGAACATCTCCACGAAGTCCGAGCCGGAGATGGAGAAGAAGGGCACCTCGGCCTCGCCCGCCACGGCCCGGGCCAGGAGGGTCTTGCCCGTCCCGGGAGGTCCCATCAGCAGGACGCCCTTGGGGATCTTGCCGCCCAGGCGCTGGAACTTGTGGGGATCCTTGAGGAACTCGATGATCTCCTCGAGCTCCTCCTTGGCCTCCACCACGCCGGCCACGTCGGCGAAGGTGAGGCGCTTCTGGTCGGGCGTCAGCAGCCGTGCCTTGGACTTGCCGAAGGACATGGCCTTGGTGCCGCCCGACTGCATCTGGCGGAAGAAGAGGAACCACAGGCCCACCAGGATCAGGAGGGGCGCCCATGAGAGCAGGGCCGTGAGCAGGCGGCCGTCGGAGGGCTTCTCCACCTCGATGACCACGTGGGCCTTCCGGAGCTCCTTGATGAGGTCGGGGTATCCGGGGTCGTAGGTGTAGAGGTCGTACCGGGGGGCCGGCGTGGCCTCGGTCTCACCCGTGGAACGGATGTAGATGGTCTCGCCCTTGACCAGCACCGCGGAGACCTTGCCGGAGGCCACGCGGTCCAGGAACTCGGAGAAGGGGATCTCCTGGCTGGCGCTGGAGTATCCCTGGAGCATCTGCCAGATGAGCAGGATGCCCACCAGGATCACGATCCACATGAGTACGGTGCGTACGGTCTGGTTCACTCGCCTGTTTCCTCCAGCGCCCGTGGTTCAACGGGCGCATGCCAGAACGGATGTGCTCCCCGGAATGTTCCCTTCACGCCTCCTGGAGCAGGCTGAGGTCCGGCCGGTTGACGTACTCGCCCCGCTCGCTGCCGAGCCCGTAGCCCACCAGGAAGCCCTCCGGGACCTCGGAGAACACGGCGTACGTGGCCGAGAGGTTCACGCTCCGGAGCTGGGGCTTGTCCACCAGGGCAACGATCTGCATGCTGGCGGGGTTCTGCTGGGAGAGGTGGGTGAGCAGGTAGTTCTCGGTCACTCCCGTGTGAAACACGTCCTTGAGGATCAGCACGTCCCTGCCATGCACGTCGAAGTGGGTGGCGTAGGTCAGGCTCACCACCTCGCCCCGGTCCGCACGGCTCGTGGTCACGTCCACGAACTCGTAGGTGAGCGGACACTGGATCCGGCGGGCGAGGTCCGCCAGCAGGAAGGCGGCACCCTTGAGGATCCCGACGAGCACCAGCTCGCGCCCCTCGTAGTCGGAGGTGATGCGGCTTCCCACGTCTGCGACGCGTGCGGCGATCTCCTCGGCGGTGTACAGAACGCGGATGCTGCTCATCGGTACCTGACCTCCACTGTCACCCGGCACTCTCCCGGTGCCGGCACCATGGTCCATGCTCCTGGAACACAGACGATTCTATCACCGGAACACACCGCTGGCCATGCTTTTCTCAGGTGTCTCGGCAGGAGGCCGGCCAGGGTGCGGGCCAGTGGACGCCGGTCGTCCGCGGGGCCGATCCTGTCGCCCGGCCGGGGGGACCGGACCACGAGGGGGGACGGGGCGGGTACCGTGTGCCGCCAGCGGGCCGCGGGGTCGTCCCTGCCCTCCACGACGCGGAGGCTCCAGCCGGGGATGGGGAGCTCCACGCGGCCGGGTCCTTCGAGCGCCAGCTCGTACTCCGGGAACGGCCGGGGAGGCTCGAGCCACAGCCGTCCACGGGCCCGCCGGAGCCGCCACCGTCCCGCGAGGGTGACGGCCGCAGGGTCTCCGTGGCGCACGAGCGCCTCCAGGAGCTCCACCTGCCGCCGGGTGGCGCGGCCGAGGCCGGCCCGCTCCACCTGGGCGTGGAGCCACCTCCCCAGCAGGGCCGGCGGGAGGGCCGCCAGGGCCTCCAGCGGGACGCCGCCCTCCGGGTCCCAGGGGTCGATCCACGCGGCCCGGCGGGCGAGCTCCTCCGCCATGAAGGATTCGTCGCCGGCCAGCCTGTTCGCCAGCTCCACCAGGTGCCGCCGGACGGTCGGCGAGACCGCCTCCAGCGCGGGGAGCGCCCGGTGGCGGACCAGGTTGCGCAGGTGCTCGGGGCTCGCGTTGGAGGAGTCCTCCCGCCACGGGATGTGGCGAGCCCGGAGCCAGTCGGCGATCTCCTCCCGGCCCCAGGGCAGCAGGGGACGGATCACCCCGCCGGGGGCGCGGGCGGCGATGCCGGCCAGGGCGCGGGGGCCCGCCCCGCGCAGCAGCTGCACCAGGACGCCCTCCGCCACGTCGTCCCGGTGGTGGCCCGTGGCGATCGCGGAGGCCCCCGCCTCGCGGGCCACCTCCCGGAGCGACCCGTAGCGGAGCCGCCGCCAGGAGGCCTCCCGCCCCTCCACCGGGCGCTCCGGCGGGGCCAGGCGGACCAGCGTGAAGGGGATCCCGAGGCCAGCGGCGAGCTCCCGGCAGAACTCCGCGTCGGCGTCGGCCTCCTCCCCCCGGACCCCGTGGTGCACGTGGACCGCGTGGAGGTCGAGGGCGAGGGACGGGTCCCGGAGAAGGTGGAGCAGCGCCACGGAGTCGGCGCCGCCGGAGAGGGCCACCACGAGGCGGGCGCCCACCAGGTCGGGAAAGGTCTCTGCGAAGTGCCGGGGGAAGGCATCCAGTGACATCGAAGGCATGGTGGCGGTGGGTGGACTTGAACCACCGACACAGGGCTTATGAGACCCCTGCTCTGCCTCTGAGCTACACCGCCAGAGGGACCCGAACTCTACAAAACGCCCTCCCCGGCGTCAAGGGGAGCGCCGTCCGGAGGGCGCGACGGACCGCGCGGGAACGGCGGAACGCCCGGGTGGCCCCCCTCGCCCGCGTTCCGGGAGGGGCCGGCCCCCGGAGCGGCGGACGGCGGCGGTGCGGTTCGTATCCACGGTCTGCCTCCCGACTGGAGAGGACCTCCGGCACGGTCGCTGGAGATGGAATCTCCGGGCTGCTCCGGGAGGTCTCTCCACATGGTACCCCGGGTGTGGGCCCCGTGGTACGGTCCGCCTGGCATGTGACCATCCTCCGGACGCTCCGGGGCCCCTTCAGGTATACTGTCGCGTATGAAAGCGACAGAAGACGCCATCGAAACCTGGTGTCCCGTGTGCCGCGAGCCGGTGCCCGAGGGGTCGTTGCACGGGTGCGTCATCTGTCGTAGTCTCTTCTGCCATCGCTGTGCGGTGTCGGGCTACGGGCACGAGTTCTGCTCGACCCGCTGCCGCGACTACTTCTTCTACGGCGATGGCGAGGAGTCCGAGGAGGAACTGTGAACGATCTGCGAGGAGGTGGCCATGGGCCAACGGCGTGAAGAGCTGTTGGAGCGGGCCGAGCGCCTCCCGGAATGGAGCGCGCGTCTGGGCCAGTACCCGGTGGTGCAGAAGGCACAGGGGTCGCGTATCTACGACGTGGACAACATGGGCTTCGTGGACTACACGGGGGCCGGTGGCGCCGCCATCGTGGGCTACGCCAACCAGTTCGTCCTGGACGCCGTCAAGAAGGTGCTGACGGCCGCCGTCCCCGGGGGGTTCCACCAGCCGGCGGAGGTGGAGCTCGTCCAGGTGCTCGGGAGCTTCGTGCCCTGGGCGGAGACCTGGTACTTCCAGAGGAACCACGAGGAGGCCCTGCGCCTCGTGCTCCGGTGGATCCGCCACCGGACGGGGCGTCCCTACGTGCTGGTGCTGGACGGTGGCTCGCCCCGCCTGGGGAGCGAGCTCTGGCTGGAGACCCCGCCGGGGCACAAGAGCTCTCCCGTGCGCGAGGTGCCGGGCTGGAACATGGAGAAGATCGAGGCGGCGGTCGCCGCGGGCGCGTCGAAGGTGGGCGCCCTGGTGGTGGACCCGATCCTCTCCCGCTTCGGCGTGGTGGAGCCCCCGGAGGGGGCGCTGGCCCGCCTGGCCGAGATCTGCCGCACGGTGGGCGTGGCCTTCGTCCTGGACGAGGGCATCACGGGCTTCCGTGTGGCCCGCGGGGGCGCCGCGGCCCTGGGCGGCGTGGTTCCCGACGTGGCGGTGTACGGCGGCGCGCTGGGCGCCGGCTTCCCCATCGGGGCCATCGCCGTGCGCGAGGGCTTCGAGGGCGAGACCCTGGTGGAGGAGGGGCCGCTGCCCGTGCCCCACCCCGTCTCCCTGGCGGCGGCCGAGGCCGTGCTCTCGATCCTGAAGAACGACTCGGTGTACGAGCGCCTGGAGGAGCGGACCACGCAGCTCGTGGACGGGCTCCTGGCCCTGGCCGAGCGTTTCGGCCGCCCCATGCACGTGAACCGGCTGGGCTCCATCTTCGCCCTGTCCATGGGGCCCGAGCCCGTCACGGGCCGCGCCTCCTGGGAGGCCTCCGACCGCGAGGCCTACGACCGCTTCGCCAGGGCGCTCCTGGAGGAGGGGGTCCTCCTGCCCCAGCAGGCCTGCTCGCCCGCCTTCGTGTCCAACGCCCACGGCGCCAAGGACATCGAGGAGACCCTGTCGGCCTGCGAGAGCGTGCTCATGAAGCTGCACCAGGAGGACCTCCCCTAGCGGTGATGCACTCCGGCGAGCCCCGGGAGCGCGAGGCCACGGTCCTGGTGGGCCTGGCCCACGGCGGGACCACCCGTACGGAGGTGGAGGACCATCTGGACGAGCTGGGCCGCCTCGTGGACACCGCCGGAGGCGAGGTGGTGGCGCGCCTGCTCCAGGAACGGCGCACCCCCGACCCGGCCACCCTCGTGGGCTCGGGCTTCATCGGCCGGATCGAGACGGCCTGCCGGGAGACGGGCGCCCGGACCGTGGTCTTCGACGAGGACCTCACGGCCTCCCAGGCCCGGAACCTGGAGCGGGCCCTGCCGGAGGACGTGAAGGTGCTGGACCGCGCGGGAGTGATCCTGGACATCTTCGCCCAGCGGGCCCGGAGCCGGGAGGCCCAGACCCAGGTGGAGCTGGCCCAGCTCACCTACCTCCTGCCGCGCCTCACCCGGCGGTGGGGCCACCTCTCCCGGCAGGCCGGCGGCATCGGGACGCGGGGCGTGGGCGAGACCCAGCTGGAGATCGACCGCCGCCTGGTGACCCGCCGCATCGCCATGCTCAGGCGCAAGCTCGCCGAGATCGAGTCCAGCAGGAGGCTCCGGCGGCAGCGCCGGACCGCGGCGCCCACCGTGGCCCTGGTGGGCTACACCAACGCGGGCAAGTCCTCCCTCTTCCACCGGCTGACCCGGGCCCGTGTCCGGGTGGAGGACCGCCTCTTCGCCACGCTCGACCCGCGGGCGCGGCGCACGGTGCTGGGCGACGGCGTCAAGGTCATCTTCACGGACACGGTGGGCTTCATCCGGAAGCTGCCCCACGACCTGGTGGCGCCCTTCCGCTCCACGCTGGAGGAGGCCGCCGAGGCCGACCTGGTGCTCCACGTGGTGGACGCCGCCCACCCCTCGTGGGAGGAGCACCTGAGGGTCGGGGACGAGGTCCTGGAGAGCCTGGGCGTGGAGCCGGACAGGGTCGTCGTGGTGCTGAACAAGATGGACCTGGTGGGGGAGCGGCGCCCCCGGCGCCTGCTCCGGGCGGGCCTGCCGGTCTCCGCGGTGACCGGGGAGGGGCTGGACGACCTGAAGCGGCTGGTCCGCACCAAGCTGCTGGGGGCCCCGGGGGTGGCGGTGCTCACCATCCCCCTGACGGAGACCGGGGCCGTGGAGCGGGCCTGCGCCCTGCCCCACCAGGTGGCCCGCCGCTTCGGCAGGGAGACGGTCACCCTGGCCGTGCGGATCCGGGAGGGCGGGCTGAAGGAGGCGGACCTCGAGCGGTACCGCGTGGAGGCCTGGGCGTGACGGGGCGCCCGTCCTGCGGCATCATGTGACCGGGAGGTTGTGGACATGCCCATCTACGAGTTCCTGTGTCCGTCCTGCAACGTGATCTACAGCTTTCTCTCGCGGAAGGTCGACCCCGGGAAGATCCCCACGTGCCCGAAGTGCGGCGCCACGGACCTGAAGCGGGTGCCCTCCCGCTTCGGGGTCTCGGCGAGCCGGAAGACCGCGGACGAGGGAGGTGGCCAGGGGCCCGACCTGGACGATCCCCGCGTGGAGCGCGAGCTCATGAAGCTCGCCGCCGAGATGGAGGGGATGGACGAGAACGACCCCCGCCAGATGGCCCGGGCCGTGCGCAGGATGGCCGAGATCGCGGGCGAGCCCGTGACCCCCGCCATGGAGGAGATGATCCGCCGCCTCGAGGCCGGCGAGGACCCCGAGCGCGTGGAGGAGGAGCTGGGCGACGCCCTGGAGGAGGAGCTCGGCGAGGACGGCGCCGGCGTCATGGGGGAGCCCACCCGGGACGAGGGGTTGTATCCGATGTAGCCGCCGCCCCCGCCCGCCCATTCGTGAAACGGGAAACGTGAAACGTGAAACGAAGGAGGGGGTGGGGTTGGCCGGTGCGGCGTTCGCTCGCAGGGGAGCGGGGGAGCAGGGGAGCGGGGGGGCCGGGCACTGTCGGGGACAGGGTCGGGGTCACGGACAGGGACAGGGACACGGTCACGGACAGGGACAGGGACAGGGACACGGTCACGGACAGGGACAGGGACACGGTCACGGTCGCGGACACGGTCACGGACACGGACGCTTCTCCGGGTGGACGGGATGCTCCGTGACACGGGCCGGGGGCTCCGGGAGGAGTTTGGCGCCGACCTGGAGCTGGAGGTCTCGGATGTCGTGCCCCTCGAGCCCCACGAGGAGTCCGAGAACCTGCTCGGCTACTCCATGTTCTTCCGGGAGACCGTGTCAACGGGCGGGGGGAGTGAAGTCCACGGGGTGGCGGTGACCAGCACGCTGGTGCTGGTCTCGGGAAAGGTCCTGTTCCTGTACTGCTACGGCCCGAAGGAGGACCTCGAGTGGACGCGGAAAGCCGCCGGGGAATGGGCCCGTGCGATCCTGGCCTGCAATCCGCTGGAGGCACCCCGGGCGAGCCGCCTCACCGCCATCGACTGGGCCGACGTGGCGGCCGACGCCCTCACGGGGGCCGCGGTGGCCCTCCTGACCACGCTCCTCGCCGGGTACCTGGTGAAGCGGAGGAAGAACAGGACGCCAGACCCGGACAACGGGCCGCAGTGAGCGAAGAGTTGTCTCGTCCCGGCTGGGTGGGGGCTCCGCGTCCTGGAATCTTTGCGCCTCCGCGTTCTCGTTCCCGAGGACCGTCACCGCTCGCAGCACCCCTCTCCCCTGCTCCTCCGCACCCCTGCTCCTTCTCCCTCAGGTGGAACGAGATCGCCCCGCAACCCCTTTTCCCTCTTTCGTTTCACCTTGGCCAATTGAAAAACTCTCTGAAGGTCATGCCTTGCGGCCCGGCTCGAAATCGAACGTACGAAGGCGAAGGAAAGCATCCCGACACAGACGACTGGCAATCTCAAGATTGCCCGGGCGTTCTTGCACCGATGACTGGCCATCGGAGTCCTGGCGGCTCGGTCTGGTGCGTTTCGTTCCCCTTAGTAATCCAACATACATATCCTGTGGAATCCATGGTTCATCCTCCCGGGCGGGCGGGGGCTCAGCCCCTCCCCTCCAGCTCCCCCAGGAAGGCCTCCACGGCCGCCAGGAGCTCCTGCGGGTCCCTGACCTCGGTGAGGCGTCCGCGGAGCTTCCTGCCGCCGGGGAGGCCGTGGGTGTACTTGCCGGTGAAGACCTTGAGCTTGTGGAGGAGCTCGCGGCCCTCGAGCTCGGCTTCGAGGATGGCGAAGTGCCGCCGGATCACGTCCAGGCGCTCCGCGAGGGTGGGCTCGGTCCAGCTCCCGGTGGCCAGGAGGTCCGCGGTCTTTCGGAAGATCCAGGGGTCGGTCAGCACGGCGCGGCCGATCATGACCATATCGCAGCCGGTCTCGCGGAACATGGCCAGGGCGTCCCCGGGCGTGCGGACGTCGCCGTTGCCGATGACGGGGATGGTCAGGGACTCCTTCAGCCGGGCGATGAGCGACCAGTCGGCCGTGCCCGAGTACTGCTGCCGTGCGGTGCGGGGGTGGAGCGTGACGGCGTCGGCCCCCTCGCCCTGGCAGATCCGGCCGAGCTCCAGGTAGTTGAGCTCGTCCTTGCGAAGGCCGGCCCGGAACTTCACCGTGAGCGGCACCGTCACCGCCCGGCGGACCGCCCGGACGATCTCACGGGCGAGCTTCAGGTCGCCCATGAGCGCGGCGCCGGCGCAGCCCTTGAGGATCTTGTTGGCGGGACAGCCCATGTTGAGGTCCACCACGTCGGCGCCCGTGGCCTGGGCCCGGGCGGCCGCCTCGGCCATGGCCCCGGGCCGCGAGCCGTAGACCTGGATGGCGATGGGCCGCTCCTCCGGATGGAAGGGCAGCTTGGCAAGCTCGGCCGGCACGTCGCGCACCACGGCCTCGGAGGAGATGAACTCCATGGTCACCAGGCCGCAGCCCCCGAGCTCCCGGATCACCCTCCGGAAGGGGGAGTCCGTGATCCCGGCCATGGGGGCCAGGACCAGGGGCGGGTCGACGGGGAGCGAGCCGATGCGTGCCATTCTCCACATGGTACCCCGTGGGGGATGCCGCTGGGCTACCATGGAGCCTCGCAAGGGAGGTGCGCATGACCGACAGCCTGAAGACCCGCGTGCGCTGGGTGGAGGGACACCGGTTCGTGGCCACCACGGGGAGCGGATTCTCGCTGGTCCTGGACAACCCCCACCGCGAGGACGGTGCGGCGGCCTCGCCCATGGAGCTCATGCTCGTGTCGCTGGCGGGGTGCACCGGCGTGGACGTGGTGGCCATCCTCGAGAAGATGCGGCAGCCGCTCGAGGACCTCGAGGTGGAGGTGGAGGGGTTCCGGAGGGCCGAGCACCCCAGGGTCTTCACCACGATCCAGGTGGTGTACCGCGCCCGCGGGGCGGAGCTGAAGCCGAAGAGGCTGCTCCGGGCGGTGAGGCTCTCCGAGGAGAAGTTCTGCTCGGTCTCCGAGATGCTCAGGGCCTCCGCGGAGCTCCAGATCCGGGTCGAGCTGAACGGAGAGGTGGTGGACGTGGAATGACGGGTTCTCCAGAGAGGACGCCGGAGCGGGCACGGTTTTCTCAGGGATCGTCTGTTTCATCTTCGAACATTCGTGCGAACGTTTCCGGGTTGTCACGTGAGACCGTTTTTCATGTATATCGTCCTGGAATCCTGTATCCTCCTTGTGGTCAATCGGATGTGCTGTCGTGTCCGAAGCGTGGCGGTGAAATGTCCTGAGATCGGGGTTGCGTGAATCGCTTCACAAGTATATTATCATTTAGTGATGAATGGAGCGCCCCCCTCCGTGCCCCACGGGGACCGTGCCCTCACGGTCACCTCCGCCGACTGCGTGGGGCTCCGGGAGTTCGTGGCCCACTTCTCCAACCACCTCCGCCTGAAGATCCTCTGCCGCCTGGCCTCCGGCCGGGCCTGCGTCCGGGAGCTCGTGGAGGCCACGGGCGAGAAGCAGTCCAACGTCTCCCAGCAGCTCAAGCACCTCCTGGACGCCCACCTGGTCACCAGGGAGCGCGTGGGCTCCCGGGTGTACTATGAGATTGCAGATCCCGTCACCCTCGAGGTGATGGACTACCTGTTTGCTGTCGCCGTCCGCCACCGGCAGCGGTGGCATGGCCGGACCTGAGGAGTCATCCATGGCACGTCTGATCCCGATCCTCATCGCCATCGGTCCGCTCTGGCTGCTCTGGATCGCCTTCACCGGGAGCACCGACCCCCAGGAGCTGGGTGTGGGCCTCGTGGCGGCGATCCTCGTGGCCATCGTGGCCGGGGGGGAGCCGTTCTCCACGGCCACCTTCCGGATCTTCCACCCGAGGCGGTTCCTGTACGCGCTGGCCTACGTCCCCTACCTGGCCTGGGCCATCGTGCGCTCGAACCTGGACGTGGCCCGGAGGGTCCTGAGCCCCAGCCTGCCCATCAACCCCGGGATCGTCCGGGTGAGGACCCGCCTCACGAGCCCCGTGGGCCGCACGGTGCTGGCCAACTCCATCACCCTGACCCCGGGCACGCTCACCGTGGACATCTGCGACGACGAGCTGTGCATCCACTGGGTGGACGTGCAGTCGGAGAACATCGACGAGGCCACCCGCGAGATCGTGTCGGGCTTCGAGAAGTACCTGGAGGTGATCTTTGGTTGACCTGCTCCTCGACCTAGCGCTGTCGCTGGCGGCGGGCGCGGCCCTGCTCGCGGTCTACCGCCTTCTCATGGGACCTGGTGCGGCGAGCCGCGCGGTGGCCATGGACGTCCTGAGCCTCATCATCATGCCCATGATGGCGGGATACGCCCTCTACTCGGGCCGCATGATCTACCTGGACGTGGCCCTGGTCTACGGCATCCTGTCGTTCCTCGGCGTCACCTCCCTGGCCCGCTACGCGGACAAGGGGGTGTGAGATGGGCGCCCAACAGATCATCGGCGCGGCCGTCACGCTGCTGGGAACGGCGTTCCTCTTCCTGGGCGCCCTGGGGATCGTCCGCATGCCGGACCTGTACAACCGGATGCAGGCGGGGACCAAGGCCACCACGCTGGGGAACCTCCTGACCCTCCTGGGGCTCGGGATCCTCCAGCCCGCCTGGCTCGTCAAGCTGGCGCTCATCGCGCTCTTCGTGCTCGTGACCAACCCCATCTCGTCCCACGCCCTGGCCCGCGCGGCCTACCGCTCCGGCGTGCCCCTGGCCGACGTCACCGTGCGGGACGAGTACCCCGAAGCCCTGCAGGAACACGGGGAGGCCTGACATGGATATCGTGACCCTGTTCAACCTGGAGGATCTCCTCATCTGCGCGGTGATCCTCGTGGCGGCCCTGGGGGCCGTGCTCCACAGGAACCTCCTGGCCGCCGTGGTGTTCGCCGGCGTGGTCTCGCTGGCGGTCTCCTACCTGTTCCTCAGGCTGTCGGCGCCCGACGTGGCCATGACGGAGGCCGCCATCGGCGCGGGCATCACCACCGTGATCTTCCTCATCGCCGTGCGCCGCACCGAAGAGGTGGAGAGGGAGGAGCCATGAAACAGATCGTCGCAGTGGTGGCCCTGGCCACCCTGGCCATCCTGCTGTGGCAGCTCGCGCCCATCGCCATGCCCTCGGGGCTCGGCGTGGTGGCGCAGCACTACGCCGAGCACGGGGTCCAGGACAACCGGGGCGCCAACCTCGTCACCTCCGTGGTGGTGAACTACCGGGGCTTCGACACCCTGGGCGAGGTCACGGTGCTCTTCCTGTCGGTGAGCGGGGCCGCCTTCGTGCTCCGCCGCCGCACGGGTCTCGAGGTCCACGAGCCGCGCAGGGCCAGCGAGATCGTCAGGACGGGGGCCCGCCTGCTGTTCGCCCCCATCGTGCTCTTCGGCACCTACATCTTCGTCCACGGCCACCTGACCCCCGGCGGGGGCTTCCAGGGGGGTGCCGTGGTGGCCTCGGGGGTCCTGCTCCTGCTGCTGGCCAACAAGGACCACCCCCTGCCCCACGGCTTCCTGTCGTGGACCGAGTCGCTCTCTGGCCTGGGCTTCGTGGCGGCCGGCCTCGCCGGCCTGTGGGCCGGCGGGTCCTTCCTGGCCAACCGGGGCATCCTTCCCCTGGGCACCTGGAACCAGCTGTTCTCGGCGGGCGTCATCCCCGTGATCTACACCTTCGTGGGTCTCAAGGTGGGCTCGGAGCTCGCCACACTGCTCGACGTCATGATGCACGCCGCCGACGAGGAGGTGCACCAATGATGGCCGGCAACGAGCTCTACGTGGGGACCGCCATCGGGCTCATCGTCATCGGCTTCGTGGCGGTGCTCACCAGGCGGAATCTCCTCAAGATCGTCCTGGGCTTCTCCATCGCCGACACCGGGGTGAACCTGCTGATCGTGTCCCTGGGATGGCTCCCGGGCCGCACGGCGCCCATCGTGGACGACCCCTCCATGTTCAGTGACAGGGCCGCCCTGGCGGTGAACGCCGCGAGGGTCGTGGATCCCGTGCCCCAGGCGCTGGTGCTCACCGCCATCGTCATCGGGGTGGGGGTCACGGCGCTCATGCTGGCCTACGTGATCCGGCTCTACGCCGTGGGCGGCACGCTGGACGTGCGGCAGTTCGGGAGGCTCAAGTGGTGAACCCCATCCTGCTCATCGCCGTGTCCCTGGGCGTGGCCTTCCTCCTGCCGGTGGTGGACCGGCTGGGGCGCGGGGTCTCGCGCACCGTCCACCTGCTCACCCTGGCCTTCGGGATGCTGGTGTCCTTCCGCTGGCTGGCGGCGCTCGCAGCGGGCGCCCAGCCGGCGCGCATCATCACGGGCGGCTGGCCGCCCCCCCTGGGCATCAACCTCTTCTTCGGGCCCCTGGAGGCCGCGCTCGCGGCGCTGGCCTTCACCACCGCCCTGGTGGCCGCGCTGTACCTGGCACACCACGAGCAGGTCCCCACCGTGAAGTCGCTGGTGATCCAGCTGGTGCTGGTGGTGGGCGCCGTGGGCCTCATCATGACCCGCGACCTCTTCAACACCTTCGTGTTCCTGGAGATCACCGGGATCGGCACCTACGCCATCCTCTCCTTCGGCCGGGAGCGTGAGAGCCTGGAGTCCGGCTTCAAGTACATGGCCCTGGGCTCGGTGGCCTCCATCTTCATCCTGCTGGGGGTGGCCTTCCTCTACAAGCTGACCGGCACCCTCAACCTGGACGACATGGCCGGGCGGCTGCCCGCCGTGGCCGTGGCGGGCGTGGGGACGGTGCTCCTGCTCCTGCTGGTGGGCCTCATGGCCGAGCTCAAGCTCTTCCCGCTCAACGGGCCGGCCATCGACATCTACGACGGCGGGGAGCCGGGGGTGATGGCCCTGCTGGTGGGCACCACCGTCAACGCCGTGCTCTTCACCTTCTTCAAGGTGCTGTCGCTCTACCGTGGCGACGCCTGGGCCCTGGCCGTCTCCACCGTGGGCATGGTCACCTTCGTGGTGGCCAACCTCCTGGCCATCCGCCAGACCCGGGTCCGGCGCATGCTGGGCTACTCCTCCTCCGCCCAGCTCGGCCTGCTGGTCTTCCTGCTCCCCTTCGTGCGGGGCGAGGTGGTGCTCATGTCGGCCATGGCACTGCTGCTGCTGAACCACACCCTGGCCAAGGCGGGGCTCCTCTGGCTGGCTGGCCTCCACGGGGGCGAGCGGCTGGAGGACTGGCGGGGGGCCTTCCCCGACTCCGTGGCCCTCCGGGTCTCCCTGGGGGCGCTCATCCTGGCCATGGTGGGCATGCCGCCCTTCCCCGGCTTCTGGGGCAAGTGGCAGGCGCTGGTGGGCCTGGCCCGCAGCGACGCCTGGCCATGGATCGTGCCGCTGCTCGTGGGCTCCCTGCTCGAGCTGGTCTACTACTTCGGGTGGTACCGCCACATCCTCGAGCCCGCGGGCGAGGGCAGCCGGGGCGCGGGCCGGGCCGCCTTCGCCGAGGTGGCGGGGATCCTCCTCTTCGCGGGGACGGCCCTCGCGCTGGGCGTCCGCATGACCGCGGGCATCTGGGGCGGCCCCGCCAGCCCGGCCCTCCTGCTGGGCCTCGTGGGGCTGGTGCTGCTCCTGGTCCGTGCCATCCCGGTGAAGGCGGGCGCGGCGGTCTCGCTGGCCGCCACGGCCTGGATCCTCGTCCGGATGTTCCTCTCCGGAGGTGGGTGCCCCCTGTGGAACGTGCAGGGCTTCTTCGTGGTGGTGACCCTGGGCGGCGCGCTGGTGATCTCGCTGGCGGGCCTGGGCCTCCCCGTGGAGCGCCGGAGCTTCTGGGGGCTCTTCCTGATCCTGGTGGGTTCCATCCTGGGCCTCATCACCTCCCCCTCGCTGCTGGGCTTCTTCGTGGGCTGGGAGCTCATGACCTGGTCCAGCTACCTGCTGGTGAGCCAGGGCCGGAAGGGCACCCGCCCGGGCTTCCTCTACATGCTGTTCTCCGGCGCGGCGGGCTTCCTCATCCTCGGCGGGCTCATGGTGGCCGAGGGGGCGGGCGTGGACGCCATCGGGGGGCTCGTGCAGCTTGGCGGTGGAGCGGCCCTGGCCGCGTGGACCCTGGTGGCGGCGGGCTTCGCCGTGAAGGTGGCCTCCCTGGGTGTCCACATCTGGGCGCCGGACGCCTACGCCGAGTCGCCGGACCTCTTCACGCCCTTCCTCTCGGGCGTCATCTCCAAGATCCCCATCTTCGGGCTGGCCGTGGTGGCGGCGCGGATCGCGGCGCCCTCCCTGCACACGGTGGCGGGCGCCCTGGAGCCGGTGCACGTGCTGGCCTGGGTGGGCGGCCTCACCGCCTTCGGCATGACCCTGCTGGCCGTCTTCCAGGAGGACGCCAAGCGCCTCCTGGCCTACTCCTCGGTGGGCCAGGTGGGCTACATCGTGGCGGCGCTCGCCATCATGAGCCCCCTGGGCTGGACCGCCGGCCTGTGGCACGTGGTCAACCACCTGCTCTTCAAGGGCCTGCTCTTCCTGGCGGTGGCCGGCGTGGTGTACCGGACGGGGACCCGGCGCTTCGCCGACATGGGCGGGCTGATCACGCGGATGCCCGTCTCCTTCGTCTCGGTGCTCATCGGAATCATCGCGCTGTCGGGCGTGCCGCCGCTGTCGGGCTTCGCCGGCAAGTGGCTGCTGTATGAGGCCCTGATGGAGCGGGGCTGGCTCCTGCTCACGGCGGCGCTCATGTTCGCCTCGGTGATCGCCTTCCTCTACTGCTTCCGCCTGATCCACTCCATCTTCCTGGGCCAGCTCAAGCCCGAGCACCGGGAGCTCCGCGAGGCGCCCCCGGCCCTGCTCGCGGCCCAGGTCCTCCTCATGGCGGGGATCATGGTGCTCTCCGTGTGGCCCCAGGCCCTGCTCGACCCGCTCCAGCGTCTGGTGGGGGCCACCTTCGGGGCCGCGGGCCTCGAGCTCGAGGGAGCGCTCACCCTGACCACCTCCTTCGGCTACTTCAACGCCGTGGCCATCATGACCCTGGTGGCGGTGCTCTTCGTGGTGCTGCTGGCCTTCCTGCTCTTCGCCGGGCCGCGGTCGAAGAAGATCCGGCAGCTGGACATCGTCTACGCCGCCGAGGTGCCGCCGCCGCCAGAGGAGCTCCACTACGCCTGGGCCTTCTTCAAGCCCTACGAGCGGGCCTTCGCGCCCATCCTGCGGAGCGCCGCCACCGCCTTCTGGAAGGGCGTGGGCGAGGTGACCGGGGCCCTGGGCGAGGCGGGCCGGCGGATCTACACGGGCGACGCCCAGACCTACATGCTCTACGCCATGCTCTTCATCCTGGTGCTCGCCGGGCTCGGCCTGGCCGGTTAGGGAGGCGACATGCCACTTCTTCCAAAGATCCTGTGGTCCCTCGTCGGCGTCCTCGGTGCGCTGGCCTACGGGCTGGCCATCGGCGGCATCATCCGCAAGGTGATGGCGCGCATCCAGGGGCGGATCGGGCCGCCCGTGTGGCAGCCCTACCTCGACCTGGGGAAGAACCTCTCCCTGAGGACCGCCACCCACCACGGCGTCATGTCCTTCATCGCCCCCATCTTCCGGGCGGGCGGCGGGATCGGGCTGTATCTCCTGATCCCGGTGGTGGTGGGCGTTCCGGCGCTCGAGAACTTCTCCTTCTCCGGGGACCTCCTCATGGCCATGTACTTCATGTTCTTCGGCTCCCTGGGCATGGCCCTGGGCGCCGCGGAGGCGGGGCACCCCCACTCGCCCATCGGCATCTCCCGCGGGCTGTCCCAGATGACGGCCTACGAGCTGCCCTTCGCCCTGGCCGTGGTGGCCCTGGTGGCCCAGACGGGCTCCTTCTCCATCCACGAGATCGTGGCGGCCCAGCAGGGCGGGTGGCTGCACTGGAACCTGATTCAGAACCCGCTGGCCGCCGTGGCCGCCTTCCTGGCCTTCCTGGGCATGAACATGTACGCCCCCTTCAACATCGTGGGGGCGCCCCAGGAGATCCCGGTGGGGCCGCCCACCGAGTTCAACTCCCAGTTCCTCTCCCTGCTCATGGTGGGCCGGGCCACCTTCGCCGTGGCCAAGATGGTGCTGTACATGGACCTGTTCCTGGGCGGGGCCACCAGCCTCCCCGAGGCCTTCGTCAAGACCTTCCTCATCTACTTCTGGTCCGTCTTCGTGGGCGCCGTGTTCCCGCGATTCCGGACCGAGCAGGCGATCCGTTTCTTCCTGGGCTGGCCCACGGTCGCCGGCGTCGCGGGCGTGCTGCTCGTGATGCTCAACCGCTAGGAGGCCGCATGGAGAAGAGAAAGCTTCCCGTCCTGCCGGTGGCGGCGCCCCCCGAGGGATCCCGCCCCCACGCCCCCCTGGGCGAGGGCTGCTTCCTGGGGGAGGAGGAGCTCCCCAAGGCGCCCGCCCTCAAGGAGGCGCTGGCCACCATCAAGAACTGGTTCCGCGCCCAGTCCCTGTGGGTGATGGCCTACGGCACCGGCTGCGGCGCCATCGAGCTCAGGCCGCTCACCACCGCGCGCTTCGACATGGAGCGCTTCGGCATGGCCATGCGGCCCACCCCCCGGCAGTCCAACGTGCTCATCGTGTCCGGCTACCTGGCCACCAAGTCGCTCAAGAGGGTGATCCGGGCCTACGAGCAGATGCCCTCGCCCAAGTGGATCGTGGGCCTGGGCTCCTGCACCATCAACGGCGGCATGTACTGGGACTCCTACAACACCATCAACCGGCTGGACCTCTACCTGCCGGTGGACGTCTACATCGCCGGCTGCATGCCCCGTCCCGAGGCGCTCATCGAGGGCTTCAAGTACCTCATGGAGCGCGTCAAGAAGGGCGAGGCCAACGGCTGGCACCACTACCTGGAGAACCTGGACTGGTACAAGGCCAACCAGAAGAAGCTCATCACCGACTGGAATCTCCCGGACTACAACTGGTAGGGACCATGAAGACCATCATCGACGACATCCGCGCGCGCTTTTCCGTGGAGTGGGAGCACGAGCAGCGGGCCGACCTCGCCCAGATCGGGGTGGCCCCGGGCACCGTGGTCCCGCTGCTCACCTGGATGAAGCTCCACACCCCCTTCGTGCAGCTCAACCACCTCTCCGTGGTGGACTGGCTGGAGGACGGCGAGTTCCAGCTCACCTACCTCCTCACCGACCCCCACGGCCATCGCTCCCTCATGGTGTGCACCCGGATCCCCCGGGAGGAGGCCACCATGGAGTCCGTCCACGAGCTGTGGCCCCAGGCGGTGACCTACGAGCAGGAGATCAACGAGATGTTCGGCATCCACTTCCCGGGCAGCCCCCGGCAGGGTGTGCCCTTCATCCTGGAGGGGTGGGACGACCTCCCGCCCATGCGCCGCGACTTCGACACCGTGGCCTACATGCACGCCCACCACCCCTCGCGGCCCGGCCGGGAGCACGTGGACCCGCGGGTGTACGTGGGGAAGGTCTTCGGCGAGAGGGGGTACCTCCATGACGACGACTGAGACCCTCAGGCGCCGCGTGCAGCTGTGGTTCGGCCCACAGCACCCGGGCATCACCGGCAACATGTCCGTGCAGGCCTGGCTGGAGGGGGACACCCTCACCCAGGGCATCACCCACGTGGGCTACCTCCACCGGGCCTTCGAGAAGCTCATGGAGCGGCGGAAGTTCATCCAGTCCTTCCCCATCGTCTGCCGGATCTGCGTGCCCGAGCCCGACACCAACGAGTACCTCCTGGCGGCGGCCCTGGAGGAGCTCTCCGGCCTGGACCGCGAGGTGCCGGAGAAGGCCCTCTGGATCCGGACGCTCGTGCTCGAGATGTCGCGGCTCGCGGCCATGCTCCAGGTCCTGGGCGGCCACGTGGGCAGCATGGGCCTCGGCGTGGTCCCCAACTGGACCTACACCCTCCGCGACTACGTGCTGGACCGCTTCGAGGAGCTCACCGGTGCCCGCGTCTACCACATGTACACCGTCTTCGGCGGCGTGCGCCGTGACCTGCCCGAGGGCTTCGCCGAGCGCATGGAGACCGAGGTGCTCGCAAAGATCGAGGCCAAGCTCCCGGTCATCGACAACGCCATCTTCGACTCCTCGGTCTTCCGCAAGCGTGCCATCGGCGTGGGCGTGGTCCCCGAGGAGTGGGCGGACGAGATGGGCATCAGCGGCCCCGTGGTCCGCGCCATGGGCATCCCCCGCGACACCCGGAAGGACTTCCCCTACCTCAAGTATCCCGAGCTGGACTTCGAGGTGGTCACCACCACGGGCTCGGACATCTACGCCCGCGCGTGGATCCGCCGCCAGGAGATCGCCCAGTCCGTGGACCTCATCCGGCAGATCCTCAGGCGCATGCCCACCGAGGGCCCCTACTGCGCCAAGCTGCCCAACATGCTCACCTGGACCATCCCGCCCGGCCAGACCTACGTCCGCGCCGAGGCCAGCCGCGGCGAGATGGGCTACTACGTGGTCACCGACGGCTCCGACAAGATGCGCCGGGTCCACGTGCGGGGGCCCTCCTACGTGCACGGCGTGTCCCTCCTGGAGCGGCTGATCCCCGGCACCAACATCGCGGACCTCTCCCCGCTGATGGTGTCCCTGCAGACCTGTCCCCCCGAGATCGAGAGGTAGGTGGGAGATGAGCCTCAAGAACACCCTCGCGCCCTTCTCCGCCTGGATGCAGGCGTTCTCCAAGCCCTTCACCGTCCCCGACGAGCCCGGGGTCCGCCCCGGCGCGCCCCGCTACCGCGGCTGGCACATCAACGACCGGGAGACCTGCATCGGCTGCGGCACCTGCGCGGAGATCTGCCAGAACGTGGCCATCGACATGGTGCCCGTGGACGAGCCCACCAAGGGGGACTCGGGCCTGCGGCCGAAGGTGGACTACGGCCGCTGCTGCTGGTGCGCCCTCTGCGTGGACGTCTGCCCCTCGGGCTCCCTGGCCATGTCCAACGAGTACGTCTGGGTGGACCACGACGGCGACGCCTTCCGCTACACCCCCGGCGTGGACGAGAAGCCCTGGGACGGCGCCGAGCTGGGCTGGCGCAAGGACGAGGGCTTCGACATCGTGGACCACGAGCGGGTCCCCATGGGCCACCTGGACCCCGAGGAGCGCATCCACACCTGGGCCGAGGTGGTGGTGGGCTACACCGAGGAGGAGGCCCGCCGCGAGGCCGCCCGCTGCGTGGAGTGCGGCCTCTGCGTGGCCGCCTGCCCCGCCCACATGCACATCCCCGACTACATCGCGGCCATCCGCGACGGGGACGACGTGCGCGCCCTCAACGTCATCTACGACAACAACTCCATGCCCGAGATGTGCGGCAAGGTCTGCACCCGGCGCTGCGAGAGCGTCTGCTCCATCGGCGTCAACGGCGACCCCCTGGCCATCCGCTGGCTCAAGCGCTACGTGACCGAGCGCTTCGACGACCTCAAGTCCGTCCTGGACGTGGACGTGGAGCGGGTGGGCGAGGGCCGGAAGATCGCCGTCATCGGCGGCGGCCCCTCGGGCATCACCGTGGCCTACTACCTGGCCATCCGGGGCTTCGAGGTGACCATCCACGAGGCCCTGCCCCAGCTGGGCGGCGCCACCTTCTTCGGCATCCCCAAGTACCGCTTCCCCATGCCCTCCCTGGAGAAGCAGATCAAGCTTCTCGAGGACGCCGGCGTGAAGATCGTCACCAACCACAGGGTGGAGGGCGACGAGCTCCGCCGCATGCTCGAGGAGAACGACGCCGTCTTCATCGGCACCGGCCTCATGAAGCCCTACCGCCTCGGCGCCGAGGGCGAGGACCTGCCCGGCGTGGTCTACGCCCTGGACCTCCTCCGCGACAAGAACATCGGCAGGGAGGTGGAGGTGGGCGAGCGGGTCGTGGTGGTGGGCGGCGGCAACGTGGCCATCGACGCCGCGCGGGTCTCCCGCCGCCTGGGGGCCGAGGTGACCATCGCCTACCGGCGCCGCATCGTGGACATGCCCGCCGACGACGAGGAGATCGAGGACGCCGAGGCCGAGGGCGTGGAGATCATCCCCCAGGCCATCCCCCTCCGCGTGGAGCGCACCGACGACGGCCGGCTCGACTTCGTGTGGGGCCCCGCCGAGATGGTGCCCTCCGACCGCGGCCGGCCCCGGCCCAAGCTCATCGAGGGCGTGGAGCACCACATGGTGGTGGACCGCGTGATCGTGGCCATCGGCCAGAGCGCGGACCACAGCTGGATGCCGCCCGACATCGCCGAGAAGGTGGCCGACGCCAAGGGCTGGATCACCGTGGACCACAACGGCATGACGGGCCACCGGGGCATCTTCGCCGGCGGCGACCTGGTCAACGACACCGCCGACGCCATCTCGGCCATCGCCGACGGCCTCCGCGCGGTGGAGGGAATCCAGCGATTCCTTGGTATCCTTCCCGAGCGGGAGGAGACGGAGCCGGAGATCCCCGTCATCACCGTCCGCTAGAAGGAGGCACCATGCAGTTCGACTCCATCGAAGAGATCCTCGACTTCGCCATCGGCAAGGAGATGGAAGCCCACGACATGTACATGGACATCGCGGGCAAGGTGAAGCGCCCCGGCCTGGAGAAGACCTTCCTCGAGCTGGCCCAGATGGAGCTGGGGCACAAGGCCAGGCTCGAGCAGGTCAAGGCCGGCGACCTCTCCGGCTTCGCCGCCGGCGAGGTCCAGAACCTGAAGATCTCCGACCACCTGGTGGACGTGAAGCCCCACCCCAACATGGACTACCAGGAGGCCCTCCTCTTCGCCATGAAGGCCGAGCAGCGCGCCCACGACCTCTACGTGGACCTGGCCCGGGCCACCTCCGACCCCGGACTCCGGGAGCTCTTCAAGGGCCTCGCCAAGGAGGAGCTCAAGCACAAGCTCTTCTTCGAGACGGAGTACGATGATGTGATTTTGGAGGGCAACTAGGAGCGCCCGGCGGGCGGGGATGGCTTCTGCTGCGCCCCGCGATTCGGCACGGTCTCCGGCGTTTTCTTGCCCTCTCTCACTGCGGCGTAGCGCTGCTACGCCTCATTCGTTCGGGCGGCGACAAACGCCAGATCCCGCACCGTCTCGCGGCGCTCGCGACGAACCCCTCCCCGCCCGCCGGGCTCGGCTCTGTTGAGCGGAGGCGGTGTCCAAGGGAGCACGATTTCCTTCGACAGGGGTGTTCAGGTGACCTGAAGGTAGCGAGTACCAGGCCCTACCCGCCACGCCTTCATCTTCATCGCCACATCTGGACCCCGCCGGAACGCCTCGCGACGACCTTCCCCGGCCCCCCGGGTCCAGCTTCTGCGGGCGGATTGGGAAGTGGTGGTTTCTGGACCACGTTGTGTGGGTGTGGTACCTGACATGCAGTCCTTCATGCGGTCTGCGGTAAACGGTGGATCCCCTCACAACCCACAGAGGTTATCTGGCAACCGCTCATTCCCGGACGATGATGTTTCGCTAGCGGGTTAGAGGAACCAGCCAAGGCCGTGTGGTGTGGTCTATGATGGGACCCCTGGGAGGTCCATTGTGAAGCGTGGTGGATTGTTCTATGACCCAAAGCAGCCCGTGGAGAGTTTCAAAGAGTTGCTGCGGGGCCTTGTTGTGGGATATGAGTTCGACGTCAAGGGTTTGCTCCTCAACGACGGCAGTATTGAGCCGTTGCCTCGTGAAGCGGCCGTTGTGGGTAAGGTGTTGGAAATCTCCATCAAGCATTACCTTAGGCGCCGGCTGTTGCAGGTGGATGAACTTGTTTGCATCCCGGCTTCAAGTGACCGAACCTATCCTGACTTCACGTTCAACGGGCCCCTGATCTCTCCAAATCGGTTCGCCGTAGATATCAAATGTGCTCGCCGTAACGCCAAGGGTGACAAGACATCGTACTCGATCACGATTGGAACCTTCGATGCAGAGTACTTCCACTACCCCGACGACAAAGTCGCTAACATCGAGATGCCATATTCAAGCTATGCGGCTCACCTTGCCCTCATCGCTCTGTACGATTATGTGGAAACTACTGCGAAGAACGTTGAGCTGATCGTTGTAGAGAAGTGGCGTGTGGCGACGAGAAAACGCTCAAGTGGTACACGCTGCTATATCGCGGCGGTGTCAGAGATCGATGCGCTACGGAGAGAAGCTGGGGCTTTCTCCTCAGAAGAGGAGTTCAACACGTATTGGAGGGCTCAGGCGGTCAAGCCTGAGAAGCTTTCGAAGTGGCGGGAGAAACGAAAGGGAGGCCCTCGCTGACTTCGTCGGAAGCGTCCAAACGAACCACGTGACGTTTCCTGGCAGCGTACCCCTTACCCGTACCGGGGTGAGGTTCGTGATCTCCTACGAGGTGAAGGTACTTGTCGGGAACGGGAAGGATCGGCTCGGGGGCCGGAGCGATGCCACGCCGGGCTGGAATCAATGTGGGTCTGAGATCCACAGGATCTCCAAGAAGATCGGCGCGGATCTTGCGGGCGATCACCTCAGCGAGAGCCGCGGGGACAGCATTGCCGAGCTGACGTTGAACCGAAGAGAGCTTGCCAACGATTCTATAATCGTCTGGGAAGGTTTGAAGGCGGCACAGCTCACGAGCGGACAGGCGGCGGCTTTTCCAGTGGAACGGCCCGACCGCAGGGCCAGGCTGAGCTTGGATAGTCCAGGACGGGCGCGCCTTGGCCAGCTTTAGTAGGAAACTCCAGTACCGGCGCCTCCAGCCAAAAAGTGGCAACCCACCGCCACGGTCTGTATGCCAAAGGTAGTTCTCCCCTTCGGGAATCGTGGGGAGAAGGTCGGCCCACTTGCCACGAACCCGAAGCTCCGGGCCGTCATCGTCCTCAAGGTCGCCGATAGCATCCCACGCGGTCATGAAGGGCTCGACGGCGGCCAAGTCTGCCGAAGCTTCGACGGGACCGTGCGTGGGGAGCGGAAACTCGAATGACACACCCTCTCTCGAGCCAACGACAATAACCCGCTCACGAAGTTGGGGCACCCCAAACGACGCTGCGTTGACCTGACGGTAGCGCAGGTTGTAGGAGACACCTCGTTCGGCGTTGATTTTCTCGATTGTACGCAGGATCAGCTCGATCCCCTCGCTCTTGCCGCGGTACGTGAGCCCCGGAACGTTCTCCAGAAAGAAAGTTCGAGGCAAAGTATCGCGGAGGACTCGAAGGTAAGCGGCCATGGTCCCGGCACGGGGATCGTCCAAGCGGAGCGTATCCCCGTTGGCCCAGTACCCTGCCTTGGAGAAGGGTTGGCAAGGGGGACCTCCTATCAGCACATCGGCATCGCCCTCACGAAGCCCAGCCGTCTCTAGGATCTCGCGCGAGGTCACCTGATGGATGTCACGTTCAATCACCGGCCAGTCACGGTTCTGGCGGAGCGTCGCCACCGCTTCCGAATCCATCTCGACGGCGACGGCCACTTCAAATCCGGCCGCCTCAAAACCTAGGTCAAGTCCGCCCGCGCCGGTGTAGAGGCTGATGACGTTCAACATCGTACGTCTTGTTCCCTTTCCTTTTTCATTTTACACCATTTTTACACCTGCCGCCAATATTGTCAATAAACCTCCGGGCCGTGCCTCCCGGTCCTTCCCCGAGTCACGCTGGCAGCCACCTTATCGGCTACCAGCTCAACATCCGCCTTGATCTCAGTCTCCCAGAACCGGTGGACGGTCCATCCTTCCGCTTCGAGAAGCGCCGTGTTGCGGACGTCCCGTTCTCTGTTCCGGCTGATCTTCGCAACCCAATAATCAGCGTTGGATCCCGACCGGAGCCGTGACTCTCGCACCTCCCAGTCCTTGCCATGCCAGAAATCGCCATCGACAAACACGACCACCTTCGCTCTGCGGAAGACGATGTCCGGTTTCCCCGGCAGATCCTCGACGTTGATCCGATAACGTAACCCTCGCCGCCAAAGAGCCCGCCTCAGCAGGACTTCGCACGATGTATCACGTTTCTTACTGCTACCTTTGGCTGCTAGGCTCGCCCGGCTCGACGATGGTCGTCGACCCTTGAAGGATGGTGCCTTCGTGGTAACCTTTGGCAAGTTCGACGTCCCAGAGCCCAGATTCTTCATCCTCTCCCCAGAGCCAGTGTACCAACCCTGGTTTGTAGGAAACCATGGCCGCCGCCAGAGAGGCCTGGAAGGTCGTCTGATGCCACCACTATGTCTTTCGCCTCAACGTGGTTGCGAGCTGCAAGGGTATCCTGCTCCCCTCTGGGGCTGGGCCACCAATAATACATGTGGACTGGTGAGGAGAGACGCCTCGTTGTCGGGCTTGCGAAGACTGTGGGAAGGTGGAGGCAGGGTAGTTGGAGGCCAGCTTTCCACAAGTCCTCAGGCCCTGCCGGCCCAGCCGGAGGGAACGAGATATGACGGATCTACCAGATGACGAGAAGCGTTGGACGGCCAAGCGGCGATCTGCTCTGGTGCTCAGCATCCTGAGGGACGAAACCTCAGTTGCAGGAGCCCGCCCCTTAGAGCAGGAGTACATCACCCCGTACACGCCAGAGCAGAACGGTCTCGCCGAACGGTTCTTCCGGAGCTTAAAGGAGGAGTGCGTGTGGCAACACCGCTTCGAGACCTTCGAGGAGGCCGGCCAAGTCATCCGCAAGTGGATCGAGTGGTACAACCAGGGCCGAACGCACCAAGCGCTGGACTACCTCAGCCCCCCCAGTACAGGGCTCAACAACTCCAATCGGTGGCTTGACATTAATAGGGAACGCCGGGTTGACGTTAGCTGAGAACTTACTAGTATAGTTGCGATCAGGATATTGTTTATAGGAGAAAGGAACTAGGGTAAATGAAGGATACTGAACTCCATAACTTGCGCACTCATGCTGAGCAGCTCGCGTTGTCTATGATGCTTGAGGCCGGTCCTGATGGTATTATCCGAACCAGTAATGTTGATGGTGCAGTCAGTGTTGACGTGCCGGCGACGCACCACCTAGTAGAACTATTAGCTAGACTTGATCCGGCTGTATTTGCTGATGGTATATCGTCGGCTATGCTATGGTTGTTAGATCCGGACAATGGGTATTCGAACCATCCATTTGCATTGGATTCTCTCACTCGAATTCGCCCACACGCGTCAACCCAAGAGGACATGCTTCGTTCCGGAATCGCTGAACATCAATTGAAGGATGGATCTATACCCGTATTCACAGCGTATTTACATGGAGGCGACTATTTCAGCACTCTTTGGTCGGTGAAAATCCTTTGTCAGTATTCGAGGAAGGTGTTTGAATCGGAAATCGATCTCGCATTCGACTATCTGATTAAACGTAGGAGCGTTGGATGTACGTCTTTGTCACAACTTGGATTTCTTGGCCTTCTGCTCGCAAAGTATGTTCCAGAACATACAAAGCTATTACAAGAGATTGCAGGTCTAATAGAGAATGAAATAGAATCATCTAATACAAACGCATCACTGCTTCTTGTAGATCGTTTGTTTCTTTTGGAAGATCTTATGATGATTGATTCGGTCGTCGGAGGATATAGAGATACAATAGATGACGTTCTTGTGGGGCTTTTCGAACTGTCTAAAACGCCTGAGGGTATACCGCAGTCCATAATGAGCGTGCGTCCGCATTTTTCAGAGTCTCTATTTTTAGAATCCATTGCTAGGGCGGCTATAGTAGGTATTCAACGGTGCGAAGCGGCTGGTGAAGTAGATATTGCGTATTCTGTAAATCGACTTGTCCATAGTGATTATAGGAATACACGATATAAAGCACTTCAAACAAGCGCTAGATTGCGCGCCTTCTTGGAACGCTATGGTTCTATTCATGAGGCCTTTTCTGTTTACAATACCACTTTAGAGAAAATCTGGGATAAGCAGGCTTTTGACAAGACAGTATTTCTGATGATGCCGTTTGAAACAGACATTGAATATCGGAAACTGACGGAGGTAATCAAAGCAGAGTGCCAACGTTGGGGCTACAGAGCCATACGAGTAGATGACGCCGATAGGATATACTCCGATAGGTTGTGGGACAATTTGATTATTAACATGCTGTCAGCAAAGTATGGTATAGCGGTGTACGTATCAGAACCTGTTGTGGATAGATTAAAGAAGGACGAGGTACGCTTATTTTCAAATCCAAATGTAGCTCTTGAGTTTGGGTTTTTCAAATCACGCGGTCAAGATGTCCTTTTGTTGAAGGACAAGAACTCTAAATTACCCGCAGACCTTCAGGGATTTTTGTGGAGTGAGTTTGACATTAAGAACCCTGACATGACTGTGCCAAAGAAGATTGAAATATGGCTTAGAGGTATCCAAGGCCTGTTGGACAATGAATAGAAAGGAAAGATGCTACCCCATAGATGGCGCTCAGGAACACAGCACAGCGTTGGCGTCACCAAGTTAAAGGGGCTCGTACTCGTAAAGCGCTAGGTATAAGAAAGTAATGTTAAGGTGCTGGCAGGCGGCGATGGCGATGCCGCGGGCGCAGAGGATTCATTTCGATGGGGCGGTGTTTCACGTGTACAACCGGCTGGCACGGGGGGAGAGGGTCTTCGAGGAGGACGGGAGGGCTGCGGAGTTCGTGCAGTTGTTGCGGGAGGTGGTGGAGCGGGACGGGGTGACGGTGTTTGCGTGGGCGCTGTTGCCGAACCACTACCATCTGGCGGTGGGGACGGGGGTGGTGCCGCTGGGTAGGACGATCAAGACGCTGCAGTGGCGGACCGCGCGCTCGGTGAACAGGTCGGCCCGGGTGTACGGGCCGTTGTGGCAGGGGCGGTACCGGGCGAAGCTTGTCCGGGATCAGCGATACCTGGACCGGCTGGTGGCGTACATCCACCTCAACCCGGTGGTAGCCGGGCTCGTGGACGATCCGGCGCGGTACCGGTGGAGCGGGCACCGGGACGTGCTCGGACTGAGGAAGAAGCCGATCGTGGACGTGGACGAGGTGCTGCGACTCTTCGGAGAGAGCCGGAGGGCGGCGCGGGGGGCATACACGAGGATGCTGCGCGGGGCGCGAGAGGAGGCGTGGACCGGAGAGGATCCCGGGCGGCTGCCATGGTGGCGCCTGGGGCGGCCTTCCCGCGGGGACCTGGAGGATCCGGAGGATTCCGGGAGATCCAGGCGGAAAGAAGCGGCCGCGCGGGCCCAGAGGGAACGGCCGGTGATCGGGGCGGAAGAGTTCGTGGCGCGGGTTGCCGGAGCGATCGGGGTGGGGGTGGAGGAGCTGCAGGGTCGTGGGCGCGGCGAGCGCCTCTCGAGGGCACGGGAGCTCGTGGCCATGCTGGGTGTTGAGAGGTGGGGGATCCGGGTCAAGGACATGGCGCAGGTTCTTGGCAAGCACCCGGTGACCGTGACGGGCTGGGTGATGCGGGGCGTTCGCCGGCGGGTGGAAGACCAGGAGATGGCGAGAACACTCGACAGACTCGATGCGATGCTCCCGGGAGTGGACGAGCCGGGGCCCCAGATCGGTGTGCCGTGCCCCGGTGCCGGGAGCACCGGAACGGTTTGACGCCGGCGCGGGCACGGCGCTACCATGGCGCAAACATCACCAATGGAGGATATGGTGAGCCGGTCACGGACGTTCGTCGCGTTTGCCGTCGTGCTGTGCCTCGCTGCGGCGCCGGTCATGGCACGGAAGAAGAAAGCTCCCAGCGTGTCCGGGTACGTCGGGCTGGATCCGGCCACGCCCGCGGCCCGGATCCAGGTGGTGCTGCGCGACAGGGCGACCGGCACGCCGGTCGCCACCGACACCACGAACCTCCTCGGCCACTACAAGTTCAAGAACGTTCCTCCCGGCGAGTACGTGGTGGTCTGCGGGAAGGTCGAGCGGCCGGTGACCGTGGTGGACACGAAGGTCCGGCTCGACATCGACCTCAGCGAGGCGGACGGGGTGATGGACTACTCCAGGAACTCCGCCGGGGCGGCGGACGGGGGCGGGGCCGCCGACCCCGGACCGGGCGACCCCGCACTGATGCGGCAGATGGCCGGGAACTACTACTCCTACCAGGGCTCCACGGAGCGGAGGCTGACGCTCTGCCCCGACGGGCGTTTCTTCCTGAACCGGGAGTCCTCCTACTCCCATTCGGGCCAGGACATGGCGTGGGGCGCCGCCAGCCAGGGTGGGGCCAGCGGGCGATGGTCGATCCAGGGCCAGCCGTCGGGGGGGACCATCTCCTTCAGCTACAGCGGCGGGGGCAGCGACCGATTCGAGTACCGGATGGTGGACCGGGGATGCATGGAGTTCAACGGGACGACCTACTGCGTCCAGGGCCCGCCGGACTGCGGCTGAGCGGCCCGCAGGGGGCGGCGCCCGCGGTGGCGATGGGGATGGAGCCGATCAGCCCTCCCGCCCGGATGCCGGGCAGGCCGAAGACGGGGCCGCCGAGGACCGGCTGCAGAGAGTGAGCATCGGACGGGCGGTGGAGCTGCACCCCGATTTTCCTTGAGGCACGATGGGGGGAGGGCAACAGGTACGCCCTGGTAGAATGGTCCGGAGGACCACATGGGATGTGCGGGACGTGGAGGTTGCCAGGGCATCGCCTTCTTGAGAAGAGTGCCTGGAGCACGACACCGGTGTGTCCCGGTGGTCCGGGTCATCGGTCTCGCCGTCATGATGGCGGCCTTGTCCCCGGTCGGCGTGTCGGAAGCGTGTGTCAGGATCACACCCTGCTGGATAGGGCCACTTCCCCGTGCCGTCGGCCCCCGGGATCGTCTGTACCTCCTGGCCACGGGTAGTTGTAGTGAACGAAAGGTGAGTTTCGTTCTGGAAGAAGTCGACGGTCCTGCGGGAACCCATTCGTTGGAGATCACCTCGAGCTTCCTGGAGGTCAAGAGTGCCCGTTACGTCGGTGATGGAGGTTGCGTTGACCGGAAGTACATCATCGTCATCGATCCCATTCGCGACCTTCGACCCTCGGGCACATTCAGGCTGACGGTTGTTGGTGAGAGGCGTTTCAGTGTCTATCTCAAGGATGACGACTGGCCCGTGGTCTGGAAGACAGGAACTGGTGCTTTCCCACTCGTTGCCGGGGGTGAGACAGAGTTCACCGTCACCCCGGAAATCGACGACTCTCGGAATGCACCCCCCGAACAGCCCATGCTGACGGGGCATACCATCGGGCTTGCGTGGAAGGGCGATTCGTCCTCGTACCTCGAAGACTACTCCGTCAAGCTCTGCATGGCGTCGGTTCCGGTTGCGGAGGCTTCCCCGGAACGCTATCTCTACGGGATCCAGTATCTCTCTGCCGATGGAGAATGGACCTGGATTGCCGCCTGGCGCCCATCGGCTCCAGCCGACAGGGACCCCCGCTGCGCCTATATCGTCCCGATCGACGCCCGGTATCCCAGAATGTACTCCGAGCCGGGTATCCTGAGCTTTCGGCCCCTCATGATCCGTGCGGATGGCACGTACTACTACGGCAATGTGCGGAGAATATCCGTCGAGGAAGCTGTGAACCCGAAGTAGCTGGGCGATGGCGGACACCGGTTTCCCGTCAGGGGCATGAACACCGGGAAGGTGAAGGTGAAGGTGTAGGTCATGCCGTTCCGGCATCGTGGTGGGATTCTTCGAGGCTGAGAGGTGGTGCGGGTTCACCAGTCAGGTCCCAGCCCGGACCATTCATGCTGCTTCGGCTGTGCGGCGCGATCCACCATTCCTGGCGGCGTTGTCTCGACCCGGTCGCTCCACGTGCCGCAGGCACGCCTTCGTTTCCTCGCCTTGCGAGAACACCACCGGCAACGGCGCCTCGTGCCGCTCGCTGCGAACCCTCCTGAACAATCCGGGCCAGGAGGTTCGCCAGTCCCTCGATCCGGGGGTCGAGATAGGAGCGGTCGAGGCTCGACCTGCGCCGGCGGAGGATGTCCTCCACGTCCTGCCGGTCGCGTTCCCGGTCCGACACGATCTTGTGGAGGACGAGGTCCTCGGGGCTGCAGAATCGCACGGGGAACCCCCTGACCTTCACCTCCACCGCACGGCCGACCGCCTCCTCCTCGAAGGGCAACATCGCGAAGATGAGGTCGATCTGTACACCGTCGCGGTGGCGCAACGGAAGCACCCGCGTCCGTCTGACGAAGGCCTCGGGATCGTCCGTCCTGGAAAGGTATTCGGGACCGAGGGTCTCCAGGAGACCGCCGACACGAGCTGGATCGAGCAGGACGGTACAGTCGATGTCGATGGTGCTGCGAGGGGAACCCCACACGGCGTTGGCAAGGCCGCCGATCACCATGTACCCGATTCCGGCCTCCTCGAGGCGCCGGGCGAGGTCGGCCAGTACGGCCTCGAGCTCAGCCACGGGAACGGCCGAGAAGGGCCAGGGCGTCGAGCATCCGGCGTACACCCTGGAACTCGGGGTCGTCGTCCCGGGTCCGGGACGGCTCGGGAAGCAGGCGGTACAGGGAGGCCACGGCTGCGATGGCCCCGGCGGGGTCCAGGGATTCACGATGGGCCCGGTCCCATGCCTCGTAGCGCGCCAGTGCCGCCGCCCGCTCGCGCAGGCTGGCACCACTCACGAAAACGTCGCCATCCTTCGTGTTCACAATGACATTGTATCATGAAGGCGAGGCCGGTGTTCCCTGTGGGTGTGTGCTCTCTTCAGATCCCGGGATGTGCACCACGGTGAGGGGGAGAGGGCTGGTGCGGCGTACCGGCCGCAGGTTTTGGGGGTGTCCTGGGTGTGGAGGTGTGATGGATTTCGCGGCGGTGCTCGATCTTGTGGGTGGATTCCTGGACGAGAGGAGTCATCCCTGGGCCGTGATCGGGGGATTGGCAATGGCGGCCTGCGGGATTCCGAGAACCACCATGGACCTGGACCTGGTGGCCCTCCGGAGGGCCGAGCCGGTGGCTGGCGCGCGACGGCTCCTGGATCTGGAGATGCTCCGGGTGGAGCGGCTTCCTGTGGTGCCCGTTCCCAGGACGACCGTCTTCCCGGAACAGCCGGAGTTCGAGCTGGAGAGAGTGAGGAAGCAGGGAAGGCAGGAGGTGAGGGCGGCCCCCGCCCGCCCGGGTCGTGAAACGTGAAACGTGAAACGTGAAACGAAAGAGGGCGAAGGAGATGTGCGATGCCCGGCCTCCCACCCGTGCGACACCCACCCACCCTCCCGTGCGAGGTGCGACGGCCGCCCTCCCGCCCGTGCGGGACAGGGGAGCAGGGGAGAAGGGGAGATCCCGAGGTCGTCCAACCCCTGTCATCCCGAGCGGAGGCCCGGAGGGCCGGAGTCGAGGGATCTCCCGCACGAAGCCGGCGCTATCGAGCCCCGGAGGCCCTCCAGAGGTGGGGGAGATCCCTCCACTCGCTCGCTCCGCTCGCTCGGTCGGGATGACAACGGAGTATTGGTTCGGTCGGTCGGGATGACAGATTGGAAGCGGGATGTCCGTGCTTGCCGGGGGGAGGTGGTGGCAGGGAGCTCCGCTCGAAAGTCGCGGCCTTGTGCATGGGGCGAGCGGAGGAGAGATCGATCACCCAGGGTGTAGCACCAGGTTTCAGGGAAGCTTGGCTTCGGAGGTTTGGAACAAACCCCTACCTCCCACTGGTCAGGGCCCTCCTGATGGCGGCGATGGGCCCTTTGCCAGGGTTCTTCGCGCAGATGGCGGGATGCGGCCAGAGCTGGCGGAACGGGGCGCGCCAGCCGCTGCGGCTCCTCCTGCCGGAGAGGAGCCGTGCCAGGACCAGAGTGCCCAGGGATAACTCGAGCGGCGAGCGCCTCCGGGCCCGGGCCACGGCGAGCCGCTCGGCGGGGCGGAGGTCACCGAGGAGCGTTGCGGCGATTGCCTCGTTGTACTGGTTCTCCCAGAGCTGGTTGGCCACGGCGGCGGCGAGGCCGACGAAGAGCTGGAGGTCGTGCCGCCGGGCGAGGGAGGCGACGCCCTCGACGAACCCGGGGCCCCCGGCGGCCCGTGCCAGCAGCTCCAGGTCGAGGAAGTTGAGCAGCGCCACCGGCCTGGGTGAGTTCCAGAGGTGGGCGGCTGCCATGACGTGGGTTTCCACCGGGCCGGAGACCAGGGCCGTCGCCCCGAGCTCGGGCGCCGGAGCCGCACGCTCCATGAGGGTTGTGGCCAGCGCAGGATCCACGGACCCCCACAGCCGGAAGTGGAGCTCGAGCATGATCCCCCTCCGGTTCCGGGCCTGCCAGTTGTAGCCCTCGCGGAGCAGGAAGTCCTCGAAGGCGATACCGGTGTTCATGTCCTCCCATCCCGTTGTTCTCAGAAGGGCGCGGGCTCGTGTGAACTCTGTTTCCGGAATGAGAACGTCGATGTCGGTCGTGGGCCGGCACTCGGGCTGGGGGTAGAGGCGGGCCACGGGCCCCATGCCCTTCAGCGGCAGCCAGGGGATCCCGGCATCGCCGAGAACGGCGCCCAGCTCCCGGAGGCCGTCCTCCAGCATGAGCCGCATCACGGCGGTCGTGCGGGCGATATCGCTCCAGGCCGTGGGGGGCTCGAGACCATGCTGGTGGCCGATCACCAGCAGCAGGGGTGCGAGGCGGTGGAGGACGGCGAGCCCGGCGCGCTCTGGCTCCGAGGCCAGGGATCCGATGGCTGTGGGGTCCCCGGCAGCAGCCGAGGCCATTCTTGCGACGGTGGGGTCATCGAGCCCGGCGAACCGGAGGGGTGTCCCGGGAATTGAGGAGGTTGACACGGGCATGTCCCGATTGTAGAGGACACCCAATCATGCCGGCCCGGATCTGTTCCCGGGTGAGGGCAGAGGTGCTAGACTGGAAGTGGATCCTGAGTGTGGTTCTCAGGATGGTGGCAACGGCCGGGAAAGGAAGGATGAGATGGACCCATCGACAGTCTTCAGGCCCCGAGGCGAGTACGTGGCCCGTGAGATCGGGGGGGAGATGATCCTTGTCCCGGTCCGGAGTGGTGTGGCCGAGCTCGACTCGATATTCACGCTGAACGAGGTGGGTGCCGTGATCTGGGAGGGGGTTGTCCGCGGGAACACGCTCGAGGAGATCGTGGCAGCAGTGGTGACGGGATTCGAGGTTGACGAGGAACCGGCGTTCCGTGACGCCGTGGAGTTTCTCGAGAGCCTCCGGGAGAACGGGGTCGTCGAGATCGCCGGGGACTGAGCATGTCCTCGAGAGCCATGGAGAAGGAGAGCTACACCGAGTTCAGCACCAGGGTCCACGGACAGGTCACGCCGTGGAATCGCCGGCCCATCACGGGGACCATCGAGGTGACCCGCCGGTGCAACTTCTCCTGCCTCCACTGCTACAGCAATCTTCCCGCCGATGATGCCGTGAGGAAGTGCGAGCTGAGCCTCGAGGAGCACCGGAGGATCCTGGACGAGATCGCGGAGGCGGGAACGCTCTGGCTACTGTTCACCGGGGGCGAGATCTTCGTGCGCCCGGACTTCATGGAGATCTACCGGCATGCCAGGGGGAAGGGCTTCCTGATCACGATGTTCACCAATGGCTCCGGAATCACGGAACCCATCGCGGATGAGCTCGCGGAGTGGCGTCCTTTCGCCATCGAGATCACACTCTACGGGCACACCCGCGAGACCCACGAGCGGCTGACGCGGGCCCCGGGCTCGTTCGCCCGGGTCCGGGGGGCGATCGAGCGCCTGATGACGCGGGGCCTGCCCCTCAAGCTGAAGACGGTGGTGCTCCGGGAGAACGTTCACGAGCTCTGGGACATGCAGCGCTTCGCACGGGATCTCGGCGTCGAGTTCAGGTTCGACGCCATGATCAATCCCCGGCTCGACGGATCACGCGGGCCGCTCGCCACACGACTCGAGCCCGTGGAGGTGGTCGAGCTGGATGTCCTGGACCGGAAGCGGGCCGATGCCTGGCAGTCCTTCTGCGAGCATTTCAACGGTCCGCCCCAGCCACCGGGCCGGGAGGACTGCCTCTACCATTGCGGCGGCGCCGTCAACTCGTTCTCCATCGATCCCTGCGGCCGGCTCGGCCTCTGCAACTTCAGCAACGCCCCCGGGGACCTCTACGACCTCCGGGAGGGGTCGTTTCGGGAGGGGTGGGAGCGGTTCCTTGGCGGGGTGGTGGAACGCAGGGTCACCCGCGAGACGAAGTGCACCCGCTGCCACATCAAGTCCCTCTGCGGCATGTGTCCTGCCTACGGCGAGATGGAGATGGGCGATCCGGAGGAGCCGGTGGATTTCCTCTGCCACGTGGCGCACCTGAGGGCCCGTGTTCTCGGCATCGAGGTGCCCCGGCACGGCGACTGCGAGTACTGCGAGGGGGGCAAACGTTTCGGAAAGATGGTGGCGGACGCCGGGCGCCTCCGGGATGTTGGCCGGCGATTGCCCTTCAATTGCTGAGGTCTCGAGACAAGGCCGGGGAGGTGTCGGGAACCCCGCCTGGAACGCAGGCATGAGCTGCGAGAACACCATGGGACTCCACATTTTCCTGAAATGAGCGTATACTTGAGTGAAATGGAATCGGCGCCGGGTTACACTGTGATCGAAGGTTGTCGAACACCCATCGCCGAGGGTTGGCGGCACGGACGATCGTGGCCGTTGCACTGAGAGGCCACGTTCACGTTTTTGGGATTGTCGAGATCAGGTACTTCTGGCCAGAGGGAGATGAGACTGATGGCTCACCAGAAACGCGACATCAATGGGACGTCCCGGAAAACCTACCACAGGCCGCTGGTTCGTGAGGTCAGGCTGCGGCCCGAGGAGGCGGTTCTCGGGAACTGCAAGGTCTCCGGATCGACGGGTCCCCTACAGAGTAACTGCAATTCGCCTGTTGCCTGTTCCTCCTTGGCCTCGTAAGGGGGGACGAGGGGTTTGCCGTGAGCCGATCGGTTCCCGTCTGCCGGGAAGAGTGTACCGACGGGGCGTACACCTTCCAGGTGGCCGGAGTGGGCGTCCGGGTGCAGGCCGATGTGGGGATTCCGCTTCGTATCGATGGCAGGCGCTTGGTCTTCGTGGGAGCCTGTCCTGATCCGGAGATCGATCTGCACGTCCGAATGCAGCGCCTCGGCCTCGAGCCTTCAGGGCGTCTTCTCTTCGATTCCGGGATGGTATGGCGGCTCTACGAGGACAGTGGTGAACACACTTTCAGGTTCTCTTCCCCCGTTCTGGGCCCGATCCCCTACAAGGAACTCCGTGTTACCCGGGACTTCCGGAAGGGCGAGATCATCCTGCACGGACCCTATGTGGGAAGCGAACCGGTGGATCCTCTCGAGTACCCTCTCGATGAACTCCTGGTCGTCAACAGGCTCGGCCAGGGCCTCGGGTGCGAGCTTCATGCGTGTGGGATCATCGATGGCGAGGGGAGGGGATGGCTCTTCTGCGGTCACTCGGGAGCGGGGAAGAGCACCCTGGCCAAGTTGTGGTCAAGCAGGCGGGTCACCGTCCTGAGCGACGACAGGATCGTGCTGCGGGAAGTGGACGGGGAGATTCGCATGTTTGGAACCCCATGGCACGGTGAGGCCGGGTTCTCGGTGGCGGAGGATGCTCCTCTGGCGGGGATACTGGTGCTCGGGCACGCGCCGCGAAACGAGATCGAGTCTCTCGCCAGGCCGGAGGCCGTCTCGGAGCTGATGGCGCGGGCGTTTCTCCCCTTCTTCGAAGCCATGGCGCTGGAAACCGCGATGGACACCCTGAGTACTGCAGCAAGCGAGGCTCCCTGCGGGAGGCTCGGTTTCGTTCCGGATGCCACGGCAATAGCCTGCATCGAGGCCTGGATGGAGAGGGTGGACCGTGGGTGAAGAAACCACGACCCTGCGCTTCGAGCCGGTGTGTGCGGCCATGTTGCGCGATGGGGTTGCGGTCCGATTCCGGGCTCCGGGAACGAGCATGCGGCCGACCATCCGTGACGGCGACACGCTGGTGGTCGAACCCGTCGAGGCCTCGCAGGTCCGGTGGGGAGATGTGGTGGTGGCCGGAGAGACCTGTGTCCGTGCGCACCGGGTGGTGCGGGTGCCCGATGTCGATGGTGAGATCTTCCTGCTCCGTGGTGATTCCATGACCGCGTGTGACGCTCCGGAGCCATCGGGGCGGATTCTGGGTCGGGTGGTATGTGTGGAGCGAGAAGGCCGGCGGTTTCCGGTGCGAGGCCCGGGAGTATTTTTCCGGCTGCTTTTCAGAAGGCAGGCGTTTGGCGTGTTGCGGCAGCTGGCCCTGGTGCGTGCCGGGTTATCACGGTGGTCCGCGGTCACCAGAGGAGCTGGAAGAGTTGCGGGAACCGCGCGAGAGCGGGCCGGGTCTCCGGACCCCGTTCATGCGAGGGGATCACAAGGAGGTTCGAGATGATGTACGGAACCCGAAACAGTATGACGATGGCAACGACTTCTGGTGGGCGACGTGTGCTCCTGGGCGTTCTTGCCTTCGGATGCGTGCTGTTCCTCGTCGCAGGTGCCGTCCATGCCGATGTGACGGACATCGTGATCGATTCCGCGAACATCAGCACCACCACGAGTTCCGGTACGACCACCTTCACCTGGAGCCATACGGTCAATGCGACCCTGACCAACCGGTACCTGGTGGTCTGCTTCTCGCTCCGGGGCAACACCACCAGCATCCCGGCGGTGCAGGTTTCCTCGGTGAGCTACGGGGGAAATGCACTGACCCGCCGGGTTTCCCAGGATTCCAACGGAACCCAGGGCAGGACAGAGATCTGGGACCTGCTGGCACCTCCCACGGGTTCGAACACGGTCAGTGTCACCCTGAGCACCTCCACCCAGGTGGTGGCCTCGGCGGTGGCCTTCGGCAACGTGAACCAGACCAGCCCCAGCAGGAGCTCGGCCTCGACGCGCGCGACGAGCAGCAGCATCTCGCTTTCCATCACCAGCAACTCCAGGGATGCCATCATCGACGTGGTGTCCTCGCTGTACCCGATCACGCCGACTCCCGGGAGTGCCCAGACCCTGCGGTGGAATACCTCCGTGAACACGAACCTCACGGACCTGAGGGGATCGGGAAGCACCAAGCCGGGTGTTGCCTCCTTGGATGCTGTTGGATGGGCTCTGAGTTCTCTGACCAGCTGGTCCATCTGTGCCGAGAGCATCCAGCCGCCCAACACGCCCTCGCTGGCGCGATTCGCCGCGGCGGATGTGGTCGGAACGGACAGTGGGACGATCATCATGTGGCGGACCGGGTACGAGGTGAACAACCTGGGCTTCAGGATCTACCGGGAGGATGCCTCCGGGAACCGTGTTCTGATCACCCCTTCCGTGGTGGCAGGTTCGGCGCTCTTCGCCGGCCCCGCGGTGGAGATGGCTTCCGGCAGGGCCTACACCTTTGTCGATCGTCGCGCGACCCTGCGGTCCGCCGCGCGGTACTGGATCGAGGCGATCGACCTGGATGGTTCGAGCCGGTGGCATGGTCCGTTCACTGCCAGACCCGCATCTGCCGACGAGGAGGCACGCCTGGTGGCGCGCCTGGGGATGAAGTTCGCGGAATCCCCCACGCTGTCCGCGCTCGGCTCCGGGCTTCGCAGTCCGGCGGCGGGTGAGAGGCCGAGGGTGGCCTCCTCCAGGGAGACCGGCCCCGTCGAAGCCCAGTGGCTCAGGGCGGCCGAGGCCGGGGCGAAGATCCTGGTGGACCACGAGGGGTGGTACCGGGTGACGAGGGGAGACCTTGCGAACGCCGGTTTCGACCCGGGGCCCGACCCCACCACCCTGCATCTCTTCGCCGAGGGAGTCGAGCAGGCGATCCGTGTGACCGGCATGGACGACGGGTACTTCGACGTGGAGGATGCCATCGAGTTCTACGGGCTCGGGCTGGATACCCCTGCCACGGATACCCGTGTCTACTGGGTGACCGTGGACGACCGGCCGGGCCTTCGAATCTGGATGACGCCACCATTTGTCGGTGAGAGGCCGACGCGGTTCCTGACGGTTTATCCGGCAACAGTGGAGCGGAGGGATCGTTCCATCTATGTGGCCTCCGTGATTCAGAATGGAGATCGTGACAACTTCTACGCCGGGGTGGTGTCGCCAGAGTCTCTCGAGACCACATTGCATCTCGACAACATGGATGCGGCTTCATTCGACGAGATTCCTCCTCGCCTCAGGGTCTCTCTCCAGGGAATCACCGATGGGGACCATGACGTGCTCGTGGAGCTCAATGACCGGGTGGTCGGGGAGATGAGCTTCGAGGGGAACGAAGCTGCCGAGGCAGTGTTCGACGTGGCGGACCGGCTGACTCCCGCGGACAATGTCGTGCGGCTCACCTCCAGGGCGGGCGATGGTGATGTGAGTGTCCTGGATGCTGTCTCCGTGATCTACCCGCGGGCCTTCGTGGTCCGGGACGACGCCCTTTCCCTCACAGCTCAGCGCCATGCCTCCATCGACCTCTTGGGTTTCGAAGGGAAGGTTCCCACGGTGATGGATGTGTCGGACCCGGATCGCCCGGTGGAGGTTCCCGGGGAGATTCTGGATGCGCAGTCTCCCGCGGAGACCGGGTACCGCGTTGTCGTGCCGGGAACCTGGTCCGGTGGCGACCGAGATGCCGACCTCTACGCCTTCTCGGAGAAACGGATCGAGCAGCCTGTGGACATCATGGTGAACCAGCCGTCCGCATGGCATGGGGAAAGGAACCGTGCCGACCTTGTGATCATCTCGCACCCTGTCTTCCTCGAGGCGGCGGAGTTGTTGGCTGGCCATCGTCGTATGGACGGACTGACCGTGGCGGTGGTCTCCCTGGAGGATGTGTACGACGAATTCAGCTTTGGCGAGAAGTCTCCCGAGGCCATTCGCTCATTCCTCACGCAGGCAACCGGAAGGTGGGAAGTGGCACCACGCTATGTTGTCCTGCTGGGAGATGCGAGCTTCGACCCGCGGGATCATCTCGGGATGGGTGTGTCGGACTTCGTTCCGACCCACATCCAGGCGACCATGCTGCTCAAGACTGCCAGCGACGACTGGTTCGGCGAGGTGGACGGGAGTGCCAGCAGCACGCTCGCCATCGGGAGGATTCCAGCGAGGACGCCGGCAGCGGCGCTCGTGGCCGTGGAGAAGATCATTGCCTACGATGCCGCGGATGGCGCGGGTTGGGCTGATCGGATCATGCTGGTGGCCGACCAGGATGGCGAGGAGTTCAGCTTCGAGAAAGCCATCGACGAACTTGCCTCGCTGGTTCCGGCAGACGTGGAGACCGAGAACGTTCTCATTGGCAGGATGGGCGAGGAGACTGCACGCCAGGAGATCCTCGAGGCATTCACGACTGGCCGCCTGATCATCAACTATCAGGGACACGGATCCCAGACCATCTGGACCAATCATGGAGTGCTCGAGATCTCCGACGTCGAGAACATGACCAATGCCGATCGGCTCCCGGTGGTGCTGGCCATGAATTGCCTGAACGGACTTTTCCACGACGTGCAGCAGCAGAGCCTCGCAGAGGCCCTTCTGCTGGAGCCGGATGGTGGTGCCGTGGCCGTGTGGGCTTCCAGCGCCCTGACGGATCCCGAGGGTCAGGCGAGGCTCAACGAGGTCCTGTACGAGGGTCTGTTTGGTGACGCGAATTCCCGGGTGGGCGATGCCATCGTGGCGGCCAAGGCCGCCATCACGGATCCCTATGTACGCTCGAGCTGGGTGTTCTTCGGCGATCCGTCCATGCGACTGAAGCGGTAACCTCTGGAGAGGCCCGACCTCGATGATGATGCCCCGCCTTCCGTGGCGGGGTATTTCTCTGGAGGGAGGGGCAGACTCAGGCCTTCTGACTGGCCCCGACGAGCTTCCTGGTCAGGGCGCGGAGCCTGAGCAGGAATGGACTGCCGAGGCTGGGATCTGGCTGGAGGCCCCAGCGCCAGGCGGCGGCGGCGAGGCGGTCCACGGAGCCCAGGTTCCGGGCGGTGGAGCCAGCCGAGTCCCAGTGACCCGAGCGGGTGGTGAGGTGGGCGGCGAAGCAGAAGAGGATTCCGGTGAGGCGGTCCCCATCAGCCGCCGAGGATGCGGTGAGGGCGGTGATCAGGCCCGCGTCCGGCAGGAAGACCTGCCTCTCCCGGAGCCTGCCGGGGATCGAGGTCTCGGTGAAGACTTCACGGAGACGGCCGCTCTCGGCCCAGCGGACGCCCTGCGAGGCTGGAATCCCGCCGGCTGACACGGGCTCCTTCTCGTCCTGACCAAGACGTACCAGGATGGCGCCCCGGGCGGGGAAGACGTCGGGCCGGCCGAAGAGAGAGAGCGCAAGGCCGAGGTCGCCCAACAGCATGACATCGCCGTTCTCGGTGTCCAGGTGCCGGAGGACCTCGTCCACCACCATGCCCGCGCTCTGGGCCACGGAGACCGCGGCGCTCCGGCAGCGGGCGAGGCGGGGGGAGGCAGGGATCTCCCACTCGAGCGTCGTGTAGACGTCGTTGACGATGGTCCAGGCCAGGGCCAGCTCTGCTGGAACCGAGTCCGGATTGCCGGCCACCTTCTCGGCGAGCCGGAGTGCATGCCGGGGAATCCGGCCCGCGGGCTCATTCCGGCGGACCCATAACTCAACCATCCTTGAAAGGTGTGGGTGCTCTCGCGACATCGAAATGATTATTGCGAACGACGCACGGATTGACAAGGGGGGTGGGGGAGAGAGGCCTGGGGGGGCGACGCTCGCTCGCCCGTGCGAGGTGTGATGCCCCCGCCCGCCCGGGTCGTGAAACGTGAAACGTGAAACGTGAAACGTGAAACGAAAGAGGGCGAAGGGGAGGTGCGACGCCCGGACCTCCGCCCGTGCGACGCCCGCCCGCCCGGGTCGTGAAACGTGAAACGTGAAAGGTGAAACGAAGGAGGGCAAGGGGAGGTGCGACGCCCGGACCTCCGCCCGTGCGACGCCCGCCCGCCCGGGTCGTGAAACGTGAAACGTGAAACGTGAAACGAAAGAGGGCGAAGGGGAGGTGCGACGCCCGGACCTCCGCCCGTGCGACGCCCGGACCTCCGCCCGTGCGACGCCCGCCCGCCCGAGTCGTGAAACGTGAAACGTGAAACGTGAAACGAAGGAGGGCAAGGGGAGGTGCGACGCCCGGACCTCCGCCCGTGCAGGGAGGGCCGTATTCGCGTTCGCCGAGGGAAGGTCGTGGCAGGGAGCGCCGCTCGAAAGTCGCGGCCTCGTGCATGGGGCGAGCGGAGGAGACGTCGTGCTCAGAGAGTACGTCGCCCGGGTTCTGTGTAGCGCACGATGCCGGCCTGGAGGCCGGCGCTCCCTGTGGGCGCGTGCTCTCTTCGGATGCCTGGTTGTGTTCAAGGGGGGCGGTTCTCGCGTTCACCGAGGGAGAGTCGTGACAAGGAGCGCCGCTCGAAAGTCGCGGCCTCGTGCATGGGGCGAGCGGAGGAGAGGTGGCTCGCCGGGAGGAAACCGGCCCCGTGCTCCCTCAGCCCCTCCTCGACCGGAGGATCTCCCAGGTCTTCCCGGCGAGCCAGCCGGCTGCCATGAGGCAGAGGATGGCTCCGGTGTGCCACACGAGCACATGGCGGAGGTCGGAGAGAGGGCACAGGAGGTGGTTGATACCGTCGGCCATGAGCCCGGCGCCGGCGCCGCCCAGAAGGCCGACCACGCAGGGGCGCAGGGGCAGGGCGCGCAGGACGAGGATGAGCGTGACGAGCACGGCGGGGATGGCAATCCAGATCCCCGTGCGCATGCAGATGACACCGCAGCCGGGCATGCCCGTCATGCCGCTGCCTTTCGTGCCCACCCAGGTGGCGATGGCCACAAGGAAGTTGACCACGAGACCGGTGGCGACGGCGATGGCGACGGCCGGACGTGGGATGGCCTGTCCGGGGACGGATTCGCGCAGGGCCAGCCCGATGAGGGAGATGCCCACGATGATCTCCACGATGGTGGCGCCCCAGCCAAGCCAGATGGAGAGGGTCTCGAGGTCCGGCCGCAGGGTGTGGGTGACCACCACGGCGGCCAGCAGCGCCACGGCCGCGATGACGATGGCCAGGATTCTCCGCCACAGGGCCGGGAGCGCCCGGACCGGGCGGGAATCGGCCTCCACGGCCTTCCGGAGAGCCTCGGGAAGCGGATGTCCGGTCATCGTTCGGCTCCTTCGGACGCAAGCCTCTCACGGAGGGACCTGATGGCCCTGTGGGCCCGCACCTTGGCAGCCCCGGCCGAGATGCCCACCACGCTGGCAACCTCGGCAAAGCTGAGCCCCATGAGGTGGTGGAGTGTCAGGATCTCGCGGTCCGACCGCGGAAGCTCCAGGAGAAGCTTCCGCACCATGAGCCGGTCGCCGAGCCGCTCCACCTCGGGCGGAACGGGAACCTCGGGGAGGTCCTCGTCAGCCAGGTATTCCTTCCGGCGCCGCCTCGAGCGCAGGTGCATGAGAGCGGTGTGCCGGGTGATGGCATAGAGCCAGGGCCTGACAGGCCGGGGCGGCGTGTAGGTGTGGCGGGCGCGGTGGACCTGGAGGAAGGTGGTCTGGAGGAGGTCGTCCACGGTCGCGGTGTCGCGGACGAAGGTCCAGAGGTAGCGGCGCAACGGCTGCTCGAGCTCCGCGTAAAGCACGGCGAAGTCGTCCATGTTCCCCTTCTGGTAGCCGACCATCAGGGTGACCAGGCGCTTCTGGTCGGGCGAGAGGTCGTCCACTGCTCCTCCCTGGTGTCCGGGACGCCCGGCGGTTACACGTCCGGGCGAAAATGCCGAGGACCATTGTACGCGAGAGGGGGAGCAGGGGAGCAGGGGAGCAGGGGAGCAGGGGAGCAGGGGAGCAGGGGAACAGGGGAGCAAGGGTGCAGGGGAGCAGGGGAACAGGGGAGCAGGGGAGCAGAGGAGCAGGGGAACAGGGGAGCAAGGGTGCAGGGGAGAGGGGGTGCGGCGCCCGCCCGGCCGTACGAGGTGCGATGCCCCCGCCCGACCGGGTCGTGAAACGTGAAAGGTGAAAGGTGAAACGAAAGAGGGCGAAGGGGATGTGGGACGACCGGCCCTCCGCCCGTGCGACACCCACCCTCCCACCCGGGACTGGCAACCACGGATTCTGAGGATTGCTGGGATTTGGACGGGGCTGGGTCGCTGGATCTGAAAGTGTAGGCGCGTCCTTCAGGGCGCGCCCCCAGGCCGCCCGTGCAGGGAGGGCCGCATTCGCGTTCGCCGAGGGGAGGTCGTGGGGGGAGCGCCGCCCGGTCGGATCGTGAGACGTGAAACGTGAAAGGTGAAACGAAAGAGGGCGAAGGGGGTGTGCGGCGCCCGAACCTCCGGCCGTGCGACACCCACCCTCCCGTGGAGGGCGTTCGGAAATGGAGGTGGCGGCTTCGTTCGGGAGATCCCTCGACTCCGGCCCTGCGGGCCTTCGCTCGGGATGACAGGTAGGGGGCTGCGGCTGCTCCGCTCGGGATGACAGAGGGAGGAGGGACTGCGTGTCACTCCGCTCGGGATGATGGGAGAAGGGATTGCCCCCGGCTGTGGGGAGCGAAAAATAGGGGCGCCCGAGGGCGCCCCGTGGTTTCCATCACGCCGTTGCCGGCGTCAGAGGTCACTTGGTGGTTTTCTTGGCACCGGTCTTCCTGGTTGCGGTCGCAGGCCTCTTGGCGGCGGGCTTGCGGGCCGGGGTGTCCTTCTTCTGGAGCTTCTCGATGGTCCTGGTCAGCTCCTCCACCTTCCTGGTGAGGGCCTCGATCTCGTCCTTGGTGGGCACGCCCAGGGTGTGGATCACGCCGGTCAGGCGCTCGTCGATCTTCTTCTCGAAGGTCTCCCAGTAGCTCTCCGCCACGGCCTTCACGCCGGTGACGGTGCCCAGCGCGGTTTCCCTGGCCTTCTCCACCTGCTCCTTGCCCGCGCTCTCCAGCGCGGCGCCCTTTCTCACCAGCTCCTCGAACAGCTCGCCGCCCTTTTCCTGGCCGGTGGCCAGCGCGCCGAGCCCGGCCAGCCACACCTTGTGGGCCGACTCCATCACATCGTTCTGGATTCTCTTGACGTTCGTCCTGGAAACTTTCTTCGCAGCCATGGTGACCTCCCCTGTGCTCCGTTGCGTTGTTGCTTGCCGCTCTGCGGCATCCACGAGAAGAACATAACGCACTGCGGCAAGGGTGTCAACCCGGAATACCGCATTGCGGCAAATATTTTTGTCCCAGGAGAGCAACAGGTTGCAAGTCTGATCCCTGATAGTCCGACGGGTGATGCCGCGATGTGGCAATCCGGAGAATGCCGGCAGGGACCGACCGGAAGGCCTCCTGGTATCATGGAGCACCCACTGGATGCGTTCCAGGTCGAGCGGAAGGGGCCGAGAGGAGTCCGTGGTCCATGCGGGGAAGGTGAGGTTTGGTGAGCATGTTCAGGCGGGATGGCGTCCTCATGGACAATGTGGACAGCGCATGGCTGCGGATGGAGGACTCCACGAACCTCATGACCATCACCGCGCTGATGGTCCTGGACGGGCGCGTGGAGCTCGCCCGGCTCAAGGAGATCATCGAGGACCGGCTCATGATCCACGATCGGTTCCGCCAGAAGGTGCTGGAGGCGGTGCTGCCCCTCGGCAAGCCGAGGTGGGTGGAGGACGAGCACTTCACGCTGCGGTACCACCTGCGGAAGGTGGCCCTTGCCGCACCCCAGGACCAGAAGGCACTCCAGGACCTTGTGAGCGACCTCATGAGCACGCCGCTGGATCGCTCACGGCCGCTGTGGCAGATCCACGTGGTGGAGGATTACGGCGAGGGGACCGCCATCATCATCCGGCTGCACCACTGCATCGGCGACGGGATCGCGCTGGTCCGGCTGCTGTTCACGCTCACGGACGAGGAGCCCGAGGCGCCGCCGGTGGTGCGCAAGAAGGGGAAGGCCTCGCCGGGCGGGGCGCGGAGCCTGCCTGCGGCGCTCGTCAACCAGGGCCGCGAGGCGTTCGTCAACCCGGAGAAGCTCGCGGAGCTCGTGCAGAGCGGAGCCGGTGCCGTCAGCGTGCTGGCCCGGCTCGTCCAGCGGCCTGCCGACCCGAAGACCGCCTTCAAGGGACGGATCACCATCACCAAGAAGGCGGCCTGGTCCGGGCCAGTTTCCCTCGACGAGGTGAAGCGGATCGGGAAGATCGCGGGGGCAACGGTCAATGATGTGCTCCTGGCGGTGGCCACGGGGGCCATGCGGCGGTATCTCATCGGCAGGGGGGACCGTGTGGAGGGCGAGGACATCCACGCGGTACTGCCCGTGAACCTCAGGCCCGAGGAGGAGCTGGGGGAGCTCGGGAACCGTTTTGGCCTGGTGTTCGTGGCGCTGCCTGTGGGACTGAACGATCCGCTGAAGCGCCTGGCCACGGTCCGCCGGCGGATGAATCGCCTCAAGAGGTCGCCCGAGGCCGGCGTGGTGTTCAGTGTGCTGCAGCTCCTGGGCATCGCCAGGCCGGAGCTGCTTGCCCTGGGCGTGGACTTTTTCGGAAGCAAGGCCACCCTGGTGATGACCAACGTGCCCGGACCGCGGAAGCACCTCTATCTCGCCGGCTGCAAGCTCCGCAACATGATGTTCTGGGTGCCGCAGTCCGCCCGCCTGGGGCTGGGCGTGAGTATCTTCAGCTACGCGGGCGAGGTCCGGGTGGGCGTGGCGGTGGACGCCGCCCTGGTGCCGGATCCCGACACGCTGGTCCAGCACGTCCACGGCGAGCTCGACCTCCTGCTGGAGGAGATCGAGAAGCGGGAGGGGTAGGGAGCGCCGGCCGGTCGGGTCGTGAAACGTGAAACGTGAAACGAATGAGGGCGAAGGGAATGTGCGGCGGCCGGCCACCCGCCCGTATGGCACTTGGCCATCCGCCCGTGCGGGTAGGGCCGCATTTGCGTTTGCCGAGGGGAGGTCGTGGGGGGAGCGCCGCTCGAAAGTCGCGGCCTCGTGCTTTGGGTGAGTGGAGGCGAGGTGGCTCGGCGGGAGGGTGTCTCCCGGGTTCTGGGGGGGCACGATGCCGGCCTGGAGGCCGGGGCTCCCCGTGGGGGCGTTCCTGCGCCACGCGCCGAGAGGTTGTGGTCCCCCCCGGGTCGCGTTCCGCTGCCTACTGCCAGCCGTCGGGGAAGGAGGTGTCCACGGCCCTGGCGGATTCGACCATCTCCTTGGCGGCCCTGGTGAAGGGGAGCAGCCTGAAGAGCTTGCCCCGGGCGAGCTTGAGCTTGCCGCCCATGAGCGCCACGATGGGGTCGAGGTCGCCGGACAGCACCTTGTTCCAGGTGTCGGGCGTGGCGGCGATGATGTAGGGAGCCTCGTCCAGGTCGTCCTCGGTGGCGGCCTTCGCCCCCCGACACTCGCCGTGCCACAGGTCGGCGATCACCGACCGGTCCTCCGGGATGCCCCAGTCCGCATCGGCGGACATCTGGAGGACGATGGCGCCCTCCCACCGCCTCGCCGCGTCGGCGTAGGCGGCGTTGCCGTTGATCTTGCTGCACCACTCGTGAGCCCACTCGTCGGTGAAGATCTCCACAGCCATGCACCCCTCCCGTTGCCAGCCTTCTCCGCTCAGGATAGCGCAGACGGTGGCCGATGGGGAGACCGGCGGGTGTCCGCGGGACCGGAGACGTCGGCTCAGTCGTCGTCCTCGACGATGACGGCGGTGCCGTAGGCCAGGAGCTCGGCGGCGCCCTGCATCATCTCGGTGGTCATGAACCGGACCGCCACGATGGCGTTGGCGCCCAGCTGCTCCGCCTCCTCCACCATGCGATCCAGGGCCTGTTCGCGGGCCTCGGCCATCATCTTGGTGTACTCGGACACCTCGCCGCCCACCACGTTGCGGAGGACGGCCATGATGTCCTTGCCGAGGTGCCTCGTGCGGATGGTGTTGCCCCGGGCCAGACCCAGGGTCCTGACGATGTGCTTGCCCGCGATGGTCTCCGTGGTCGTGATGATCACCTGTTCACCTCCCGGTACCGATCGGTGGCGGCATCCCGCAACCGGTCCAGCAGCACGGACAGGAAGAGCAGGACCACGCCGCCGATCCCGCCGAAGACGAGGACCCGCTCGAGGACCCCGGCGGAGCCCTTCCAGGCCTCCCACAGTCCCCAGGCGATCACGAGGACCAGCCAGGGGATCACCAGCCACCAGCCCAGCCGGCGGAAGGTGCCGCTCGCCGGGGTCCGGGGCAGCTCGTTCCACTGGTTGTCGGGTGGCGTCGCGAAGCTCGTGTTCATGGTGGCCTCCCGGATCCTGGAGAGGTCCTCGAGGAGGGACCGGCAGTGTGCACAGGCCTCCACGTGGACCTCCACCTTCTGCATCCCGCCCTGGGTGAGCTCACCGTCCAGGTACGCCGTGAGGAGACGCTCCTCGAGGCCGGTGGGGCAGCGCTCACGCATGGTCCTGGCCCTCCCCGGCGCCGTCGGACGACGCCACACGGGCACGGACGGCCTCGGCGAGACGGCGGCGGGCCCGGTGCAGGCGGGACATCACGGTACCGCGGGGCACCCGCAGGATGCGGGCGATCTCCGCGTACTCGAGGTCCTGGTAGTCACGGAGCACGACGATCTCCCGGAAGGGAGGAGGAAGCTTCTGGACCTCCTCCCAGACAACGCGCTGCAGCTCGTGGCGGGAGGCCACGGCCTCCGGGCTGGGCTGCGGGTTCCCCCCCTCGGCGACGGCCAGGGGGGCCACCGCCTCCAGCGGCTCGGTGCGCCGCAGCCGCTGGCGTCGCAGCCGGTCCCTGTAGAGGTTGCGGACGATGCGGTAGAGCCAGGGCCGGAGGGGCCTCCTGCGGTCGAACCGCGACAGGGCCCCGAAGAAGCGGATCATGGCGTCCTGCGCGAGGTCCAGGGCGTCGTCCCGGTTTCCGGTCAGCTGGAGGGCGAGGAGGTAGGCCTGACGCTGGCAGTGCCGGGCGAGCTCCTCGCAGGCCTCGGCGTCGCCGGCCTGGGCCCGCTCCACCCAGAGCCGGTGCAGGCTCGCGGCTTCACTCTGCGGCAGGGTCATGGTCATGCTCACGCGGAATCATACGTTCTGGCTGAACGGATATTCCCCCGGCGGGTTTCATCCCGCGATCTTTTCGGCGATCTCGGCGGCCTTCGTGCGGACCTCCTCCAGGTCGATGGTCTGGAGCTCCCCGTTGTTCACCAGTACCTTGCCCCGCACCAGCACGTGCCGCACGTCGGAGGATCGGGCGGCGTAGGCCAGGTGGGAGACGTGGTCGTACAGCGGGGTGGCATGGGCTCCGGTGAGGTCGAGGCAGACCAGGTCGGCCTCCATGCCCTCCGACAGCCTGCCGATCCTGCCGTCCAGCCCCAGGACCTTCGCGCCGTCCACCGTGGCCATCTCCACGGCCTGCCGGGCGGGGAGCACCGTGGGCTGGCCACCGGTGCCCTTGTGGAGGAGCGCGGCGACCTGCATGTCGCGGAGCACGTCGAGGGTGTTGTTGGAGGCGGTTCCGTCGGTGCCCAGCGCCACCGTGACGCCCGCCTCCAGCATGGTGGGGACGGGGGACACGCCCGAGGCCAGCTTCAGGTTGCTCACGGGGTTGTGGGAGACCCCCACCTCGAACTCGCCCAGGATCCCGATGTCCTCCGGGGAGACGTGGACGCAGTGGGCCGCCACGGTCCGCTCGGACAGCACGCCCAGGTCCGCCAGGTAGGCCACGGGCGAGACCCCCTTCTCCTCCAGCAGCTTCTCCACCTCCCAGCGGGTCTCCGCCAGGTGGATGTGGAGCGGCACGTCCATCTCGTCGGCCAGCTCGGCCTCCCGCACCAGGTTGGCCGCAGAGACGGTGTAGGGCGAGTGGGGCGCCACGGCCGGCGTGATCAGCGGGTGGTCACGGAACATCTCGATGAGCTCCCGCTGGCGCTCGAGCATCTCGTCGGGGCCCGAGCAGCGCGGCGTGGTGAAGTCCAGGAGGGACTCGGCCACCACGGCCCGCATCCCAACCTCGGCCAGGACCGTCCCCACCTCGTCGTCGAAGAAGTACATGTCGGTGGTGGTGGTGACCCCGGCCAGGAGCTGCTCGGCGGCCGCCAGGAGCGTCCCCACGCGGATGGTCTCCCGGTTCATGTGCTCGCGCTCGGCGGGCCAGATATGCCCCTCGAGCCAGTCCTTGAGGGGCAGGTCGTCCGCGAGGCCCCGGAGCAGCGTCATGGCCAGGTGGGAATGGGTGTTCACGAAGCCCGGCATCACCAGGCAGCCGGTGGCGTCCAGCACCTCCCCCGTGGGGGCCTGGTCCAGGAGCGCCTCGGCGGGGCCCACGGCGGCGATGCGCCCGTCGGCGATGGCCACGGCGCCGTTGGTGATGGCACGGCAGCCGGGCTCCAGGGTGAGCACGGTGCCGCCGTAGACGAGCAGGTCCCACGATGTGGTTGCGATCACGGCCGTCTCCCTCCGGGCGCCGGTCGGGCGGGCGGGGGCCCGCCGGGACGCGCCCGAGCCCACATTCTACTACCTGGAGCCCGGGGAGGGGAGCCGGCCCGCTACAATCGCGGCGTGTCGCCCGGGAAACGCCTCGCACGATGGTTCGCCGCCAGCGCCAGGGACCTGCCCTGGCGGGGCGGGTCGCGGGATCCCTACGGGGTGCTGGTGAGCGAGCTGATGCTCCAGCAGACCCGGGTGGACCGGGTCGTACCGCGGTTCCGGGAGTTCCTCCGGCGCTTCCCGGACCTGCGGTCCCTGGCGCAGGTCCGGGAGGAGGAGGTGCTGGAGGCCTGGTCCGGCCTCGGGTACTACCGGCGCGCGCGGTCGCTCCACCGCCTGGCGCGGGAGGTGGTGGAGCGCGGTGGCCGCCTGCCCGGCTCGGCGGCCGGGCTCCGGGAGCTGCCGGGCATCGGGCCGTACACGGCGGCGGCGGTGGCCTCCCTGGCCTTCGGGGAGCGGGTGGCGGTGCTGGACGGCAACGTGCTGCGGGTGGGTGCCAGGGTGCTTGGCCTGGAGGGGGACCCGAGGCGGGCGGCGGCGAGCGGGGCCATCCGGACGTGGGTGGAGGCGCTCATGGAGGAGGCGCCGCCCGCGGTGGTCAACGAGGCTCTCATGGAGCTGGGCGCCACCGTCTGCACGCCGCGTGGGCCGGACTGCGGGGCGTGCCCGTTCGCCGGGGAGTGCGCCGCGCTCGCCTCCGGGCGGCAGGAGGCCATCCCCCCGCCAAGGAGGACACGCGGGCCGGAGGCGCACCGCTGGGCCGCCGCGGTGGTGGTCTCCCCCTCGGGGCGCTGGCTGCTGCGGCCCGTGACCGGGGGCGCCGTGCTCCGCGGGCTGTGGCTGCCGCCCCTGGCCACCGGTCTCGGCGCCGACGTGGACCCGGTGGCAGCGGCCCGCGCGGCGGCGGGTCTGCCCCTGGACGGCGGGCGGGCCGCGGATCCGGTGCGGCACAGCATCACACACCGGCGGATCACGGTGGTCCCGGTGGTGTGGCGGGTGGAAGGGGAGGCGCTTCCGGATGGTGATGGCATCTGGGCCGATCCCCTGGAGCCCGGGGTACCCACCTCGTCCCTCCTGGCGAAGCTCGCCGGCGCGGTGGAGGGCGTTGGGTAGGGAAGCGGGTGTGGGACATCCGCCCACCCGCCCGTCCGTGAAACGTGAAAGGTGAGACGTGAAACGAATGAGAGTGAGGACGTGAGGGCGTCAGGACGTGAGGAGGTCAGGACGCCCCTTCGCGATCCTGTGCGGGCCCGCGAGGACCACACGCCGTGGAACACAACCGGACATCCGGAGAGAGAACGCCCCCGCGGGGAGCGCCCGCCTCCAGGCCGGCATCGTGTGCCCGCAGAACCCGGGCGACACCCTCTCTGAGCACGGCGTCTCCTCCACTCGCCGGAAGCACGAGGCCGCGACGTTCGAGCGGCGCTCCCTGCGACGGCTTCCCCTCGGCGAACGCACATGCTGCACTCCGCGCACGGGTGGGGGAGCGGGTGTCGCACCATCCCCTTCACCCTCATTCGTTTCACGTTTCACGTTTTACGTTTCACGATCCGGGCGGGAGGGTGGGCGTCGCACGGGTGGGGGAGCGGGTGTCGCACCATCCCCTTCGCCCTCATTCGTTTCACGTTTCACCTTTCACGTTTCACGATCCAGGCGGCCGTCGCACCTCCTCTCCCCTGCGCCCCTGCTCCCCGGCTGGGCGGGAGCCGCCCTCACGTCCTCCCCCCCTCATGGTCTATCCTTGAGGCGGGGAGCGTGCCCATGCGAATTGCCATCGCCCAGCTGGACTACACGGTGGGGGCCTTCGACGGGAACCTGGAGAAGATGCGGGACGCCGTGGCCCGTGCCGGTGAGCGGGGAGCGGACCTGGTGGTCTTCTCGGAGCTGGCCACGGTGGGTTACCCGCCGCGGGACCTGCTGGACCGGGACGACTTCGTGCGGGCGAACCTGGAGCAGCTGGAGCGGGTGGCGGCCCTGAGCGACGGCGGTCCGGCCATCGTGACGGGGTACGTGGAGCGCAACCCCGCCCCGGCGGGCAAGCCGCTCTTCAACGGCGCGGCCCTCTGCGTGGGCGGCCGGGTGGCGGGGCGGTACGTCAAGTGCCTGCTGCCCACCTACGACGTCTTCGACGAGGCCCGCCACTTCGAGCCCGGTGGCGAGGTGGAGCCGCTGGTGCTGGACGGGCTGAAGCTGGGCGTCACGGTCTGCGAGGACGCCTGGAACGACCCGGACTTCTGGCCGCGGCGGCTCTACCGGCGCGATCCCGTCGGGGAGCTGGTGGGGGCCGGGGCGCAGCTCCTGGTGAACGTCTCGGCGAGCCCCTTCTCCGTGGGCAAGGGCGGGCTGCGGCGGGAGATGCTCTCCGCCGAGGCCGCCAAGCACCGCCGGTGGATGGTGGTGGCCAACCAGGTGGGCGGCAACGACGAGCTCGTCTTCGACGGCCACTCGCTGGTGCTGGACCCCACGGGAACGGTGGTGGCCCGGGCCCGGGACTTCGCCGAGGACCTCCTGGTCCACGAGATCCCGGACGGGGCGCTCCGGCAGCGCTCCTGCGCCGCGGGCGAGCCGGGGCACCTCCGGCCGGTGTCGAGGGGGCCCGTGGAGGAGGCCTGGCGGGCCCTGGTGCTGGGCCTCCGGGACTACACCGCCAAGTGCGGCTTCCGGCGGGTGGTGCTGGGGCTTTCCGGGGGCATCGACTCGGCCCTCACGGCGGTCATCGCGGCGGAGGCCCTGGGCCCGGAGAACGTCCTGGGCGTGGCCATGCCCACCCGCTACTCGTCGGCTTCCAGCCTGACCGACGCCGAGGCGCTGGCCCGGAACCTCGGCATCGGGTACCGGGTGATCCCCATCGACGGGATCTTCCAGAGCTACCTGGACACCATGGCGGAGCACTTCGAGGGGCGGGAGCCCGACGTGACGGAGGAGAACATCCAGGCCAGGGTCCGGGGCAACGTGCTCATGGCGCTGTCCAACAAGTTCGGGATGCTGCTGCTGTCCACGGGCAACAAGTCCGAGCTTGCGGTGGGCTACTGCACACTCTACGGCGACATGTCCGGCGGTCTCGCCGTGATCAGCGACGTGCCCAAGACCATGGTCTGGAAGATGGCGCGCTGGCTGAACCGGGAGCGCGAGGTGATCCCGGAGACCATCATCACCAAGCCGCCCTCGGCGGAGCTCCGTCCCGGCCAGACAGACCAGGATTCCCTGCCGCCCTACGACGTGCTGGACAGGATCCTCGAGCTCTACGTGGAGCGGAACGCCTCGCTCCGGGAGATGGTGGAGGAGGGCCTCGACGAGGGGGTGGTCCGCGAGGTGATCCGGCTCATCGACCGCAACGAGTACAAGCGCCGCCAGGCCGCCCCCGGCCTCAGGATCACCACCAAGGCCTTCGGTGTCGGGCGCCGGTACCCCATCGCGGCGGATTACGGCGCCCTCCACCGCTGAGACCCGGACGCAACGAATCGGGCTATACTCGGGGGGATGATCGACGCACGGGAGACGCTGCGCCAGGTGCCGCTCATCCGGCACCTGCCCCGGGAGCTGCAGGAGCGCGTGATCGCCGCGGGGAGGGAGCGCAGCGTGGCGCGCACCGAGGTGCTCTTCACCGAGGGGACCCCCGCCGAGTCCGTGCTGGCCCTCCTCGAGGGCCGGATCAAGCTCGTCCGGTACTCCCCGGGGGGGCGTGAGCTGCTCCTGCACCTGGTGGACCCCGGCCAGACCTTCGCCGAGGCCGCCGTCTTCGGTGACGGGACCTACCCGGCCACGGCCGTGGCGCTGGAGCCCTCGGTGGTGTGGTCGTGGTCCCGGGAGGTGTTGCTCGCCCTGCTCCGGGAGGAACCCGAGCTGGCGCTGGGCATGGTCCGCTCCGTCTCGCTGTGGGCCCGCCACCTGGCCGCGAAGCTGGAGCTGCTGACCCAGCGCCGCGTGGAGGAACGGCTGGCGGTGTTCCTCCTGGCCCGGGCCGGGGACCGGGAGCTGGAGGCCGGCGACGTGGTGGAGATCCCCGAGGCCCGCAACCTGGTGGCGGCCCAGTGCGGCACCGCCCCCGAGGTGCTCTCCAGGACCATGAGGCGCCTGGAGGAGGACGGCGTGATCCGCGCCGAGGGGCACCGGATCGTGGTGCTGACCCCGGACCGCCTCCGCCAGCTGGCCGTCGGCCCCGTGGAGTGAAGGGTCCCGCCAGGCGGGGCCGCCTCCACGCTCGTTCGTTTGAGCAGGTCATTCCATTGACAACAGGGGTCTTCCTGCACACGATGGTCCGCGGTGGCGCTGTGAGGAGACGCCGGTTCCTGCACGTGGTGACCATGGCCGCAGCCGTCCTGGCGGTGTGGCATGGGATGCTCCTGTCCCTGCCCCACACCCACGCGGACCGGGACGTCCCGAGCTACGCCGCCGACTGCTCCGTGGCCTTCCCGGGATCGGGGCAGTATCACCTGCACCGCATCCCCGGCGCGGTACCGGCCCACGGGTGCCTCGCCTGCCTGGCGGCGGGCACGGCACCGGTGCTGCCGCAGGGACTGCGCCTGCCCTTCACGGAAGCCGGCCCGGCCGCCGGCCCGGACATCCCCCACCTCCCGGCGGCCGTCCGCCGGATGGTGGTGCTCCGCCTGAGGGCTCCTCCCGTCCGTTCCTGAGGTCCGTCCGAACGACGTCCCGGGAGAACAACAGGGAGGAACCATGCACCTGCGTGTCCCATTCATCGTGAGTGTCATCGTGTTGATGGTCCAGGCCGCCCCCGGCCTGGAACAGACCCCCCCGGCCGGGCCGCCGGAGGGGGAGACCGTCCGGCGCCTGGAGCAGACGGTGGAGAGGCTCTCCCGTGAGCTCGAGGCCGTGAAGGCCGAGCTCGCGCGGCTCAGGGCCCAGCAGGAGGAAACGGCCCGTCAGGCAGAGCTGGAGCACCTCAGGAGCCAGGCGAAGGCGGCCGCGGCGAGCGGTGCGGAGGCGGGTCAGGAGGTGGACACCACCACCACCTTCGTCTCCGGAACACGGATGCAACCCCAGCTCAACCCGGAGATCTCCGTGGTGGGCGACCTCTTCGCCGTGGGGGGCAACCACCAGAAGGAGGAGGAGCTCCAGGCCCGCCACTTCGAGCTGGACATCCAGTCGTACCTGGACCCCTACACCAGGATGCACGTGGTGCTCGGGTACCACGGTCCCATGAGTGAGTCCACATTCGGGCCGGGAGAGGGCGAGGAGGAGGGTGGTCATGCCCACGGAGGCTTCGACCTGGGCGAGGGCTACATCACCTGGATGCAGCTCCCCGGCCACCTCGCCCTGACGGTGGGCAAGAAGCGCCAGCAGTTCGGTGTGCTGAACCGCTGGCACCTCCACGCCCTGGATCAGACCGACCTGCCCTGGGTCCTCCAGGAGAGCTTCGGCGACCACGGCCTCGTGGGAACCGGCGTCTCCGTGGACTGGCTCATGCCCCGCCTGTGGGCGGACTCCAACGAGCTGACCGTGGAGCTCACCAACGGGGACAACGGCGTGGCCTTCGCCGGGGGCGACTGGACGCACCCCGCACTGCTGGCACGCCTCAAGAGCTACTGGGACCTGAGCTCCGACAGCTACTTCGAGCTGGGCCTCGACGGCCTCCACGGCTCGGCCGATCCCGACGGACACCTGAACCACGACTTCTGGGCCCTGGATGCCACCTACAACTGGTATCCGGCAGGCCAGGAGCTCTACCGCGAGGTGACCGTCCGCGGCATGCTGCTCCACTCCAGCCGGGACCTGGCGGACGGGGGCTCCCGGAACGCCTGGGGCGGGTACCTCTACGGACAGTTCCGCTTCTCACCCCACTGGATCGTGGGGATGCGCTACGACTCGGTCCAGGACCAGCGCGAAGCCGGCCACGATTACTGGGGGCTCTCCCCCTACCTGACCTTCTGGCAGTCCGAGTTCGTCCGCCTCAGGGGGCAGGCGAGCTGGCGCAAGGACAACCTCCACGGGACCGACCGGCGCTTCGAGCTCCAGCTGACCTTCGCCGCCGGGCCCCACAAGCACGAGAGCTACTGAGGGGGGCGTATGCGACACCTTCGAACCCTGCTGTTGATGTCCGTCGTTCTGATGCTGGGGATCCCGGTCACCGCCGTGGCGAAGGTCCGCGTGGTGACCACGCTCCAGGACTACGCCGCCATCGCCCGGGAGGTGGGCGGCGACCGTGTGGAGGCCGAGGCCATCGTGGCTGGGAACGCCGACCCGCACTTCATCAAGCCCAAGCCCTCCTACGCCATGATGCTCCGGGATGCCGACCTCTTCGTGAGCACCGGGCTCGACCTGGAGCTCTGGGCGCCCACCCTGGTGAACAAGTCGGGGAACCGGCGCATCGTGGACGGGGCGCCGGGCTACGTGGCGGCGGCCCACGGTGTGGAGCTGCTCCAGAAACCGGTCTCCCTGGACCGGTCCGGGGGCGACATCCACATCTACGGCAACCCCCACATCCAGACCTCACCCGTCAACGCCATGATCATCGCCCGCAACATCGCCACGGGACTGTGCAAGGTGGACCCGGACGGGTGCACCGTCTACAGGGCCGGGCTGGCGGACTTCAACGCCCGCCTGGCCCGGCGCCTCTACGGGGACGAGCTCGTGGAGCTGCTGGGTGTCGACACCCTGAACCCGCTGGCCACGCACGGGAAGCTGATCCCCTTCCTCGAGGAGCACGGGCTCGTGGACCGGCTGGGAGGGTGGCTCGCCGAGGGGATGGTCTTCCGGGGGAAACGGATCGTCTGCTACCACAAGAACTGGGTGTACTTCACCACGCTCTTCGGCCTGGACGTGGCGGCCTACGTGGAGCCGAAGCCGGGGATCCCGCCCACGGCCCGCCACGTGGCGGAGCTGATCCGCACCATCCAGACGGAGCACATCAAGGTGCTGCTCGCGGCCAACTACTTCGAGCGGCGCAAGCCCCAGCTCATCGCAGACCGCACGGGGATCATCCCCGTGATCGTGCCCACCTCCGTGAAGGGGGAGCCGGGCGTGGACACCTACTTCGACCTCATCGACACCTGGGTGGGGCGGCTGGCCGCGGCCTTCGAGGAGGCGGAAGGCGGCGCCTCCGGACCGTCCGGGGGGCACCACGGTGATCACCATGATGACCATCACGGGGAGCACCACGGCGGCAAGCACCACGGGGAAGGCCGCCCATGACGGACATGCTCACCTTCATGGCGGCGCCCTTCGTGGCCTGCCTGGTCCTGGTGGGCATCCACGCCTACTTCGGGATCCACGTGATCGAGCGGCGCGTGCTCTTCGTGGACCTGGCGGTGGCCCAGTTCGCCGCGCTGGGCGCCGTGGTGGGCTTCGCCGCGGGCCACCACCCCGGGGAGCCGGGATCCACGCTCTACAGCATGGGTTTCGCCACCCTGGCGGCGGTGCTCTTTGCGGTGACCCGCGCAAAGGACGAGCGGATCCCCCAGGAGGCCATCATCGGGATCACCTTCGTGGTGGCCTCGGCGGCGGCCATCCTCGTGGCGGACCGGGCGCCCGAGGGGGCCGAGCACATCAAGGAGACCCTGGCGGGGGCGCTGCTCTGGGTGACGTGGCCCACCGTGATCAAGGATCTGGTGATCTACTCGGCCGTGGGGCTCTTCCACTGGATCTTCCGCAGGCGCTTCATGCTGATCACCACCGACCCCGAGGAGGCCTGGCGGCGGGGGTGGTGGGTGCGGTGGTGGGACTTCCTGTTCTACTTCTCCTTCGGGGTCATCATCACCTTCTCGGTGGAGATCGGAGGGGTGCTCATGGTCTTCGCCTACCTGGTGATCCCCGCATGCATCGCCATCCTGCTGGCCCATTCCATGCGCACCCGGCTGATCCTGGGGTGGCTCGTGGGCTGGCTGGGATCGGCCCTGGGTCTGGTGGCCTCGTACCAGTGGGACATGCCCACGGGCCCCGCCATCGTGGTGGTCCTCGGCCTGATGCTGATCGTCACCTGGAGCTGGAGGAGGATGCGGGAAAGCCCCGGCTCCGCCTGAGCGTGGGAGTGGCCCGGGTGGTCTCCCGCCGGGATGGGGTATGGTTGTGAGGGAACCCGTTTCGGGGTAAGGGAGGACACGCGATGGGGTCGATGTGCCGGTTGTCGGTGGTCCTTGGAACCATCCTGCTCCTGGTGGGAACGGCCGCCGGGCAGGTGGCTGACGGAGGTGGCGAGGTGGCAAAGGAGCCGCCCGCCCCGGAGATTCCGCCGGGGGCGAGCGTGGTGGGGATCGACGAGCTCGTGGCGGGGGATGCCTGCGTCCAGGCGTGTCTCCACGAGAACCAGATGGTGGCGGTGGGGTACGAGGTGCTGCTCGCCCGGTGCCGGGAGTCGTGCCGGGTCGACCGGGCGCTGGAGCTCGTGAAGTCCACCGACCCCGAACGGTACCGGGAGGGGGTTCTGATCCTCTGCGACACCACGGACCCCCGGGCCGCAGCGCCGCTGGTGGAGGCCCTCCGGCGGGACCTGCGCGAGCGGACGGGGCTCTGGGCCTCCATCATTCCGGCCCTGGGAGCGCTGCGGGCGGACGAGGCCGTGCCCCTCCTCATCGGGACCCTGAACGACCTGGACGAGTTCTGGCTGGGCCGGGAGGCCTCGGCCCGGGCCCTGGGGGAGATCGGGAATCCCGAGGCCATCCCCGCGCTGACCGCGGCGGCGTACCGGGCGGACACCAGGGCCGACGCCATCCGGGCCCTGGCCGGCTTCCACGACGCGCGGGTGGCGGAGCCGCTGCTCGATGCCCTGCAGGAGGGCGAGGAACCCGAGGTCCGGGAGGCGGCGCTCGCGGGGCTGCGTGGCCTCGGGCTCCTGGCCGTGCCGGCGCTCCTGGAGGCCTTCGGCGAGTACAACCCCGAATACCCGGAGACCGCCCGGCGGGTGGAGATCTGCACGCTGCTGGGAGAGAGCGGCGATCCCGGGGCACTGGCCCGCCTCCGGGCCGCCCGCAGCGACCCCGACCCCGCCGTGGCTCATTGTGCGGCGAGGTATACCGGTGGAGGGCGGGGAAGGTGAGGACGTGAGGGCGTTAGGACGATAGGACGTCAGGACGGTAGGACGGTAGGAAGTAGAGAAGTGAAGAGGTGAAGGTGGATCCGTGGCCGTGGGTCCCGTTGGCGGGTGGCTGGCTGGGTTCCGGGCTGCACACCTCGCTCGCCAGGACGGCGCCCCATCACGTCCTCACGTCCTCACGCCCTCACGTCCTGACTCCCTGACGCCCTCACCTCTCCCCTCACCACAACGGCACGGTGAACCGGACCACCGCGCCGGGCTCGTCGCGGTCGCCCGCGGCCACGTGGAGCGTGCCGGTGGTGCCGGAACGACGCTCCCGGTAGGTGGCCTCCCAGGTGGTCACCTGGACCCGGAACGGCACGGAACCCGAGTAACCGTGGTCGGCGTAGTAGTGGATCGCCACCGTGTACTGCCCGCGGAGGGGCACCTCGATGGTGTAGGTCTCCATGCCGGGGCCACTGGTGTCGTCAACATCCAGGTTCCTGCCCTCGGCGGGACGCTTGTGGTGGTAGTTGGTGGTCGCGCCCTCGGGGTCGGTGACCCACAGGTCGATGTCCGTGCCCCGGGCCTCCCAGCTCAGCACGATCTTGAGGGCGGCAGCGTTGATGTCGGCGGTACCCCACACGCTGTCCTCGCCGGTGCCCGAGTCGTTCTCGGCCACCACCCGGATGGTGTTCTGGCCCGGCCGGAGCACGGTCTTGGCCGAGAAGGAGCCGTTGTCGAGCTTGATGGGGACGGCCTCGCCGTTGGTGATCATGGTGGCCTGGGTGAGGCTGCGGTCGGCGCAGGTGCCCGTGACGACGAGGACCTTCGTGTCCACCATGAAGCCGCTCTCGGGCGAGGTGATGGTGATGGTGGGGTCCTGGCCGATCCTGAACTGCAGGTCCTGGCTCGTGTACCCGATGCCGTTGTACCAGACGATACCCTGGAGCTCGTAGACCCCTGCCGGCATGTCCGGGGGGATCACGCCGTCGAAGGTGGATGTGGCCGGGCCGGGACGTGGGACATCGGTTCCCAGGATCGGGGAGCTCAGCACCTCCACGTCGTACTCCTGCACGTGGCAGCGGAAGGCACTGGAGTACTCGTCGCCGGGGCGGACCTCCACGAAGTGGTACCCCATGAACCACCGGTACCCATCCCCACCGGCGAAGCGGTCCCTGTAGTTGTGGGGGGGGGTCCCGTCCCGGGTGTAGATACCGTCGAACTGGACGGGCCAGACGATGGTGAAGCTGTCCGAGACCTCCATCACCTGGCCCTCCCCGCCGTCGAGGGTGACGGTGACGGTGTAGACGCCCTCCTGGATCACCTGGGGGACCGTCCTGGCGGCACCGGTCCCGCGGTCGGGTCCCTGCTCGAAGCTGCGGTCACCCTCGATGTCCAGGTCCTCGATGGCGGCGTCGGGCCCGCCGAAGTCCACGGTGACATGGACCTGCCGGCCGGGGTCCTTGCCGTTGTAGGTCATCTTCGCAATGACCACGAGGGGGTCCCCGGGGCGGAAACGCTCCATCGGCAGGGTGTTGTCGGGGTCGTCGGTGATGAGGATCCAGCCGTCCTCGAAGAGGGGCACGAGCTCGAAGGTGCCGGTCCTCCGTGCCATCTCCGTACCGTCCAGGAGGACCACGGCCTCCACGGTGTACTCGCCCAGGGGAAGACCGCCCCGTGTCCCGATGGTGCCCAGCAGGGAACCCAGGACGCCTTCGCCCTCCAGCACGGCGTCCGTGAGCCCGGTGGGACCGAGCTCGGTGAGGGTGCCGGTGGGAGAGACGATCCGCCACAGCGCGGTGAGGGGCGGCAGCGCATCTTCGGCGGCCTGACCGCTGACGTCCACCCACATGGAGATGGGTTCGCCGACGGCGAAACGCTGGTCGAGGTCGAGCGCCCCCGGTGCCGAGGCGATGTACAGGGGCCCCACCTCGAAGGCCGGACGGACGATCTCGAAGCTCGTCCCCTGGAGGGGGAAGGAACGGCCCTGCAGGCGGGCCGAACCCCTCACCGAGCAGGTTCCCGGTTCGAGGCCGGTGTCCAGGGTGAGGGAGGCGGTGGTGCCGTGGCCCTCCTCCTGACCGGGGCGGACCACGATCGCCGGGGGGTGGAGGGGGACGATCGTCCCGTCGGGAAGTACGGCCTCGAGGTCCACCGCCACGGAGTCGGACCGGTCCAGGTTGTGGGCGGTGAGCTCCACCTGGAGGAAGATCTCCTGGCCCGGCAGGGCCCGGTGGAGGGTCTCGATCCCCGCGGCATCCCGGGTGGGCCGGATGGCGCCACCGATGATGTGCGTGGGGTTCGAGCAGTCGGCCACCCTGCCGAGGAGCCCCTCCATGCGGGTCCTCGCCTCGGTGACGCGGCGGCCCTCGTCCTCGAGGGCCTCCAGGTCGGGCAGGGAGACGCCGGGCTCGCATGCGGCGTCCCACTCGGCCTGGAGGGTGTCCAGGTTCAGGGCGCTCCGCATGCCCTCGAAGGAGGCGTAGGCGGACTCCACCGTGCTGTTCACCCGGTTGCCGGCCACCTTCGGGGCCAGGTCGATGATGGCGTCGATGGCGGATTCCAGGCGCTGCTCGTCGCGCCGGGTCCGCTCCTCCTCGGCCCGGGCCTCCGCGAGCATCCGGAGGTACAGGCGGACCTTCTTCTCCCGCTCCGCCACCTCGGCGGCGAGGGCGATGGCCGGCTCGATGGAGGTGGCGGCCTCCTCACCGGCGCCCCGGGCCCGCTCCAGGACCTCCGGAGCCGCCGCGAGGAGACCCCCGGGATCCGACTCCTGCCGGATCCTCTCCATGGCGTCCAGCTCGTCCTTCAGGGAGCCGGCGGTCTCCTGGAGGGAGGCCAGCGTGGTCTCCCAGGTCTCGAGGGCGTCGCCGGTGGACTCCCGGGCTCCGGTGGCCACCGCGAGGGCCGCGCTCCGCTCGCCGGGGGCCGCCGCACAGAGCTCCTCCACCGCCGCCGCGAAGGCCTTCAGCTCCCTGAGTGCCCGTTCCCGTTCCGGTGTGAGGTTGGGTTCCTCGGCGTCGAACTGGCTCCTGAAGCGCCGGGCGTCGGTGCAGCGGGTCCGGAGGTCCATGAGGGCCTGGCGTGAGCGTTCCAGCCGGGCCTTCATGGAGTAGAGCTCCAGCTCGGCCTTCCGCATCCGTTCCATGGGATCCGCGGCGCGGTCCAGGAGCCCCGAGATCTCGTCCCGGATCCGTTCGATCTCGGCGGTCTCCCGCTCCACGAAGGCCAGCATCTTCCCGGAGCGCTGGCGCACCAGGGCGTCCACGTCGCCCGGGGGTCCGCCGAGCTCGTTCCATGTGGCCTCCAGGAGACCGGCGAACTCGCCGCCCGCCTCCAGGATGTCCGTGATGCCCGTGACCCGGCCGATGCTCAACAGGACGGCCCGGAGGGCCGACTCGATGGCGCTGGGCTGCTCGCCCCGGTCGATCATGGCCTTGATCCGGTCCAGCTCCTTCCGGATCTCGTCGCGGGAGATGGCCTGGCCCCTGGAGTAGGACCGCTGGATCTCCGGGATCTGGGTGGATTCCCAGGCGGTGTTGACCAGGGCGTAGAGGGCGCGGGGATCCCGCCCCTCGCGGGCCGCATCCTCGAGCTCCTTCTCGGTTCCGTGGATGGCCGGCAGGATCACGAAGGTCAGGACGGCGTCGGCGATCTGGGCCTTCGACCACCCCTTTCCGCCGGCGTGGGTCCCACCGCCGGGGGCCTCCGCGGCCCGCCGGGCGATGGCTTTCACGTCGTCCGCGGTCAGCAGCTCTCCCGTGGGTGTGCGGTAGCGGATTCCCCGGGGGGTCCGGACGGCCTCGAGCTTCGAGCCGGAGACGATCTCGGCCAGGAGCCGTCCTCCGTCGTCGGGGCTCGTGGCGAGGTGCCGGAGCGCCTGGGCGTCGGCATCGGCGATCCAGGCCCGCTCCATGAGCAGGGCGTCGGCCTCGGCCGTCTTCCCGGCGGCCCGGAGCCGGGAGATGCGGGCGTCCATCTCGGCCAGGAGCTTGCGGTTCTGGGCGACGCCGGTGCGGTAGGCCTCGTGGAACTGCCGGAGGGCCTTTTCCTGGAACTCCTTCAGGATGCGCCGGGTCTCCTCCGGGCTGGCACCGGGCGGGACCAGACCCGCGGCCCTGGGGTCCATGCGGGTCTTGATGGCGGCGAGCTGACGCCGGAAGGCCAGGTCCTTCTCCAGGTTCCGGATGACGGTCGCCGGCCGCCCCTCCCGCCGGGCCGCCGCCAGGGCCGCCTCCAGCTCCTGCTCGCTCTTGCCGGCGGCGTCCATGGCCCGGCCCGTGGCCTTGGAGAGGTTCTGGGCCCATTCCTCCCGCTCGGCCCAGCTGCGGAGGCCGGAGGGGTCCCTGCGGAGGTCGTGTTCCGCCTTCTTGATGTTGTCCGCCACCTGGCCCAGGGTGTCGCGGCGGGTCCACTCCGTGCGTTCGCCGGGGATCCAGAGCTGCCGTGAGCCCGGGGTGGCGAAGCTCTCGTGCCCCTGGACCAGCTCCGCGGTGTGGAGCCGTCCCTGGGGGCTCACGGGGTTTGCGGGCCGGACGGTGGGGCCGTGGGCCGCGATGTCCAGCTCCTCGATCACCACGTAACCGTCGCTGAGCCGGCCCTTCACGGTGTAGCCCTTCCGGCGGGCGGCCTCCACGAGCGCGGCGCGGTCGGCCTCGCTGGCGAAGGTCAGGTCCTGGTCGCCGAAGATTCCGCGGCTCGACGGGCTGTCGAGCGGAGTGCCCGAGTTCACGGGGGGCTTCCAGCCGGGATCCGGCCGCCCCGTACGTGTCCGGTAGCCCGCGGACCATTCCTCCCGGATCTGCCGGGCCTCCTCCATGAGCTCCCGGTAGGCCGTGGTGTAGCGGGAGGCACCGCTTCGTGCCGTCTGGAAACGGCGGGCATTGAGCTCGGCCAGCCTGCGGGAGGCCTCCTCGCGGGAGAGCGTGCCCTGGCGGACCGCGTCCTCCACACGCTGCACCTCCTGGTAGTAGCGCTCCCGGAGGGCACGGCGCTCGGCGCGGATGTCGTAGTCCGGCGGGTCTGCCGCACGGCCTGTCCCGGAGGCCAGGGCAAGAAAGAGGAGTGGGATCGAGGCGATGCACCGCGAAAGGGATCGTGTCAACCGGTCCTCCCGTAGGGTCCCCGTTGTGGGATCCGAGCTGAGAAGGTGTTCTGTTGAAAATATAGCAGAAAGCGACGGGAGCTCACACGGTTTCCACCGCGGTCGCCAGGGCCGGGAGCCGCCCGGCCCGGGGGTGGCGTTTCTGCCAGACCAGGCGATGGAGCACCTCGTGGAGCAGGACGGTGCTGTCGAAGATGACCAGACCCTGGAGAAGGACGAGCGGGCCCCACAGGAGTGGATCGGAGAGGGCCCAGAGGCTCCACGAGGCCAGGGCCAGGATGGTGGCCTGGCGCGCGGTGACGAGGACGTGCCGCCAGGACCTCTTCCGGTGAAGCCCGCGGAGCTCCGCAACCGGGATCACCGCGGACAGCTCCCGCCGCAGCCCACGGGAGGCCCGGGACCACGTCCGGTAACGGGGGTTGTGGACGGTCGCCGCCATGGATGAATGATACAGGTTCTCAGCTGTTTCGCCATTGCCGGGGGATGGCTCGTGACGGGACACTCCTTGTTGGGAGGTTGTGGGTGGACTATGATGCGCCAATGAAGCGTGTTGTGCCGATCGTCGTTCTGGCCCTGCTCGTGCTGTCCGGACTGCCGGTGAATGCGGGGGATGGGCAGCCGGGGGACCGGGGGCCCGTCTTCCCCAGTATCGTGCTCAGGCCGCTGGATGGCGGTGACGCCGTGCCCATCGAGACCTTCCGGGGCCGTCCCACGCTGGTCACGTTCTGGGCCACGTGGTGCGGCCCGTGCCGGGCGGAGCTGCCCGAGATCCAGCGCCTCTACGACCAGCTGGCGGGCAGGGGCTTCGTGGTGGTGGCCGTCAACGTGGACCGGTCTCCGAGGGGCGTGGGTGCCTTCCTCGAGAGGCTGAAGCTCACCCTGCCGGTATACCGGCTGGAGGAGGGTGTCCTGGCGAGGCTCGGCGTCCGGAGCATTCCCATGAACGTGCTGCTGGACGCCGACGGGCGCGTCGTGCAGCTCTACCGCGGATACAGCCCCGGCATGGTCCACGAGCTCCGCCGGGAGCTGGAGCCCCTGCTGGACCGGGAGCAGGGTGGCGGGGGTGCCTGAGGCCGTGACCCGGTCCACCGCACGGCGGGTCTCCACGGCCGTGGTGGTCCTGGCGGGGCTGGCGAGCCTGGCCTGGAGTCCCGGGACCACCCGCCACGTGGCGTGGAAGGCCGTGGGCTTCTTCCCTCCCGACCTGGCACGCCAGGTCAGGAAGCACCACCGCCTCTACGACCAGGGGATCCAGGACGGCCTCCGGCTGCCCCCGGCGTGGCGTGCGGGCCCGCCTGGCAAGCTCCGGGACGCGCTCCTGGCCCAGGCCCGGAAGTGCTCCGACGACCTGCGGCGTCCCGTACCCCTCCGCGACCTGGTGCGCGAGCTGGGCACGCTGGCGGTGCTCGTGGCGGACGCCAACGACCCCCTCGCCGTGACCCACACCGACCCGAGGGAGAGCTCCTACGCGGGGAGCTACCAGGACTACGCCGACTCCATCCTGGACCGTGTGCGCGTGGTGTACTACGGCCGGGATCCCCGGCTGGTGGGCAGAGGGCAGCTCGACGACTTCGTGGGGACCACCCTCAACAGGAGCCGGAGCTGGTACTCCCTCCTCGGTGAGGAGTTCTACAGGACGGGGTCCCTCCGTGACTGGCGGACCTTCGACGACCGCTCCGTGGCCTTCGGGATCGCGGGCGTGAGCCTCTCCCACGCCATGACCGACATGGCCAACCTGGCCGCCTGGGTCTGGGGGTCGGGAGGGGGGCTCGTGCCCACGCCACTGCCGACGCCGGCGGGCCACAGGGGCCCCACCATCGTGGTGAGCCTGGACGGTGGTTTCCCCGAGCGGAACCAGCCCAAGAGGGGCGCCCCCGTGATGCCCACGTCGAAGATCCAGCTGCCGCCTCCCTGACCCTGACACGGGCACGGGCAGGGGAGCAGGGGCGCAGGGGCGCAGAGGAGAGGGGGGGCAGGGGACCGAGTCACTGTCACGGACACCGTCACGGACACGGGCAGGAGAGCAGGGGAGCAGGGGAGCAGTGGTGCAGAGCAGAAGAGGGGCAGGGGACCCGGACACGGACCCGGACACCGTCACGGACACCGACACGGGCCCTGAACGAAGCCCTCCCCGGGTGGGCGGGGGACGTCTTCACCCCCCTCACCTTTTCACCGGGCGGGTGGGGGGGCACGGTCACCGTTCCGGCCTCTCCCGCCTCATCGCGCGCGGCCGGTTTCCTCCCGTTCGTTCCTGTGATGGGGGAGATGGCGCCCGGACCCGCCCGGCGTCAAGGGCACGCCGGCCTGCGGCCGGTCGCTGCGCGACCCCTGACTCCGGGCGGCCCGGGGGCTTTCTTGATGGCATGAACGAACGGGAGGAAACCATGCCCCACGCGCTCCACGGATCGAAGCCCCCGGCCCTGGCGAAGGCCCTCGAGGCCGCCGGGATCGCGCTCGCACTGGCCGCTGCGGTGAAGGCGCCGCTCCGGTCCCTGTCCGACCAGGTGGTGCGGGCCGCCGCGTCGGTTCCCGCCAACATCGCCGAGGGCGAGGGACGTTCCGGGAGGGACCGGAGCTACCACTGGCGTGTGGCGTACGGCTCGGCGAAGGAGCTGGACGTCCATCTCCAGCTCCTCCTGGCATCCGGCTCGGTGGACGCGGCCCGCACTCGGCGTGCCCTGGCGCTCCTCGACGAGGTCCGCGCCATGCTGTGGCGGATGATCCAGAGGGGGTGAGGCCCCGGCTCCGGCCGTGACCCGGGCACCGACGCGGACACCGGCACGGACGCGGACACGGACACCGACACGGGCCATGGACGAAACCCTCCCCGGGTGGGCGGGGGACGTCTTCACCTCCTCACCTCTTCACCGGGGTGGGTGGGGGGGTGGCGCGGCCACACGAACCCCCGGCGGGCGATCGGGGTTACGGTCTGGCGAGCCGGTGGACGGCCAGCACCGCGAGGCCCATGGCGCCGTCCGCGAACCCCGAGAAGGGAACGGACCAGGGGACGTCCATGAAGATCCAGCAGGCCGTCAGGAAGACCAGGGCGGACAGCTTGGCCACCACCAGGAGCGAGATCCCGCGGTAGAGGACGTGCTCCAGCAGGTAGCCGGCGGCGAGGACGAAGTGGAAGACGCCGGCCTGGAGCACGAAGAAGAGGGGCTCGGCGCCCGGCCAGCCTCCGAAGCGGACTCCCGCCTCGGGAGCCGCCAGGAGGATCAGGCCCACCCCGACGCTGTGGAGCGCCACCAGCACCACGAGCCAGCGCTCGATCCCCGGCCAGGGAAGGGCGCCCCGGCTCACGTTCCGGCCTCCCACCAGGGTCTGTCCGGCAGGGGGTCGGGCAGGCTCCTCGGGGCGTGGCCGAGCCGCTCGAGCTCCTCCACCACCCGGGCCCCCGCCACCGGTATGGCCTCCCTCACCTGGGGGCTCAGGCCCATGCCGGTTTCCGTGGACGCCGGAACGATGCCCACAACGACGAGGTGCTCCGGAGCCTCGCCCGCAAGCTCGGCGCAGGCCACCGCCTCGGCCAGGCCGGGGTCGTGGGGGCTGAGGCGGGGCCGGGTCAGCGCCATGGCGATCTGGTCCTTGTGGTACACGAGCACCTTCCCGGGGGGGGCGTCGGCGGACACGGCGTCCACGATGATCACCGCCTCCCGCCCGGAGATGTAGGGGAGGAGATCGAGACCGGGCGTCCCGATCTCCTCGACCGAGACGCCCGGCGGAAACTCGTAGTGGTTCTGGAGCCAGTGGATCGTGCTGGGTCCCGCGGCGTCGTCGGCAAGGAGGACGTTGCCGAGGCCCAGCACGGCCACCGGTGTCATGGTGCTCACAGGGCCCGGACCTTCACGATCTCCTTTCCTGCGGGGTCCAGGGTGTGGATGGCGCAGGCCAGGCACGGGTCGAAGGAGTGCACGGTCCTGAGGACCTCCAGGGGCCGCTCGGGGTCCGCGATGGGGTTGCCCAGGAGCGAGGCCTCGTAGGGACCCTTCACACCCCTGTCGTCCCGGGGGCCGGCGTTCCACGTGGTCGGGACCACGCACTGGTAGTTGACGATCTTGCCGTTCTTGATGACCACCCAGTGGGACAGCGTGCCCCGCGGGGCCTCGTGGAAGCCGAAGCCCTGGACCTCGCCCTTGGGGAAGACCGGCGCGTTGAAGGTGGCCACGTCACCGGTGGCGATGTTGTTCACCAGCAGCTGCCAGTGGCCGATGGCCTGGTTGGCCAGGACGGCGGCCCGCACGGCCCGGGCGAGGTGCCGGCCCAGGGTGGAGTGCAGGTGCTTGGGCCCCAGCTGCACGCCCGCGATCTTGGAGGCCAGCGAGATGGCCTGGGTGAGGTACTTCTTCGTGAGCTCGTGGCCCGAGGCGTAGGCCACGAGGATCTGGGACAGCGGGCCCACCTGCATGGGCTTGCCCTGGAAGCGCGGCGACTTGACCCAGGAGTACTTCCCGTTGTCCTGGAACTCGGTGTAGTGGGGGACGGTCTCCTCCTCGTAGGGATGCCGCGTCCAGTCCCCGTCGTACCACGAGTGGGCGATGCACTCGGTGACGTTGTCCCGGAAGTAGGGGTCCTCGAAGCTCTCGAAGAGCTTCGCTCCCTTGAGGTTTCCGTTGAAGATCGTGCCCCCGGGGATGTCGAACTTCGTGCCCCTGGTGTCCAGCGGCATGTCGGGCACCGACAGGTAGTTCTTCACGCCGGCGCCGTAGCCCAGCCACTCGGGGTACATGGCGCCGATGGCCGCCACGTCGATGAGGTAGACCTGCTCCACGAAGGTCTTGACCTCCTCCAGGAGGTCCTTGATCCAGTAGAGCTTGGCCATGTTGAGGGTCTGGTCGTCGTCCAGGTTGATGGCGTTGGCCACGCCGCCCACGGCCAGGTTCTGGATGTTGGGGGTCTTGGAGCCCAGCACCGCCACGGCCTGGTTGGCCTTCCGCTGGTACTCCAGGGCCTGGAGGTAGTGGGTGACGGCCAGGAGGTTCACCTCGGGCGAGAGCTTCATGGCGGGGTGCCCCCAGTACCCGTTGGTGAACGGGCCCAGCTGGCCCCGCTGGACGAAGGCGGTGAGCTTGTCCTTGACGGCCTTGAATTCCTTGACGCTGTTCCGGGGCCAGGGAGAGAGGCTCTGGGCGAGCCGCGCGGTCTTCTTCGGGTCCCCCTTGAGGGCCGAGACCACGTCCACCCAGTCCAGTGCCGACAGGTGGTAGAAGTGGACGATGTGATCGTGCAGGGCGTGGGAGGCCAGGATGACGTTCCGGATGAGCTGGGCGTTGAGCGGGATCTCCAGCTCCAGCGCGTTCTCCACGGCCCGGACGGAGGCGATGGCGTGGACCGTGGTGCACACGCCGCAGATCCGCTGGGTGATCACCCAGGCGTCCCTGGGGTCACGTCCCTGAAGGATGACCTCGATGCCCCGCCACATCTGGCCGGACGACCAGGCGTTCCTGACGCTTCCGCCGCCCACCTCCACGTCGATGCGGAGATGGCCCTCGATGCGAGTGATGGGATCGATGACGATTCTCTTGGTCATTCGTGACCTCCTCTAGGCTTTCTCGGGGGCCGTCGCTCTGCCGGCCAGGATGGGATAGCGCTTGACGATGGCGATGTAGAGCAGGATCTCCAGGGACACGACCCCGACGGAGACCAGGATCTCCACCAGGGAGGGGAAGTAGGTCCACTGGCGTCCCGGGTTGAAGGCGACCAGGTAGGTGTCGAAGCGGTACAGGATGCCCGCGAACAGCATGAGCGACGCCGCCTTGAACAGCGTTGGGAAGTGTTGACGGCGCCGGGCGTTGGACAGCATCACCAGGGGCACGGCGAAGAGCGCCATCTCTGCCCAGAACAGGACGCTGTACCAGTCGTGGAACATCAGGCCGAGGCGGCCCCTCAGGATCAGGTCCGCGAAACGGATCACCAGGAACAGCGCCAGCACCACCACCATGGCTCCGGACAGCTTCGCCAGCATCGCCGTGTGGCGGGGCCGGCCGAAGACGGCGCCGGAGACCCCGGACTCGAAGATCACCACGGCGTACCCCATGGCGATGCACGAGACGAGGAAGAGCAGGGGGATCAGCGGCGTGTTCCAGAGCTTGTGGAGCTTGGGTCCGCCGAGCAGCATCACGGTGCCCAGCGAGGACTGGTGCATGGTGGGCAGGAGGATGCCGAGGGACACGATCCAGATCATGGCCTTGTCGAAGAAACGGAGCCCCGATTCGGCGAAGCGCCGGAGCCCCCCGGAGCCGGTCTCCTTCCACTTCTCGAGGAAGGCGGGCGCCAGCTCGATCCAGAGCACGCCCACGTACGCCATCACGCACAGGGCCACCTCCAGCAGCGGCGAGTTGAGGTTCCACTGGCCCACGCGGATGGGGATCCGGTAGATGAACCAGGGACGGCCCACGTCGATGATGATGGCGAAGGCCGCCATGGAGTAGCCCAGCGCGCTGGTGAGCAGGGCCGGCCGGATGAGGGGGTGGTACTCCCCCTTGTTGAAGACGTACAGGAGAATGGCCACGGCGTAGCCGCCGCACGCCAGCGCGGTCCCGGCCACCACCTCGAAGGCGATCCAGAGGCCGAAGGGGTAGCCGTCGTTCAGGGCCGTCGTGGCGCCCAGCCCGGCGGCGAAGCGCCAGATCAGCAGGATGACCGAGATGCCGACGAGCCCCAGCAGGAAGCTCGTGAACCGGTTGATGATGGGGCCACCGACAGGTTCAGCTCGATGAATCATGACGACTCCTCCTCTCCGGCGGAGCGCCGATTGCGCCAGATCACACCTGCCAGCACGGCGTACAGGACGGTGGGGGCGATGAAGCCCTTGTAGACCCCGTGCTGGACGTCCCGGGCCATCTTGCCCACGGGCTCGTCCCCGAGGCCCTGCGGGAAGCCGAGCTTCTCGAAGGGCACGTGGGAGATGTAGAGCACCTGGGTCCCGCCACCGTCGGTCTCGCCGTACACCTTCTGGATGTACCTGTCCGGGCTCGCCTCGATGCGGCGGTGGGCCTCCTCGAGGAGCATGTCGTACGTGCCGTAGATGATGGCGCCCCTGGGGCAGACCTCGCAGCAGGCGGGCTGCTTGCCCTCCTTGATCCTGTGGATGCAGAGCTCGCACTTGACGATCTTGGGGTTGGCGGAGTGGAACTCGAACTTGGGCACCTCGAACGGGCAGGCCACCTGGCAGTACCGGCAGCCGATGCAGCGGTCCGACTCCCAGGTCACGATGCCGAAGTCGCGCTTCTGGAGGGCCCCGATCATGCACGCGTTGACGCAGCCGGGGTCGAGGCAGTGCATGCACTGGTGCTTCACGTAGGACTGCTCGTCCCCCTCACGGTAGAGCTGGATGATGTTCTTGGTGTACTCGTCGAGCCCCGGCGGGGCGTCCCAGAGTCCCTCCGTCCACTCGGGGGTCTCGGGGGGGAGGCCGTTGGCCTCGCGGCAGGCCACCACGCAGGTCTTGCAGCCGATGCAGAGGGTCGCGTCGTAGAGCATCCCCACGGCGTCCGGGGGGGCCTCCGGCCGCCGGGCCTCCGAGGCCTCCGCCGGACCGGCTGCTGCGGCGGCTCCACCGACGACGAGCCCCTTGAGCAGCGTCCGTCGGTCCACGCTCATGACTCCTCCTCCTCCCCGCCGCTCTCCGCGGCCTTCCTGGCGGCCATGTAGCCGGCACCCACCAGGGCACCGCCCACGAGGCCCGCCACGCCTGCGGCCGCCGGGCTGATGCCGTGCCGCACCTCCTCGACGGGAGGATAGGTGTCGGGGGGCGTGGGCCGCTCGATCTCCACCGTCTGATGGATGAAGGTCTCGAAGCCCACGTGCTGCTCGGTGCACCCGATGCACGGGTGGCCGGTGCCGATGGGCCAGGTGCCGATCTCGCCGAAATGCAGGACCGAGCAGTTGGCGTGGGTCACGGGCCCCTTGCAGCCGAGCTTGTACAGGCACCATCCCTGGCGGTGGCCCTCGTCGCCGAACTCCTGGGCGAAGCGGCCCGCATCGAAGTGCGGCCGCCGCGGGCAGTGCTCGTGGATGGTCTTGCTGTAGGCCGTGGCCGGCCGTCCCTTGGCGTCCAGCGCCGGGAGCGTCCCCAGGGTCACGAACTGGAGCACGGTCCCGAGGAAGTTGTAGGGGTTCGCCGGGCAGCCGGGGATGGTGACCACGGTCTTCCCCTCGAGCACCTCGGGCAGTCCCGTGGCCCCCGTGGGGTTGGGTGGGGTGGACTGGACGCCGCCCCAGGAGGCGCAGGAGCCGATGGCGATGATGGCACCGGCCTTCTCCGCAACCTCATGGACCAGGTCGAGCATGGTCGTGCCGCCGATCTTGCAGTAGATGCCGTTCTCCTTCACGGGCGTGGAGCCCTCGACCACCATCACGTACTTCCCGGCGTTGGCCTCCATGGCCTGCTGGAGGGCCGCCTCCATCTGGTGGCCCGCCGCCGCGAAGAGGGTCTCGTGGTAGTCGAGGGAGATCAGATCCAGGATGAGCTCGGCCAGTCCGGGTCTCGAGGTCCGCAGCAACGACTCGGTGCAGCCGGTGCATTCCTGGCCGTGGAGCCAGATGACGGACGGTTTCAACCCGCCGCTCTCTGCCGCTTCGGCCCACTGCACCGCGACGGAGGCGGGAAGCCCCACCGCCGCCGCAGCCATGGTGCAGACCTTGAGAAAGTCTCTCCGGTCCACACCATTGTTCGAACGTTCCGTGTCGGCGATCACTCGCCCCATGACGCTCCGATCCATGGCCTCCTCCTCTCGTATCTCTTCTCTCGTCTCTGGGCAGCTGCATCCGATTATGAAGAAGTATTAGCATCCAGTCAACATATCTAGATATTGTCGCAATATCAGTCAAACAAGAGAAATAGACTCAATCAGGCCATGTGCGCCGCGGTGCCTCCCCGGTTCTCCATCGTGTAGAATTTCCCCGTGCGACGGCGGCAGAGGTTTCGTGGTTTCCGTGTCTTCCGGACCTGGGGCCTGGTGGTGCTCCTCGCATGGTCCGCCGGTCCGGCGTGGGGTGGTGCGGCACCGGTGTCCATCGAGGAGATCCAGGAGCTGGGGCACACGGTGGTCACCTCCGGCAACGCCGTCAGGATCCTGAGCGACCCCGGCGAGGCCCTCGAGAAACGCCTGGAGCTTCTCCGGCGGGCGCGACACCACGTCTTCCTCAGCGTTCCCATCTGGGAGCTGGACGGGGAGGGGATGCGGTTCCTGGAGGCGGTGACCCGGATTGTCCGGGAGAAGCGGGAGGAGAACCCGGGCTTCCTGGCCTTTGTGGAGCTGGACACCGTGACCTTCATCGTGTCCCGCGACTGGATGGGGGTCGTCAAGCGGACCCTGCGGAAGGCCGGTGCCAGGGTGAGGTTCTTCAACCCCACCACGTGGGTGGCCGCTCCGCTCTACGCCGCGCGCCAGCACGACAAGATCCTCATCGTCGACGGGCGCTGGGCCATCGTGGGGGACCGCAACGTCGGCAGTGTCTACTTCTCCCCGGAACGCCACTGGTTCGACGTGGACGTGCTCCTGGAGGGGCAGGCGGTCCACGAGCTCCAGATGCACTTCCTGAAGGCGTGGGTGCTCATGGGGCACTGGAACCTTCCCCACAACGCCATCCGGCCGCAGGAGGCCCTCTACCGGCAGGCACGGCGGTTCTGGAGAACGGGCCACTTCGGGAAGCAGAGGCCCGGCCACAGCCCGCTGGAGAAGTACCTGAACGACGAGTTCTTCCCCCCCGTGTCCGGCCGGCCGGGTGACCTGGACGTGGCCGTTCTCTTCGACAACCCCTTCGTCCACGACCGGGCCCCCACCATGGACCTCCTCGCCCGGCTCGTGGAGGGGGCCGAGAGCGAGGTGGACATCGTCACCCCCTACCCGACCTTCACCCGGGAATTCGAGAGGACGCTGGAGGAGGCCGTCGGACGGGGTGTGCGGGTGCGCCTCCTCGTGAACTCCAGGGAGTCCGTGAACCACGGCGAGGACACGTGGCTCGCCTCCCTGGGAACCCTCACCAGGCTGTCGGCTGCGGGGGTCTCCGTCTTCACGTGGAACCCGGGAGGCTTCGCCGAGGGGGCGGTACGGCGCGTGGGATGCAACGACCCGGGAATGCCGGGCGTCATGCTCCATGCGAAGTTCGTCAGGATCGATGGCAGGATGGCCATGATCCACTCCTCCAACTTCAACGTCCGTTCCACCTTCTACAACACGGAGGCGGGAGTCCTGGTCCTCGGTGAGGGGTTCGCCCGGGGGGTGGCCGGCATGGTGGACGCGCTGGTGGGTGCGGGCGGTCCGGACCTCTGCATCTCGCGGGCCGCCCGGAGGGCCCGGAACGGCGAGCTCCTGGAGGAATTCGAGACCCACCGGGACGAGGTGGGCAAGCTCGAGACCTGGAGCTTCCTCCAGTGAGCGTGCTTCGTCGAGCCCCGGTCCCGCCCGGGGACCGGCCGACCGGCTCCGTTCCACCTTCCCCGAGGCGTCACCCCTCTCGGTGTGCCGGCTCCCGCATCGCAGGGACCCTCCGTGGCGGAACCCGGGTGCGCCGTGTGCTGACCGTTGCGATCCTCCTGGTGGCGTGCTGCTCCCCTGCCACGGGTGCGGACCGGCCGGCCCCGCCCCGTGTGACGCAAGACCGCCGGGATGACAGGGGCGCGGTGGACCGCTGGCACGAGGAACGGCGGTACTACGGGATCGAGAACGTCCCCCAGGAGAAGGAGACCCTCAGGTTTGCCCTGTACCCCGGGTTCGGGGTCCAGGTTGGGACGCCGGAGGTGCTGGTGGGGCTCGGCGAGGTCTTCATCTCCATCAGCGACGCCAGGTCGTTCTCCGTCTTCGGTGGTGTGGGTGTGGAGGGGAGGGAGAACGTGGACGCCGCCGTCTTCACGCTGGGCTGGGGCGGCGTCCGGCGCGTGCAGGTGGCGGGGCACCAGAGCGGATTCTTCGGTGCCTTCGTCCGGTACCGTCGCTTCAGCGACAGGAAGGACACCTCGCAGAGGAAGTCCTTTTCCCTCGGAAGCGAGGTGGGTGGGGGCCACCTGTCCATGGCCCTGGAGTTCGGGGGCGTCCAGGATCGCCATGACGAGTGGGGCGTGCTGATCCGTCTGGCCATCAAGGCCGTCTGGTCCATCCCCCTCGCCTCCTGAGGCGGCATGAACCGGTCACCGGGGCGGGGTGGATGAACCGCCACGCCGTCCGTTCGTGCCGGTGCTCGCGGAGAGGACACGGTCACGGGCAGTGACACGGACGCGGACACTGACATCGTCACGGACACGGACCCCGACCCGGACACCGCCACGGACGCGGACAGGGACCCCAGGCGCAGCAGCCCCCGACCTTGGCCGTGACCGTGACGGTGACCGTGACCCTGACCCTGACCCTGTCCCTGACCCGGTCACGGACACCGATACGGCCACGGACCCTCCTCCGGGTGGGTGGGGGACGTCCTCACTCCCTCACCCCTTCACCGGGCGGGCGGGGGGGCGTCAGCCTCCGACGGTGACCTCGTGCGTGGACTCCCAGGGACCGTGGATGTTGCACATGGACACGGCCACGAAGGTGCCGGCCTCGCCCACCTGGACCGGGAAGGTCACCGAGGGGTGGGCATGGACCGGACCCCGGTTCGGCCCCTTCGGCGACTCGCCGTGGGCCATGAACTCGAAGCGGCCCACGTGGAAGGGGAACCCTCCGGACGCGGGCTTGAAGTAGAGATCGATCCACGCGATGAAGTGCTCCGTGGTGTTGGGGTGGGGCACCTCCCTGCCAACGCTCACGGTCACCTCGAACGGGGTTCCGGCCGACACCGTGGCCGGGGCCTCGATCACCGGAACGTGCTTCTCTCCCTTGAAGTCTCCAGTGCGGATCATCTCACCAAACGCCATTGCCGCCTCCCTTTCCGGGGTTCAACCCCTGCCTGTGGGTGTGTTCCCGCCGCGGATCGTGTCGTGCCCGTTGATCTGGGTCGTCGCTCCACAGGCTTCCGGGAAAAAGCAACACTCCAACCCCGGTGTTTGTTCCCTCCAGGGTCCCCTGCCCGTCCGAGATTGTTGCGCCGGCGCGCCGGGCAAGTCGGCAAGGAGCAGGGTGAGCCGCTTGCAGAACTCTCTGAAGGTCATGTCCATCGGCCTGGCGTGGAATCCAACGTATATCCGGAGTTTTTCTATCTTCTTCCTGATCCGATCAATCCGTGTCATCCGTGGTTCCTTTTCCCGGGTGGGTGGGGGCCGATGCCGCGGGAATCCTTCCCGATCCAGGACTCTTGCAACAGGCTCAGGTGAGAGTCCGAGACAGGGAAGGAACGGCGCTCCGCGCTGGTCCCGAGTCATGCGGATGCGTCCGTGAGGACGTGGCCGAGGCGTTGACAGGGGGACGGGCGGCCCGCAAGCTCCGTGTCTGCCGCAACTCCCCAACATGCTCGGGTGCATGGAGATGCAACGGCATCGGCGTCTGTGTTGCCTCGAAGTCGTGAGGTCCGTCCACGCCGTGGAGGCCGATATTCTGGAGCATGGACTTCCGTCCGCAGGGACCATCATCCGTCCCCATCCTCCTGCGACCCGGGGGGATGCGGGCCGAAGCCCGCGCTCCATGGATCCCGGCCCGAAGGCGGTCAACAGCACGACGGCCTCCGTGCCGGCTGTCTTGTCCTCGGCACCCCGGCGGACTATAGTGGGCCCATGAACCGGTCGTTCCGGATCGTCGTGGTGGTCGCCGTGCTGGCCGTGATGGGTGGCGCGGTCACGGCTGCGGCCGGCGAGATGTTCATCCCGGTGGTGGCCCAGGCGGGAGGGTCCGACGGGTCCTACTGGAACACCGAGCTCTGGATCGCCAACCTCTCCGGCGGACGGGCGACCTACGCCCTGACCTTCCTCCCCTCGGGGACCGACAACACGCCCTACCTGGTGATGCCGCCGGAGGAGAGGACCCTGGAGGCCGGCGAGACCGTGCATCTCAACGGGGTGGTTCCCCCAGGTCACGTTGGGGCCCTCCGGGTCGTGACCAGCAGCGACGACGTGGTGGTGCGGTGCCGTCTCTTCAACGCGAAGGGCCGGGCCACCTCGGGCCAGCTCGTTCCCGCCCTCCAGGTGGGGGAGATGGTCCCGGGAGGAACCACGGCGGTCCTCGTCCCCGTCGTCCGCAAGGGCCAGTACCGGACCAACATCGGGTTCTTCAACCCCAACCGCAGGCCGGTGACCGTGAATCTCGAGCTCCAGAACGAGAAGGGTGAGACGGTGACCACGGTGACCTACACGGTGGAACCGGGCTCCCACATGCAGGTGAACGACTTCCTGCTGACGCAGAAGGTCCGCCGGGCCGACGCCTGGCGGGTCGTGTTCACGGCGACAGGTACGGTGGCAGGGTACGCCTCCTTCGTGGACACCAGGTCCGGCGCCGCCACCTTCGTTGCCCCCGCGATCCTGAGGTAGCCGCCTCCCGGTCACGGACCGCGCGCAGTTCCACCGTTCCCGTGTGGCGTGCGCTCCACGCCCGCGGCGGATGGAGCGGGCGTCAGGGCTTCCGCAGGCGTTCCAGCAGCCGCTCGGCGGCCGTGTAGGGATCCAGCCTCCGCCCGGCCACGGCGGCGGCGATCTCCTCGAGGCCGTCGGCAGCGTCCTCGGTGAGGGTCCGCCAGGTCAGATCCTCCACCGCCCTGCGGAGCCTCCGGCGCGCCCGGGCCAGCCGCAGGGCCTCCTGGCGGCCGTCCTCCAGGGCGTGCCGGGCGTGGCCGGCGATGGCGTCGGCCAGCTCGGTGATCCCCCACCCCTCCACCGCGGAGACGGGGACCACGGGGGGGCGCCACGGCCCCGGCTCGCCCAGCTCCAGCATGGCGCGGATGTGGGCGGCCGCCTGGTCGGCTCCCGGCAGGTCCGCCTTGGTCACGGCGAAGACGTGGGCGATCTCCATGACGCCCGCCTTGGCCGCCTGGATGTCGTCCCCGAGACCGGGTGGCAGGGTCACCACCACGGTGTCCGCCAGGTGCACCACGTCCACCTCGTCCTGCCCCACGCCCACGGTCTCCACCAGCACCTCGGGGAACCCGGCCGCCGCGAAGACGTCCAGCGCGTCGGCCGCCGCCGCGGTGAGGCCCCCCAGGGCCCCTCGGGTGGCCATGGACCTGACGAAGCAGCCCTCCCGGGCGGCCAGCCGTGGCATCCGCACCCTGTCGCCCAGCACGGCCCCGCCCGAGAAGGGGCTGGAGGGGTCCACCGCCAGCACGGCCACGCGGCCGGACCGTTCGGCCATCTCGAGCCCCAGCAGCTCCACCAGCGAGCTCTTGCCCGCGCCGGGCGGCCCCGTGATCCCCGTGACGTGGGGCGGCCTTCCCTCCGTGGCGAGCTCGGCCAGGAGGAGGCGCGCGGTGTCACCACCCCGCTCCACCACCGACAGGGCCCGGGCCAGGGCCCGCTGCGAGCCGGCCCTCACGCCGGCGGCCAGCTCGGCCGGGGTCACACCGTCCCCTGCGCTCCGCGGAGCAGCTCGCGGGCGATCACCAGCCGCTGGATCTCGCTGGTGCCCTCGCCGATGGTGCACAGCTTGGCGTCGCGCCACGCCCGTTCCACGGGGTAGTCCCGGGTGTAGCCGTAACCGCCCAGGATCTGGATGGCCTCCTCGGCCACCTTCACCGCCGCCTCCGAGGCGAAGACCTTGGCCATGGAGGACTCCTGCGTCACGGTCTGGCCACGGTCCTTCAGCACGGCGGCCTTGTAGGTGAGCAGGCGGGCGGCCTCCACCAGGGTGCCCATGTCGGCCAGCTTCGCGCGGATCATCTGGTTGGCCGCCAGGGGCCGGCCGAACTGCTCGCGCACCGGGGCGTAGGCCAGCGCCGTGTCCAGGGCGCCCCGGGCGATGCCCAGGGCCAGCGCCGCGATGGAGATCCTGCCGCCGTCCAGGATCTTCATGGCCTGGATGAAGCCGTCGCCCTCCTCACCCAGCAGGTTCTCCGCCGGGATCCGGCAGTCCTCCATCACCAGCGTGGCCGTGTCGGAGGCCCGCATCCCAAGCTTGGACTCCTTCTTGCCCGGCGCCACGCCGGGTGCGTCCAGCGGCACGATGAAGGCCGAGATCCCGTGGTGCTTCTCCTTCTCGGGCTGGGAGCGTGCCATCACCACGGCCACCTTTCCCACGGAGGCGTGGGTGATGAAGGTCTTCTCGCCGTCGAGGACCCAGGAGTCCCCGTCCCGGCGCGCCGTGGTCCGGGTGCCCCCGGCGTCGGAGCCGGCCAGGGGTTCCGTGAGCCCCCAGGCGCCCATCCACTCGCCCGTGGCCAGCTTCGGAAGCCAGGTCCGCCTCTGCTCCTCCGAACCGAAGGTGTAGATGTGGTTCGTGCAGAGGGAGTTGTGGGCGGCCACTCCCAGGCCCACGCTCCCGTCCGCGGCACCGATCTCCTCGAGGATGGCCACGTACTCCACGTAGCCCAGGCCGGCACCTCCGTACTCCTCGGGGATCAGCACCCCCAGCATCCCGAGCTCGCCGAGCCTGCCGAAGAGCTCCGCAGGGAAGGTCTCGGCCTCGTCCCACTCCCTGGCACGGGGAGCGATCTCCTTCCGGGCAAGATCCCGGACCATGTCGCGAATGGCCTGCTGTTCCTGGGTCAGGTCGAAGTCCACACGCACCCCCTTGTTCCGTGGCGAGGGGATTGTAGCCCACCCCGTCCCGGATTCTTCACGGTGCCCGGGTCCGCACCGTCCCTCGCGAACAGCCACCCGCACCCCGGGTCAGGGCCCCGGGGCCGGCTCCAGCAGCTCGAGCTCGATCCCCGTGTAGTAGTGCCGCAGGATCCTGTCGTAGGTCATCCCGGCCCGGGCCAGGCCGTAGGCGCCGTTCTGGCAGAGCCCCACGCCGTGCCCCCAGCCCCGCCCGATGAACCGGACCACGTCGCCCTCCTCCGGCGTTTTCACCCGCTGGAAGGCCACGAAGGTCTCGGGAAGGCCCAGCGCGCGCCGCACGGCGAACCCCTCCCACTCCTTCCGTCTCCCGGAGCGTCCCACCGCGGCGAGCCCCACCACGCGGCCCGTGGCCGCGCGCCGGGTGATCTCCAGGCGCAGGAGGTCCGGCATCCCCATCCGCTCGGCCAGCTCCGCCCAGGTCTTCTCCCGGACCCAGCTCCGCCACGCCGAGCGGCGGTCGGCCTCGCCGTCGCCCCGCGAACGCCGGACCGCCACGGCCAGCACGCGGTCCCCCAGGCGCCACCGCTCGAGCAGCGTACCGGGGAGGACGGTGGTCGTCCGGACACTCCGCCACCCCCCGTCCCAACGCTCCCAGAGGGCGAAGGGGCCCTCCAGGGGCTCGGACGCCCTTGCCCTCCGGGGGAAGATCCCCACACCCTCCGGGCGGGGCACTGCCTCGCCGGTGTCGTGCCGCACCACCCCCTGGATCTCCAGCGCGGCCAGGGCCGCGGCCAGGTGCCAGCCGTCGTCCCACGCCCCGGTTGGTGGGTCGAGGGGGACCTCCACCAGGTCGGCCAGCTCCAGCAGGGGGGGCACGGGGCCCGTGGCCCCCACGAGGACCCGCGCCGCGGCGTCCAGGCGCGCGGCCTCCACCAGGCCCTGCAGGTAGGCCCCATCGTCCGCCGGGGGCGCCTCCGGCGCGGCTCCCCCGGTGAGCTCCGCCACGCGGGCCAGGACGCCGCCCGGGGTGGGGGAGGGCCCCAGGTCCAGAACCGCCTCCGCCAGGCGGGCCATGAAGGCCGTCCGGTCCAGCCAGCCGGTGGCGGGGCCCGTACCCGCGAGCTCCAGGGGACGGTCCCACGCGCAGGCCACCCCCTTGAGGTAGGGTTGGGCCCGGCCGGAGAAGAGGACCGAGGCGTCCTCGGTGTGGCCGCCGCAGGTGGAGGTGTACATGGCGTCGATGGGCTCGCCGTCGAAGGTGGCGATGATGCCCGCCGTCTCCTCCACCGCACGGTCCGTGAGCCGGTGCTCCACGTCCACACCCCGGTAGACCTGGCAGGCCGGCGTGGCGCACAGGTCGTACCCCAGGTCCTCGTGGTCCCCCCGGTGGGCCACGGCGTAGGTCCGCGCCGCGACGGCCTGGGCCTTGAGCGCCTCCAGCTGGGGGAAGGCCAGGGGACCCATCTCCGCGGGCACCACGCCCCGGAGGTAGCTCTCCAGGTTGAGCTCGTCGATCACCAGCACGCGTTCGCCGTCCGCACGGACCACGAAGCGGCCCCGGTACCGCCGGCCCTCGCGCGGCCCCACGGCCACCCGCGTGGGCCACGGACCGTTGGGGACCACCCGGAACCACGGAGCCCGGACCTCCGCTCCCGTGCCGTCCTCGAGGGTGACCGTCCCGGAGCCCCTGAGGGGGAGCGCCTCCTCGAAGCCCAGGGCGGTCAGGCGGGTCCGCGCCTCGGCCAGGGGGACGTCCCACCGGACGCGGACGCGGATCAGCCCGTCCTCCCCTGCCTCCGTGGTCACCTCCGCCTCCCCGGGAAGACCCGCCCTCAGCCGCTCGACGGCCTCGCCGGCCCACCGTTCCTCGCTCCACGCGCCCACCTGCCACGTCCGGGTGAAGCCTGGCCGGGCCTCCAGCGGACCCCACATCCAGCGCTCCCCACCCTCCCAGCCCACGCGGAAGGGGCGCCCCGGTTGCGTGAAGCCCACCACCTCCGTGTCCGAGCCGAGCAGCACCCGGATCAGCGGCGGGTCCACGTCGCCGGTGGGCATGGGAACCGGTTCGGGCGGAGGCGGGGGCGTGGGAACCGGGGTGGGCGTGGGCGGCACCGGAACGGCGGTGGGGGCCGGAGTCGGTGTGGGTGCGGGGGGTGGAACCGGGCGCGTGGTGGCGCAGCCGGTGGCGAGGAGGACCAGTGCCAGGGCGGGGAGGCGCCTCACCCCTGTCCCCGCTCCGCCCGGTGGGCCAGGCGGCGCCGCCGGTAGTCGCTCCCGCGCAGCTCCACACGGCGGCACATCTCGTAGAGCCGCGAGCGGATCCTGGTGCTGACCCGGTCCGCCAGGGACTCCATGCCCTCGGGGGGCGTGTCGAGGAAGTTCGTGGTGAACAGCGTCACCCTGTTCTGGAGGTACCGCGAGTTCACCAGGAAGTACAGCAGGTCCATGACCCAGGGCGTGACCTTGCCCGCCCCCAGCTCGTCCAGGACCAGCACCTCGGCCCCGACCAGGGGCTCCAGGATCTCCCGGGCGGTGCCCGGCCCGTCAAAGGTCATCTGGATCTCGAGCACCAGCGACGTGAAATCGGCAAAGCGCCCCCGGACCCCCTTCGCCTCGATGAGCTCCCGGAGGGCTGCCACAGCAAGGTGTGTCTTGCCCGTACCGACAGGTCCCATGAACAGGATCCCCTTGTCCACCTCCGGGTAGAGGTCCACGAACTCGCGGACGATGCGGTGGGCCCGCCGCAGCGTGGGGTTCTCCGGGTCCCAGAGCTCGAAGTTCTCCAGGGTGCAGTGGCGGTACCGCCGGGGGATGCCCGACGCCTCCAGGTGGCGCCTGCGGAGCCTGGCCTCTGCACAGGCGCACCGGCGGACCAGCTCCACGCCGTCCTCGGCCACGAGCACCCACCCCGTGCCATCGCACTCGGGACACGTGCCGTCCGGGGTCTCCGGTTCTGCCATGGCGCCAGTATAGCCCGGGACGTGGGGTACCATGGGGCCACGAAGGGCGCCGGAGTGGCGGAATGGCAGACGCAGGGGACTTAAAATCCCCTGGCCGCAAGGCCGTGTGGGTTCGACCCCCACCTCCGGCAGATCCTCCATTCCCACCCCCGGGGGGACACGGGCCCTGACGCGGACCCCGACCCTGTCACGGACACGGACACGGTCCCGGACACCGTCACGGTCCCGGACGTCGAGACGGAGCCATCTCCGGGTGGGGGACCTCTTCACCCCTTCACGTCTTCACCGGGCGGGTGGGTGGGGGCCGGGGCGCTGCCGGGCCGCCCTCAGGAGCAGGAAGACGGCGGCGAGCGCGCAGAGGAGGGCCCACCAGTCGCCCCGGCGGACCCTCGGGGTGAGGCCGGTGAGGGGCTGAACGTCCGCCACGAGGATGCCGGAGGCACCGACGGGGAGGGTCTTCACCACCCGGCCCGTGGGGTCGATGAAACCGGAGATGCCGGTGAGGGCTGCGCGGGCCACCCACCGGCGGGTCTCCACGGCCCGGAGCACGGCCTGGGCGAAGTGCTGGCGGGGGGCCCAGGAGAACCCGTACCACCCGTCGTTGGTGAGCGTCACCAGGAGCTCCGCACCCTGCCGGACCTCGCGGGTCACCAGGGAGGGGAAGACGATCTCGTAGCAGATGGCCAGCCCCAGCCGGGTTCCCGCAGCCTCCACGGGGCGCGAGTCGGTGCCGGGGGTGAAGCGGCCCACCTCGCGGACCAGGGGCTCGGCGAAGGCGAAGCGGCCCACCACGGGGACGTACTCGCCGAAGGGCACGAGCCGGATCTTGTCGTAGCGGTGGGGGGAGAGGCCCCGGGGGGTCACCACGTAGGCCGAGTTTGTGTAGCCCCCCGTGGGGGCGGCGCCGATGGAGTTGAGCACGAGGGTCACGTCCAGGTCCGAGGCGAGGTCCTCCACGAAGTGCCGGTAGCGGCGGTCCGCCTCCAGCGTGTAGGGGATGGCGCTCTCCGGCCAGAGGATCAGTCTCGCCCCGGAGGCGGCCGCGTCCCGGGTCTGGGCGAGGACCCGTGAGGCGAGGGTTGCCGCCTGGGAGGGGTCCCACTTCTCCTCCAGGGTGGTGCCGGGCTGCAGGGCGGCCACCCGCAGGGCCGGCCCCGCGGGGGCACCCGGTCCCGGCGAGACCAGGGTCAGGCCGGCAGTGGCGGCGGTCGCGACGAGGGCGAGGAGGACCCCGGAGAGACGGGTGTCCCGGCGGAGGGCCGCCCAGGCCCCCGCGCCCAGGGCCGTGACCGCCCACCCCAGGCCGGAGGCCCCCCAGACGGGCAGCGACTGGAGCAGCTCCGGCCACGGTGCGAGCACCGAGGCCGTGGTGTTCCAGGGGAAGCGGTAGACCGGGAGCTCCCGCAGCACCTCCACGGCGATCCAGGCGAGGGGGAAGAACCACGGCCGGAGCCCCGGCGGCAGCACGCGGGTGGCACCCGCGGCCACCGCCCACGTCAGCCCCAGCAGGAGGGACATGGCCATCAGGCTCGCCACCGCGGCCGCAAGGGGGAGGCCACCGTAGTGGTGCATGACGGGGAGGATCCAGCTGGTGGCCACCAGCCAGTGGACCGTGCCGCCCAGCCAGCCCGCCAGGGCCGCCCTCCGCCAGGTGGTGCTCCGGTGGACGGCCTCGAGCAGGAGGCCGGGGAACAGCAGCACCAGGGGGGCCCAGCCGGCCCCGGGCAGGGCGAGGGCCAGCGCGAGGCCCGAGGTGGCGGCGAGCATGGCTGCAATCACGGCAGAAGTATAGGGGAGTCCCGCGTCGGCGGTGATGGACGGCCGCTGGATTCGGCTCCAGGGATGCTTCCCGGCAGAGCTGGAGGTCCGCCCCGAAGAACGTGCCCGTGCCTCGGAAGGGCTGATCTCCAATTCAGGGGAAGGGTGTGCGGCCTCCACTGGTTCATGTTCGTCCGTCCGGAGGATCCGCGGACGGATATTCCTGTCGCCATTTCCATTTCCAGGGTCGCTTCCCCCTCCCTCGGCTCTCGCTGCCACCCTCCGTCACTGTCCTCCCGGGGGGTGGTGGAACGGTGTCCGGAGGCGCATAATGGGAGTACCATCACAGATGGAGACCAACGAGATGTGGCACGGGGAGGCGGACCAGATGCGACGAGCGCTGCTCATGGGGCTGGGCGTGATGCTGGCGGTGCTGGGGACGGGGTGCTCCACCAGCACCAGCACCTCGAACTTCGAGGTCAAGACGGACGTGACACCGGGGGTGGACTTCTCCGGGATGAAGACCTACTGCTGGGCGCCGGCGACGATCCGTGGGGCCGAGCGGGGTGAGGGTGAGTCGCTCAAGGCCACGGCGGACATGGCGCGCCGGGCGCTCCAGGAGGAGCTGGAACAGCGCGGTTATCTCCAGAAGGAGGGTGCTCCCTGCGACTTCAGGGTCTCGTTCCGCCTGTCCCAGTACCACACGGCGAGCCGGAGCAACCAGGCGCCCTCGAGCGGGTCCACCGAGGCGGCTCCGGTGGGGCTCGGCATGAAGCGCTCCGGGTCCCTGACGATCTCGGTCTGGATGGGCGATCGCGACAGGCCCGTCTGGTCCGCGGTGGCCGCGGGCTCGGGGGCCGGCGGCCTGCGGACGGAGGAGCAGATCCGGGTGGCCGTCCACAGGATCCTCGCGGAGTTTCCCCCGCTGTGATGGGGAAGCAACGGCGGAAGGAATCCGTGCGTTTCCCGGTGTTCCTTGACCCGGGTCAATGCACGGATTCGTGGTTGTTCAACAATGGAGACGAATGAGGGACAAGGTCGTGATCCAGCTCTCCGGTCGTCCTCCAGGCGTATGGCCCGTGGGGTGCCGGTGTGCGAAAGGAGGAGAGTGATGCGTGGATTCCGTGGAGTGGTGTTGGTGGTGGTGATGCTCGGGTTGGCGGTGGGCGCGCGGGCCGCCACGGAGAAGACCACGGTGGCCGGCAAGTGCATGACCTGCCACAAGGAGAAGAGCCCCGGGCTCTACCAGCAGTGGCTGGGTTCCCAGCACGCGGCCAACAGCGTGACCTGTCTCGACTGCCACCGGGCCGAGCGCCGTGAGCCGGACGCCTACGAGCACTACGGTGCCTTCATCGCCACACTGGTGACGCCCAGGGACTGTGGGCGCTGCCACAAGAGGGAGGCCGAGGAGGTGGCCAGCTCCTACCACGCCACCGCTGGTGAGATCCTCGACTCCAAGGACGCCTACCTGGCCCACGTGGCGGGCGGGGCCCCCGTGGCCATCCAGGGCTGCGAGAACTGCCACGGGACCAGGGTGGTGGTGGACAAGAAGGCGCCCAACAAGCTTCCGAAGAAGTCCTGGCCCAACTCTGGCATCGGCCGCCTGAACCCCGACGGCTCCAAGGGCTCGTGCACGGCCTGCCACACCCGCCACGCCTTCTCGCGGGCGCAGGCGCGGCAGCCGGAGGCGTGCTCCAAGTGCCACCTGGGCCCGGACCATCCCCAGAAGGAGATCTACGAGGAGTCCAAGCACGGCAACGCCTACTTCACCAACATCGACGAGATGAACCTGGACGCGGCGGTCTGGATCCCCGGTGTCAGCTACAACGCGGCCCCCACCTGCGCCACCTGCCACATGTCGGCCACCTCGACCCAGAAGGTCACCCACGACGTGGGCCAGCGCATCGCCTGGACCCTGCGGCCGCCCATCTCCAGGTACAAGCCGGAGCACGAGCGCAAGCGCAAGAACATGAAGGAGGTGTGCACGGCGTGCCACGAGAACCGCTTCGTGGACGGCCACTTCTACCAGTTCGACGCCACGGTGCGCCTCTACAACGTGAAGTTCGCCGAGCCCGCCACAGAGATCATGAACCTGATCCGGAAGAAGGGTCTCATGAAGCACAAGGCGGCCTTCTCCAACAAGATCGAGTGGACCTACTGGGAGCTCTGGCACCACGAGGGACGCAGGGCACGTCACGGTGCCGCCATGATGGGGCCGGACTACACCTGGTGGCACGGTTTCTACGACGTGGCCCAGCACTTCTACTTCAAGTTCCTGCCCGAGGCCGAGGCCTACAACGACCCCGAGGTCAACGCGCTCATCGAGAAGCTGATCACCAGGAACCCGATGCACGACTGGCTTGACCGGCCCACCAAGGAGCTCAAGAAGGAGATCCGTTCCGGCGAGATGCAGAAGACGTACGAGAACCTGTTCGAGTCCGACTGAGGACCGCCATGTTCCGGCGCTATCTCAAGTTCGTACGGGCCCTGTCCATCGACCGGCTGGGCCGGATCGGCGTGGTCCTGGTGACCTCCACGGCGGTGATGTTCCTGCTGTTCCTGGCGGCGAACCTCACCGGCGTGGTCACCAACGCCTACGTTGGCCTCATCAGCTTCATGACCCTCCCGGCCCTCTTCGTCCTGGGGCTCCTGCTGATTCCCATCGGCTGGTACCGCACGAGGAAGGAGGCCGGCCTCAGCCTCAGGGAGCTGGTGGCGCAGCGTTTCGGCGAGGAGGAGCTGGAGGAGACGCCACTGGGCGCCCCGCTGATCCGGACGTTGCTGGTCATGACGACCATCAACGTGTTCATCCTCGTGGTGGCCAGCGTGGCGGGGCTCCACTTCATGGACCAGCCCAACTTCTGCGGCACGGCCTGCCACAAGGTCATGAACCCTGAGTGGGTGGTCTACCAGCAGTCGCCCCACGCCCGGGTGGCCTGCGTGGAGTGCCACGTGGGCGAGGGCGTCAGGGCCCACATCGATGCCAAGCTCAACGGCCTGCGGCAGATCTGGCTGGCCACCTTCAACACCTACCGGCGTCCCATCCCGACGCCGGTCCACACGCTCCGTCCGGCACGGGAGACCTGCGAGAAGTGCCACTGGCCGGAGAAGTTCTACGGCAACCGCCTGAAGACCATCGTCCACTACGGCGACGACGAGGCCTCCACGCCCCGCTACACGACCCTCAGCCTGAAGGTCAACGGCACCGTGGACGAGGGGGGCATCCACTGGCACGTGGCCAGGGACGTCCACGTCCGGTACGCCTCGCTGGACGACGAGCGCCAGGAGATGATCTGGGTGGAGGTGGACCGGCCGGACGGCACCACCTCCCGGTACGTGAACCGCCGGCTGGACGAGGAGCCGCGGGCCGAGGACATCCGGACCATGGACTGCGTGGACTGTCACAACCGCGCCACCCACATCTACGAGACACCCGAGGGCGCGGTCGAGACGCGAATGCGCCTCGGGAGGATCGACCGCTCGCTGCCCCACATCAAGAAGGTGGCCGTGGCGGCCCTGATGGCGGAGTACCCGGATGCGGAGGCGGCCCGGCGGGGCATCGCCTCCGGCGTCGCGAGCTACTACCGGCGCAACCACCCCGACCTCCTGGCAGGCCAGGCCAGGGCTCTCGACGAGGCCATCGGGGCGCTGCAGGAGGCGTGGACACGGAACGTCCACCCCTACATGAACCTCTCGTGGGGCACCTACCCGAGCCTGATGGGCCACCGGGAGAGCAAGGGCTGCTTCCGATGCCACAACCGGGACCTGGTGGACGAGGGGGGACACTGGATCTCCGACGACTGCACCCTCTGCCACTCGATTCTCGCCACCGACGCTCCGGGCCCCTTCAGGAACCTGGAGACACCCGGGGAGAAGGATCCCCTCCGGTTCGAGCAGGAGTACCTCCGGCAGGAGTTCCTCCGCTCGTTCCGACACTGACCGCCCCGGGCTCCCCGCCGCGGGGCGGGGAGCCCGTTTTCCAGAGCAATCCACGTCCATCAAGGAGGACCGAGAGACCATGAGAACGAGAATCTTCACAACGAAGCGGGTCACCGCCCTGGCGCTGGCCCTGGCGCTGGTCGGCGCCACCCTCGCCCTGCCCGCGGCCGCGGCCGACGAGGACGCCGCCACCTTCGGCGACGCCATCACCAGGGGGAAGGTGCTGCTGAACCTGCGGTACCGGTACGAGAACGTGGACGACGACAGCTTCGACGACACCGGGCAGGCCTCCACCCTGCGCTTCGCCCTCGGTTACGCCACCAGGGAGTGGAAGGGCTTCTCCGTCACGGCCGAGTTCCAGAGCGTGCTGGACCTGGGCCTGGAGAACCGCCACAACGACAAGGGGGCCGGCGGGGACTGGAACGGGGTGTCGGACCGTCCGGTCATCGCCGACCCATCCATCACCGGTTTCTACCAGGGTTTCCTGAAGTGGCGCTTCGCCTCGGAGAACACCTTCCTCAAGTTCGGCCGGCAGCCCATCCTGCTGGACAACGTCCGCTTCGTGGGCAACGTGGGCTGGCGCCAGTTCCACCAGTCCTTCGACGCGCTGCGCTTCGGCACCGGGCTCATCCCCGGGGTGACGCTCACCTACGCCTACGTGTGGAACCAGAACCGGATCTTCGGTGACCAGAAGCCCATGGGGACCCACCTGCTCAACCTGGGGGGGAAGCTCGGGAAGAACAACACCCTCACGGGCTACGGCTACCTGGTGGACTACGAGCGGCTGGCCGACTCGGGCGCCTCCACGCTGACCTTCGGCGTGAGGGACCACGGCAACGTGCCGTTCTCCTCCTGGAAGCTCCTCTACGACGCCGAGATCGCCAGGCAGAGCGATGCGGGTGACAACCCCGGCAACGTGGACGCCTGGTACCACCGGGCGGGTGTGGGTGGAACCTTCGGCGGCTTCACCGCGAAGCTCGCCTACGAGGTGCTGGAGGGCGAGCCGGGCAAGGGCGCCTTCTCCACGCCGCTGGCCACGCTCCACGCCTGGAACGGCTGGGCCGACATCTTCCTCAAGACGCCGGCCAACGGCCTCGAGGACTTCTACCTCTCCCTGGCCTACAGGGCCGCGGCGTGGAAGTTCGCCGCCATCTACCACGACTTCTCCGCCAACACCGGTGGTGCCAGCTACGGCTCGGAGTGGGACCTCCTGGCGTCCTACACCACCAGCTGGAAGCAGACCTTCGCGCTCAAGGCCGCCTTCTACGACGCGGACGAGTACTCCCGCGACGTGAGCAAGGTCTGGGCGTACACGAGCTGGAAGTTCTGACCGGTCACGGCGCCAGGCACACCCGGCCGCCCCCGCGAGGGGGCGGCTGTTTTTTTTCGTGAAACGTGAAGCGTGAAACGTGAAACGAATGAAGCACTTCCGGTGTGGATGTCAAGGGTGGACGCAGCGCGTTCTCCCCTGCTCCCCTGCTCCTCCGCGCCCCTGTCCCGTGCCCCCGTCCGTGACCGTGCCCCCGTCCGTGACCCCGGCCCTGTCCGTGACCCTGGCCGCGACCGTGGCCGTGGCCGTGACGGTGTGGCGCGCGGGGCACGGCAGGGCCGCGCCTGCGGTGTGTGGCGCCGTGGCTGGCGGACGCGAGCGTCCGCCGTCCCGGCTCCACACACCGCCGGGGCTGTGCCCCTCCGCGCGCTGGCTTCTGCGAGCCTCTCTCCCTCGCCCCTGCCCCCCTGCCCTCCCGGGCGGGCGGGGGACGTCTTCACGTCTTCACTCCTTCACCTCCCATATCCCCCGGCTATACTCGCGGCGTGGAGCGGGATACGACGGCCGGAGACGGTCCGCGCCGTGGGTGCCTGGGGCTGGTCCTGGGGTCCGTGGCGCTGGTGGTGATGGCGCCCTGGGTGGCGGCGGTGCGCTGGTGGAAGGCCCGGCGAAGGGGGGATGCCGTCCGCGTGGAGGTGGGCTGGCGCGAGAAGAGTGACCGGGCCGTGGCCTCGGTTGCGGTGGACGTCCCGGCGGAGCTCGAGTCCCGGGGTCGGGCGGTGCTGGTGGACACGCTGGTGCGCGTGGCGGAGTCACTGTCCGGGCCGGGGTACGTCTACAACCTGGTGTACCGCGAGCCGGGAGAGCCCGAGTGCCAGATGGTGGCCTTCGGCCGCGTCCAGGACGTCGCCTCCCGCCTCGACCACGGCCTGTCCCACGGCGCCTTCGAGGGGCTCACCCAGCTCTGGCTCGTCCTGCCCTCCGGCATCCGGCTGGGGGAGCACGTGGACCCCGTGGACTTCGACCCGGAGGGGGAGGGGGCGGGTGAGGCGCTGGCCGCACCGCTCGCGCCCCTCTGGTGGGCCGCGGTGGCCTTCGTCCGGCGGGAGGCCGGGGTGCTCTGGAGGGTGGAGCTCCACATGGGCCCCGGAGGCCGGGAGGCGGTGGCGGGCCTGCTGGACCGGATGCGGGCGCACCTGGAGGCTGTCGGCGGCTAGGCCGGATCATTCAGGACGGTTCGCAGCGAGCGGCGCGAAACGTCGCCAGGAATGGTGGATTGCGCCGCACAGCCGAAACACCATGGATAGTCCGGGCTGGACCGGGGTTTGCCCCCCGCTCCCGACTGTGATGGAATCCGCGGGAACCGGGGAAGGCCGGCGGGACCGGCCGGATGGAGGATGATCCATGGATTTCGGGCTCGTGAAGGAACGCCAGCCGTTCGAGTACAGGGTGGGGCTGACACCCGGTGGCGTCCGGGCGCTCACCGGTGACGGCCACAGGGTCTGGGTGGAGAGCTCGGCCGGGGTGGACGCCGGCTTCTCCGACGAGGCCTACGAGGCCGCGGGGGCCACCATCGTCTTCTCCGAGGAGGAGGTGGTGCTCCGCTCGGAGATGCTGGTGCGCGTCTCTCCACCGAGGCCGGCGGAGTTCGCATTGCTCCAGCCCGGGCAGGTGGTGATGTCCTCATGGCACCTGGCGGTGGCCCCGCGGGAGCGCTTCGTGGGGCTCCTGGAGAAGGGCATCACCACGGTGGGCTTCGAGATCATCGAGGACGACGAGGGCAACGCCCCCGTGCTTCAGGCCATGGGCGAGATCGCCGGCCGGATCGCCATCATCATGGGTTCGGGCCTGTTGCTCAACGAGTTCGGCGGCAAGGGCATGCTCATCGGCGGGGCCCCGGGGATCCCGCCGGCCTCGGTGGTGATCCTGGGTGCGGGGACGCTGGGGACATGTGCCGCTGCCACGGCCCGCGGCATCGGTGCCCACGTGGTGGTCCTGGACCGGGACATCAACGCCCTCAGACGCCTCCAGCACCGGGTGGGGAACAATGTGCCCACCATGCTCGCCACCCGGGCCAGCATCGAGAAGGCCCTGGAGTTCGCCGACATCTTCCTCTGCGCCGTTGCGGTCCACGGCGAGCGCGCGCCGATCCTGGTGGCCCGGGAGATGCTGAAGTCCATGAAACCCCGCTCCATCATCATGGACCTCTCCATCGACCAGGGGGGCTGCTGCGAGACCTCCCGGCCCACCGACTTCTCCAACCCCACCTACGAGGAGGAGGGAATCATCCACTTCTGCGTGCCCAACCTGCCCTCCCAGGCCTCCCGGGCCTCCACCAGGGCGCTGACCGACGCCATCCTGCCCTTCGTGGAGGAGATCGGAGCCAAGGGCTTCGACCGGGCGGTGCGCGAGAACTCCGCCCTGCGCCGGGGAACCTACACCTACAACGGAGCCTGTGTCCGGGAGAGCCTCTCGGAGGCCTTCGGGGTGCCCTTCACGCCGGTGGAGGACGTGGAGGTATCGCCATGAAATGGATGGAACGGTACCGGTCCCACGTCACCACCGCGGAGGAAGCCGTGCGGGGGATCTGCTCCGGGGACCACGTCTGGATTCACCCGGGCTGCAACACCCCGGTGAAGCTCATCGAGGCCATGGTGGCCCGCGCCTCCGAGCTCGAGAACGTGGAGGTGGTCCACATCCTGACGCTGGGGCCGGCGCCCTACGCCGAGCCCGGCATGGAGGCCCACTTCCGTCACCGGGCGCTCTTCACCGGTGGCAACGTGCGGGCCGCCGTGAACGAGGGGCGGGCCGACTTCGTGCCCATCCACCTCCACGAGGTGCCCCGGCTGATCACCTCGGGCCGGCTGCCCATCGACGTGGCGCTGATCCACGTCTCCCCCCCCGACGAGCACGGCTTCTGCTCCTACGGGGTGGGTGTGGACGCCACCAAGGCCGCCGTGGAGAACGCCCGGTCCGTCATCGCGCTGGTGAACCAGCGCATGCCGAGGGCCCTGGGCGACAGCTTCGTCCACGTCTCCAAGCTCACCCACGTGGTGGAGGTGGACGAGCCCGTGATCGAGCACCCCATGGCTCCGGAGATCTCCGACGTGGCGAAGGCCATCGGGGAACGCATCGCCTCGCTGATCCCCGACGGTGCCACCCTCCAGATGGGCATTGGCGAGATCCCCGACGCCGTCCTCCTCTTCCTGGAGGAGAAGAGGCACCTGGGGGTCCACACGGAGATGTTCTCCGACGGACTGGTGGACCTCTTCGAGATGGGGGTCATCACCAACGAGAAGAAGACCCTCCACCGGGGCAAGATCGTGGCCTCCTTCGTGATCGGGACGCGCAAGGCCTTCGACTTCGTGGACAACAACCCCTTCATGGAGTTCCACCCCAACCAGTACGTGAACGACCCGTTCATCGTGGCCCAGAACGACCGGATGGTGGCCATCAACTCGGCCATCGCGGTGGACCTGACCGGGCAGGTCTGCGCCGACTCCATCGGCACCTCGATCTACTCGGGTTTCGGCGGCCAGCTGGACTTCATCCGTGGCGCCGCCCGCTCCAGGGGGGGCGTGCCCATCATCGCCCTGCCCTCCACGGCGAAGGGTGGGAAGATCTCCCGGATCGTGGACACCCTCCTGCCCGGCTCCGGTGTGGTCACCACCAGGGCTGACGTCCACTGGGTGGTCACCGAGTACGGCATCGCCGACCTCTACGGCAGGAGCCTGAGGGAACGGGCCCGCCAGCTCATCGACATCGCCCACCCCGACTTCCGGGAGGAGCTGGAGGCCGCCGCCCGGGCCAGGAACCTGGTGTAGGAAGGCCTGGGGGCCACCCGCTGCCGGAGCATCCACCGCGGCGGGTTTCCCCTCGGTGGGCGTGGCTTCTGGCCCCGGCACTCCCGCTGCCGGGGCCCGGTGTGGGGTTTCTCGGCGACGACCTGGCCGCCCGCGCTCTCCTGGGTTCCGGGCGGTGGCTGTTCGGCCCCGACCCGCCGATGCTCGTGGATCGGACCGGACATCGCCGGTGAGCTCAGGCCCGGCGCTCGTCAAGCAGCTTCCGGATCGTGGCAGCGAGATCCTTCACGGAGGTGGGCTTGGGGAGGAGGATCACGTCGGGATCCCCGTCGTCGGGCCGTTCGTGCCCGTGGAGGTGGCCCGACATGAGAATCACGGGAAGGCCCGGGAACCGCTGGCGAAGCTGGTTCGCCAGGGTGGTGCCCGGAATCCCGGGCATGACCACGTCGGTGATCAGGAGATCCATGGTGGTGTCAGGGGACTCCACCAGCTCGAGGGCACGGTGGCCGTCCTCCGCCTCCAGCACCTGGTACCCCAGCACGCGGAGCACCTCGGCGAGGCTCTCCCTGAGCTGGTGGTTGTCCTCCACGAGGAGGATGATCTCCGTCCCGGAGGGTAGCGGCGCCTCTTCCGGAGGCTCGGCCGCCGTGTTCGGGTCCCCTACGATCCGGGGCAGCAGGACAGAGACCGTGGTACCCCTCCCGGGCTCGCTGTCCACCTCGATCCGGCCCCCCACATCCGAGATGATCCCGTAGCAGGTGGACAGGCCGAGACCGGTGCCCTTCTCCGGTGTCTTGGTGGTGAAGAACGGTTCGAAGATGTGCTCCTGGATCTTGTCGGACATGCCGGTTCCGGTGTCCGTCACCCGGAGGACCACCCACTGCTCCGGGTCCGGCCGGACGGAGGTCTCCTCCACGAGCTCCAGGATGTCGGTCTCGATCTCGAGTCGTCCCCCATCAGGCATGGCATCCCGGGCATTCACCACGAGGTTCATCAGGACCTGCTCCATCTGGCCGGGATCCGCGAGCACCGGGGCGTGGCCGGCGCCGGGCCGGATGATGAGCTCCACGTCCTCGCCGACGATCCGATGCAGGGTGTTCTCCATGCCGGTGATGAGTTCGTCCAGGTCCATCTCCTCCAGGGCTCCCGGCTGACGACGGGCGAAGGCCAGAAGCTGGCGAGTGAGGCGTGATCCCTGTTCGGTGGCGCGGAGTATCCCCGTGATGGCATTGTCCGGCTCCACTTCCGGAGGAAAGCGGAGCTGGAGGAGCTCGGCATAGGAGCGGATGGCGGCCAGCACGTTGTTGAAATCATGGGCGATTCCTCCGGCGAGCCGGCCCACGGTCTCCAGCTTCTGGGCCTGGAGGAGCTGCTCGTGGAGGCGCTTCTCCCGTGTCACGTCCCGGATGTAGGAGCGGGTTCCCACCGGTCTCCCGTCCACGAGGAGGGGAGTCACGTCCACGGTCAGGTGCAGGACCTGCCCGTCTCGGGTGAGGCCCCGGAACTCGTAACTGCCCGTGGACCCGGTTCCGAAGAGATGGGACTGGTGATTCGCCCAGACCCGCTCACGGTCCTCGGGATGGACGAAGTCCAGGATGCTCATGCCCGAGATCTCGTCTTCCATCAGGCCGTAGAGCTCCAGGGCACGCCTGTTGTGGAAGGTGATCCGGCCCTCCCTGTCATCGGTGAGGATTGCCACCCCCGCGCGTTCCACCAGGTCCCTGTAGCGCTCCTCAGACTCCTTGAGCGCGGTCTCCATTGCCACCTGCTCGGTGATGTCCCGTCCGAAGACCACCAGCCCCTTCCGGGATCCGTCGGAATGGTACAGAGGGACCTTGATCACGTCGAAGACCTTGGTGGTGCCGTCCGGACGCGGGATCACCTCCCGGCTCCTGGAAGCCCTGCCCGTGGACCAGGCCTGTTCGTCGGTGGACCGGCAGGTGAGGAGGGCCTCACGGAAGAAGGGGGTGAGCTCTGCCAGCTCGGCGTTCGTCCTGCCCCGGAAGTCCACGCCCACCAGGTCGAACACCTCGAGGTTGGCATCGTTGGACTCGATCCAGCGTCCCTCGCCGTCCTTGAAACAGATGGCGTCCGGGCTGGCGTTCATCAGCGTCCGCAGCCGCTCCTCGGATTCACGGAGCGCCGCCTGGGCGGCCTTCGTCTCGGTGATGTCCCTGGCGAAGGCCACCACCACCCGGTTCCCCCTGTAGGTTCCCGGGACGATCCGGACGTCCTTGGGGAACGGGGTGCCGTCCGCACGGACGCCCCAGAACTCGAAGGCGTGCATGGTCCCGTTCTCGAAGGTGTCCCGGACCATGGCCTCCACGGCCTCCAGGTCGTTCATGTCGGTGGCCGAGAGGTCGGCGGGGTTCTTCCGGAGCAGCTCCTCCCGCGGCAGGCCGTACATCTCGCAGGCCGCACGGTTCACGTCGAGGAAGGTCCCGTCCTGGGCCTGGATGTAGATGGCCTCCGGTGCGTTCTCGAACAGCGCACGGAAACTGCCCGCATCCTGGACGGTTTCCTCCGGCCGGAAATCGGGATGATCATCCCGCTGCTCGGGCCGGCCCGTCCGACTCATGGTCTATCTCCTGCCGCCATGCCCCATCTCCCGTGCCGGGTGCGACGTCTCACGCGGGTGTGCTCGGTTCCGGAGCGTTCTGCACCCTCTGTTCCCGAACCGGACAGGTTCTCTCATGCCATGGTACCACCGGCGGCCGTCCGGTGGATCCGGTCAGCTCCCGGGCCGCAGCGGGACGGGCTGGAGGTTCCAGATCTTTGCCGCGTACTCGCGGATGGCGCGGTCCGAGGAGAAGTAGCCCATGGCGGCGATGTTGCGGATGGCCTTCTCCGACCACGCCCGACGGTCCAGGTACAGGTCCGCCACCCGCTGCTGGGTGTCCACGTAGGAGCGGAAGTCGGCCAGGTGGAGGTAGCGGTCCCCGTGCTCCATGAGCGACGACCAGATCTGGCGGGAGACCCCCTCGTCCCCGGGCGTGTACACGCCGTCCCGGAGGGCGTCCAGAACGCGGGCCAGGTCCTCGTCGGCACGGTGGTGGTCCCAGGGGCTGTACTGGCCCGAGGCCGGGAGGCGGGCCGCCTCGTCGGCGGTGAGCCCGAAGATGAAGATGTTCTCCTCGCCCACGGCGTCCCGGATCTCCACGTTGGCGCCGTCCAGCGTTCCGATGGTCAGGGCCCCGTTGAGCGCCAGCTTCATGTTGCCGGTGCCGGAGGCCTCCCAGCCCGCCGTGGAGATCTGCTCGGAGAGGTCGGCGGCGGGGATGATCTTCTCGGCCAGGGTCACCCGGTAGTCGGGCAGGAAGGCCACCTTCAGGCGGCCGGCCACCTCCGGGTCATCGTTGATCACCTCGGCAATCCCGTTGATGAGCCGGATGATGAGCCTGGCCATGTGGTAGGCCGGGGCCGCCTTGGCGCCGAAGATGAAGGTGCGCGGCGTGATCTCCTGGCCGGGGTCGTCCTTGAGGCGCTGGTGGAGATGGATGATGTGCAGCGCGTTGAGGAGCTGCCGCTTGTACTCGTGAAGCCGCTTGATCTGCACGTCGAAGAGCGACGCCGGGTCCACCTCCAGGTCGCACAGCTCCCGGATCACCACGGCCAGGTCCTGCTTGTTGGCCTCCTTGACGTTGGCCACCTCCGCCTGGAACTCCTCGTCGCCGGCCAGCCCGCTCAGCTCCGCCAGCCGGTCCAGGTCCCGCAGCCAGTCCGGGCCGATGCGGCGGGTGATGGCGGAGGCAAGGCGCGGGTTGCACGCACCCAGCCAGCGGCGGGGCGTGATGCCGTTGGTGATGGCCACGAAGCGCTCCGGCCACAGCTCGGCGAAGTCCCGCACCACCCGCGTGGTCAGCAGCCGGGTGTGGAGCCTCGCCACGCCGTTGACCCTGTGGGAGCCCACGATGGCCAGGTTGGCCATCCGGAAGCGTTTCTCGCCGTCCTCGTGCACGATGGACAGCCGCCCGAGCCGGTCCATGTCGCCGGAGGCACCGTTGCCCACGCTCTCCAGGAAGCGCCGGTTGATCTCGTAGATGATCTGCACGTGCCGGGGGATGATCTCCTCCATGAGGGAGACGGGCCAGGTCTCCAGCGCCTCGGAGAGGAGGGTGTGGTTGGTGTAGGAGCAGGTGGCCCGGACGATCTCCCAGGCGGTGCTCCAGCGGAGATCGGCGTCGTCCACCAGGAAGCGCATGAGCTCCGCCACCGTGAGCGCGGGGTGGGTGTCGTTGAGCTGGAAGGCCACCTTCTCCGGCAGCAGCTCCCACGCCTCGCCGTGGTGCAGCCGGAAGCGGTTCACGGCGTCCTGCACCGAGGCCGCCACCAGGAGGTACTCCTGGAGGAGCCGCAGCCTGCGGCCCGCCTCCACGTGGTCGGCGGGGTAGAGCACCCTGGTGATGGCCTGGACCCGCTCGCGGTCGGCCACCGCCTTGAGGAAGTCCCCCTGGGAGAAGATGTGGAAGTCGAACTCGCTGGGGGCGTCGGCGGACCACAGGCGCAGCACGGAGATCGTGTGCGTGCCGTAGCCGGCCACCAGGACGTCGTGGGGGACGGCGTAGAAGCAGCGCCAGCCCACCCAGCGCGGCCGGAACCTGCCGTGGGCGCCCTCGTGCCACTCCACCTGCCCGCCGATGCGCACGGGCACGGTCAGGTCGGGGCGGGGAATCTCCCAGGCGTAGCCGCCCTTGAGCCAGGTGTCGGGCAGCTCCACCTGCCAGCCCTTCTCGAACTCCTGCCGGAACATGCCGTAGTCGTAGCGCAGCCCGTAGCCGAAGGCGGGGTAGTCCAGGGTGGCCAGCGAGTCCAGGAAGCAGGCCGCCAGGCGCCCGAGGCCGCCGTTGCCCAGGCCCGGGTCGGCCTCCTCCTCGGTGATGGCGGCCAGGCTGAGCCCCAGGTCGTCCAGCGCTTCCCGTGCGGCCCGCTCGAGGCCGGTGGCGATGAGGTTGTTGGTGAGCAGCCGCCCGATCAGGAACTCCATGGAGAGGTAGTGGACCGTCTTGGGGCGGACCCGCCGCCAGGCGCACCGGGTCTCCACCGCCCGGTCGATGAGCGTCTCGCGCACCACCAGCTCCACCGCGGCCAGATGGTCCGCCGGGCCGGCGTCCGCAAGCTCCAGGCCGCGGATGTACCGCAGATAGTGGAGAAAGCGTTCCCGGAACTCCTCCGCGGTCATGGGTGATGTGGTCACGGGCATCTCCATCGGTGCCTCCAACGGCCTGGAGCGCCGCAGGGGCGCTCCATGGGAAAGGGTAGCACGGAGGGAGCAGGGGGGCAGGGGAGCGGAGGGGCAGGGGAGCAGGGCGCGATGGACCCACCCGCACTGGCCGCACCAGTCTTTTGCGCTCACATCGGAAGCGCCTCATTCGTTTTGCCTTTCACGTGAACCTGTTGCGGGAGTCCTGGATCGAGAAGGATTCTCGCGGATCGGCTCCCACCCGCCCGGGAAAATGAACCACGGATGACACGGATTGATCGGATCAAGAAGAAGATAGAAGAACATCCGGATCCACGTTCGATGTCACGCCAGGCCGATGGGTATGACCTTCAGAGGGTCTTGCAAGCGGCTCACGTTTCATGATGAGCGGGTGGACGGGCGTCGTACCGTGCACGGGCGGAGGGGTGGGTGTTGCACGGTCGGGTGGCCGTCGCGCGGGCGGGAGGGCAGGTGTCGCACCCCACGGCTCCACTCCGGCCACGATTCGCGGTACGATGGTTCCATGGACTCCGAACGCTCGGCCGGCGTGCTGCTGCATCCCACCTGTCTCCCGTCACCCTTCGGGATCGGGGACCTGGGGCCGGCCTCCCACGCGTGGGTGGACTGGCTGGCCGGAGCTGGTGTCCGCTGGTGGCAGGTGCTGCCGCTGAATCCGCCCGGGCCCGGCCACTCGCCCTACTCGGCCGCCTCCACCTTTGCCGGGAATCCCCTGCTGGTCTCTCCGGCGCTTCTCCTCGAGGACGGCCTGGTCAGCGAGGATGACCTGGCGGTGATTCCCGGTCTGCCCTCGGAGTGGGTGGACTGGTCCCGTGTGGTGCCCGCCAGGGAGAGTCTTCTTCGTGCCGCCTGGGAGCGCTTTTCGGAGCGTCCCCCGGATCACCTGGCCGACGAGCTCGAGTCCTTCGCAGTGACCGAGGCCTCCTGGCTGGAGGACTGGTGCCGTTTCGACGCGCTGAAGCGGGCCCACGGGGGTGCCCCCTGGCCCGAGTGGCCGGAAAGGCTCCGACTGCGGGATCCTGCAGCCCTGGAAGCCTGGGCCGGAGCCAACTGCATGGAGATCGGCTTTTCCCGGTTCTGCCAGTTCCTCTTCTTCCGCCAGTGGCGCGCCCTGCAGCGCCATGCGCGGGAGGTGGGCGTGCGCATCCTGGGTGACGTGCCCATCTTCGTGGCCCTGGACTCTGCCGAGGTCTGGGCCCGCCCCGAGCTCTTCCTGCTGGATGCCGAACGGCGGCCCACGGTGGTGGCCGGCGTCCCGCCCGACCACTTCTCGGAGACCGGCCAGCTCTGGGGCAATCCTCTCTATGCCTGGGATCGTCACCGGGAGGAGCGCTTCGCCTGGTGGATCGCGCGCCTGCACCACGCCACGCGGCTCTGTGATGCCGTGCGCCTGGACCATTTCCGGGGCTTTGTGGCCCACTGGGAGGTGCCCGCTGGAGAGAAGACCGCCGTCAACGGCCGCTGGGTGTCCGGCCCCGGCCGTGAGCTCTTCGACGCGGTGGGGGAGGCCCTGGGCGGCCTGCCTTTCGTGGCCGAGGACCTGGGCACCATCACCGAGGATGTGCACGAGCTTCGCCGCGAGCTGGGCCTTCCCGGCATGGTGGTCCTTCATTTCGCCTTCAGCCCCGAGCCGCGCAGCACCTACATTCCCTACGCCCACACCCGGGACCTTGTGGTCTACACCGGCACCCATGACAACAACACCACGGTGGGCTGGTGGCAGGAGGAGGCCACCGAGGACGAGCGGGATCTGGTGCGACGCTACCTGGCCACCGATGGAGCCGAGATCCACTGGGATCTGGTGCGCGCGGCCATGGCCTCCGTGGCCGATCGTGCCATCGTGCCCCACCAGGACCTGGCCGGCCTGGGGTCCGACTGCCGCATGAACACCCCCGGGAAGGCCGAGGGCAACTGGGGATTTCGCATCACCCCGTGGATGCTGGACGCAGCCCTCCAGGCTCGCCTGGCGGAGCTGGTGGACACCTACGGGCGGTGGCCCGGCCGCGGATGAGGGAGACGCCGGGGTCATGGCCCCCGGACCTGCTTTGCCGTCCTCGACAGCGCCCGGACCGGTCTCTCCCACCACCTCCCTGCCGTGCTATCCTGTGTTTGTCCCCACACAACCTGCGATCCGCAGGAGCCGGGAGCGACCCGGGGGATCACCACAGGAGGTAGATAAATGAGAAAGAGTACAGTTCTTTTCTTGATGATGATCCTCGCGGCCGGCAACGTGCTGGCGGGGTACCACTTCGTGGCCGAGAACCGCACCGAGGCCGCCGGCCAGAAGCCCAACCTCTTCACCGTCGAGGGGTGGGTCGAGGGCGACAGGGCCCGCGTCGTCTTCAAGGGCTCCTCCATGGGCGCCGGCGTGCCCGAGGGCTCCTACATCATCTCCACCGACGGCGGGAAGACCATGTACCTGGTGAACCCCGAGGAGAAGACGTACAGTGCCTGGGACATGGAGGCCATGCTGCGGGGTGCGGGCGCCATGATGAACGCCATGGGCGGCGTGGTGAAGATGGAGGTCCGGGACAGGAAGGTCGAGGCCGCCGACCCCGTCCCCGGCGGGGAGGTCGCGGGCTACCCCACCACCAGGTATGTCTTCGACACCTCCTACACCATGGTCATGAAGGTCCTCGGCATGGGCAAGAGCATGCACGTGGAGAGCCATGAAGAGATCTGGACCACCGACAAGCTGGCCGACCCTGGCTTCGGCGCGTGGCTCCGCAAGAAGCCGGCCAGGACCGGCAATGCCGACCTGGACGCCCTCATCGAGGCCGGCATGAAGGACATCGACGGTGTGGTGCTCAAGCAGGTGACCCGCAGTACCAGCTCGGATCCCAAGGGCAAGTCCACCACCACGGTCTCCATCATGGAGGTCACCTCCCTCGATGAGACCACCGTGGACGACTCCATGTTCCAGATCCCGGAGGGTTACACCGAGAGACCCCTGGTCCCCGAGGGTGCCGGACAGCCCGAGGGCGAGGAGGGCAAGGAGAGGCCCACGGGCCTCGGCGGCCTCCTCAGGGCCATCGGCGGCGGATGATCCTCCGGTGCCATCGAAGGGCCACGAAACCCGCACCGGGCGAGGGGAGGCCCCCGGGGGAGCGCCGGCCCCCGGACCGGCCCCGCGTCACCGGACCCCCCTTGCACCCCGGGCGGACCGGTGGTAGATTGCGCCGCGTGCCAACGTAGCTCAGCTGGTAGAGCAGCTGATTCGTAATCAGCAGGTCGCCGGTTCGAGTCCGGCCGTTGGCTCCATCGCTTCCACGAGCCGCCCCCTCGGGGGTGGCTTTCTCGTGGCCCCAGGAGCAGCGCACCACCGGCCGCATCGTGAAGGGTGACGCTGGAGGTGCGGGAGAGGATGAGCAGGGGAGAGGGGACGCGATCGGTCAATGCCCGCGACGCCAGGAACGGTGAATCACGCCGCGCCGTGGGGATGTCTCAGACGCCGCCGTGGAAGCACAGGCCCGCGTAGCCCACCACCGAGGACCGGTCCCCGCCGGTGTCGCCGGAGGTGGCGTAGTCCACCAGGTGCCCGCCCGTGACGCCCAGGTGCCGGACGGCCTCCAGCATCACCGTGGCGGGGACCACGCCGCACATGCTGATGCGGTTCGCGTGGACGGTGTCGTAGAGCTCGGCGGGGTCGAGGGTGAGCGCCGCGTCGATGGCGAGGCGGTCGCGCTCGCGGGCCACGGGGTCGGGCTCGTAGTGGGTCATGTCCGAGGAGGCCACGATGCCCACGGGCTCGCCGGCCCTCCGGATGGCCCGGGCCAGCGCCGCGCCGAGCTCCAGGCACTCCGGGAGGCTCAGGTGCTGCAGCACCACCGGCAGGACCAGGGCGCCGGGGCGCCGGACCTGGATGAAGGGGAGCTGGACCTCCAGCGAGTGCTCCCTGCCGTGGGCGAGCTCGTCGGGCACGGCCGACGGGTACTCCGCGAGCAGGAGGTCCGCCAGCTCGCGGTCCAGGGGCTCCGGGCCCAGCGGGGTCCTCCAGCTCAGGTGGGGGGCCACGGCCACGCGGGATCCCAGCCCGGTGTGGTTGGGGCCGAGGATCACGACCCGTCTCGGGATCCGGAGGTGGCCGTAGAGCCGCCCCGCCACGGGCCCCGAGTACATGTAGCCCGCATGGGGCGCCACGCAGCCCAGGAGGTCGTGGTGGGATGTGTCCTCCCGGAGGTGGCGTGCCACCTCCTGTTCCAGGGACCGGGCCCCACCCGGGTAGAACATGCCGGCGACGGCAGGCTCTCTCACCATGGTGCTGGCCATGGGCACCTCCTTCGTTCCTCGTTCTCTTTCCATAATGTGGTGCGTCAGGCGCGGCGCGGCCACCCGCCACCCCGCAGGAGCTCCACGAGGGGAGCGTCCGCGGGAGGCGTCGGGTACCGGTCCAGGTCCGCGGCCGGGATCCACCGGAACTCCTGGCCCTCGCGGCCCTCCGGCCGGCCATCCGTGATGGTGGCCTGGAAGAAGAGGAGCAGGATGCGTCGGTCCGGCTCCCTGTGGAGGGCGAAGGTGAGGGGCTCCCCGACCCCGATCCCGATGCCGAGCTCCTCCCGGAGCTCCCGGGCCAGGGCGGCCTCGGGCTCCTCCCCGGGGTGGACCTTGCCGCCGGGGAACTCCCAGAGGCCCGCCATGTGGCTCCCCCGGGGCCTCCGGGCCAGGAGCACACGGCCCTCGCCGTCGGTGAGGACGGCGGCCACCACCAGGGTGAGCGGCGGCGTCTGCTCCGGACCGCCGGTGGGGGTCATGAGGACGGCTCCATGTCCGCCCATGCTGGAGGCACGGTGGCCGCCTGTCAATCCGTGCCGGGGAACGATGGCGGCCGGCATGGGGGCTCGCGGGTTTTTTCCGCCCCTGTCCCCGTCCCTGTCCCCCCCCGGTGGCGGGGTCGGAGTATCATCGTCCCATGTCGGAAGCCCTGGATCGCCTCGTCGGCATCATGGACCGCCTGCGGGAGCCCGGGGGCTGCCCCTGGGACCGCGAGCAGACGCTGGACAGCCTCACGGGCTACCTGCTCGAGGAGGCCCACGAGGTTGTGGACGCCGTGGCGGCGGGCGATCCCGAGAAGCTCCGTGAGGAGCTCGGGGACCTCCTCCTCCAGATCGTGTTCATGGCGAGGATCGGGAAGGAGAACGGCTGGTTCGACTTCGATGGCGTCTGCGAGGGGATCTCGGAGAAGATGGTCCGGCGCCATCCCCACGTCTTCGGTGACCGTTCGGTGTCGGGCGCGGAGGAGGTGACCCGGAACTGGGAGGAGATCAAGGAGGCGGAGCGAGAAGGGCGGGCGCAGGGATCCGCCCTCGACGGGATCCCCGGGTCCCTGCCGGCGCTCCTGAAGGCCTTCCGGATGACGGAGAAGGCGGCTGCCCTCGGGTTCGACTGGGAGCGGCCCCGTGACGTGGTGGACAAGCTCCACGAGGAGGTGGAGGAGCTGGAGGCCGAGGTGGCCAGCGAGGATCCCGGGGCCGTCGCGAGGCTCCGTGACGAGCTGGGCGACGTGCTCTTTGTCATGGCCAACCTCGCCAGGCACCTGGGGGTGGAGCCGGAGACGGCGCTGCAGCGCACCAACGCCAAGTTCATGCGGCGGTTCCGCGCCATGGAGGAGGAGGCCAGGCGGGAGGGCCGGAGCCTCCGGGAACGCGACCTCGCCGAGCTCGACGGCATGTGGGAGCGGGCCAAGGCCGCCGAGCGCGACGCCGGTCCCTGAGCCGCAGGGGCCGGGGGCCCCGCGCCCCGCCCGCCCGGCCTCACCGGGAACAGAGCGGCTCGGCGGGCGCGGTGCCGTTGCCCGTGGCCCTGAGGAAGCGTGTCACCAGGGTTTCCAGGAGCCTGCCGAGGGCGGGGGAGCCCTCCCGTTCGCCGTTGCGGAGGGGGATCTGGGCGGCGGCGAGGGCCTGGTGCCCCCCGCCGTGCCCGCGCCGGCCTGCCAGGCGGCGGGCCACCGCCCCGGCGTGGAGCTCCCGCCGTGACGTCCGGAGGCTCAGGTGGAGCCAGCCGTCCACCACACCGGAACAGAGGGACCAGGCGATGCCCTCCACGCGGAGGAGCAGGTCGGCCGACTCGGCGATCATCTCGGGCGAGGGGAGGCTCCCCAGGTGGGACACGATGGCCTCGCCGTGGATGGTGGCGTTGTCGATGACGGTGCGGAGCTGGCCGAAGTACTCCCGGGGGAGCGGTGCCGCCACGATGCGGCCCAGGACCCTCGGATTGGCGTGGGGGTAGAGCGCCAGGAAGGCCTCCACGTCGGCGCGGGTGCTCTCCCGCCCCAGATCCTGCGTGTCCGACCGGATGCCGTACACCAGGGCGGTGGCCAGGGGCACCTCGATCTCGAGGCCGGCGGCCTCGAGGTACTGGTAGACGATGGTGGAGGTGGCGCCGTAGCGGCTGCGGACGTCGGTGAAGCGGGCGGAGCGGGTCTCCCGGCGGATGGGGTGGTGGTCGATGACGATGTCCAGGGGCCTTCCGGGGTCCAGGGAGACGTTGCCCGCCCCGGGCTGGGCGTCCACCATGGCCATCCGTTCGAAACGGTCAAGGTCCAGGTCGTTCAGCGAACGGGGGTTGAGGCCCAGGTACTTCACCAGTGCGATGTTCTCGGCGCGGCCGATGGCACCCCCGTGGGCCAGGGAACAGGAGATGCCGTGGAGCTCGTTGGCGATCTCCCGGAGGCCCGCCGCCGCCGCGATGGCGTCGGGGTCCGGGTTGTTCTGCATGACCACCAGGAGAGTCCGCGCACCGTCGAGCACGGTGTTGAGCTTGGCGAGACGGTCCGCCGGGCGGGGTGTCCGGCTGTTCCTTTCCTTCCGCCGTGGTGCGGTGCGTGCCATGGGGCCGAGTATAGCCCGGATGGTCGGGGGGCGACGGCCGCCCACCCGCCCGTTCCTGAAACGTGAGCCTGTTGCAAGAGTCATGGATCGAGGTGGATTCCTGCGGTAGCGGCCCCCACACACCCGGGAAAATGAACCACGGATCACACGGATTGATCGGATCAGGAAGAAGATAGTACTAAGGAGAAGGAAAGCATCCCGACACAGACGACTGGCAATCTCAAGATTGCCGGGGCGTTCTTGCACCGATGACTGGCCATCGGAGCCTTGGTGGCTCAGTCTGGTGCGTTTCGTTCCCCTTGGTAAGAATCCGGAACTACCTTCAAGTTCATGCCATCGCCGATGGGCATGATCCCAGAGAGTTCTGCAAGTGGCTCAGGTGCCGGTGGACATCGTCACGACGGGGATGCAGCCGCGGGCCGTCTCGCCGCAGGAGCCGGGCGTGCCGACCCACGCATGGCCTGTGAGGCCGGTGTCACCGGGCTGCATTCCCAGGTGGAGATCCACCGGGAGGCCGCAGCGGGACCACAGGTCCACCAGGATGAGGGAGCGACGGAGGCAGGTCCGGAGCCCGCGGGGGGGGAGCCAGGGGAGCCAGTGGTTCACGACCTTCTGGATGCGGTGCGGATCGCGCAGTGGGCGTGGCAGCACGGAGACGGTACCGAGGCGAGTGACCACGCCGTCCAGGGGAAGACGGGGGTAGAGGCGCGTCACGCGGAGGGCGGCGAGGGCCACCAGGGGCAGGAACGCGAGGTCCCCGAGGTGGTGGCGCACCGCTCAGGCCCTCCGCTGTACGGCCCGCTCCACGGCGGCCGCGTGGTCGCAGGCCGCCCGGGACGGGCCGAGAAGGTCACCGTCTTCCACCAGCGCCTGGGCGTGGCAGCGGCCGCACCAGGCGAGCTTGCTGCAGGTGGAGCACACGGGGAGATCCCTCGCGGTGATGCCGCGCAGCGTTGCGAACCAGGGCGAATCCTCCCAGATCTCCCGGAAGCTCCGCTCGTTGAGGTTGCCGGCGGAACCGGGGAGGACGTTGCAGGCCAGCACCTCGCCCGAGGCGGTGACGTTGGCATACCGGACGCCGGCGGCGCACGGCGGGCCGTCCTCCGCCGGGTGGTCCCCGGTGCCTTCCGGGATGTGGCAGTCCGTGGCGGGCACGGCCTGGAGGGCGAGGACCTCCTCCTCGGGCAGGCGCAGCTGGAGGGGGCCGAGGCCGCCGTCCTTGGCGGCAAAGATCTTCGTGAAGGTGCGGCACTCCACTCCCAGCTCCCGCGCGAGAGCGGAGACCCCCGAGGCACCGTCGGGATTGAGACGGGAGACGGGGGTCGTGAGCTCCACGGCGCAGCCGGCGTCCCGCAGGCGCCTCACGCCGGAGAGGACCCGGTGGAACGATCCCGGCTTCCCGGTGACGCGGTCGAACACCCCGGGGTCGGCGCTGTGGAAGCTCACCTCGGTCACGACTCCCAGCCCGGCGAGCGTGGCGGCCGTGGCGTGGTCAACCAGGGCACCGTTGGTCAGCAGCGTCACGAGGAACCCCAGCTCCCGGCCCCTCCGGGCGATGGTCTCCCAGTCCCGCCGCAGGAGCGGCTCCCCGCCCGTGAGCGCGAGAAAGAGGGTCCCCATCTCCGCCAGCTCGTCCAGGAGCCGGAGGATCCGTCCGGTGGAAAGACCGTCGGGGGTCTGGAAATCCGGGATGTAGCAGTGGGCGCAGCGGAAGTTGCACCGCCAGGTGAGCTCCAGGCTCACGTCCAGGGGGATGTGCTCCCGTGCAGCCCGGTCCACCACCGCACGAAATGCGCTCCGGGTGGTCATGCGGCCGGCTCCCGGATCACCTGCCAGATACCCGCATCTCTCCGAAACCCCAGCCGCCAGGTGGGGATGCTGCCCGCAAGGGTGACCAGATTGCCGAGGGCGGCGGCCATGGCGGTGGGACTCCGAGTGGGCCAGTAGACGTGGCGCCGGAGCTCGCGGACGGCATCGGCGGGTCGCAGACGGTGGCGCCGGTGTTCCGAAGCGTGTTCCAGCACGAATACCCCGCCCAGGGGACCGCCACCGGGCCGGGCGGCCCAGAAGGGGAGGGAGACCCCGTGGAACCCGTCCGTGGTGGGACGGAGAAGTGCCAGCTCGTCGCACAGAGCCCTGTCCCGGAGCAAGGTGGCCAGCGTGCTCTTGCCGGAGCCCGAGGAACCGCAGCAGAGGAAGGTCATCTCGCCGTCGGTGAGGAGTGCGCCGTGGGCCATCAGGGAGGGCGTGACGAGCTCGGGGAGCCATGTCCGGATCAGTCCGTCCACGTACCCGGAGTCCACGCCGAGCTCCACGGGGACCCGCAGGGCCGTCCCACCCGCCGCAAGGGTTCCCCGCACGCCGGCATCCTGGCTGAGGACGAGGTCGGCTCCAGTGGCCTCCGTGGTGAACCCCCGGTACCGTCCGACCATCTGCTCGAGGAGCGCAGGATCGGTGAGCTCGAGCTCCACCACGGCTCCCCCGAGGTCCACCTTCAGGGATCCAGGCCCCCCCGGGACGGGGCGCGGCTCGGGCCCCGTGGTTCCGGGGTCCATCGTCAGGAACTGAAGGGTTGCTGGTCGCAGATCACACTCACGCCGGGGTAGAAGGCGCACGCTCCCGCGAAGCGCCGGACCTCCTCCCGCCATGTGACGGAGGGAAGGGAAGTGGACTCCGGGTGTGGGTGTGCCTCCCGGTCACCGGTCTCCGGCAGGCCGGGCTCCACGATCACCAGGTCCTCGGCGGCGAGGTCCGCGAGAAAGGCGGCGAGTGCGGCCTTTGCCGTGGGACCGTTGCAGGCCTCCACCGGCACCAGGCGGACGAGCTCCTCGAATGTGGCCGGTCCGTCCAGCGCCTCCCACACTCTGCCTCCCGCCGGGTTGAGCCCGAACATCATCTTTCGGGCCAGGTGGATCACGATGGTCTCACTGCCGACCCGTCGCCAGGCCACCTGTTGCTGCCTCGAAATGGTAACTGATCTCAATGTTTCCCCCCATCTCTGCCCCCCGGCCACCGGGACCGGGCTCCCTCAGGGCGCTACTGGAAGATCACGAACCTCGTCCGTTCGGGGCATGGCGTGGAGGCGCCGTCCATGATGACCTCCACGCTCCATTGCCCGTACAACGAGCTCGTCACGATGACCGAGCCGGCAACCGGGAGGCTCACGTCAACTGTCTGGTATCGTCGATCATTGTAGGTGACATTCCGTGGCGTCTTCACCCTGACAGGGTAAGGATACCCGGGGAGGCGCCGTGTGGTATTCCCGGTGATCTCCGTGCCCTTCGGTGGTGCCACCGGCACATCCAGCGTCCGGTAGAGGTGCCCGTGCGGCGTGTAGACCTTCAGGGTCACCACGAGGTCCTCCGTGATCTCCCAGGGAAACATCACGTGGAACACCAGATCCGGAGTCTCCACCGCGGAGAAGCGGCTCCGTGAGAGCTCCGTGGGTTTTTCCACGCCACTCACGGTGATCATCGGGCAGCTCGTCTCGGGAGGCATGGTGCTCCCACCCCCTCCGGGTGGGCCGGTCTGCGCTGCCACGGGCAGGGCGGCGGCCAGCACCAGCATGCCCGAGAGAATCGCAAGGCGTGTCGTTCGCATGTTTCGCATGTGGTCCTCCTACTTCAATGGGAGTGCGATGCCGTAGACGGCGCCGGACTCCGAACCCACGTAGGCCATGGTGTTGATCACGTCGAGGGCCGGGCTGCCGATGGTGGCGCTTCCGTCACCGAGCGTCACCGAGGTGGCGACGGATCCGTCGGCGACGCCCAGCTGGTACAGCTTGCCATCGCTGGACCCCACATAGAGAGCGGTGCCGCCGTAGGGCACGACCGGGATGGAGGGACCGGATACCCCCGTCTGCTGCCACGCCTGGGTCGCCGAGGTCCCGTTGTCGGTGAGGGCCCAGACCCTGTTCGTGGTGGAGAAGAAGAGCTTCCTTGGCACGGTATCTGTCGCCTCCGGGGTCACGTAACCCTTCACCGGCCCGTCGGTGGTGGCGTACTGCCAGAGCGTACTCCCGTCGGTGGGGTCGATGGCGAAGACGGTTCCCGAGTTGTTGCCCACGTAGAGGCGGCCGGAGTAGAGCACGGGGGCCCCGTCGATGTCGCCCAGCGGGACGGACCATACCCTGGTGAAGGTGGTCCCGGTGAACTCGAGGCACCAGAGGGTGTCGGATGATCCGCCGGCTCGTTCCCTCGTGGCAAAGTAGATGCGACTGGTGGCGTAATCCACCGTTGCCGCGGAGTTGATGATCCCGATACCGCCGGTGCCGCCGCCGTTGTTGAAGGATGTGATGATGGTCCCATCGGCGGGTTTCAGCATGTACATCACGTTGTCGGCGGTGGCATCGCGGGAGCCTATGAACAGCAGGTTGTTTGCTCCACCGAAGTCCGTGAAGATCCCCGAGGGCGAGGCCAGGAGGATGTTGCCCAGGGCCGGACTCTGCCACAGCGTGGTGCCCGTCTCGGCGTTCACGGCGTAGGCGTGGCCGTCCTCCGAGCCCAGGAAGATGACCTGGCTGGCACCGGAGATCGCGGTGGTGGGCACCACGGGGGGACGGGCCTGGGCGGGGCCGTTCATGGCGGCCGGGGCCCAGGAGAAGGTCCCGGTCCTCGGCCAGTCACCCCCCGCCGAGGTGGGGTTCATCCCGTGGAGCATCCGGTCGTTGGAGACCGCCCAGGTGCCACCGGTTCCGATGGCGCCGGGCCGCACCCCGGTGGGGGCCAGGGCCGTGGCTGCAGAGGAGTAGGCCCACTTGGCCCTGCCCGAGGTGTCGAAGGGGTAGGCCCAGGCGTGCCGGCCGCCAGAGTGATAGCCCGACCCGTTGTCCACAAAGGCGGTGTATCGGTACGTGGTGCCGTTGCTCACGCCCGTATCGGTCCAGCTGTCATAGGCGCCGGCGGTCCCGGATCGCGTGGCGACGGGAGTGCAGCTGGCGGGCTCGGGGTAGCTGGAGGTGTCGCGGCAGATCTTCGTCGATCCGTAGGTCCCCGACGGGTTCATCCATTCGAGCTTCACCGAGCCGGAGGTGGAACGAGCCGTGAAGGCCGCCACCTCGGAAGGCGCTGAAGAACAACCACCGCCGGCCACATTGGTGACCTTGATGTCGTCGATGTTCCAGGTGCCATCCCCCGTGGAACTGTCGCAACCCATGCGCCATCGAATCCGGACGGCGTGTCCGGAATAGCCGGAAAGGTCCACCTTCACCTCGGTGAAGCTGTTCTGGTCACCGGACCAGGCCTCCCGACCGGCCAGGGGATTGCTGTAGTTGGAAGAGATGGTGTGCGTGTAATCGCCTGTGGTGATGTGGTCCCCGAGGTCGGACCAGGTCGAACCATCGGTGGAAATCTCGAGGACACCGCCGTCGAAGGCGGTCGATCCCGAGCCTTCCTCGAAAGCGTACTGGTGCCAGAAGATGAGCTCACTGCTTCCCGTCACATCGATGGGTGGTGTGATCAGCCACTTGTCGGTGATGGTGTTCACGTCCTCGGAGGCGAAGGACCTCGTGCCGCCGGAGGTATGGTTGTCGTCGCTACTCACGGCCCAGTCATCGGTTCCCTTGGCCATGCCGTGGGCCCATCCTGCGTTCTCGGCGTCGGCGATGGCCGAGTAGGCCTCAACATCGTCGAACCAGTCCGTGGCAGCATTCGTGTGGGCCTCGTCCCGGACGGTATTGTCATCCTCCTGCCCGTTGGAGTCGTCGGTCGCCCGGACGATGTAGTGGTACGAGGTCCCCACGGCAATGCCGTCCCGGTCGGAGTGGGAAGTTCCCGTCAGGCCGCTGGCGATCCGGCTGGAGAGGTCCGGTGTGAAGCTCGAATCCGTGGAACGGTAGATGGAATACCGTACCGGACCCCCGCACCTGGCAGAGGCAGCCGTCCAGGTGATGTCGATGGAGCAGTTGTCAGGTGTGGCGGCGGAGATCCCCTGGAACTCGGGCGGGAGGTCACAGGGGCCCTGCGCGGTGGCAGAGACCTCGGAGGAGTACGAGGACTCGCACCAGGTGTTGGTCGAGATCGAGAAAAAGGTCGTGACCACGTAGTAGTAGGTGATCCCACCGTGCACGTCACGGTCGAGGTACGAGGTGTCGGGGGGTGTGACCGTGGCCACCCGGGTGTAGGGTCCGCTGCTGATCTCCGAGCGGTAGATCCTGTACTCCGTGGCGCCGGAAGCCGCGTTCCAGGTGATCTCGATGGCATTGTTGCCCGAGGCGGCGGCAGCCACGCCAGATGGCACGACGGATGTGCACCCGCACGAGGGGTACTTGAACGAGGCAATGCGCGTGTGCCAGTTGAAGGTACCATCGGCTGTCAGGTATTCCTGTGTGTACCAGAAGGTGCAGTCATCATCGGGATCCACGCTCATGGAGGAGTAGTCACCCCATCGGTGAAGGGCCGTACCAGACGACGAGGTCGTCTGAGATCCTGTCCCGTTCTGGATGATGGATTCGGCCTGCGGAAGCTGGTTGAGAGGATCGGTGGCGAGACGTCCCACATACCAGATGGAAGGGTTCATGGTGCCGTCCGAGACGCTGTACCCTATGGCCAGGTTGCCATCCTTGTCCATGGCCGCGCTTCCCATCCATCGGTAATGGTTGTCTGGTGAGTAGGTTCCCGACTGGTGGATGGTGGGTGTCCCGCCGGGATCTCGGATCTCGTACCAGCGGATACCGGTGACCTCGCTCGACCCGCTCCCGTCCACGTCCACCGAGTGGGTCAGCACGAGCGACTCGTGGTTTCCGAATTTCCGGTAAGGAAGGCGGAACATGGGCCGGCCCCCGAGGGACTCCAGCTTGACCGCGGTTCCTTCCTGGGGGATACACGCACGGCGGGTCGTGCCCTCGCAGGCCTTGGTGAATGCGGTCACGTTGATGGCCGTGGGGCCGTCGAAGGTGGTGTTCGACGGAGTGGACCAGTCCACGTCGAACTTCCACAGCAGGAGCTGGTCCGTACCCAGGGCCATGACGTAGTTCGGTGTCCCGGACGGTGGCTGCGTGGTCCCATCGAGGTCGGAGGGCAAGTAGCTGAAGTAGTCTGAATTGGCCGTGGTGCATTGCGAGGTGGCGGTATTGCCGTTGAGCATTGCTGCCCGGTCATAGGCACAGATCATGGCACCGGCGAAGCTGAATCCCAGGAAGCCCTTGTGAAACATGTTGTAACTGATGTAGTAACCATCGGGCCAGACGGCCAGCTTGGGGTAGTCGTTCATGTCCGAGAATGAGTAGGAGTAGCGGTACCACGAGCCGGTGGGATCGCTTGTCTGGGAGACCGCGATGCACTCGGCATACTTGTTGTTGTCCGTATCCACGGCGAACTGGGTCACCACCCACCGTTCCGCGAGCTGGTCGTACTTGACGATGGGATCTCCGTCGTTTCGGTTCTCGCAGAGGCCTCCGAAATTGGACCAGAGAGTATTGCCGGCTGCGGGGTTCTGAGCAACGGAGCCATCGGCCTTGTTGAAGATGGCGAAGTCCACGTTGACCCAGTGCATGTAGTAGTCCGATCCCACGTCCCCCTGCACATCGGGTGGCGCCACGGTGGCGTTGTAGTTCTGCAGGCCCTCTCCGACTCCTTCAAAGCTCGTGATCGGTGCGGGCATGAGGCGTTTTCCCTGCCACGTCTGGAGGAGATGGGGAGGAGGAGGCTGGGGTGCGGTGATATCCACATGCCGGTTGGTGGTACCTTCCGGAGGCTCGAGGTCCGGGATCAGCCGTTCGGGGCCCTGACTGGGAGGAATCGGACGGATCTCTCGCAGTGGTGGTGAGAGATCGAAGTGGTCCGGGTACTTCACGATCACCCGGGTCGATCGAACCTTCCCTCCCGGCTCCTGGGGACCTCTCTGGGCCTCCAGGGGCGAAGCCACCAGGGAAGCGATGGTCAGGATGACAGGGAAACACGCACTCCGATTCATTTCAGCCCCCTTCGCTGTCGTGCAGGGGTGGGATCAGGTTGTGATGAGAGGAAGAGACGGACGCCCAGCCACGGGCCGCGGCGTGACCCGGACCCATCCATCCTCGACCGACCGGTAATGCCCGGCCTCCCTCGACATGCAAGACCCATCCCCCCATGGGAAATTCCCCAAGCGTCACGAGGAATCGTATTGCCTCTCTTATACCACATGAGGCCCTCCCCGGAGAAGGAGGCCAGTTCCGGAGGACGTGCAGGTGTCTCGGGTCTGGAGTCCACCTCTGCCGGCCCGGGCCACGAGCCGGCAACTTCCGGTCGGACGGTCCACGGAAAGCTCGAGGAGGTTTCAGCTCGTCACGGCGGCCCTCTCTCCATGCATCGTCGTGGCGGGTCGGGAGGGGGCTGGGAGCCCCTTCAGGAGGCGGTGGGCCATCAGGATCTGCCGGCGGCAACGCCCGGGACCGGTCGTGTGTATCCGCATCGGCACAGCCGAGGGACATCCGGGTTCCCGGGTCTCCGGCGAGCATCGTGTCCCGTCGGGACACGGCACACCGGGTTCCCACGCGGCTCGTGGCCGAGATCCCGGGACGGAAGTGGAATACCGTGCCGGGTCAGGAACCGCCGACGTCCGACCCGGGCGCACGACCGCGCTGGATGCCGACGCTGTACCGCCGGGGACCTCGCGAGGACCCGCCATGACAGAGGCGGCGATGAGCATCACGATGATCACCAGGAACGCCAGCCACACGTAGCTTTCCTCTCTGGGAATGGGTGACAGGTGTTCCCAGCGCCGATTGCCCACCCTGATTCCGTGTGCGAGGTCCCTGTCCATGATGCCTCCCCATGAATCGTCCGTGATGAGCCTCGTTCCGCTTCGGGCATCGGGGAACGAAGCAATCTCCGTGCCGGAATCTGATCATGGTTCTGGAACGGTGAGGATGTCAGCCTGTTCCGGTCTGGGACATCGGTGGAAGAAGGTGTCCCGCCCTGGCCCGGACCGTTCACGATGGTTCGTGGCGAGCGGTGCGAGGCGCCGTCACTGGCCGTGCTCTCGAACGGCGAGGGAGCGAGGGCGTGCCTGCGGCACATGGAGTGACCGGGTCGAGACAACGCAGCCAGGAAAGGTGGGTGGTGCCACGCAGTCAAGGCATGATGAATGAATGACCCGGGCCAGAGCGTGACGTGCACGGCCCGTCTGCGGTAGGGTGGCGGACGGAGGTGCGCATGGCCGATCAACCCCGGGCCCTGGTGACGGGCGGTGCTGGCTTTCTGGGATCCCACCTGTGCGAGCGACTGCTCGCCGAGGGGTACGCCGTGGTGTGCATGGACAACCTCATCACAGGGAGCGTGGGCAACATCGAACACCTCTTCGGCAGGGAGGGGTTCGTGTTCGTCAAGCACGACGTGACCAACTACATTCACGTGGCGGGGCGATTGGACGTGATCCTGCACTTCGCCTCGCCGGCCTCGCCCATCGACTACCTGCAGCTTCCCATCCAGACGCTGAAGGTGGGCTCCCTGGGGACGCACAAGGCGCTGGGGCTGGCCAAGGCCAAGGGCGCGCGCTTCCTGCTGGCCTCCACCTCCGAGGTCTACGGGGACCCGCAGATCCACCCGCAGCCCGAATCCTACTGGGGCAACGTGAACCCCGTGGGTCCCCGTGGCGTCTACGACGAGGCCAAGCGCTTCGCCGAGGCCCTCACCATGGCCTACCACCGCTTCCACGACGTGGACACCAGGATCGTGAGGATCTTCAACACCTACGGTCCACGGATGCGGGCCGGCGACGGCCGGGTGGTGCCCACGTTCATCACACAGGCGCTGGACGGCAAGCCCCTCACCGTCTTCGGTGACGGGTCCCAGACCCGCTCCTTCTGCCACGTGGACGACCTGGTGGAGGGGATCTGGCGGCTCCTCAACAGCGAGTACTCGGATCCCATGAACATCGGGAACCCGGCGGAGATGACGGTGCTCCAGTTCGCCGAGGAGATCGTCCGGATCACCGGCGCCGGTTCGGAGATCACCTTCGAGCCGCTGCCGGAGGACGACCCCAAGGTCCGCCAGCCCGACATCACCCTGGCCCGAAAGGTGCTGGGCTGGGAGCCCAGGGTCTCACTGGAGGAGGGCCTGGCGAGGACGATCCTGTACTTCGAGGAGCTCCGCCGGAGGCAGGCGTAGGCTGCTCGCCCACAGCTGCGGGTGCGACGCCCACGCGTGCGAGGTGCGACAGGCCTCAACACACCCGGGAAAATGAACCGCGGATCACACGGATTGATCGGATCAGGAAGAAGATAGCAAGAATCCGGATATACCTTCGATTTCACGCTTTGCCGATGGGCATGACCTTCAGAGAATTGTGCAAGTGTCTCACGTGAAACGAATGAGGTACTTCCAGCTGAAGGGGAGCGTATCTTCCGTCTTCACTTCTTCACCGGGCAGGCGGGTGGAGGAGCCTCCACGTGGCGCCGCGGCTCCGATCCAGGAGCTCAAGAGCAGTGCTGGCTTGCCCTGCATCCACCGCACCGGCGCCGAGGAGGAGCCTGAGGTGGATATCGGCTTCCTTTGCGGATGCGTAGGCGATGCGCCAGTGGTGGAGCCTGTCGCGGCCTGTTCGGCCGTGACCCTCGGCGAGGTTGGCGGGCACCGAACTGACGGCCCTGATGAGCTGGTCTGCCACGGGCCGCAATGGTGCGGGAACCCTGCGAGCCAAGGCGAGTGCGATGCTGGCGGCTTCCATGGCGAGGTTGACGGCATCAAGGGGGTGGTTGGCTGGAAGGGAGTCGGTCATGGTCACCTCCGGGTCGTTCATGGAGGCCCTTCAGCTTCCGGGCGCCCCGGTGTCAGGGGCCGCGCAGCGGCCGGAGGTTCACCCTTGACACCGGGGCGCCCGGAAGCTAGGCCTCTCATGACAGAACGACCCGGAGGTGACCGCCGCCGACCACCGCCGCCGACCACCGCCGCCGACCACCGCCGCCGACCACCGCCGCCGACCACCGCCGCCGACCACCG
>JAMOWA010000067.1 GCA_027061805.1 Thermoanaerobaculia bacterium | reverse complement strand
CCTCTTCGAGGCAATCGACGTCCCGCCCCCGACCCGCGGGAAGCTCCCCAGAGAGTTGTAGAGGGAACTTTTCCGAACCCGATCCAATGATATCAACCACTTACGCTCGTAACTGTCGAACTTGGGTTCACCGGACGGGAGAGGGGTACCATGCTCCGTGGAGGTGCGGATGGACAGCACGGCGCGCTACCTGAACTTTCTCGGTGTGGACGATCCGCCGGATCCCGGACGGGCGCGGTTCCGGGTGCTGCCGGTGCCCTACGACCTCACCACCTCGTACATGCCCGGGACGCGCCGGGGGCCCGTGGCCATCCTGGAGGCCTCGGCCCACGTGGAGTGGTACGACGAGGTGCTGGGCCTCGAACCCGTGGAGCACGGCATCCTGACACTGCCACCCGTGGAGCCCGAGACCTCGGGCCCCGCCGCCACGATGGAACGGGTGGAGGCGGCGGCCCGCGCACAGGTGGAGGAGGGACGCTTCCTGCTGACCCTCGGCGGGGAGCATTCCATCACGGCCCCCCTGGTGGCGGCCCACCGGACGGTGTGGCCCGACCTCACGGTGCTCCAGGTGGACGCCCACGCCGATCTCAGGGACAGCTACTGCGGCAGCCCCCACAACCACGCCTGCGCCATGCGGCGCGTGGTGGACCAGGATGTCCCGCTCGTGCAGGTGGGGATCCGTTCCCTGACGCGGGAGGAGCGGGAGCTCGCGGAGGCTGATCCCCGGATCACCACCTTCTTCGCCCACGAGCTCGCCGGACGGCCCGCCGGGGCCTGGGCCGCGGAGGTGGCGAGCCGCCTCGGTTCCAGGGTGTACCTCACCATCGACCTGGACGGGCTGGACCCCTCCATCATGCCCGCCACGGGAACACCCGTTCCCGGCGGCCTCTCGTGGTGGAAGCTGACCACGCTCCTGGAGGTGGTGTCCCGGAGCGCCACACTCGTGGGGGCGGACCTGGTGGAGCTCGCCCCCATCGGGGGCATGGTGGCGCCGGACTTCCTGGCGGCCCGCCTGGCCTACCGGATCATGGGGCTCGCCCTGCGGCACCGGGAGGGGATCGTGAAACGTGAAAGGTGAAAGGTGGGGCTCTCGTCCAGGGTGGCGAGTGTGGCGGCCAGGGCGGCGTCGGTGGCGGCCCGGAGCTCCACCAGGCGCCGCTCGCGCTGGAGCGACTCCGCCCCGGAGCGGGCCGTCCGGAAGGCCAGCAGCACGCCGCTCCGGACGCTCTCGATCGCCGCCTCGAGAACGCGAGCCGCCTCGTTGCGGTGCTCCGCGCTCCGGAGCAGGCGGTTCTCGCTCCGGAGCCCTCCCGCAGCCACGAGCACCGCGGCCCCCACCAGGGCCAGCGCCAGCACGGCCTCCAGCAGGCTGAAACCGTGCGCCGTCCGTCCTCGGGTGGCGGGGTTCACGTCCACGCTCCGATCCTACAGCGTTCCGCCGGGGTACGGAGTGTTCCAGGGGTGGTTCGTCGCGGTACACTGGAGGGACCATGATCGCTTCGGCATGGCGTGGAGGGCGGGGTTCGGTCTACGGGCTCCGCATCCTCGGCGATGGCCGGTGGCTCTACTTCCGGCAGGAGTGGAGCAGCGTGAAGCTCATCTTCCCTGACGCCCCTGAGGCCGTCGAGGTTCCCATCACGCCGAGCTTCTGGGAGGGGTGCCCCGAGCTCCGTTCACCCCACATCAGGGCGTTCTTCACCAGGAACGGCCTGATCCCGTGGCCTGCGGACCGGCCTCCGCACTTTGCCCTGGAGCCGCTGGGTGACGGGGTGTTCAGGGTGCAGTGGCTTGAGCATGTGCCGCGCCAGCCCATGCTGGGGATCTTCGAGGATCCGGGGGGGTGAGGAGGATGTCTCGGGATGTGGACGGAGGGGAGCTCCGAGTGGACGAACGGCTCTGTCGAAGACCGGTACGCCCCGGACCGGGATCACCTGGGCTCCCCACGCCAGGGCAACGGCGAGGCCTGCGGAGGACTGCAAGCGCCGTCCGACGGGAAGGGTGAGCGCTCAGGGCTCGATCCGGACGGCCCCGGCGGGGCCCTCCTCGGCGCGCCCCACCACGGCCGCCGCGGGAAGGAGACGGAGGAGCGGGGCGGCGGCGGCCTCCGGCACGGCCCCCAGGAGGCCCCCCGAGGTCTGCGGGTCGAGCAGCAGGTCCACCAGGATGGGGTCCACCCCCTCCGCCACCGTGAGGACCTCCCGGAGGCTCTCCCGGTTCTTGCCGGCCCCTGCGGGCACCAGGCCGGTGGCCGCCGCCTCCCTCGCCCCGGGCAGGAGGGGGACCTCGCCGGCGTGCAGCACCACGGTCACGCCCGAGGCGTCCGCCATCTCCGCGGCGTGGCCCGCCAGGCCGAAGCCCGTCACGTCGGTCACCGCGTGGGGTGCGGCGGCGCCCAGGGCCTCCGCGGCCTCCCGGTTGAGGGTGGCCATCCAGCGGATGGCGGTGGCCAGCGACTCCGGTGCGGCCAGACCCGCCTTGGCGGCCGTGGTGATCACGCCGGTGCCCACGGGCTTCGTGAGGACCAGCACGTCGCCGGGCCGCGCGCCCCCGTTGCGCCAGATCCGATCCGGGTGGACGGTCCCGGTGACCGCCATCCCGTAGAGCAGCTCCTGGCCCTCCACGGTGTGGCCGCCGGCCAGCACGGCCCCCGCCTCCTCCAGGGCCGAGAGCCCTCCCCGGAGGATCTCCTTCAGGGTCGCCTTGTCGAACTGCGAGAGCGGGAAGCTCACCAGGTTCATCCCCGCCAGGGGACGGCCCCCCATGGCGAAGATGTCCGACAGGGCGTTGACCGCCGCGATGCGGCCGAAGGCGAAGGGGTCGTCCACCATGGGCGGGAAGAAGTCCACGGTGTGGATGAGGGCCGTCTCGTCCGAGACCCGGACCACGCCCGCGTCGTCGGCGAGCTCGATGCCCACCAGCAGGTCCTCGGACTCCAGCCGGGGCAGGCCGCAGAGGATGGTGCTCAGCAGGCCCTTGGCCAGCTTGGCGCCGCAGCCACCGTACGCGGTGTGGCCGGTCAGCCGGACGGCGGGGGCGTCGCCCGCCTCCAGCGAGGCCGGGAGCCAGGTCTCCCCGTCCCTGCGGTAGACCCCCTGCGGCTCGAGGCCCGCCTCCACCAGTGCCGCGGCGAGCCCGGGCCCCTGCGAGGCGAGGGCCTCCAGCACCACACCGCACCCGGAGCTGACCGCGCGGGGCGCGGGGATCACGTCCACGTCCAGGCCCGCGGCCCGTGCGGCCTCCTCGGCCTGCATCACCCGCTGGACGGTGCCGAACACGACGAGGAGGTCCCGTGACATGCCGGGGATTGTACAGGGCCGGCCCCGATGGCGGAACGGGGGGCGGGCGCGGCAGGAGGACCGGAACGATGGAGGGCGGCCCGGCCGGTGCCGGCGGCCGCCCTCCGGAGCGGCCGGCGGCGGGATCGGGGTCGTGCCAGGGCCGGGGAACGCACCGGTGTCGTCGTGCCTGCCCTGGCGGACCCCTCCACCCGCCGCCGGGTATGGGGAAGCCTGGTTCCGGTCGCCGAGGCTGGGGCCTCCACGAACCTCCGGCCGGTAACCCGGATCCGTGCGGGGTGCCGAGGGGAACCGCCGGGGGCATGGAGTGGCCTCAGGACTCCCAGTGGAGGCCGAGGGCGGCGGCGAGGTACACCGCCATCTGGCCCCGGGTGACGGGGTCGTCGGGGCAGTAGTTGCCGCCGCCGCACCCGGCGGTGATGCCGGAGGCCACCAGGGCCTCCACGAACTGGAAGAAGGGGTGACTCCTGGGCACGTCGGCGAAGGTGGCCGAACCCGGCTTCGGGCTCACCTGGCGCTTCCAGGAGATGAGGACCCCACCGAAATTGATGTCGGTACTCGGGTACATCCTGACACGCATGAGGTAGGTGTTGTAGTAGTACCTGCTCAGAAGCAGGTAGCGGTACCTGACGATCACGTCGGGATCCACGTCCACCCAGACCGAGGTGATTCCCGGTGTCCCGGATTCGGAACTACTGTAGCCTTCGAGGATGTCCGTATCCCGGAAGGTGTCCGTGTTCCAGTACTTCATGAGGGTGGCGGAAAGGTTCCCGGAAGAGCTGCTGTCCTCGAAGAAGACGCGGAATCCCAGGATCTGGGCCCCCGCAGGCAGGTGCACCTTCGCGAAGAGACTGCGCCAGGCGGGCCCACTGCACCAGTAGCCTTCCACACAGTTGGAGTATTCGCAGTCTCCATTGGTGTCCGAGCAGGCGAACTCCGGGGGCGAGATGTTGAGGTAGTGCACGTTCGGTCCGAAGGACTCGGGGGCCTCGTCCTGCGCGGCGGCTCCTGTCGGAAGGCCCACGAGAAGAACCACGCCGACGACGGTCACGAACATGGTGAAGAACCGGTGTCTCATACTTTCCTCCCTTGTTCCGGTGCGTTCAACCGAATTGGAGGAGTCATGGAGGTGTCTTGCTCACCCGGGCCCGACACCGCGCGCCGCCGCTGGGACAGATGGCATCGGCGGCCCCGCAGGATCCGGGACCGGGCAGCGGCCCCGGTGCTCCACGGGGCGCGCTATCCCCCTCCCGCGAGGGTCGCCACGGCCCCGGCGAGGGTGTCCACATCGGCCCGCGTGGTGAACGGGCCGATCCCGGTGCGAAGGGTGCCCGAGGGGAAGGTGCCCAGCGTCCGGTGGGCCAGGGGGGCGCAGTGCAGGCCCACGCGCAGCATGAGGCCGTGCTCCCGGTCCAGGCGGGCCGCCAGCTCGCCGGCGTCGTGCTCCTCCACGGTGAAGGAGAGCGTGCCCACACGGGGCGCGGCGGGGTCCCAGCCATGGAGGCGGACGCCGGGAACCTCCGCGAGGCGCGCGGCGAGGTGCCGGACCAGCTCCAGCTCGTGGCGGGCCACCGCCTCCACCCCGCGCTCCGCGAGCCAGCGGCAGGCTGCGGCGAGCCCCGCGAGGCCCGCGGCGTTGGGTGTGCCGGCCTCCAGCCGGTCGGGGAGCTCCACGGGCATCTCCTCGGAGTCCGAGCGGGATCCGGTGCCGCCCAGCACCAGGGGCTCCAGGCGGCCGGCGAGGGTCTCGCCGAGCAGGAGGACGCCCGTGCCGGAGGGGCCCAGCAGGCCCTTGTGCCCCGAGCAGACGTAGGCGGCGGCGCCCATGCTCCCGAAGTCCACCGGGATGGATCCGGCGGTCTGGGCCCCGTCCACCACCAGCGGGACCGGCGCCACGGCCGCGGCGATGTCCTCCACGGGCAGCAGGGCCCCGGACACGTTGGAGGCGTGGGTGAGGACCACAAGGGCCGTGGGTTCCCGCGTCACCTCGGCCGCCACGTCCCTCGCATGGGGGACCCCGCCAGGGCCGCCCTCCACCACGGCGACCGTGACGCCCCGGGTCCGCTCCAGGCGGCGGAGGGGCCGCATCACGGCGTTGTGCTCCAGGGCCGAGACCACCACGCGGTCCCCGGGCCCCAGGAGCCCAGCCAGCAGCGTGTTGAGCCAGAAGGTCGCCCCGGGGCCCAGGAGGGTCCGGGCGGGGTCGCCGCCCAGGAGCCGGGCCACGGCGAGCCGGCAGGACTCCACGGCCCGACTGGCGGCCACCGTGAGCCGGTGGCCCCCGCGGCCGGGGTTGCCGGCGGCCTCCTCCAGGTGGCGGGCCACGGCCTCCGCCACCCCCGGCGCCTTGGGGAAGGAGGTGGCGGCGTGGTCCAGGTAGATGGCCCTCACGGGCGGACCACGCGCGCGGCGCCCGCCAGGAGCGTGGCGATCTCCAGCATGTCGGTGCCCCGGCCCACCGCGAGCTTCGGGGCCAGCCCGAAGTAGTTGAGGCAGGTGCCGCAGGCCACGATCTCCACGCCGGCCGCCTCCAGGGCACGGAGGTCCTCCAGGAGGTTGGAGCCCTCGCAGCACAGCTTCACCCCGGCGTTGTAGAACACGATGGTGTCGGGCCTCTCCTCCAGCTGGAGCTGGGTCTTCAGGAACGACCGGAGGAGCAGCTGCCCCAGGGCGTCGTCACCCGTGCCCATGCGGTCGGAGGTCACCTGCACCACCAGGGGGCGGCCCGGGGGAGGGGGCGGAACCTCCGGCAGGGCGCATTCCAGCCCCTGGTCGCCCCCCTCCGGCGCGGTGGCGGAGGCCTCGCCGGCCACCACGGTGACGAGGAACCCGCCGTCGGGATGGGGCTCCGCGTGGACCTCGGCGTGGCGTGAGCTGGCGAACCGGGTCACGTTGGACCTGGCCAGCTCATCGGCCACGTGGACCCTGAGCTCCCGCTCGCCCGCCTCCAGCAGCTTCCGTACCTCGATCACCGGTCCCGGGCACGCCAGATGCCGGACGTCGATCTCCTTCATGGCACCTCCCGGGGGGATTCTACCGCGCGGGGGAGCAGGGGGGCAGGGGGGCAGGAGGTGCGGCGGTAGACCGGCTGTTCGTGAAACGTGAAACGTGAAACGTGAAACGTGAAACGAAGGACCCGCCCGCCCACCCGGGAGAAGAGAACCACGGATTCTGAGGATTGAATGGATTCGGAGAGGGAGATGTCGGTAGCCCTCGGAGTGTCGGCGCGTCCTTCAGGGCGCGCCCCCAGGGTGCCGTACGAGGTGCGATGCCCGCCCACCCGGCCGTGCAGGGAGCGCCGCATCGGCCTTCGCCGAGGGGAGGTCGCCACAGGGAGCGCCGCTCGGAAGTCGCGGCCTCGTGCCCCGGGCGAGCGGAGGAGAGGGCGTTCTCAAGGAGGGTGTCGCCCGGGTTCTCCCGACGCACGATGCCGGCCTGGAGGCCGGCGCTCCCCGTGGGGACGTACTCTCTCTGGATACCCGGAGGCGTTCCCCATGCGGCCATTCTGCGTCCGCCAGATGGACCTCTCGCTTCGCCTCTTCACGATTCACCTCCCCGCACGGGCGGGTGACGATCGCTCCTGCCATGGGGTCGGGACCCATATCGAGCAGTTCAGAAGCGCCTCTTTCGTTTCACGTTTCACGATCATCCGGGCGGGTGTAGCACTCCCCAAGCGCCCCTGCGCCCTTGCGCCTCTGCACCCCCGCTCCCCCACGTCCTCACGCCCTCCCGTCCCAACTTCCTCACCCTCTCTCTGCTACAGTCGCAACAACGACATCGAGCACGGGAGGTCGCCATGCCAGCCGAGTCCGCAGCGCAGGCACTCGCCATCCTCAGGGACGGGAGCCTGTTCCAGTGGTACGTCATTCCGCTGTTTGCCTTCGTGGTCTACGTGTACTTCGCGGAGATCGAGCGCCGCGCCTGGGCCGTGGTGGCCGCGGGGCTGGCGTTCTGGGGCCTGGACTGGTTCAACGAGATCTGGAACTCCATCCTCTTCCACGCGACGGGCTTTGCCCCGGCGTGGGGGGCGCCGGGCAAGACCGCCTACCTGATCCTGATCGGCCTGAACATCGAGATCTGCTTCATGTTCGCCATCGCGGGGATCACCTTCGCGAAGATCCTCCCCCCGGACCCGAAGATGAAGATCCTCGGCATCCCCAACAGGATCTTCATCGCGGTGACCTCGGCCGCGTTCTGCGTCTTCGTGGAGATCCTGCTCAACGCCGTGGGTGCGCTGACCTGGGAGTGGCCCTGGTGGAACGCGAGGATGCCGCTCCTCATCTTCGTCTTCGGCTACCTCTACTTCTTCCTGGTGGCCTTCTGGGTCCACGACCGCCCCACGAACCGGGCGAGGTTCGGGGCCGTGGGCGTGATCTGGGGGATCGATCTGGTTGCGGTGCTCGTCTTCGGGCTGGGCCTCGGCTGGCTCTGATCAGCGGAAGCAGGGCACCTCCGCGGTTTCCTCCACGGTATCGGAGCCGGGCGATTCTCCGGAGTCTCCGGTGGGTTCCTCCTCGCTCTCGTCACGGCGTCGGGCTCCCTCATCCATGATGTCGATCATCCGGATGACCCGGGTGCCCGCCAGCATGTCATGGAGGGCCCGGTTGTCGGACCGGCCGATCACGAGGAGGTGTCCCGCCATGAACGGGACCGAGCCGATGCAGTAGGCCACCAGCCGGAGGAAGGCCCGGGAGGGCCCGATGGGGTACCGGAAGCGATAGTCCACCACGCGGAGGCCCAGGAGGAACTGCCCCGGAGTGGCGCCGAAGAGACCCCATCCCAGGATGAAGTAGAGAAACCACAGAAGTATCCAGGCCAGGAGGGTCGTGCCCAGGAACATCATCCACTGGTGGTCGCCGGTGAGCGTGGTCAGCCCCTCCACGAGATTCCGGTCCTCGGGAAGGCCGGGAAACCCGAGCCAGGCCGGAATGGCGAGAATGGCGCTGAGCATCAGGAACACGGCCATGTCGATGAAGGTGGCCGTCAGCCGCCGTGCGGCGCCGGCCGAGGGGCAGCGGACGAAGGGTTGTGGCCGGGTCGGTCCCTGGTCCGGGACGGTCGTTCCCGCGGAGCCCGGCTCCAGCTCGTGGCCGTCCCCGTCCAGCTCCACCACGCGGAGCTCCACGGCCGGGAGGAAGATCCGGTCCCTGGGGGTCACCGGGGTGGGGGTGCCGGGCTTGAGGCGGAGGCGGTTGAGCCAGGTCCCGTTCCGCGACCCGAGATCGGTCACGGTGACGCCCTCGGGTGACACGTGGATCTTGAGGTGCTGGCGGGAGACGGTCACCGTCTGGAGGCACACGTCGCACCTCGGCGACCGCCCCACGGTGTTCTCCCCCATGGCGAGGGGGATCAGGCGGTCTCCGTATCGGAGGGCGAAACGGAGTGCCGGATCACGGTCTGTCACAAGGGGGTGATGCCTCCAGAGGTGTGGTGATCGAGCCACAGGGTGGCGAAGACCTGCAGGAACCTGAAGCGCGAGCGGTAGACCTGCTCCAGCCGGCGCGTCTCGCCCCGGAAGAGCAAGTCCTCGATGAACCACTGGAACCGCCGGTCGAACTCGCGAGCGCGTTCCAGGCTCCGGGCCGAGCTCTCGAGCAGATCGAAGAGGCGGTTGTTGTCGGAGGTGGCCTGGAGCCGCCGGATCTCCTGGAACTCCTCCTGCATCTTGACGCGGAGTGCCGCGCTGGTGAGAAAGAAGCGCTCGAGCTCCCACTCGAGGCACTCGGGCACCAGAGTGCCCTCCGTCAGCCGGCGGTAGGCCTCCACCTCCCAGGGTTCCAGCTTCAGGTTGTGGAGCTCCTTGGCCTGGGCCGCCTGTTCGGGGAGGTGGTCCCAGACCACGAGCTCCAGGGCGAACATGATCTTGTGGAGCGGTTCCGCCAGAAGCGGGTCCGGCGGCAGGATCTCCTCCAGTGAGGCCGTGGCCTCCGCAGCCTCTCCCGGGGGCTCCTCGAGCTTCACCGTCTCCAGGGATGCGGCCTGCGCGGGCTCCGCGGGGGAGACCTCGGCGGGCGACTCGGGCCGGGGTGCCGGGGCTGGCTTTGGCTTCCTGTCCGCGTCGAACCGGTCCAGGATCTCCTGCATGGAGCGCCGCAGATCCAGGATGGCGTCCCGCTTGATGTTGTTCTCCTTGCGGCCGGAGTCGAACTTCGTCCGGAAGCGCCGGAAGATCTCGATCTGCTCCCGGAGCTCGTTGTGGGCCACGTCCGGGTTCCGCTCCAGGTACCGCTCGATCTCGAAGATCCTGTTGGTGTCCTCCAGGATCCGCGCCTCCTCTTCCTGGTAGAGCTCCCGGAAGCGGTTCTTGGCGACGATGTTGGTCTCCACGGTCTCCACGAGGAGCGCCGGCTGGAGATAGGTGGCGCCGAGGCTGTGCTTGAACTCGCGGTACCGGTCGTAGATGTCCGAGGTCAGAACAGCCTCGAAGTCGGGGAGGGCCTGGATCTGCTCCCGGAACTCCCGGACCGCCGTCACCATGGCCGAGAGTCCGTCCGGGTCGTCCCGGTGCACCCCGGCGAAGTCCGCCAGGCGTCCGAAGATCTCCAGGAGCTCGCTCCGGTCGCGGGACAGGGCACGGCCATCTTCGAGGGGGGCCTCGCCCAGCCGGGTGAGGAGGATGTCCAGCTTGTCCAGGGTGTCCTGGTCGAGCTCCGGGACCTGCAGGTAGAACTTCACCAGCGCGAAGAGGATCCGCTCGTCCTGACGCCGGATCTGGTCGAAGAGCCGCCGCAGGAGCGAGGGAGAGAACTCCCGCTCGATCTCCCGGAGCCTGCCGTGGATGTTCCGGAGCTCCCGTTCCACGTCGTCCACCGTGTGGATCGTCTGGGGCGTCGGGTCGAGGCCCAGCAGGGGGACCACCTCCTGGAGCCGCTTGTACAGGCCCTGGAAATCGTAGGTGAAGGGGACCGGGCCCAGGTCCTGGTGCTTGAACAGACCCCCCAGAAACTGATAGAAGGTCCACAGGGACCGGAAACGATCGGACAGGTCCGTGTAGCGCTCGCTCAGGAGGGTTGCACTGGTTGCTGTCATTGGTCTCCAAAATGATACAACGGTCCCGGATGCGTGGCAACGTCAGGAGGTCGCTCATGCTGGGTCGAGTGGTGTTGAGCCGGGATCAGATCGCCAACGTGGTGGAGCGCCTGGCCGAGGAGATCGACAGCGATCTCGAGGGGCGCTCTCCCGTATTCATCGGGATCCTGAAGGGTTGCGTCTACTTCTTCACGGATCTCACGAGGTGCCTGAGCCACACGGTGGAGGTGGACTTCATCCAGACCTCCAGCTACGGCACGGGCACCACCAGCTCGGGCACGGTGGTCCTGGTGAAGGACATCACCGTGGACGTGCGGGACCGGGACGTCTACCTGGTGGAGGACATCGTGGACACGGGGACGACCCTGGCGGACCTGATCCAGCTGATCGAGGCCCGGCACCCGCGGTCGGTCCAGATCGTGGCCCTGCTCTCCAAGCCCTCCCGCCGGAAGATCGAGGTGCCGGTGGACTTCATCGGCTTCGAGATCGAGGACGTCTTCGTGGTGGGGTACGGGCTCGACTTCGCCGAGCGGTACCGGAACCTGCCGGACATCCACGAGTACGTCCCGGAGGGCTGAGGCCCGGCGGGATCAGAAGTAGGGCCGGTAGCCCAGGTCCTCGTCCTCGATGGGGCCCTTCTGCCTGAGCTCCTCGATGCCCACCACCGCCTCCGACCGCTCGGAGAAGGCCATCTCGTGCTGGCGGCTCATGATGATGGCCTCCTTGGGGCAGGCGTCCACGCAGAAGCCGCAGAAGACGCAGCGGAGCAGGTCGATCTCGTAAAGAAGCGGCCTCTTCTCCCACTCCACCGGGGCCTCGGGATCCTCCTCGGCCACGATGGTGATGCAGTTGGCCGGGCAGGCCGTCTCGCACATGTAGCACGCCACGCACCGCAGCGAGCCGTCGTCCTTCGTGGTCAGGATGTGCCGGCCGCGGAGGCGCTCCGAGTACTGCCGCTTCACCTCGGGCCACTCGATGGTGGCCACGTCGCGCTTGCCGAAGACGTTCCTCAGGAAATGGCGGAGCGTCACGCCCAGGCCCCGCACGATGGGGCCCAGGTAGATCCTCTCGGTCCACGGGATGGGGCCGCGGTCCACGTTGACGGTGGCGACGTTCTTCATCGGTCCAGCTCCCCCGCGATGATGTTGAGGCTGCCCAGGATGGCGATGGCGTCGGGGATCATCAGGCCCTCGAGGATCTTCGGGAACGCCTGGTAGATGGCGAAGCACGGCGGCCGCACCTTGATGCGGTGGGGCTTCCCGCCGCCGTCGGAGACCACGTAGTAGCCCAGCTCGCCGTTGGCGCCCTCCGTGAAGCCGTAGGCCTCGCCCGCGGGCACCGGGATCCCCTCGAAGATGAGCTTGAAGTGCCAGATGAGCGACTCCATCTCGGTGTAGACCTTCTCCTTGGGGGGAAGGGCCACGTGGTGGTCGTCGGTGATGACCGGGCCGTCGGGGAGGTTGTCCAGGGCCTGGCGGACGATCCGGAGGCTCTGGCGCATCTCCTCCATGCGGACCAGGTAGCGCGCGTAGGTGTCCCCGGTGGTGGCCACCGGCACCTCGAAGTCGTAGTTCTCGTAGCCCATGTAGGGGTGGGCCTTCCGCACGTCGTAGGGGATGCCCGAGGCCCTCAGGCAGGGGCCGGTCCAGCCCCACGCCAGGGCCTCCTCGCCGGAGATCACCCCCACGCCCTCGGTCCGGTCCCGGAAGATCCGGTTGGTGGTCACCAGGGTCTCCACGTCGTCCAGGAACTTCGGGATGGAGTCCAGCAGCTTCCGGACCTCGTCCTCGAAGTCCGCCGGGACGTCGTGGGCCAGCCCGCCGATGCGGGCGTAGGAGACGGTGAGCCGGCCGCCCGCGCACTTCTCCAGGAGGCCGTAGATCTCCTCCCGGATCTGGAAGAAGTACCAGAAGTTGGTGAGCGCCCCCAGGTCCACCAGGTTGGCGCCCAGGCAGACCGCGTGGTCCATGATCCGGGACAGCTCGGAGAGGATCACCCGCACCACCTGCGCCCTGGGGGGCGCCTCGATGCCCAGCATCTTCTCCACGGTCAGGGCGAAGCCCACGCCGTTGATCATGCTGGAGCAGTAGTTCAGCCGGTCCGTGTAGGGGATCACCTGCTGCCAGCCGTGGGTCTCCGACATCTTCTCGAAGCAGCGGTGGAGGTAGCCGATCTCGCACTCGGCCTTCACGATGTGCTCGCCGTCCAGCCGCACCACCGTGCGCAGCGTCCCGTGGGTGGCGGGGTGGGAGGGCCCCAGGTTCAGCACCACGGTGTCCATGTGCTCGTCGTCGGGCTGGTCCTCGGTGGCCCAGCGGGGCGCCATGGTGTCCTTCTCCGTGAGCAGCCAGCGCTGGGAGGGGTCGTAGTCCTTGCGCAGCGGGTGCCCGTGGAAGGCCTCGTGGGTGAGGATCCGCCTGAGGTCCGGGTGGCCCTGGAAGCGGATCCCGAACATGTCGAAGGCCTCCCGCTCGAACCAGTCGGCGGCCTTCCAGATCCCCACGGCCGACGGGACCACCGGGTCGTCTTCGCCCAGGGGCACCTTCACCCGGAAGCGGTGGCCGTGCTCCAGGCTCCCCAGATGGTAGACCACGTCGAAGCGCTGCTCCCGGTCCGGGTAGTCCACGCCGCAGACGTCCGCCAGGAGGTCGCACGCGAGCTCCGGCTTCTCGCGCAGCCTGCGCAGCACGTCCAGGAGGTGGCTCCGGTCCACGGTGAGCACCGTGTGGCCGTCCGCAGCCTGCTCCACGGCGGCCACGCTCCCCTCGGGGAAGGGGTCAGCCAGCGGTGGCCGTTGTGTCGGGCTTTCCGTGCTTGAGACGGTCATGCTGGGTCTCTCCATTCTGGATCATGTCCTGGAGCTTGAGGATGCCGTGCATCAGCGCTTCCGGGGTGGGCGGACAGCCGGGCACGTAGACGTCCACCGGGATGAACTCGTCCACGCCCTGCACCACGTGGTAGGCCCGGTAGAACCCCCCCGTGCAGGCGCAGGCCCCCATGGAGATCACGTACCTGGGCTCCGCCATCTGCTCGTAGATCCGCTTCACCACCGGGGCCATCTTGTCCGTGATGGTCCCCGCCACGATCATCAGGTCGGCCTGCCGCGGGGAGAAGCGCACCACCTCTGCCCCGAAGCGGGAGAGGTCGTAGTGGGACGAGACCACCGACATGAACTCGATGGCGCAGCAGGCGGTCCCGAAGGGCAGCGGCCAGAGGCTGTTCTTCCGGACCCACCCCAGCATGGCGTCCACGCGGGTTGTGAGGAACGACGAGCTGCCGTCGGGTTGGCGCATGTGACCTCCGCTGCGATATGGTACCCACTCCCCGGAGCATGCGGAAGCGGCCGTCCGTTCCCGGGAACGCTTGGCGGCGTTCCGCGGGCGCATTATACTTTTTCTCACAAGGAGGTGAAGGGATGATCGACCCCGGGCTCACCGCGCTGGAGATCGTCGGCATCGCCATCCGGGCGGAGCAGGACGCCTTCGCCCTCTACTCGGGCATGGCCCGCCAGGTGGAGAAGCCCGAGCTCGTGGCCGAGCTCGAGCGCCTCGCGGAGCAGGAGAAGGAGCACGAGCGCTGGCTCACCGACTACTACCGTCAGGCCACCGGTGACCAGGATCCGCCCCCGGTGCCCGACGTCCAGATCGCCATGTTCGGCCCGGACATCCACGAGGGCATGTCGCTCCTCGAGGTGATCGGCGTGGCCATCGCCAGGGAGAACGCCGCCGAGAACGTCTACGCCGAGGCCGCCCGGCGCTCCGACGACCCCTCCGGCAAGCGCCTCCTGGGGGAGCTCGTGGAGTTCGAGAAGTCCCACGCCCGGCGCCTGGAGACCCTGCGCGACCGCATCCGCCGGAACCCCGCCTGGCTGGAGGACGAGGGCGGCCGCACCATCCAGCTCGAGGGTCCCTGACCCGCTGGAATGACGCCCCCTGCCCCGCGGGTTCCCCTCTCGGGAGGTACACCATGGTGATCGTCTGGTGGAAGAAGACCTGCAAGACCTCGAAGAAGGGCCTCGAGTACCTGGACTCCAAGGGGATCGACTACGAGCTCCGCGACATCGTCACCGACCCCCCGCCCCGCGAGCTGCTCGAAGCCCACATCACCGGCGACAACCTCAAGGCCTTCTGCAACACCTCCTCCAAACCCTACCGCGAGCTCGGCATCGGCAAGAACATGCCCGACCGCGACACCCTCATCTCCCTCATGCTCGAACACCCCGACCTCATCAAGCGCCCCGTCATCGCACAGGACGACCGCGCCTCCTTCGGCTTCGACCCCGAGGCCATCGACAGGGTGGTGGGGTAGGGGAGTCCCGGGCAGCCCCGCCACGCCCACCACCGCCAGCTCCGGCCCGTAGTGGACCCCTCCCCGGGACACGATCCCGGCGGAGTACAATATTCAAGATGGCCACGCCGTTGACCACCACCGGCACGGATCCCCCGGAGCAGGGCCAGCTTGCGCGCCTGCGCAACCGCCTCTGGCTCGTCCAGGACGTGATCCCGGCCGAGAACGGCGAGGGGGAGCGCGCCACCCGCGTGGACCTGGAGTGCCTGGACGACGACCCATCCAGACGCGACTGTGGTGGGATGAAACCCAAGACCACCCGAAAACCCCAAAGCAAACCCGCCCAGCCCGGCCTCTTCGACACCACCTGGGAACGCCACACCCCCGGCCTCCAGGCCGCCGAACCCCCCACAGAGGACTTGAAATCCCCTGCCCTCAGCCAGAACGCCCAAAGAATCCTCCACTACCTCCAGACCCACCCCGGCTGGCACCCCCCCGCCGAACTCCTCGACGCCCTCGACCTCTCTCGCTCCCAGTGGACCAACGCCATCATTGAACTTCTCGCCTCCAATCTCGTCGAGAAGAAGGGAAAGAAACGGGGGGCCAAGTACGTATTCAAAGGGTCAAAGAAATGACACGATTCGAACTTGAACCTGTAAAGGAGGTCACGGTTCTCGTAGATTGGTCGAACGCCCTTTACTTCTTGGGGCCATCGAGAAAGACCAATAGGCGAGACCCAACAAAGAGCGCAGAGCAGGTCTTATGTCACCTACGCGGCATCTTCAAGTCCGTTACTCTGAGCAATCCTCCTCCGCCCCGAATAGAGACGCTGCTTTTTGGAGGCTTCACAGATGGAAACGGAAATCCGACACGTGAATACTTGGCTCTCTCCGAAGCTATTCCTCGAGTTCAGTGGGTAAGCCGTACGAGCGAGGGTTTTCGCTTCACGAGCCCAAGAGTGATTAGATCTTTGCCCGGGTCTCGCCGCTCGCTATCTGCTCTTTTCCGACCCCGGATGTTGCTGAAGAACGCGCATCTTCGTTTGCCAGCTGACAAGCCTTGCTGCAAATGGTGTGAACGGACAAATACGTGGATTCGGTCAGAAAGAAATGGGAAGCGTTATTGCCCAGTGTGTTCAAGCGAAGAAAGACCAGTTGAAGTATCCCTCGTTCGCGACGAGCAGAAACTTGTTGATCTCTTACTTTCCTGCTGGGCGTTCTTTGTGGCAAGCTCGTACTGTGAAACCGCTGATGAACGCGATGGTGAGATTTGGATAGTATCGAGCGATGCTGATTTTGTGCCAGTCCTTGCGACTCTAAGGCTCTGGGGACTTCGTGTCGTTTGGATTCAGCCCCAGTTAAACAGAAGATATGGCTATCGAAGCCTACTACGAGACCTGGGAGTGGACGTTTATGATTGCTCCCAGTTATCGGAGGTTCCCGATGACAAAACCTGACCTATCGCTGTGTGAGAACATTATTCGTGAGTACCTATTACCGTTCATGGATGACCCAGACTGCACACGAATCCAGCGCTTGGCACCCGACCGTCTCCGCGTTCGAGGCTCTAGAAGTGCAAGGAATTATGAGCAGATCTTCCAATGTCTGCCTGCCTTTCCTTGGCTTGGAAGAATAGGCACGAAGCGGGGAAAAGAGATCATCAAGGAATACCTACCTGACCATCTCTGCCGCATCGCCAATACGACGGCTCTGGCGCGAGCCATGAGGGCTAAGCTCAAGCCCAAGCTCTGTAACACTACGCAATTCGTCCATGGGAGAATCAGAATTCGCGAGAGAAACGAGGACGGAACTGTTGCGTTTCGGGAGGTCCAGGGGACAACCTATCTTCAGAGCCGTCTTGGAACTCCCTCCGGTCCAGGAACGAACCTTTTCTTATTGCACGGGAATGCTGGAAGCGGGAAATCTTTGCTCCTCATGATGGTCGCCTACCAGCAAACTCACGAAATTCTACAATCTCAAGATCAGGTCCTGTTCTTGTACGTAGACGCACAGGGCCTCAATCTCCGTAGCCTCGAACAACAGATCTCATACCAGCTTGACCTCTATGGTGGTGGGCTCCGATTCTTTGAGGTCGTCCCTCTCATTCGTCTCGGCAGAATAGTGCTCATTGTGGATGGTTTTGATGAGTTGATCCTCCCAATGGGATATAACGATACGGTTAACGCTCTCGTTGCATACCTGGGGAACCTGAAAGGAGAGGGCACTGTCCTAGCGTCAGCTAGGTCAGCTTTCTTCCATTCGTTCGATCTTTCGGCCGCATATGAAGAGGTTCCCTATGAGATTACACAGGTTGAACTGGAGATGACCCCTTGGCTCGAGGAGGAACGTTTTTGCTATTTGGAAATGAGGGGCCTTTCGTCTTTAGCTCCTGATTTGGAGGCCCTAGCTTCTCATTCGGAGGCCGGACGACAGCTGCTCGGACGCCCGTTCGTGGTCGCTCAGCTATCCGATATCCTGCGTTCTGGTAGCAGATTGGATGAACAGGAGCTGATGTCTCAGATCGAACGGTCATTTCTCGGCCGCGAGGTTTCGCAGAAACTACTCCGCGTGGAGAACGGACAACCCATTCTCGAGATCTCTCAGCTCGAAGACGTTCTCGTTGAAGTGGCGATTGAGATGTGGTTGCTGCAGCAGACCGTATTGGATATAGGCACTCTTGAAGAAGTCGTTGAGCTGGTGCTTGAGGGGAAGGGTCTGGACCGTTCTACAATCGAACTAATGCGGCAGAGGATGGCGGTCAATCCGCTATTGTCACTTGTCCCAACTCAATCCCAGAAGAAACAAGTCCAGTTTCCCCATGAGATGCTCTTTTCACGGTTTATGGCAAAAGGTCTACTTCACGAACTGAAACAAGCTGGTCCCGGTGTTCGAAAAATGCTGGGTACCGCGGTTCTTTCTGAGGCTATCTTAGAACAACTCGAGTTGATGTTGGGCTCGAACGCCTATCAGTTTGACGGACTGGAAGGGTATTTCCAATCACTTGCAAAGGTCTCCGCATCAATAGTGACCAAGACACTAGCATCCAATAGTACTAGGAAGAACCTCGCTTCCCTCTTTCTCGCTGGGCTGCGGCTTCGGCGTGAGGACGAGCATCTTGAGGTGGCGCACGGGGTTTTTGATCGGGTCTCCTTTGCCGGCGCCAATGTTTCCGGGGTAGTATTCCTGCATTGTGAATTCGGGGATGTAGATGGACGAGGACTTGATTGGAGCGGGGCTTCTTTCAAGGAATGTACTTCATTCCAGAGGCTCCTGATTACCAAGGGCCAAGAGTTCCCTTCCAGTCTTCCTGATGTCGTGTGGCTTTCCGTGGAAGAGGCGTCTGGCAAAGTGACTGAGTACTATGGTGTGACAGCGACTAGGGAAGTTCTGATCCCCGCCGAAATTACAGGCGCGCCCGAGGTTCCGGAGTTATCAACGGAGGCAAGACAGGTTTCCACCCTGCTTCAGCGGATCTGTCGAAGAGCACTGAAAGTGTTTTGGCTCTGTCCGGCCGTTGAGGATTCCGATGACCCAGCCATGCGGAGGATCAAGCAAGACCCTTATTGGCCGCTTGTCCTAGAACTCCTTGAACGTCACTCGCTTCTACGCAGCGAGAGACGTTCTCGGAAAGGAGTCAATGCCGAGATGGTTCACATTGAGAGGGCAGAGGAGATCTTACGGGGCTCGGGGGGAGATTACGATCAGCTCAGCGACCCCGTAAAAGCCCTATGGTCTGAGGTTGTATCGCTATAAGATTTGGCTCATCCCGCATAAAATGGTGCCACCCATTAGAAGGCGTTCGTCAAGCGGGTACAGTTTGAGTTGAGCCGTGAACGGTGAACGGTGCCCGAACGGTGCCCCCAAGTTCGACAGTTACGAGCGTAAGTGGTTGATATCATTGGATCGGGTTCGGAAAAGTTCCCTCTACAACTCTCTGGGGAGC
>JAMOWA010000066.1 GCA_027061805.1 Thermoanaerobaculia bacterium | reverse complement strand
TGGGCGCCGTGGCCGAAGGCCGTCCTCGAGCGGTTGGCGCAGATGGCCCGCGGGGAGGTCCAGCCCGGCGTCGGGAAGGAACATGGCCTCACCAGGTATCGCCTCAATGAGACGGGTTGCGCCGCTCTGGACGCCATCGCGGCCATCGCCCGGTATCAGAAGGAGACGCGAGCATGGACCCTCGATGTGGCGGTGGAGCTCCAGCGCCACCCTGACGAGGGCCGGCGCGCTGGTGCTGCCGTCATCGCCACGATCTGCCTGGAATCACAGACCGCAAAGGCCACCACGGTTCTCCTGGAAGCGGCTGCCGATCCCGCCGTCGCTGCCGAAGACGAGGTCGCCCACGGCCTGTACCGCGTGGCGACCGGCACCGTCGCCTCCGATGAGGCCTCCCGGATCACCGCCGTGGAACGCCTCCTCACCATGAGCCAGAGTGGAGAGAACAACGTCGCCCACGAGGGCGGCCGATGGGCCGTGTGGCTTCGTCACCAGGGGAACATCGGTGACGAGGAGATCGACCGGGCCGCCGCCGCGGGCGTTCCCGTACGCCGCGGCATGGCCCGGGTACTCCAGCAGCTCCTGGTACGCTGCGATCCCGACCACTGGGTCAAGGAGCTGGCCGTGCGACTCGCCCGAGATCCGGACTCCCGGACCGCCGTGACCGTGCTTTTCTCATTCTTGAAACCAGCAGCCGGGTCCCTGCTTACAGACGGAGCCTTCGCCTCCCGGCTCGTGGCGGCAGGTGTGTCCCGGGGACATGACATCGGACCGCTTCTCGAAGCCTGCGACCGGGAGGCCAATCTCCGGCCCATCGCCGAGGTGATCCTCCAGGCCGCACAGGGGCTCGCCGGTTCACCGGCGCCCCGGCCGGGCTGGCAGTCGGCCAGCACGGTGACGGGCCTCCTTGCCCGGCTCGTGGAGGAGGCCGAACGGGAGGGGGATTTCGGTCTGAGAACCCGGGCGCTCGATGCCTGGGATCAGCTGCTGCAATCGGGAGTCCCCTTCGCCCGCGAGGCGCTCTCTGTTCGTCTGGAGGACCCACGCAAGAATGCGTGAACCGTGGGCCTCCTCTACGCGGCGAACATCTCCCGGAGGACGGCGAGGCCGACCACTCGGTCGGAGGGCATCAGGCGGGGCGAGCAACCGGCCGCCTCTCCGGGCCACGCCCGGGCAGCCGGAGGCAGGGCTCACGCCAGCGCGTGGAGGCACGCTTGGGACCGCGTTCAGAGTCGGCAGCAACATGAGCTCGTCCCTCCTCCATTCGAAGGTTGGGATACCTTTTCACGCCACCTCTTCGAAGCTCTCGAACACGCCCCTACCGTCATCATTCCCCAGCTCGTCCCATCTGTCGTGAAGGAAGATGGTGGCCGCGTCATCTTCGATGAAACAGTGGCCGAGCAACTCTTCGACATGAACCACCCTGACGAGCTCCTTTGCCGTCACCCCGTCCCCGAATCCGAGCTTCCCGAACCGCTGCGCGAACGGTACCGGATCCTCATGGTGGTGATCGAGTAGGACGGCGAGTGTGGAGCGCCCGCCAGACGGTGGCGCCGATGCGGGGGCCGAGGAGCCGCTCCAGCTCCTCCCGGGAGGCCCTGCGCACCCCCGCCACCGAGCCGAAGCGCTCCAGGAGCTTCCGCGTGCGGCCCGGCCCGATCCCCGGGATGTCGAGGAGCTCCGAGGACAGGGCGCGCTTCCTGCGCCGCTTCCGGTGGCGGCTCACGGCGAAACGGTGGGCCTCGTCCCGCACCTGCCGCAGCACCAGGTGGGCCGGGTCGGAGCGGTCCAGCCGGAGGGGCTCGGGGGAGTCCGGCAGGTGGAGCAGCTCCTCCCGCTTGGCCAGCGCGGCCAGGGGCAGCTCCACGCCCAGCCCGTCCAGGGCCGCAGCCGCCGCGTTGAGCTGGCCCACCCCGCCGTCGATGAGCACCAGGTCCGGGAGGGGCCTCCCCTCGTCCCGGAGGCGCCGGTAACGGCGGGTCACCGCCTCGGCCATGGCCGCGAAGTCGTCCACGCCCGCCACCTCCCGGATGTGGAAGGAGCGGTACTGGCGCTTCTCCAGGCGTCCCCCCTCCCACACCACGCACGAGGCCGTGGTCTCCCTGCCGGAGGCGTGGGAGATGTCGAAGCACTCGATCCGGTGCACGGGCCCCGGCAGCCCCAGGGCCTCGCCCAGCCGCCGCTCCAGGTGGCGGGCCTGGGAGAGCGGCGCCCGGAAGCGGAGCTCGAAGGCCGCCCGGGCGTTGGCCAGGGCCAGCTCCACCCGGCGGGCCCCGGCCCCCCGCTTCGGCGCGGTGATCCGCACCCTGCGGCCCCGGCGCTCCCCCAGGGCCGCGGCGAGCAGCTCCGCGTCCTCGGGGTCCAGCTCCTGGGCGCACTCCACCACCGGGGGCACGGCCGGGTTGGCCTGGTAGAACTGCGAGACGAAGGCCGCCAGCAGCTCGGCCGCCGGCACATCCCCCACGCCCTCGAAGTGGAGCTCCCGCTTGTCCACCAGCGAGCCGCCTCTCCAGGGCAGGACCACCACCGTGGCGTGCTCGCCGTCGGTGTGGACGGCCATCACGTCGGCGTCGCCCCCGCCCGGCCGATCCACGTTCTGCGGCTCAGCCAGGCGGTGCACCACGGCGGCCAGGTCCCGGTATCTGGCGGCCATCTCGTAGTCCTCCCGCTCCGCGGCCGCCCACATGGAGGCCTCGAGCCGCGGGAGCAGCTCCCGGTGCCGCCCGGCGAGGAAGAGCTCGAGCTCCTCCACGGCCTCGGCGTAGGCCTCCTGTGTGGTGAGCCCGGGCACGCAGGGTGCCAGGCAGGCGCCCATGTGGTGGTAGAGGCAGGGCCGGTCCAGGCCCCGCTCCATGTCGATGCGGCAGGTGCGGACCGCGAAACGGGTGCGGGCCATCTCCATGAGCTTCCGGGCCATGTGCTGCCCCATGAAGGGGCCGAAGTAGGTGTGGCCGTCACCCTCCACCACCCTCCGGGTCAGCTCCACCCGGGGCCAGCGCTCCCCGGTGGTGACCCGGATGTAGGGGTAGGTCTTGTCGTCCCGGAGCAGCACGTTGTAGCGGGGCCTGTGGCGCTTGATGAGGGTGTTCTCGAGCACCAGGGCCTCCACCTCGGAGGCCGTCACCGTGAAATCGAGCCCCCTGGCCTGCTCCACCATGGCCCTGGTCCGCCGGGGCAGCTCCCCCCTGGTGAAGTAGGAGAGCACCCGCCGGCGCAGCACCCGTGCCTTGCCCACGTAGAGGACCTCGCCGTCCCCGTCGAGGAAGCGGTACACCCCGGGTTCCTCGGGCGCCTCCCGGGCCACGGCCAGCAGCGGGTGCTCTCCGGTCACGTGGCCGATTGTACAGAGGGCCCCGGAGCACCGGGCTCCGGGGCCCGGGCCCGGTTCACTCCCCGCGGGCCTCGCCGGCCGGAAGCACGCGCGTCACGTCCTCCATCCGGTCACGCGACTGGGCCCACGCCGCGGGATCCAGGTAGGTCCCACGCAGCGGCTCCGGCTTGTCCCGCTCCACGGCGAAGCCCCGCGACCTGAACGACGGGTCGTTCCGGCGCGCGGTCACCAGCCAGGAGACCTTCACCATGCCGAGGTTGGTCCGGATCACGAAGCGGCCGTCCTCGATCTCCTGCCACACCACAGCCTGGGCGAACTGCCCCACCACGGTGAGCTGGTAGCGGAAGTCCGTGTTCACCGCCTCGAACCACCCCGGAAGCTCCACCGTGGCGAAGCCCTCGGCATCGGTCCGCACGTTGCCCGTGTAGACGTTGAGCACCTCGTCGGACTCCACGGCCGCGTGGACCAGGTAGCGGTTCTCCGGGTCCAGCGGGTGGTCGATCACGAAGTTCTTGGTTCCGGTCACGTTCAGGTCGCCGGCGATCCGGACCGGACCGTTGAAGTATCCCGCGTAGCGGTCGCCGCCCGCCGAGCACCTGCCGTAGACCCCGTGCTTGCCGGCCAGGTAGCCGATGGAGGAGTTGTCGGCGGTCCTGCCGATCACGGCGAAGGTGCTCGAGGTGGGGTTGCCGGTGGTGGCGTCCACCGCCGTCCCGTTCGAGCTCTTCGCCTGGACCCCGGTTCCGGAGGTGCTCTCGGCGAGCACGGCTCTCCCCCCGGAACTGGTGGCCCACACACCCTCCCCGAGATGGGAGGAAGCGCGGACCCCGACCGTACCAGTTCCGTAGAGACCCCAGTACCCACTGCCGGAGATCCCGATCGCGATGGTACCTTCGGGAGCCTCCCGAGAAGGGGCGAGTGTCTGGTGGGTGTTCGACACCGAGAATGCGGCTGCGGTGTGGTCCACTTCTCCCAAGTAGGGCAGGGTGATCGGGTCCCTCCACTGGACATCATGCCCGTTGAAACCAATGATCTGTCCGGGCGACGCATTCGTCATGCTGATCTTGTTGAGCGTCAGGCTGTAGTATTCGTACTTGTCGGCGGTCACCGCCCGGCTGGCCAGCTTTGCACTCGTCACGCCCCCGTCGGCGATGGACAGCGTCACGTCGCCCGAGGCGCCGCCGCCGGCCAGCCCCTCGCCCGCGTTCACCGCCGTGATGTCACCACCGCCACCTCCCGCGTTCTCCACCAGCAGCGAGTCCGCGTACTGCATCTCGAAGGTGGACGCGTCGTTGGA
>JAMOWA010000065.1 GCA_027061805.1 Thermoanaerobaculia bacterium | reverse complement strand
AGGCGGCGGCGGAAGGCGGCGGCGGAAGGCGGCGGCGGAAGGCGGCGGCGGAAGGCGGCGGTCACCTCCGGGTCGTTCTGTCATGGGAGGCCTAGCTTCCGGGCGCCCCGGCGTCAAGGGTGAACCTGCGGCCGCTGTGCGGCCCTTGACACCGGGGCGCCCGGAAGCTGAAGGGCCTCCATGAACGACCCGGAGGTGACCATGACCCACGCCCTCATCCCCCACCCACCCGGTGAAGAGTGAAGGCGGGAAGACGTGAAGACGCCCCCCTCCCCTCCGGAGAAGGGCGCACCCGCCGGCGCGTGCCGGGCACGGCGTTTTCCGTGACGCCCTCCAGATCCGAACAGGAGGAAAACGCCGTGCCGGGCAACGCACGGGAAGAACATCCGGAGAAGTGGCCCGCCACCGTGGGAGGCGGCCCGCCCGCACTCCGGCGAGGCCGAAGCCCATCCCGCCTGCGAAGCCGCCCTCCCTCGCCGGAGGAGGACGGCGGGGCCGTGCGACAGCACGGCCACGGCCGCCGAGGCCCGGAGAAGGGTCGGGGCCGGCGTCTCAGGGACCACCTCCACCGCTCTCACCCTCCTCGACCGCTCCCGCGGTGCCACCTGGAAGCTCCTCCACCCGACCGCCCGGTGAGGACGTGAAGATGTCCCCCGCCCACCCGGGAGAGCGGGGGCGAGGGGAAGAAGCCGGACTCCCATTGCACGTCGTGGCAGGACGGCGGCGGTGCTCCGATGCGAGCGTGGGGAGGCGGGGTCAGGCGGGCCGACGAGGCACGAGGCGGCCCGAATGGCCCCGCATCGCCGCGCGCAGCCGGAGCACTCAAAGCCGCCGGACGTGATCCGCGAGCCCTGCTCCCGCTGCCCCACTTCGGGTACCATGCTTCCATGGCCAGGCAGGAACGGATGCGCGCCGCCGTCAGGATCGTGGTGGCCGTGGCTGCGGTCCTCGTCACGGGGACGGCCGGCTACATGGTGATCGAGGGCAGCCCACTGCTGGACGCGCTCTACATGACGGTGATCACCGTGACCACCATCGGGTACCGCGAGGTGGTCCCCCTGACGGCGCCCGGGAAGGTCTTCACCATCGTCCTGGCCCTGACGGGGGTGGGCATCCTGATGTACGCCATCACGGCCTGGGCCAGCCTGTTCGTGGCCACGGACATTCGCAAGATCCTGGGGCTCAGGGGGGAGCAGCGCATGATCGAGAGACTCTCGGATCACATCGTGGTCTGCGGAAGTGGACGCACCGGCCAGGCCGTGGCCGAGATCCTCGCCAGCCGGAACGCCTCATTCGTGGTGGTGGATGAGAATCCCGACTGCCTCGAGAGGATCCAGCAGCATGGCATCCTGGTCCACCACGGTGACGCCACGCAGAAGGAGACCCTCGAGGCGGTGGGGGTGGACCGCGCTCGAACGGTCATCTCATGCCTGGGGGACGATGCCCACAACGTCTACGCCATCCTCCTGGCCCGGCAGATGAACCCCTCCATCGACATCATCGCGCGTGCCACCGAGGAAGGATCCGAGGAGCGGCTCCGGCTGGCCGGGGCCGACCGGATCATCAACCCCTACCGTGCCGGAGCCATGCGCCTGGCCTTCACCGCCCTCAAGCCCACGGTGGTGGACTTCCTCGAGGCCTCCCTGCCCGGCGTGGAGGGCAACCTGGAGCTGACGGAGATCCCCGTCTCCGAGGGCAGCTCCGTGGCGGGAAGAACCCTCGCCAGCGCCAATGTCCGCCAGCGATTCGGCATCATCGTGGTGGCAATCCTGCGCGAGGGCCGGACCCTCTTCAACCCGGCGCCGGACATGGAGATCCGCCCCGGGGACATTCTCGTCGGGCTCGGGCCACCGGACGCCCTGGAGGGCCTGGAGAGGGCCTCCAGCTGATCCGCACCTAACCCGAGGCGCCCAGCACCCCCGCCGCACGCTCCACGTCCTCGGGACGCACGTAGATGATGCAGCAGTAGCCCCCGTGGCCGTCGAAGACGCCGTTGGAGGCGTAGATGTTGATCCCCGAATCGGCGAAGCGCCGGTGGATGTCCGTGAGCGCAGCCAGCCGCTCGTCGCCCCTCACGATGAAGGCCTCCCCCGGTTCCTGGAGCGCGATCCCCGTCCGCTCGGCCGCGCGCACCAGGAGGTCCTCGTCCTCGGGGAAGACACGGATCTGCGCCATCCCCGGTCCCGTGGGGACCGCCGTGAAGGCCAGGAGGCCCACTCCCTCCTGTTCCAGATCTGTCAGCACCCGGCACCCTTCCCCCGGGCGGTCCCTCACCGTGACGTGGTAGTAGCGCGCCTTGCGGACCGTGATGCTCATGGGCACCTCCCTGGAACCAATGTGGCGCGTACCGGACGCCCCGTCAACGCGAGGACCCCGTCCATCCGTCCTGGGAGGAGCCGAGTGGGGGCGTGGGGACGGTGTGGCGGCCTACTCCGTGGAGGTCTGGCGTCTCCGGAAGCTCAGGGTGCTGCGGTCCTTGTAGACGCCGGGAAAGGCCAGGACGCGGTTGTGCATCACCACATAGACGCCCGGCTCCACCAGTCGGGCGGCCAGGAGCGCCTCGGTGACGTTCTGCAGGGCATCCGAGTCCCGGAACTGGTAGGGACGCATGGCCCCCGTGAGGATCACCGGGATTTCCAGGCTCTCGCCCAACCTCTGGTGGATCAACTCGCCCGTCTCGGCCAGGGTGTCCGTGCCGTGCAGGATCAGGACCGCGTCGGAGCCCGGCAGGGCATCGGCCACGGCCCGGACGATCCGCTCCCGGTCCTCGTCCGTCATCTCCAGGGAGTCCTTGTGCATGACGTTCACGTGGCGGATGAAGAGGTCCGGAAGACGCAGGCTCGCCAGGATCTCGTCCAGGACGGACCGGTCGTTCCGGAGGCTGCCCTCGAGCTCGTTGTACGTCTTCTCGATGGTCCCACCCGTGGTCAATATCGTGATCCGCACGAGACCCTCCTCGTCCACTGGTGCGACGTCGCCCAGCGCCGGATATCGTACAGGCCATCGGCCGGGTGGACAATCGGAATGTCCACCGACCAGCACGAAGCGGCCGTGAGAGAACCCCTCCGGCACGCGAGCGCCGGCCAGGCCTCCGTCGAACGTATGGGCGGTAAGAGGGTGCATCCCGGCCCCATGCCTTGACATCCTTCGCACCGAAGGACATATTTGAAGGGTCTACCTGAAATCAGCACGTCAGCTTCGGGTTTGTGATGAGCCTTGCAGCGAGGAGAACTGCTCATCCATCTCGCCATGCCGCGGAACCGGAATGGCGTGGTGGGATGAAGCAGGCCGTCATGGAGCGGTCCTGGCCCCGGTGCACGCAGAATGTCACGAAACCCAGCTGCTCCCCCACGCCCAACCTTCCGCACCATCCGTTCCAGAGAGGGGCCGGGAGAAGGACCCCACACCCCCGTCCGCCCCCGCCCGTTTCATGGTACAGGCGATTCCACAGATCCACGTGCCCGGCAATGGGCCAGGCAGGGGTCCGGGGCTCGTTCCGAAGACCACACCCCGAACGCACCGGAAATCGGGAGATGAGCGGAGGCCGGAATGCCAAGAAACCACACCGTGAAGGGTGGACCGTGGGCCTTTCCGACCATCACCCGCAGCGGAAGCCCGGGGACGCGACCCGACCCGGTCGATCGGTATCGAGATATTCACGGGAAAGGAGCACTTCAGTGAGGCAACTCAAGACGACCGCAATCATCCTGTTCTCTGGCATCCTCATTCTGGGCGCCGTTGCCCCCATCGCAGCAGAAACCCCGGATGGTCTAGATCCGCAGGCGCAGGTTCGCGAGCAGTTCCTGGCCAATATTCCTTCCGAGGCCCAACGGGCCGATGCCTTCGGACCCGACGTGCAGTACACGGTGTATCTGGCCTCCAAGTTCACACCCAGGTGGGGGCAGATGAGCTACGGAATGTCCTACGGGTATATCCGCCCCTACGGATCCACAGGAGGAGAGTACGGGGCATCCGCCCAGATCGACCTCCCCAACGGAGCCGCGATCTCGAGCGTCCAGTTCCTCGTCTACGACGACGACAGCGCGGGCTGGGTCGAGGTGTCGTTCTCCGCCTATCAGGCAAAGTCGTTCTTCGGTGACCCAGCGGAAAAGACATACCAGACGATCTCCACCGGTCTCACCGAGACGCCTGGATACACCTACCCCACCATATCCTTCGACCCGCCGCTCGAAATCCACGAGTGGGGCGACCCCGATGCCGACGGTGGCAATGGGAACACGGGGTACGTCGCCACCGTCTATCTGACGGCGGGAGCCACCTCATCCAATATGCTCGTGAGGTTCTGGGGAGTCGTGGTCACGTGGAAGCGGACCGTCTCCCCGGCACCTGCCACCGCGACCTTCAACGACGTTCCAACGAGCCACTGGGCCTTCCAGTTCGTCGAGGCCCTCGTGGACTCCGGCATCACGGCGGGCTGTGGTGGCGGCAACTACTGCCCGGACAGTCCAGTCACACGGGCCCAGATGGCCGTCTACCTCGCCGCCGCGCTCGGTCTCCACTCGCCCGTCTGATCCTCATGAACAAGACGGGACGGCGCGCCCTGTGGCGCGCCGTCCCGGATGTCTGTCCTCCCGGGCGAATCCACGACCTCCGGTCATGCTCCGGGGCCCCACCCCCGGCCGGGTTCGTGTT
>JAMOWA010000064.1 GCA_027061805.1 Thermoanaerobaculia bacterium | reverse complement strand
GGACACTGACACGGACGCGGACACTGACACGGTCACGGACGCGGACACGGCCAGGGTCGGGGCCACGGTCGGGGTCACGGACACGGACACGGTCACCGACACGGTCACGGTCACGGTCACGGTCACCGACACGGACACGGTCACGGTCACGGGCAGGGTCACGGTCGGGGACAGGGTCGGGGTCGGGGATGCAGGGACGCAGGGGAGCGGTCAGCCGAGGTTCCTCCGGGCGATGGCCAGGTTCCGGCGGAGGGCGGCGAAGGGGATGCGGTTCAGCGGGGAGCCCCGGCGCCAGGTGCGCCAGCCCTCCTCGTCCAGGGACTCGAGTGCGGCCAGCTCGGGCCGGAAGCGGTGGGGGGCGGGCGCGAAGCCGGGGTGGAGGTCCGCCGGGGCCCGCCGCGTCCAGGGGCACACCTCCTGGCAGATGTCGCAGCCGGCCACCATGTGGTCCATGGACCGCTGGAGGTCCTCCGGGATCCCACCCCGGTGCTCCACGGTCAGGTAGGCCACGCAGCGCCGCGCGTCCAGGAGCCCGGGCCCGGGGAAGGCGCCAGTGGGGCAGGCGTCCAGGCAGGCGGTGCAGCGGCCGCAGTGCTCCGTGGCGGGGGGCGAGGGCTCGAGCTCCACGTCGGTGAGGAGGATCCCGAGGAAGAGCTCCGAACCCAGCTCGCGGTTGACCAGGCAGGTGTTCTTCCCGATCCACCCGAGGCCGGCCCGGGCGGCCCACTCCCGTTCCAGCACGGGGGCGGTGTCCACAGAGGCGCGCCATGCCGCACCGGGGGCGGCCTCCGCCAGCCATCGGCCCAGGCGCACCAGGCGCTTCTTGAGGATCCGGTGGTAGTCCCGCCCCCAGGCGTAGCGCGAGATCCAGACCGTGCCCGGCGGGGCCGGGTCGGTGGAGAGCGGCCGGTCCGTGTGGTAGCTCATGGCCACGGCCACCACGGAGCGGCATCCGGGGAGGAGCTCCCGGGGGTCCTCGCGGAGTGGAGCCGTCCGCGCCATCCAGTCCATCTCCCCGTGGAGGCCTTCCGCCAGCCAGGCCCGGAGCCTGCCCTCCGGGTCGGCGGGACCCGCCCGGGCCACGCCGAAGAGGTCGAAGCCCTCCTCCCGTGCCCGGCTCTCCAGTCGGCGGGTGAGCTCGCCCATGGCCGGAGTATGCCACGCTACCTGGAGAGTCTCCTGATCCTCTTCTTGATCTTCCGTGCCTCCCGCTTCCTTCCCGCAGCCCGGAGCAGCTCCTCCTGCCGCAGCAGGTCGGGAAGGAGGGCCGGGTCGTCCTGCCCGCGGGACGCCTCCAGGGAGGTGAGCAGGAGGGTGTTGGCCTCCAGGGCCTCCGCCGTCCGGCCCGCGGCCTGGAGCACGCCCACGCGGTTCCGGAGGGTGGTCAGCTCGGCGGCGTGGTCCCCGGCCTCCCGCTGGAGGACGAGGAGCCTGTCCAGGGCCTCCAGCGCCCCCGTGGTGTCACCCGCCATGACCTCGGCGGCCGCGAGGTGCTCCAGGGTCCGGATCCGTTCGGAGAGCGGGGCGCCCGCGTCCGAAAGGAGGCCGGAGAGCTCCGCCAGGCGCCGTATGGCGGTGTCGACCTCCGGTCTTCCGGCGCCGGTGGCCCACAGGGCCGAGAGGTCGGGGGAGATCCGGCGGATCGCGAGCCAGGCTGCGCCGGCCAGGGCGCGCTGGGCGTCCAGGCGGTCCTCCGGAGTGGGGTCCATCTCCAGGCAGCGCCGGGCCAGCTCCGCGGCCACGCCGCCCTCCCCGGCGTTCAGGGCACCCAGGGCGCCGCGGGCCAGGATGGCCGGGGGCCGGACCTGGCCCTCCTCGTCCTCCCCGGCGATGGTGGCGGCCCGGAGGAGGGCGGCCTGCGCCCTCTCCGGGGAGCCCGCCGTGAGCTCGAGGCGGGCCAGGGTCTCCAGGGCGATGGCCTTCTCCGCCGCCGTGGCGGTGCTTTCGTCCAGGAGGGCCACGGCCTCCCGCTGGTGCTCCAGCGCGGCGGCGTCCTCCCCGGCCAGGACCTCCATCCGGGCGAGGGTGGCCAGCATGAGCCAGTGCTGATCGGGGTCCACGTGCTCCGCGGTGGCTGCGATGGCGGCGTAGCGCTCCAGGGCGGCCCGGGCCGTGGGAACGTCGCCCGCGGCGAGCGCCACCCGGCCCAGGGCCGCCAGGGGATCCAGAAGGTCGGGGCTCGAGGCTCCGGCCCGGGCCTCCACGGCGGCCAGCAGGAGGTCGTAGAGGGGCTGGGCCTCGTCCCACCGCTGCCCGTGCTCGTACAGCCGGCCCAGCTCCAGCAGGGTGGCCTCGAGCCTCCGGTCACCCCTTGGAAAACTCCCCGCGATCTTCAGGGCCGCCCTGAACTCCGCCTCGGCGCGGGCCGTCTCCCCGTGGGCGAAGAGCCACTCCCCGCTGTCCATGTGCTCCTGCCAGCTCTTCTGGGGGCCGGCGGCCGCGACCAGGGCCACGGCGAGCAGGGCGGTGATGAAGCGGATACGGACCATGATGCCTCCCCCGCGGCACCTCCGGCCGCGGTCACGAAAGGGTACACCGCCCCGGCGGATGGGGCCATGGCCGGCCCGTGAGGTGCCGTACAATGAGGCCGATCCCCGGAACGAGATCGGGTCGGCGAACGGCAGGACCGGATGAGCCGGGATGGTAGGGGGGTACGACGTATGACGGCGAGATTCCGGAGACTGGCGATCCCGGCCCTCGTGGGGGCCCTGACCCTCGGATGCGTGGCGACGGTGGAGGAGCCCGGCGGGCCGGCCGGGAGTCCGGCCCCGGAGGTGGTGGCCGCCCACTCGCCGGAGGTGGTCTCCACGGCGGGACCGTTGAAGGTGCGCTTCGTGCAGCCGGTGGTGGCGGCGGAGGACGTGGGCGCCCCCGCAGCGGAGGGCACGGTGCGGGTCGAGCCCCCGCTTCCGGGCGTGGCCCTGTGGACCAGCCGGCGCGACCTGGAGTTCCGGCCCTCGGAGAGGCTCGAACCGGGCCGGCGCTACCGGGTGACGGTGTCGCTGCCGGGAACCGCCGGGCGCGAGCCGGTCCGGTTCGCCTTCGAGGTGACGGCGGCACGCCAGGCCATGGAGATCCAGGTGGACGGGCTCACGGTGGACGGTGGCCTCCGGCTGACGGGACGCCTCACGGTCTCGGACGTTGCGGATCCGGAGGCGGTGGAGCGGGTGCTTGCCGCCCGCCAGGGTGGGAGGGAGCTGCCGGTGGAGTGGGAGCACCTCCCGGGCGGGCTGCGCCACGAGTTCACGGTGGCCGGGATCGAGCAGGGGGACGAACCCTCCGGCGTGACGCTCATCTGGGACGGGACGCCCATCGGGGCCGCCCAGAAGGGGGAGACCACGGTCACCGTGCCGGTCCGGGAGGCCTTCGAGGTGCTGGACATCCGCGCCGTGCGGGGGGACCAGCAGTACATCGAGGTTCGCCTCTCCGCGGAGGTGGCGGAGGCGGACCTCCGGGGGCTGGTGACGGTGGCCGGGCGCAAGGACCTTCGCACGGTGCGCCGCGGCAACGTGGTCCGGATCTACACCACGGGGGTGTGGTCGGAGCGCGAGACGGTGGTGGTGGCGCCCCAGCTCCGGAGCGTCGCGGGCCGCAGGCTGGGCGTGGAGGTGCGGCGCGAGGTGGAGTTCGGTCGGCTCAAGCCCTCGGTCCGGTTCGCGGGCCGGAGGGTCATCCTGCCCACCACCAGCGGGCTCACGCTCCCGCTCGAGGTGGCGAACCTCCGTTCGGTGATCGTGGAGGCCCTCCAGGTGTACGACTCCAACGTGCCCCAGTTCCTCCAGGTGAACGACCTGGACGGGGAGAACGACCTGAGCCGGGTGGGCCGGGTGGTCTGGAGCGACGTGGTGGACCTGGGCACCGCTCCCGGCCGGGAGGGCCGGTGGGTCCGCTACGGGCTGGACCTCACGCCCCTCGTGGAGCACCATCCCGGTGGGCTCTACCGGATCCGGGTGCGGTTCCGTCCGCAGGACATCGTCTACCCCTGCCCGGCGGGCTCGCCGGCCTTCGACCTCGACCTGGACGGTCCGCCCCAGGAGGAGGGCGTGGAGGCCTCCTTCTGGGACACCTGGGAGGCCTTCCAGGGCTTCTCCTGGTCGGAGCTCTACGAGAACCGTTTCGATCCCTGCCACCCGGGGTACTACCGCGAGTACGGTGACCACCGGCCGGACACGGTCCGGAACGTCCTGGTCTCGGACCTCGGGATCATCGCCAAGAGTGGCGGGAAGCGGCTCTTCGTGGCGGTCACCGACCTCCGGTCGGCGCGGCCCATCCCCGGCGCCGCCGTTGAGATCCTCGACTTCCAGCAGGGGCCGGTGGCCAGCGGGATCACCGACAGCCGTGGCTTCGTGCTGCTGGAGCCGGAGCGCGAGCCCTTCCTGGCCGTGGTGCGCCACGGCGGGCAGGTGGGTTACCTGAAACTGGACGACGGCTCGGCGCTCTCGCTCAGCCGGTTCGACGTGGCGGGCGCGGAGGTGGCCCGCGGGATCCGGGGCTTCCTCTACGGGGAGCGGGGCGTCTGGAGGCCTGGGGACGCCATCCACCTGACCTTCGTGCTCTTCGACCCGGAGGGCCGGCTGCCCCCGGACCACCCGGTGCGGCTGGAGTTCCGGGATCCCTCCGGGCAGCTGGTGTCGTCCGAGACCCGGACGGAGGGCATGGACGGCTTCTACGCCTTCGAGCTGGCCACGGGGCCGGACGCGCCCACGGGGAGCTACCACGCCGTGGTGACCGTGGGGGGCGCCACCTTCCGGAGGACCGTACGGGTCGAGACGATCCGGCCGAACCGCCTGGACCTCTCGCTCGACCTGGACCGGGACATGGTGACGGGGGACGACCCGGTCCTCCGGGGCACCCTCTCCGCCGCGTGGCTCCACGGGGCCGTGGCGCGGGAGCTCAAGGCCACCGTCGGGGCCACGTTGCGGTCCACGGCGACCACCTTCGAGCGGTACGCGGCCTACACCTTCGACGACCCCACGCGGAGCTTCGAGCCCGAGGAGGTCCCGGTCTTCGAGGGACGGCTGGACCACGACGGGAGGGCCAGGGTGTCCCGGGAGCTGCCGGTGGACGGTGTGGCGCCGGGCCTGCTCCGTGTGGACCTGGAGGCCAGGGTCTTCGAGCCCGGTGGCGCGGCCAGCACCGAGTACTTCCAGACGCTGTACTCACCGTGGCGAACCTATGTGGGCCTCCTGATGCCCGAGGGCGACGCGGCCCGGGGGATGCTGCTCACGGACCGGGACCACAGGATGCACCTGGTGGCGGTGGGCCCGGGGGGCGACCTGCGGCCGGGGACCAGGGTCCGGGTGAAGGTCTTCAAGCTGGAGTGGCGCTGGTGGTGGGAGAAGGACGGCGACGACCTCGCCGACTTCGTGGCCTCCCGTGAGGTGCGGCCCATCCAGACCGCGGAGGTGGACCTCGCCGACGGTCAGGGCAGCTGGACCTTCCGCATCGACTCGCCCGAATGGGGCCGGTTCCTGGTGCTGGTGGAGGACATGGATGGGGGCCACAGGGCGGGGCGTGTGGTCTACGTGGACTGGCCCGGCTGGGCCGGCCGGGGCGGCCCGGAGGTCACGGCGGACGCGGCCATGCTCGCCCTGGGGTCCGACCGCGAGGTCTATCATCCGGGTGACGAGGCCGTGGTCACCGTCCCCACGTCGGCCTCCGGCAGGGGGCTGGTGAGCCTCGAGTCCGCCACGGGTGTCCTGGCCACCGAATGGATCGAGGGTACGGGGGAGACGGTCCGCCACGCCTTCCGGGTGACCCCGGAGATGGCCCCGAACATCTACGTCCACGTGACCTTCGTCCAGCCCCACCTCTCCGCGGACAACGACCTGCCCATCCGCATGTACGGCGTGATCCCGATCCGGGTGGAGGATCCCGGCACGCACCTGGAGCCGGTGCTCCACGTGCCGGAGGTCTTCCAACCCGAGGGCGTGGCGCGGTTCGGGGTGTCCGAGGCCACGGGCCGGCCCATGGTCTACACGGTGGCGGTGGTGGACGAGGGCCTCCTGGGGGTCACGGGTTTCCGGACGCCGGATCCGTGGAGGGCCTTCTACCGGCGGGAGGCGCTGGGGGTGAAGACCTGGGACCTCTACGACCAGGTGGCCGGTGCCTACAGCGGCGTGCTGGAGCGCCTCCTGGCCGTGGGCGGCGACGGGGAGGGGACCGTCCGGCCCAACCGGGAACGGGCCAACCGCTTCCCGCCGCTGGTGCGCTTCCTGGGACCCTTCCGGCTGGCGGCCGGGGCCCGCGCCACCCACGAGGTGGAGATCCCGGCCTACGTGGGCGCCGTACGGGTCATGGCCGTGGCCGGTGCCGGCCGCGCCTTCGGGTCCGCCGAGGCCCGGGTGACCGTGCGCAAGCCGGTGATGGTGCTCGGCACCCTGCCCCGGGTCCTGGGGCCCGGCGAGACCGTCACCCTGCCCGTGTCGGTCTTCGTCATGGAGGATGGCGTGGACCGGGTGGAGGTGGAGGTGGCGGCCTCCGGCGCCCTGGCGCTCCGGGGACCGTCCCGTCGGCTCCTGGACTTCGATGGGCCCGGAGACCGGCAGGTGTTCTTCCGCGTGGCCGCGGGCGAGACCCCCGGCACGGGGAACGTGGTGATCGTGGCCCGCGGCGGCGGCGACGTGAGCCGCCAGTTCGTGGAGATGGACGTGAGGTCCCCGGCACTTCCCGTCGTGGACGTCTCGAGCTCGGTGCTCCAGCCCGGAGAGTCCTGGGAGCCGGAGGTGGAGGTTCCCGGGCTGCCGGGCACCGGCGCCGCCGTGCTGGAGGTCTCCTCCATGCCCCCCATGGACCTGGGCCGGCGCCTGGGGTACCTGGTCCGGTACCCCTACGGCTGCTCGGAGCAGACCACCTCGGCGGCCTTCGCCCAGCTGGCGCTGGCGCGGGTTGTGGACCTCTCGCCGGGGACCCTGGAGAGCCTCGAGAACAACGTGCGCGCGGGCATCCAGCGCCTGAGGGGTTTCCAGACCCCGGAGGGTGGCTTCTCCCTCTGGCCGGTGGCCTCCGGGGGCTTCGCCGGCGGCCGGACCGGGGTGTCCGACGAGTGGGTGAGCTCGTGGGTGGGCCACTTCCTGCTGGAGGCCCGGAGGGCCGGGTACGTGGTGCCGGCCGAGATGCTGGGCCGGTGGAGGGCCTACCAGTCGGAGAGGGCCCGGAGCTGGATCACGGGCCTGGACCGCTCGCAGCTCGTGCAGGCCTACCGCCTCTTCACCCTGGCCCTCGCCGGGGCCCCGGAGCCCGGTGCCATGAACCGGCTGCTGGAGACGGAGCACCTGGCCCCCGCTGCGGCGTGGCGCCTGGCGGCGGCCTACCAGCTGGCGGGCCGGCCCGAGGCCGCCCGCGGACTCGCCCGGGGCCTGCCCATGGAGTTCCCGGAGTACCGGGAGCTGGGGGGCACCTTCGGATCGGAGCTCCGTGACGAGGCCATGGTGCTGGAGAGCCTGGTGCTCATGGGAGAGCGTGCCGAGGCCGAGCCGCTGGTGCAGCGCCTGTCCCGGGCGCTGTCCGGCCTCAGGCCGCTCAACACCCAGGCCACGGCGTGGGCCCTGGTGGCCATGGCCCGGGCGGCGGGCGGCGGGGGCCAGGAGTTCTCCTGGTCCTGGGACGGCGGCGCCCCCCACGAGGTGACCACCTCCAGCGCCCTGTGGCGCCGTGAGCTTCCCCTCCCCGGTGGCGGCGGGTCCCCGTCGCTCTCGGTCCGCAACAGGGGCGATGGTGTCCTCTACCCCCGCCTGGTCCTGTCGGGCCTGCCGGTTCCCGGAAGGGAACGGCCCTCGGCCCAGGGCATGACCCTGGAGGTGGCCTGGGAGGGCGCGGACGGCACCCCCATGGACCCCGGACGGCTGCCACAGGGCACGGACCTCACCATCCGGGTCACGGTCACCAACACCGGGGGCAGGGGTCCCTACGAGAACGTGGCGCTCACGGTGCCGGTGGCCTCCGGGTGGGAGATCCGCAACGCCCGTCTCGCCGGCGGGGAGAGCGGGGTCGCGGGAGAGCACCGCGACGTGCGGGACGACAGGGTCCACCTGTTCTTCTCGCTGGGGGAGGGCGAGGAACGGACCTTCGAGGTCCGCGTGAACGCCAGCTACGAGGGACGTTTCTGGCTCCCGGTGATCCAGGCCGAGGCCATGTACGACGCCCGGATCAACGCCCGTCTCCCGGGCCGGTGGGTGGAGGTGGTCCGCCCCGGCGGCGGGGAGGACGGCGAGTAGGGTCATGCCGCGGCGGCAAGGAGCCGGCGGCCCGCCCGCGTCCGGGGGGCGGTGGCGGAGCCGGATGGCGCGCCTGGCAGGCGGAGCCCTGGCGGCGGCCCTGCTGTTCGTGGTCGCGGTTCCCGTGGTCCGGTTCGACGATCCCCTGTCCACCGTCCTGCTGGACCGGGAGGGCCGGCTGCTGTCGGCCGGCATCGCGGCCGATGGCCAGTGGCGCTTCGAGCCCTCGCCGCGGGTCCCGAAGCGCGTCGCCCGCTGCGTGATCCTCTTCGAGGACCGCCGCTTCCGGTGGCATCCGGGGGTGGACCCCCTGGCGGTGGGGCGGGCCCTCCTCCAGAACCTTCGGGCGGGCCGCGTGGTGAGCGGCGGCTCCACCATCACACAGCAGGTGGTGCGGCTCGCCCGCGGTGCCCGGCGCCGGACGGTAGGGGAGAAGGTGGTCGAGGCCGTCCTGGCCCTCCGGCTGGAGCTCGCGGCCTCCAAGGACCGCATCCTCGCCCTCTGGGCCGGCCACGCACCCTTCGGTGGCAACGTGGTGGGGCTCGAGGCCGCAGCCTGGCGGTACTTCGGGCGGGACCCCGACCACCTCACCTGGGCGGAGGCGGCCACCCTGGCCGTGCTGCCCAACGCGCCGTCCCTCATCCATCCGGGGCGGGGGAGGGACCGGCTCCTGGCCCGGCGGAACGCCCTCCTCGACCGGCTGCACGCCGCGGGAGACCTGGACGACGGGACCTGGCGGCTGGCCCTGTCGGAGCCCCTGCCGGCCCGGCCACTGCCCCTGCCGGCCCTGGCCCCCCACCTGCTGGCCCGGGCCACGGCAGCGGCGGGGCGGGAGGGTGCCCGCGTGGCGACCACCCTGGACCGCGGCCTCCAGGAGCGGGCCACCACCGTGGTCCGCCGCCGCGGACGGGTCCTGGCGGGCAACGGGGTCCACAACGCCGCGGTGCTGGTGGCCGAGGTGGAGACGGGGCGCATCCTGGCCTGGGTGGGGAACACCGGGGGTCCGGATGCCCCGGAGCACGGGGGATGGGTGGACGTTGTCACCGCGCCGCGGAGCACGGGGAGCATCCTCAAGCCCTTCCTCTACGCGGAGATGCTCCAGGCCGGGGAGGTCCTGCCCACCCAGTTGATTCCCGACGTGCCCACCCGCATCGGGGGATACGCCCCGGAGAACTACGACCACACCTGGTCGGGGGCGGTGCCTGCGGCCGAGGCGCTGGCCCGGTCGCTCAACGTCCCCGCCGTCCGGATGCTGCGGGAACACGGAGTGGACCGCTTCTGGGAGGAGCTTCGGGCCCTGGGCATGACCACGTTGAACCGCCCGGCGGACCACTATGGGCTCACCCTGATCCTGGGAGGTGCCGAGGCCACCCTGCTGGACGTGACGGGCATGTACGCGGGCCTGGCGCGGACCGTGAACCGCTTCGAGGGCCTGGAGACGGGGGAGGGCCCTGTCTTCCGGCCCCTGGTGTGGAGGGAGGCCGGTGGCGTCCCGGAGGAGCCGCGGCCAGGCCCCGGGGAGCTCCTCCCGGGCGCCGGGGCCTGTTTCGAGACGCTGCGCGCGCTGCTCGAGGTGGAACGGCCCGGCGTGGAGGCAGCCTGGAGGAGCTTCGCGTCCTCCCGGAGGATCGCGTGGAAGACGGGGACCAGCTGGGGGCACCGGGATGCGTGGGCCGTGGGGGTGACCCCGCGTCACGTGGTGGGCGTGTGGGTGGGGAACGCCGACGGCGAGGGGCGGCCGGGACTCACGGGCCATGCCGCAGCGGCCCCCATCCTCTTCGACGTCTTCGGCCTCCTGCCCCGGGACGGCTGGTTCGAGGCACCCCTCGCGGAGCTCAGCACCGTCACCGTCTGCACGGCCAGCGGCTTCCCGGCGGGGCCCGACTGCGTGGGCCGGCGGGAGATCCTGGCTCCCCTGGCTGCCCGGGAGGTCCGCGTCTGCCCGTGGTGCCGGCTGGTCCACCTGGACGCCACGGGGCAGTGGCAGGTCCACGGCGGGTGCGAGCCCGTGTCGGCCATCCGGACCGTGAGCCGCTTCGTCCTGCCGCCCGCCATGGAGTGGTACTACCGCCGCCGGCACCCCGGCGTCCCGCCCCTGCCTCCCGTTCGGCCCGACTGCCGGACGGGCCCGCTGGCCGGTGCCCCCCGGGCCATGTCGTGCATCCGGCCCGTTCCCGGCAGCCGGATCTGGGTGCCGGTGGAGCTGGACGGGTCCGTGGGCCGGACCGTCTTCGAGGCCACCCACCGGCGCCCGGGTGCCCGGATCTTCTGGCACCTGGACGGGCGCTTCCTGGGCGAGACCCGCGGAGAGCACCGCCTGGCCGCCGCCCCGGCGCCCGGCCCCCACGTCCTGACCCTCGTGGACGCGGACGGCGAGATCGTCCGCGTCCCCTTCGAGGTGCTGTCCCGGGACAGGTGAGGCGTGGCCCCCCGTGGACGGCGGAGCCCGCCGCCGGCTCAGGACACGGGCCGGGAGCCGGGCTTCTCGATGGGGACACCCTGCGCGCACAGCGGGCATTCCCCGGGATCCCAGGTGGGGAAGTCCACAGCGAGCAGGGCGTGGAAGGGGAGGGGCTCGAAGGGGTCGTCCCTGCCGGAGCGGTTGACCATGGACGCCATGGCCACGACCCTGCCCCCGGCCTCCTCCAGAACGCGGATCACCTCGCGGCTCGACTTCCCGGTGGTGACCACGTCCTCCACGACGACGATGCGCTCGCCCGGGGCCACGGCGAAGCCGCGCCGGAGGGTCATCTCCCCACCCTGGCGCTCGGTGAAGATGAAGGGCAGGCCCAGGGCCCGGGCCACCTCGTGGCCGATGATGAGGCCCCCCAGCGCGGGGGACACCACCAGGCCGGGCTCCACGCCAAGGTCCCGGATGCCCCCGGCCAGCAGGCGGCCGGCCCGCTCCGCCCGGCGGGGGTCCGCCAGGTAGAGGGCGCACTGGAGGTAGTCCCCCGAGTGGAGGCCGGAGGACAGCCGGAAATGCCCCTTCTGGTGGGCTCCGGCCCGGGTCATCTCGTCGAGGGTCAGCTTCTCGTGGCTCATGGGTTCTCCCGTTGGATGCCGTAGGCCTGCATCTTCTTGTAGAGGTTCGAGCGCGGCGTGCCGATGGCCCGGGCCGTGGCCGCCACGTTCCAGTTGTTGCGTTCCAGGTGATGGAGGATGTAGGCGCGCTCCGCACGTTTCTGGAACTCCGAGAGGGTGGGGGCGGCCAGCAGGTGGTCGATGCCACCGGACCCCGGGACGGGGACCAGGTCCACCCTCCGGATCACGTCGTCGAGCTCCATGATCACCGCCCGCTCCACCACGTTCCGGAGCTCGCGGACGTTGCCGGGCCAGTGGTAGGCGGACAGCTGGGCCAGGGCCTCGTCCGACCAGCTCCTGGGGCGCCGGTTGTACTCCTCGCAGAAGGCCGCCGTGAAGTGCTCCACCAGCAGCGGGATGTCCTCGGGGTGCTCGCGGAGCGGGGGGGTCCGGATCAGGAGCACGGCCAGCCGGTAGTACAGGTCCTCCCGGAAGCGGCCCTCGGAGACGTCCTTCGCCAGGTCCCGGTTGGTGGCCGCGATGACCCGGACGTCCACCCGGAAGGGCGTTCCCGCCCCCACCGGCTCCACCTCGCCGTCCTGGAGCACCCGGAGGACCTTGGCCTGGGTCTTGAGGGACATGTCGCCCACCTCGTCCAGGAAGATGGTGCCGCCGTCCGCCTGGACGAACTTGCCCACCTGGCGCCGGTGGGCCCCGGTGAAGGAGCCCTTCTCGTGGCCGAAGAGCTCGGACTCGATGAGCTCCTCGGGGATGGCGGCGCAGTTCACCCGGATGAAGGGTTCCCGGGCGCGGCCGGAGAGGTGGTGGAGCCGCCGGGCCACCAGCTCCTTGCCGGTGCCCGACTCGCCCTGGACCAGGACCGTGGCGGTGGAGGCGGCCACCCGGGCGATCTCCTCCCGGAGGCGCCGCATGGGAAGGCTGTCGCCCAGCAGCGGCGGGGGCTCCTCGCGGTGGCTCCCCTCCCGGGCCAGGCGGCCCTGGGCCACGGCGCCGCGCATGGCCAGCAGCAGCTCGGAGCGGTCCGGGGGCTTGGTGAGGTAGGCCGCCACACCGGCCTCCAGGCACTCCCGGGCGGTGAGGTCGGTGCCGTGGCCCGTGAGCACCACCACGGGCACGCCGATCCCCCGCTGGCGGAGGTTCTCCACGAGGCCCAGGCCGTCCATGCCCGGCATCTTGAGGTCCAGGAGGACGGCATCGGGGGGGGAGGCGTCCAGGCGGTCCAGGGCCTGGAAGGCGTCCTCGGCCTCCTCCACCTCGTACCCCGCGCCCTCCAGGATCCGCGAGAGGACCTTGCGCACCCCGGGCTCGTCGTCCACGATGAGGATCCGTCCATCGTCCACGCTGCGATGGTAGCAGCACCCCGCAGGGTGGCTACCTCCGGGGATTGGCGAGCCGCTCGGCCAGGCGCGTGTGGCGGCGGCGCTGGGTGGCGTTGGACACCGCCCGCTGGAGTGCGCGGCGGCTGCCCACCACCACCACCAGGCGCTTGCCCCGGGTGATGGCGGTGTAGAGCAGGTTGCGCTCCAGCATGATGTGGTGGGAGTGGTGGAGCGCGATCACCACCGCGGGGAACTCCGATCCCTGGGCCTTGTGGATGGTGGAGCAGTAGGCCGGCACGAGGTCGTCCAGCCCCTCGGTGGGCACCTGCACCGGCCGGCCGTCGAAGAGGACGATGAGGGTCCGCTCGGCGGGGTCCACGGAGACCACGCGGCCCAGGTCGCCGTTGAACACCTCGAGCTCGTAGTTGTTGCGGATCTGCATCACCTTGTCACCGGCCCGGAAGCTCCGGGAGCCCACGATGAGCTCGGGGCCGCCGCCCGGGTTGAGCCGGGCGCGCAGGAGGGTGTTGAGGGCCGCCACGCCGGCCTCCCCCCGGTGCATGGGGGCCAGAACGTGCACGTCGTCCACCGGGTCCAGGCCGAAGGATCGCGGGATTCGCTCGGCCACGAGCTCGCCCACCGTGCGGGCCAGGGCCGCGGGGTCGTCCCGCTCCACGAAGAAGAAGTCCGAGTCCTCTCCGGGGCGGGGAAGCTCGGGCATCCTGCCGTGGTTGACCCGGTGGGCGTTGAGCACGATGCGGCTCGCTGCCGCCTGACGGAAGATGTGCTCCAGGCGGACCACCGGGAGGGCACCGGAGGCGATGAGGTCTGCCAGCACGCTCCCGGGCCCCACGGAGGGCAGCTGGTCGGCGTCCCCCACCAGGAGGACCCGGCAGGCCGGGGGCACCGCGGCGAAGAGGGCCGCGGCCAGCTCCACGTCCAGCATGGAGACCTCGTCCACCACCAGGAGCTCCGCCTGGATGGGGTTCTCCCGGCTCCGGGCGAAGGCGCGGGTGGCGGGGTTGAACTCCAGGAGCCGGTGGATGGTCCGCGCCGGGAGGCCGGTGGCCTCGGCCAGGCGCTTCGCGGCCCGGCCCGTGGGGGCGGCCAGCTCCACCTGGCGCCCCTTGGCGCCGAAGATGGCCGTGACGCCCTGGACCAGCGTGGTCTTCCCGGTGCCGGGCCCCCCCGTCACCACCAGTGCCTTCTCGGTCACCACCGCGGCCAGGGCCCGCCGCTGCGCCTCCGCGAGGGTGAGGCCGGAGCGGCGCTCGAACCACCGGATCGCGTGCTCCCCGCGGTCCGTCACGGCCGGGGCGGGGGACTCCAGGATGAGCCGGACCTGACGGGCCACCTCCACCTCGGCCGCGTGGAGCCGGGGGAGGAAGATGGCGGGGGGCTCCGGCGGCCGCTCCACCACCACCCGCATCCTCCGCTCCAGCTCGTCCAGGGGCTCCTCGAGGGCCTCCGGGTCCACCTCCAGGAGGCTGGCCGCCTGCTCCAGGAGGCGGTCGCGGGGCAGGAACACGTGGCCGTCGCCGGCGGCCTCCTGGAGCGCGTAGACGAGGCCGGCCTCGAGCCTCTGGGGGGCGTCCCTGGGGATCCCCAGGCTCCTGGCGATGCGGTCGGCGGTGGCGAAGCCCACCCCGAAGACCTCGTCGGCGAGCCGGTACGGGTTCTCCCGGACCACGTCCAGCGCCGAGGCCCCGTACCGCCTGTGGACCTTGGCGGCCACACCGGGCGAGATACCGTGGGACAGGAGGAACACCATCACCTGGCGGATGGTCCGCGCGTCCTGCCAGGCCCTGACCACCTTCTCCGCGGTCCTGGGGCCGATGCCGGGGACCTCGGTGAGCCGTTCGGGCTCCCGGTCCAGGACCTCCAGGGTGTCCAGGCCGAAGGCGCCCACCAGCCGCTTCGCCAGGGCGGGTCCGATCCCCGGGAGACGTCCCGACGCCAGGAACGCCTCCAGGCCCTTCCGGGTGGTGGGCGCCACGTGGACGAAGGAGGCCACGTCCAGCTGCCGTCCGAACTTCTCGTGCCGCTTCCACCGGCCGGAGAGGCGGAGGCGATCGCCCTCCCGGACGCCCAGCAGCGTGCCCACGGCCGTGAACCGGTCGCCGTCGTCCGTCTCCAGGCGGACCGCCGCCCAGCCGTTCTCCTCGTTGGTGAACAGGATGCGCCGGACCACGCCCTCCAGCGCCGCGGTCTCACCGCCGGCCGGGGCGCTCCCGGACGGCTCCTGGAGTCTCTGCTGGCGGGGGTCGCGGGTCATGGGGGGATTGTACGTCACCGGTCCGGGGTACGATGAACCCATGGACGGGACACCCCTCCGGGCCGGGAGCGCCGCGCGGTGCCGCTGAAGGCGGTCTTCGACGGGAGGGCGTTGCTGGGACCCCGCACCGGCGTGGGCACCTGGACCCTCGCCGTGGCCGGCGGGCTGGCCCGGCGTGGCCGGTGGACCGTGGAGCTGGCCGCCCAGGCGGAGCTCGAAGCCCCCGAGGAGCTCCGGGAGGCCGGCGTGGCGGTGGCGGCCCCGGCGCGCGCACGGGTGCCGGGGACGCTCTGGCTGCGGTGGCTGCTGCCCCGGCAGCTCGAGCGGGCGGGGGCTGCGGTCTTCGTGGGGAGCCTGGCCCTGGCGCCCCGGCGGAACCCCGTGCCCTCCGTGGTGGTGGTCCACGACCTGACGCCGAGGACCCTGCCCCACCGCCACACGCTGGTGAACCGGTTCGTGTTCAACGCCTACCTGGAGAGCTCGCTCGCGGAGGCCGCGGCCGTGGTGGCGGTCTCCCGGGCCACCCGCGACGAGCTCGTGGCCGTGCTGCCGTGGGTGGAGGAGCGGCTCGCCGTGATCCCCAACGGGGTCTCCGACCGGTACACGCCGCCGGGCCCCGGCAGCGACCCGCAGGGTCCCCGGTCCCGCCACGCGGCCGGCCGGCCCTACATCCTGCACCTGGGGACGCTGGAGCCCCGCAAGGGGATCCCGGACCTGGTGGCCGCCTGGGAGATCCTGGTGGAGCGGGACTCCGCCACGCCGGACCTGGTGCTGGCGGGGGGGCACGGGTGGGGGCTCCGCGAGATCCTGCCGCGGATCGCGGCCTCGCCCCACCGCGACCGGATCCACCTGCCGGGCTACGTGCCGGACGCCGAGGCGGTGGAGCTGCTGCGCCACGCGGAGCTCTTCGTGCTGCCCAGCGAGGCCGAGGGCTTCGGGCTGCCGCTGGCCGAGGCCATCTGCTGCGGCGCCCCGTGCGTGGCCAGCGACCTTCCCGTGCTCCGGGAGGTGGCGGGGGGTGCCGCACTCCACGCGCCGGTCCACGACCCGGAGGGGCTGGCCGCGGTCATGGCTGCCGCCCTGGGGGGGGAGGGGGAGCGCCTCCGCCGGCTCGCCCTGGAGCGGGCCCCGCGGCTCCGGTGGGGGCCCGCCATCGACGCCTGGGAGCAGCTGCTCGACCGGGTGGCGGGTGCCGGCCCCGCCGGCTGAGGACCCGGGGGCCGGGACCGGCGGCAGGAACGGGGGGGAGCGCGATCGGGTGGGATGCCCACCCGGCCGCTCCGTTCGTGAAACGTGCAACGAAGGAGGATGAGGAGGTCAGGACGTCAGGACGCCCCTCCGCACGCCGGCCTCTCCGGGCTTCTCCCCCTCGCCCCTGCGCTCCTGCTCCCCGGGTGGGTGGGGGACGTCTTCACCCCTTCGCCTCCGTGCATCCTCACCAACAGAAAAGCCCGGGGCCGGAGCCCCGGGCGTGTGCAGCTCGGACTGCTGCGAAACCCGATCGGATCAGTACATGCCCATGTCGCCCATGCCACCGCCGGCGGCGGGTGCCTCGGGCTTGTCCTCGGGGATCTCGCACACCATCGCCTCGGTGGTGAGCAGCAGGCCCGCGATGGACGAGGCGTTCTGCAGGGCGTTCTTGGTGACCTTGGCCGGGTCGATGATGCCGGCCTTGATCATGTCCACGATCTCGCCCACGTTGGCGTCGTAGCCCTGGTTGCCGCCCTTGGAGCGGATCTCGCGCACGATCACCGCGGCCTCCTCCACACCGGCGTTGGTGAGGATCTGGCGGGTGGGCTCCTCCAGGGCGCGGAGGAGGATCTTGGCACCGGTGCGCACGTCGCCGGTGGCCTCCTCCATGTACGTCTCCACGGCGTCCATGGCACGGAGCAGCGCCACGCCGCCGCCGGGGACGATGCCCTCCTCCACGGCCGCCTTGGTGGCGTGGAGCGCGTCCTCGACGCGGGCCTTCTTCTCCTTCATCTCGGTCTCGGTGGCGGCACCCACCTGGATCTGGGCCACGCCGCCCACGAGCTTGGCGAGCCGCTCCTGGAGCTTCTCGCGGTCGTAGTCCGAGGTGGTCTCCTCGATCTGCTTCTTGATCTGCTGCACGCGGCCGAGGACGGCCTCCTGCTTCCTGGGATCGTCGTCGTCCACCACGACGGTGGTGTCGTCCTTGGTGACCACGATCTTCTTGGCGGTGCCGAGGTCCTCCCACTGGACGTTCTCGAGCTTGATGCCGAGGTCCTCGGAGATCATCTTGCCGCCGGTGAGGATGGCGATGTCCTCGAGCATGGCCTTGCGCCGGTCACCGAAGCCCGGGGCCTTCACGGCGCAGACGTTGAGGGTGCCGCGCAGCTTGTTGACCACCAGGGTCGCCAGGGCCTCGCCCTCCACGTCCTCGGCGATGATCAGGAGGGGCTTGCCCTGCTGGGCCACCTTCTCCAGGATGGGCAGGAGGTCCTTCATGGAGGAGATCTTCTTCTCGAAGATCAGGATCTTGGCGTTCTCCAGGACCGCCTCCATCCGCTCGGCGTCGGTCACGAAGTAGGGGGAGAGGTAGCCGCGGTCGAACTGCATGCCCTCGACAACCTCGAGGGTGGTCTCGAGGCCCTTGGCCTCCTCCACGGTGATCACGCCGTCCTTGCCGACCTTCTCCATGGCCTCCTTGATGATCTCGCCGATCTCGGAGTCGTTGTTGGCGGAGATGGTCGCCACGTGGGCGATGGCGTCGCCCTCGACGGGCTTGGCGATCTCCTTGACGGTCGCAACGGCGCGCTTCACGGCCTCGTCGATGCCGCGCTTGAGCTCCATGGGGTTGGCGCCGGCGGTCACGTTCTTGATGCCCTCGCGGTAGATGGCCTGGGCCAGCACCGTCGCGGTGGTGGTGCCGTCACCGGCCACGTCGGAGGTCTTGGACGCCACCTCGCGCACCATCTGGGCGCCCATGTTCTCCAGCGGCTCGGGCAGCTCGATCTCCTTGGCCACCGTCACGCCGTCCTTGGTGATGGTGGGGGAACCGAACTTCTTGTCGATGACAACGTTGCGGCCCTTGGGGCCCAGGGTGACCTTCACGGCATCGGCCAGCTTGTTGATGCCGGTGAGGATCTTCTGACGTGCTTCCTCGGAGTAGATGATCTGCTTTCCAGCCATGGTGGCCTCCCTTACTTCTCGATGATCGCGAGGATCTCATCCTCGCGGACGATGGTGTACTCGTCGTCGTCGATCTTGATGTCGGTGCCGGAGTACTTGCCGATGAGCACGCGGTCGCCCTTCTTCACGGTCATGGGCACCCGCTTGCCGTCCTCGTCCAGCTTCCCGTCGCCCACGGAGACCACCTCGGCCTCCTGCGGCTTCTCCTTGGCGGTGTCCGGGATGATGATCCCGCCACGAATCTCCTCCTGCGGCTCGATCCGCTTCAGAAGGACCCGGTCGTACAGAGGCTTGATCTGCATGTTCCTCTCTCCTTTCGGGTTGTTTCCCTGGTTTAGCACTCGAGACCATCGAGTGCCAAAAGGAATATAGGGGTTTCGAAGGACGATGTCAAGCCTTTCTGGTCCACTTCTGATGAGAGAAGACTCAAATCTGTGACAGGTCCCGTGGGAGCGCGGCCCACGGAGGGTCCCCGGAGCGGCCAGGATCCGGTGACCCGCGGGGTTCGGGGGGTCCGGGATCGGTGAGTGGAGTGTATTGCACCACGATTCGAGACCCTGTATCATGCCAGGGTCCGAAACAGACGACAGCCCGCCCCTCTGCACCCGGCCCCCCGGCTTCGGGGCACATTGGGGCCGTGACAGAAAGGATGCATCCATGCCAGATCCCTCCGCGTTCCTCGACACGCTCGTCACCTTCATGACCACCTGGGGCCTCCGGGTGGTGGGGGCGGTGGCCGTGCTCGTCATCGGCAGGGTCCTCGCGAGCTGGGCCAGGAGGTTGACCCGGAAGGGGCTCGAGAGGTCCCGGACCGATCCGACCCTGGTTCCTTTCCTCGGGAGCCTCGTGTACTACGTCCTGCTGGCCCTGGTGGGAATTGCCGTCCTGGGGCTCTTCGGCATCCCGACGGCGTCCTTCGTGGCCATCCTCGGTGCCGCGGGACTGGCCATCGGCCTCGCGCTGCAGGGAACGCTCTCGAACTTCGCCGCCGGGGTCATGCTGCTCATCTTCCGGCCCTTCAAGCTCGGTGACTTCGTGGAGGCCGGGGGCAACACCGGCGTGATCCGGGAGATCGGGATCTTCAGCACCGCCCTGGACAGCCCCGACAACGTGCGCATCACGGTGCCCAACTCACAGATCTACGGGGCCACCATCAAGAACTACACCGCCAACGAGGCCCGCCGCGTTGACCTGGAGATCGGGATCTCCTACGACGACGACATCCGGAGGGCCAGGGAGACCATCGAGGCGGTGGTGGCGGCCGAACCGCGGGTGCTGGCCGATCCGCCGCTCCAGGTGGCGGTGGGGGAGCTGGGTGACTCCTCGGTGAACCTGGTGGTCCGTCCGTGGTGCCGGCCGGAGGACTACTGGGATGTCCGTTTCGCGCTGCTCCAGGCCATCAAGGAGGGCCTCGAGGGGGCCGGGTGCTCCATCCCGTATCCCCAGGCCGACGTGCACCTGTACCAGGCCCAGGCAGACTGAGCGGTCCGGCCAGGAATGGCGGGCGGCTCCCCTTCGAGGTTGTTGCGCCGCCGTTCACCGCCGTCGGGCCGGGACCCATGGAGCGCGGGCGCAGGCCCGCATTCCACCGGGTCGCAGGAGGATGGGGACGGATGATGGTCCCTGCGGACCGAGGTCTGCGCTCCAGGAATCGGCCTCCACGGCATGGACGGACCTTCGACCTCGGGGCAAGACACGCGCCGATGCCACCGTATCTCTCGTGCCCACGCACGTTGAAAGCAACGCACCAGCCTCCCTCTGTTCGAACCCCGCGATGGTGTGCGGTTCCAGGTTGTCAGTTCCGAGTGCTTCCAAGGAGGCGCAGACCGTTGGCGATCACGAGGAAGGAGGCGCCCATGTCGGCGGCGATGGCAGCCCACAGCGAGGCGTGGCCGGTGAAGGTCAGGACCACGAACAGGGCCTTGATGCCCAGGGCGAAGGCGATGTTGGCCCGGATGATGGCCAGGACCCTGCGGGAGTGCCGGACGAGCCAGGGGATCTTGGCCAGATCGTCGGACATGAGCGCCACGTGGGCGGTCTCGATGGCGGCGTCCGTGCCGGCGCCGCCCATGGCGATGCCCAGGTCGGCCAGGGCCAGGGCCGGCGCGTCGTTGATGCCGTCGCCCACGAAGGCCAGGGGGCCGTTGTCCCGCAGCTTGCCGAGCCGGTCCACCTTGTCCTCGGGCAGGAGTCCGGCGTGGACCTCGCGGATTCCAACGATCCGGGCCACCTCCTCGGCGGTCTCCCGGTTGTCCCCGGTGAGCATGGCCACGTGTTCGATGCCCAGGGCCTTGAGCTCCCTCACCGCGGCCGCGGCCTCGGGACGGGGTGCGTCCCCCAGGGCGATGAGGCCGCAGACGTGATCGTCCCGGCCCACCACCACCACGGTCCGTCCACCCCGGGCGAGCCGCCGGATCTTCTCGTGGTTCTCGGGGGTCTCCTGGCCACGCTCCTCCAGGAGCCTGTGGGAGCCCAGCCACGCTGCCCGACCCTCCACGGTTCCCTCCACGCCCCGGCCCGGAAGGGCGCGGACCTCTCCTGCAGGGAGGGGCTCCAGTCCGTGCTCGCGGCACGCCTCCACGATGGCGGCGCCCAGGGGATGCCCGCTCCGGAGCTCCAGGGCCGCCGCAACGGCGAGGACCTCGGGTGCGGTGTGGTCCGGGCAGGGGATCACCTCCTCCACGGTGGGCCGGCCGGCGGTGAGCGTGCCCGTCTTGTCCAGGGCCACGGTCACGAGGCGGGCCGGGATCTCCAGGAGGTCGCCCCCCTTCACGAGGACGCCGTGGCGTGCCGCGGCCGCCAGCCCGGCCACCACGCTGACGGGTGTGGAGATGACCAGTGCGCAGGGGCACCCGATGACCAGCAGGACGAGCGCCCTGTAGATCCACACGCTCCAGGCGCCGAGGCCGAGCAGGGGCGGCAGGACGGCCGTGAGGAGGGCTGCCGCGAACACCGCAGGCGTGTAGACGAGGGCGAAACGATCCACCCACTTCTCGCTCCGGGCCCTCCGGCGCCCAGCCTCCGCCACCTGGCGGATGATCCGTGCCAGGACGGTGTCGCTGGCGGGGCGGGTGGTGCGGATGGCGAGGGTCCCGTCCAGGGCGATGGTCCCGGCCCAGACCTGCCCTCCGGGTTCGGCGGTGTCGGGCCTCGATTCCCCGGTCACAGAGGAGGTGTCCACCAGGGAGGCGCCCTCCACCACCTCGCCATCCAGGGGGATCCGCTCGCCGGCGTGGACCACCACCGTCTGGCCGGGCTCCACGGATTCCGGCGGGACCTCCACCTCGCTGCCGTCCTCCATGCGGAGACGGGCCACGGGAGGGGTGAGCTCCATGAGCTTCCGGATGGCCCGGCGCGCCCTGTTCACGCTCCACGATTCCAGCAGGATGGAGACGGCGAAGAGAAACGCCACCGTGGCGCCCTCCAGCCACTCCCCCAGGAACATGGCCCCGGTCACCGCCACGGTCATCAGGAGGTTCATGTCGGGGCGCAGCGACCGGGCCGACCTGATGGCCCTGGGCACGATGAACCACGCCCCGGTGATCGCGGCGAGCATGTGGGCGATCCGGCTGGCCAGCGGCACGGGAGCCGGACCGTGGGCGAGGCCGAGAGCCTGGGCCAGGCTGCCCGCGGCCGCGGCGTGGTACCCGAGGCCCACGACGATGAGGGCTCCGCTCGCGGCCGTGGTGACGGCACGTCCGTGACGGCTCCACCAGCCGGGCCCGGCCTCCCCGGCCGTACCCTCCACGAGGCCCCGCAACCCCGCCCTGCGGACGGCCTGGAGGATCGCCTCGTCGGGGACCTCGTCCGCTGGGGCGTCCACCAGCATGAGGCCCGACATGAGGTCGAAGGTCAGGCGGTCCGTGCCGCCCGACACGGGGCCCACCTCCCGCCGGAGGGCCTCCACCTCCTCGGAACAGTCGAGCCCCACGACCCTGAACGACCTGGCGCCAGCCCGGGCCGGTGGGGTGGGGGCGAGTTCCGGAGTCTCGCAGGCACAGGAGGACTCGCAGGTGGCATTCCGTCTGGCAGAGGGGAGGCCGGTGGCATCACTGCGGTTCACGGCTTGAGTGTAGCATACATCGATATTTGAGCATACGTACAAGCCTACGGATCGCCGGTCTTCCCCCGGGCATGCCGATGCCACGCTTCACGGTGATGCCGTGGACGGCCGTCTCGATGGTGGTGCTCAGAGTGACCGGTCTGGCAGGGGTCGGGGGGGCCGGGCCTGCGCCACGCCGCGGATTCCCGCCTGCCGCGTGCCCGCCGGGCTGGGTCTTGCCTTCGAGGACGTCAGGATCCCGGCGGCGGGGGGTACGTCGGTGGAACTGCTCTTCCTGCCTGGCCGGGGTAACTCCGGCTGCAACGAGGCCCCGACCTCCTGGCACGCGGGCCGGGGGAGGCTGGACGCCGTCCCCGGTCCGTGTCCGGGTGTGCTCGCCGTCCGGGGGGAACCTCCTTCTGGATAGATGACAAGGGTGCCACGAACCCTTCTTCCGGCCTGCCGGGGCCGTGGTGTACCCTTCCCGTGTGCCGGGGCGTGTCCACGGGGATCTCCAGGGCGAGGGTGACGGCCTCCGGGAGGAGGTCTTTGCCCTGGTGCGCCGCATCCCCCGGGGCCGCGTGATGACCTACGGCCAGATCGCCACGGAGCTGGGGAGCCGCCTCTCCCCGCGGGCGGTGGGCTGGATCCTCCACAGGTGCCCGGAGGATGTACCCTGGCACCGGGTGGTGAACGCCTCCGGAGGGTGCTCCACCGACCGCCTGCCGGACTTTCCCACCGGGCTCCAGAGGGCCATGCTGGAGGCCGAGGGGGTGACCTTCCGGGACAACGGCACGCTGGACCTCGCGGTCTGGCGGTGGCCGGTGGAGTGAGCCACGACCGGCGAAGCATGGCGACCGGTGGAAGGGAGGGCCACATGGGCGAAGCGGAACGGACGGAGCCACGGCCGGCGAGGGTGCTGTGGGGCAGGATCGTGGGCCCACTCCTCTTCCTGGGGGTACTGCTCCTGCCCGCGGGCCAGCTGGGGGCCCTGGGGCTCCGGGTGGTGGCCGCCATCGCCTGGATGGCCGTCTGGTGGGTCACGGAGGCGGTGCCCCTGGCGATCACCTCCCTGCTTCCCCTGGTGCTCTTCCCCCTCATGTCCGTGCGGGGGATCCGGGACGTGGCCCCCAACTACGCGGAGCACATGGTCTTCCTCTTCCTCGGCGGCTTCGTGCTGGCCCTGGCCGTGGAGCGGTCGGGGCTCCACAGGCGCCTCGCCCTGGGGATCCTCCACCGGATCGGTTCCTCGCCACGGCGGCTGGTGTGGGGGTTCCTCCTGTCCACGGCCACCCTCTCCATGTGGCTGTCGAATACCGCCACCACGCTCATGATGCTGCCCATCGCGGCGGGCGTGGTGGACCGGATGGAGGAGGAACGGGCCGGCATGCGGCTCTTCCTCGCCGTGGCCTTCGGTGCGTCCATCGGAGGACTCGGGACGCTCATCGGGACGCCGCCCAACCTCGTGCTGGCCGGCATGGCACCCGGCCTGGTTCCCGGGATCGCCCCCCTCACCTTCGGGGGGTGGATGCTCTTCGGGATCCCGCTGGTGGTGCTGATGCTCCCGGTGGCGGGGCTGCTGCTGTCCAGGGGCCTCTCGCGGAAGGATTCCGGTGCGATGGAGACCCTCGAGTCGGAGCGGCTGGCGCTCGGGCCCATGGCCCCCCGGGAACGCCGGGCCGCCCTGCTCTTCGGCGTGACGGCGCTGGCGTGGATCACCCGGTCCGGCATGACCTTCGGGAACCTCTCGATCCCGGGCTGGGGGCAGCTCTTCAGTGATCCCCGCACGGTCAGCGACGCGGTGCCCGCCGTGGCAGCGGCGGTCCTCGCGGCCCTGGTTCCCGGCGGTGGCGGGGACCGGCGGCCCCTGGTGACCTGGGAGGAGATCCGTCACGGCGTGCCGTGGGGGGTCCTGCTGCTCTTCGGCGGCGGCTTCGCCGTGGCCGACGCCGTGAGCTCCGTGGGCGTGGACACCTGGCTTGCCGGCAGGCTCCACGGGATCTCGGTCCTTCCGCTGCCCCTGATGGTCCTGGCGGTCGCTCTGGTGGCCATGGGGGCCACCGAGCTCACCTCCAACACGGCCACCGCCACCCTGCTCATGCCCGTGATGGCGGCCCTGGCGAGGGTACTGGAGGTCCCGCCCTACCTGCTGATGGTGCCCGCCACCGTGGCGTGCTCGTGCGCGTTCATGCTTCCGGTGGCCACACCGCCCAACGCCATCGTCATCGGGTCCGGGCACGTGACAGCGCCGGACCTGTTCCGGGAGGGGATCCGCCTGAACCTCATCGCCGCGGTGATCATCACGGTGCTGACGCTGACCCTCGGCAGGCTCGTGCTGCCCATGTGATGGGCTCGCCCCTGCGGAGCACCGTCGGGTAACCCGGACGTCCTCCACGATGTGAGGAGAGCCGCGGAGAACCTCGGGAGGAGGTCGGCCGCGTGACCCCGGGAACCGATGATCTCGAGAGGGTGGTGGCCTTCCACGCTGCGAACTTCCAGGACCTGGACGGCAACAGGCTCAACACCCTCTGCGTGGTCGGCCCCCGGGAGTGAGGCCCGCCGGGAGGGCGGGATCTCAGGCGTACAGGGATTCGATGAGCCCGGCGTACTTCTCCGCGACAGTGCGCCGGCGGACCTTCAGGGTGGGAGTGAGCTCGCCGCCCTCCACCGAGAGTGGCTCGGGCACGATGGCGAACCTCTTGATCTGCTCGTAGCGGGCCAGCTGGCCGTTGACCTCCTTCACTGTCCGTCCCAGCTCCTCCAGGAGGGCCGGGTTCGTGTGGATCCCCTCGAGGTTCTCGCCGTGTGACCGGGCCCAGGCTGCAAGGGCATCGGGGGCCGGGGACAGGAGCGCCACCACGTAGGGGCGGCCATCGCCGACGATGACGGCGTTCTCGATGAGGGGCGAGACCTTGAGAGCGCTCTCGATGGGTTGTGGTGCGATGTTCTTGCCGCCGGCCGTGATGATGAGCTCCTTCTTGCGGTCGGTGATGTGGACGAACCCCTCCTCGTCGATGGTGCCGATGTCGCCCGTGTGGAAGAACCCCTCCCCGTCGAAGGCCTCCGCGGTCTGGTCGGGCTTGTTCCAGTACCCCATGAACACCGACGGTCCCTTCGCGAGGAGCTCCCCGTCGGGGGCGAGGCGCAGCTCGTAGGAGGGGAGGGGGCGGCCCACCGATCCCAGCTTCATGTGGCCCGGCAGGTACCCGTTGAGCGTGATGACCGGCGAGGTCTCGGTGAGGCCCCAGGCCTCCTGGATGGGAACGCCGAGTGCCTGGAAGAAGCGATGGACGTGGAGGGGCGTGGCCGCTCCGCCGCAGAACGTCGTGGTGATCCGCCCCCCGAGCGCCCCCCGGATCCTGCGCAGGACCAGCCGTTCGGCCAGTCCGTGCTCCAGGCGCAGCAGCGAACCCGGCGCCGTGCCGGCCAGCCTGGATTCGGCGGCACGGAATCCCACGTCGATGGCCCACCGGAAGAGCGCGCGCTTGAGTGCCGGAGACCGGGCGGCGTGTGCCTCGATGGCCGCCTGGACCTTCTCCAGGACCCTGGGCACGCTGGCAAACACCGAGGGGCGGATCCGCCCGATGAGCTCGCCAACGTGGTAGACGGAGCAGTAGGCCCTGGGTGCGCCCACGCGCATGTAGAGGTAGCCGGCGATCCGCTCGATCATGTGGCACAGGGGCAGGAACTCCAGGCCGAACTCGAACGACGAGACGTCGATGCGCTCGAGGGCCTCACGGGCGTTGGTCACGATGTTCTCGTGGCTGAGCATGACGCCCTTGGGCTCCCCCGTGGTTCCCGAGGTATAGACGATGGTGGCCAGGTCCCCCGGTCGTACCTTCGCCGCCCGGTCCCAGAACCGTCCCTCGTCCGCGGGTGTCGCGCTGGCCATGAGCTCCTCGAGGTCCAGGACGTCGGGTGCCCGCTCGCCCTCCAGCTGGACGAGGTGCCTCAGGTCGGGGCAGTCCCCGCGCACCTGGAGGAAGCGGTCCATGAGCTCCGCGGTCTCGGCGATGGCCACCAGCGCGCCGGAGTCCTGCACCTGATAGGCCACCTGGGCGGGGGTGAGGGTCTCGTAGATGGGGGCGTTGACAGCGCCCAGGGACAGCACCGCGATGTCCACCATGTGCCATTCGGGACGGGTCCCGAAGAAGAGCATCACGCGGTCACCCGGCCCCACGCCCAGCCGCTCCAGGGCGGTCGCGAGGGCGGCGGTCCTCGTGAAGAACTCCCGTGTGGAGAAGGCGCGACTGCGGTCCGGGGTGTGGTGGACGTAGTGCTCGTCCCGTGGCTCGTCGAGCTCGTGGCGGTACAGATCGGGAATGGTTGCCTCGCTCACGAGATCCTCCCTCCGGGACCTCCACCGGCGGTGACGTCCTGGATTGAAGCTTGGGAATCAAGATATCACAGGGGTGCGCGGTGCCCACCCGGGATCGTGAAACGTGAAAGGTGAAACGAATGAGGTTGAGGGGAGGTGCGACACCCACCCAGCCCTCCGTGCGAGGTGGACACACAGCCGCCCACCCGGGATCGTGAAACGTCAAACGTGAAAACGAATGAGGCACTTCCAGCTGAAGTTGAACGTCTCTCCGTCTTCACCTCTTAACTTTTCCCGTGGAACCGCGGCGCCGCCGCACCCGGTCGGCACACCAGCTTTTCCGGGCTTCTCCCCCTCTCCCCCTCGCCCCTGTGTCCCTGCGCCCACCGGGCGGGCTCAGGCGGGGTCGCCGCGGAGGACCAGCGGCCGCTCCCCGGAGACGAGGCCCTCCTCCCGGGCGAGCCGCCAGAAGAGCCGGACGGCCTCGAGCTCGCGGTGCCCCAGGTGATAGGTGAGGGTGTCGGCGAGGTAGGTGCGGGCGAGGTCCTCGGGCCAGCCGGCGCTGGAGGCGTGGAGGGAGGCCAGCTCCGCGGTCCGCTCGAGGTTGGTCCGGAGCGTTCCGGACAGGAGGCCGGGGAGCCCGCCCAGGGGGGTGACCCGCCGGGTGAGCCAGGTGGCGAACACGAAGGGCAGGCCGGTGAGCTCCTTCCACGCGGCGCCCAGGTCCATCTGGTGGGGGAAGAGACCGTCGGGGGGTGCCGTGGCCACCACCTTGTCCCCGATCATGAGGATGGCCCGCCGTCCCGGCGGGAGGCCGGCCCAGTCGTCGGGTCTCCGCGGGAGCCCGTCGCGGACGATGGAGGGGCGGATGCCGTGGCGGCGTGACAGGAGGATCCGGAGCAGGACCACGGAGGTGTGGCTGTCCCCGTCCACGAGGATGCTGTCCACCTCCTCGAAGGGGTCACGGCTGTAGAGGCGCACGGTGAACGTGGGGCCGTCGCTCCCGATGGCGCCCGAGGGGACGATGGCCAGAGGTTCCGGGGAGGTCTGGTAGTCGATCACGGGGCAGAGGGCCACGTGGACCTCGCCGGCCAGGAGGCGGTCCAGGAGCCGTGACGGGACGTCCTGGACGAGCTCGATGTCGTGCCGGAGCTCGAGCCCGTCCACCAGGGGCCTGGCGTTCAGGTAGCTCACGGCGCCGACCCGGTGGATCTGTGGGGTGCGTGGGGTCACGGTCTCTCCATCGGTGGTGGCCGGGCGGCCGCCGGTGACTCTACCACGGTGCGGTACCCTTGGGCAGGGCACTTTCAGGATTCCGGGGGGCCATGTGGAGTATCGGTTGCCGCCCATGGGCGCACGCGGCGATCCCACGATTGCCGGACGTGGGGGAAGTCTCCCCGGCGTGCAGAAGCCGGGCCGGCCGCTCCTGGTGCTCGGGTTCGTGTCGGCGGTGGCCCAGTCGGTTCTCCTGCGCGAGGCCATGGCGCTCCTGGGTGGCTCGGAGCTGGCCTGGGGTGCCGTGCTGGCCACCTGGCTCGTGGGAATGGCGGCGGGGGCAGCCCTGGCCGTCGGGCGTGGCCGCCCCGAGTGGGGCGAGGCCGCTCCGCTGCTGGTGATGGTGGCGGCCGGGGCGGGGGTCCTGCTCCTGCGAGCGGGCCCCTCCCTGTGGAACGTTGCCGGTGGGGAGAGCCTGGCGACCCTCGCGGTGCCATGGCTGTGGTTCGGTGCCGTCGTTCCGGCGGCGGTGACGGGCGGGGCGGGGTTCACGCTCCTGGCGGCACGGTACCACCCGGGAAGTGGCGCGGGGCGGGCCTACGCCGCCGAGGCCCTGGGGGGACTCGTGGGCGGCACGGCGTTCACCTTCGTCCTGGCGCCCTGGGGAACGGCCGCCGTGATCACACTCACCACGGGACTCTCCGTGGCGGCGCTGCTGGCGTCCCGGCGGCCCGTGGCGGCAGTGGTGGCGTTGGGGGCCGCTGCCCTGGCCTCCGCCCCGGCGGGAGACACCCTGGCCTCGTTGACCTGGACGTGGTCCCGGAGGCCGGGAGCGCTGGGAGCCTGGGCGGAAACCCGTTCCCAGCGCCTGGAGATGGCGGAGGGGTGGCCGCGGGCCCTCTACGCCGATGGCAGGCTCCTGGCCACGTGGCCGGACCCGTGGTCGACCGCCCCCCGGGCCCACCTCCTGATGCTGCTCCACCCCTCGCCCCGCCGCGTGCTCCTGGTGGGAGGCTTCGCCGACGGGACAGTGGACACGGTGGCGCGGCACGTGGTCGCTGTCCGCGGGGGACGCCTGGACGTGGTTCCGACGGACCCCGAGATGGTGGAGATCCTTCCACGCTGGTACGGGGAGAGGTTCCGGGACGGGATTGCCTGGCGGGGGATCACCCTGCACAGGACCGATCCGGTCCGTGTGGTGGAGCAGGGGGGGCCGTGGGACGAGATCGTCCTCCTGGATCCGGATCCGTCGACGCTCCGCGCGAACCGGACCCGGACCCTGGAGTTCTTCGAGCGGTGCGGGGGGAGCCTGGCACCGGGTGGGATGCTGGTGGTGAGGGTCGGGGTTCCCGACACCTACCTGGGCGGGGCGGCCGGACGCCTGGTGGCGGTGCTGGCCTCGAACCTCCGCCGGGCCTTCCCGCGTCTCGGGGGCGTGCCCGGAGAGAACCTGTTCCTGGTCGCCTCGGAGGGGGATGCGGCGCCGGTGCCACCGGTGGAGACGCTGGTGGCACGGTGGGAGTCCCGGGGACTGGAGGACCCGGTCTTCCGGGCCGAGATGATCCCCCTGCTCCTGGATCCCTCGCGCCAGAAGGACCTGGACCGCTTCGTCGCCGGGGCCCGGGCCCCGCCCAGCACCTTCGCCCACCCCAGGGCCGTCCCGCTGGCCGTGGCGGTGGCCGAGGGGAGGGGAAGGGCGGGGCTGGTCCGCGTGGTGCTCGGCATGGAGTCCCGCAGCCCCGCGCCGCTGCTGGCGTTTCCCGTGGCTCTCCTGGCCGCTGCGATGCTCCGTCGCCTGGGCGGGGGAGCTCCCGCCCTGGAGACGGCCGTGGTGGTGGGCGCCTCCTCCATGACGTGGTGGCTCGTGCTGGTGGGGACGTGGCAGGCCGTCTCCGGTTCCGTCTACACCGAGGTGGGAGCGTTGTCGGCGGCCTTCATGGGGGGGCTCTGGACGGGGGCGGCTGCGCTGGGCCGGAGGCGGGCACCGGAACGGGCCCTCCCGGCCCTGCTGGCCTGCGGTGGCCTCCTCTCCCTCGGCATGGCGGTGGTGCTGGTCTCGTGGCCCCCCCGGGGGCTGATCGTGCTCCTGCTGCTGGCGGGTGGCGTCCTCACGGGCGCGGCGTTCCCCGGGATCGCGCGCCTGGCCGGGGGCGATTCACCGCGCCTCGGGGGCGGCAGGGGCTTCGCGGCGGACGAGACGGGTGCCGCGCTGGCGGCCCTGGTGGTGGGCCTCGTGGCCATACCGTGGGCCGGGTTCGTCAACACCGTCGGGACCGTGGCCGCTCTCGATCTGGCCCTGGCCGCTCTGCTGATTCCACGTTGGCATGCCTGGCAACGATGGGGAGGGCAACCGGGCCCGGATCTGTTCTATCCTTGGAGCAACGAATCGCCGGGACGGAGGGCCGATGACCGATCCACCCCACGATGAACGGAGACGGCAACCCAGGGCGGCCCTGCGGGCCACGGTGGACCTGGAGTTCTCCAGTGTCACGAGCTTCGCCGAGCAGTACGTCGCCAACGTCTCGGCCGGCGGCATGTTCATCGACTGCGAGGAGCTGTTTCCCGTGGGGACCCCCGTGGACTTCCGGCTGCACCTTGTGGACGGCTTCGACCTCATCCGGGGCCGGGGACAGGTCGTGTGGGTCCGCCGGAAGGGGGACCCCGGGGATGGTCCTCCCGGGATGGCGGTCCGTTTCCTTCACCTCGAGCCCCAGGGCCGGGAGCTGATCGAGAGGATGGTGGAGCAGCATCTTCGCGAGGGTGGGCGGCCGTTCAGCCTCTCCGGAGAGTCGCCCCGCCGGGGAGCCGGGCTGGAGGTTCCCGACGCGGACCCGTTCCACGCGGAGGAGTCCGGACCGGCTCCCGTCGATCCCACGCGGGCCGACGTCTTTGCTCCCCCCGTGATCGGACCGTTCGACGACGAGGATGAGGAGCTCCCCCCTCCATTCTCTGCCGAACCCGTGGACAGTGTCCCTGCAGGGAGGAACCGGATGCCGTGGCTTCTGGGGGCCGCCGTCTGCATCGTGGCGGTGCTGGGCTTCGTGGGATGGAGGCTCCTGCCGCAGGAGGCATCGCCACCGGTGGAGCCCCCGGGCGTGGAACGTGCCGAAGACGGGGGGGCCGGACATGGCGAGGAGCCGAGCCTGGCGGAGCCGCCTGCCGGAATGGTCCGGGGGGACCGGGATGAGAGTGGCCTCCGACCCGGGACCGGGGCCCCGCCGGACGGGCCGGTGACGGGCACCCCTGGCAGAACCGCGGTGGAGGGGAACCGGCAGGAGCCCGGCGTGGCTGTCACGCTGGACGGCGCCGGGGAGCCGGCGGGTACCGGGGCGGAGGAACCGGCAGCGGAGCCGGTCCCGGAAGCCCATCCGGCCACTGCGGTTGAGCACATCGAGCTGGCCGGAGGAGCGAAGGGAAGCACCGTGACGGTCCGGCTCGACGGGCCTGTCGCCCCGGAGAGGATCCGGCACTTCGCCATGGAGGACCCGCCGCGCCACGTGATCCAGCTGAGGGGGATCGTGACGGCCTATCGGGGAGAAGTGGCGGGTGAGGCCACGCCCGAGGTGCAGGGGGTCAGGGTGGGGTTCCACGGGGAGCGGCGTCCACCCGAGCTTCACGTGGTGCTGGATCTTGCGGGGAGCAACGGCGCGGTACGGGTCGTGCCCCGCGGTTCCGGGATCGTCGTTCACGTGCCCCGTGCTGGAGGATAGGAGTCGTGCTCGAACCGGCTCCCCAGGACCCTGTTCCGTCCCGTCTGCTTTGCCTGGAGGAGGTTGGCGTCGGCGGCCGCGATGATCTCCTCGGGGGTGAGCTCGAAGCTGATGCGATCCTCCTCCACGGCGGTGAGACCGAAGGAGATGGTGACACGGACCTCCTCCCCCTCGGGAAGGACGACCGAGGCGTTCTCCACGGCGCGCCGGAGCTTCTCCGCCACGGCCAGCCCATGCTCCAGCCGGGTCTCGGGAAACACCAGGAGGAACTCCTCGCCGCCGTAGCGGCCCACGATGTCGGTGGATCGCAGGTTCGAGAACAGCAACGATGCCGTGTTCTTGAGCACGGCGTCTCCCACCAGGTGCCCGTACCGGTCGTTGGTCCTCTTGAAGTGGTCGATGTCGGCCATGACCACCACCAGGGGCCTGCGGTACCGTGCCGCACGGCGGATCTCCTTGGCCAGGAGGTCCAGGATGGCCTCCCTCCGGAGCAGGCCAGTGAGCCCCTCGTACGTGGCGGACTCCAGGAGTCGCACGTTCTCGAACACCGAGGCCACGTTGTGGGAGAAGAGCTTGATGAGGTCGAGCTCCTCGGCCCTCCAGGGTTCCCGATCGACCTTCGGGCCGAGCAGGAGGACCCCCGTGAGCTCCTGGCCGCTGACGAGCCCCGTGGCGAGGCTCGCGTTGACCAGCTGGAGTCGCTGGGCCATGGAGGGGCTGATGGTGGCCAGGTGGCGGGCACTGATGGGCCGGTGGGCCTCCAGGAGGACCTCCACGGCGGGATCCTCCGGCCCCAGGAGGAGCGAGTGCTCGGACCGGCTGGCAGCCGCCGGGGCGGTGGAGGCCAGGGCCACGAGAATCTTCGTCTTGGGGTCCGCCACCAGGAGGGTGGCGGACTCGATCCCCAGGATGGAGGTGAGCTCGCGGACCAGGTGTTGCCCCATGGCCGCGAGGGAGCCCTGGAGGGGGAGGCGCGCGGCAAGCTCCACGAGCCGTGACCTGAGCGCGAACCGTTCCGGGAAGATCCTCCGATCGATGAAATCCTGGATCGCGTTCCGGAGCGGCCAGAAGAGCAGGCCCACGAGAAGCGTGGCGGCGGAGATCAGCCAGACCGATCCCGAGGCGGATCCGATCAGACTGGCGAGGGCCGAGCTGCCAGCTCCCAGGATCGTGTAGAAGGCCACCACGAGCAGCAGGGTGACCGCGCTGTACACGAGGCCCCGCCGCACCACGAGCTCGATGTCGAGGAGGTGGTGCCTGGTGATGGCCACGAGAACCGCGATGGGGTAGGGGAGAAGCACCACCAGCTGCAGTGCGAAGACCCAGGCAGGGAGACTCATGCCGGTTCTCTGGGCCACATCGGTGAGAACGGTGTAGAGTGCCCAGGGCAGGAGGCCGAAGAGGACGAGCATGGCCTGGCTGCGTTCGGTGGTGAGGATCGAGGAGCGGACCTGGTACACCAGGATCCCGATCACCGCGATGGCCCAGGAGCTCATCAGGATGCTGAATACCGTGGTCTCGAGAAAGGTGGCCGACCACGGGAACCACTGCTTCCCCAGGATCTCCTCCACGATGGTCGCGGAGATCAGCACCGCCCAGGTGATTCCGACGCCGTAGAAGACCAGGGGAACCCAGCGGTTTCGCCTGAGCCACCGTGCAGGCTTCGGGATGACGGAGGCCAGGTGGAGCAGGAAGCCGAGCTCGAGCCCCGTGATCACGTGAAACACCACGGTGCTCAGCACGGTGAGGGCCGGGGGGCCGAGGTACCCGCCGGGGATGGCCAGCTCGAGGGCCACCATGCCGGAGAAGGCCGCGAGCAGCCGTGCCCTGGGATCGCTGTGTGCCGTGGGAAGTGCCAGGAGGACCACCAGGAGATACGACAGCACCACGATGCCGTTGAAGATCAGGGGGCCCGCTGCGAAGGGGACGCCGGGCTCCACCGGGAGAACCAGGGTCTTGTCGCCGCGGCGGACTCTGAAGGGAATGAGCCTGTGCCTGCGGAAGGTCTTCGCCACCCGGTCGTAATCGACATTCGTCGGGACGGGCGTGCCGTCCACGGCCACGATGATGTCGCCGGGCCGGATGCCGGCCCTTTCGGCGGGCAGGCCCTCCGGCACCCTGGAGACCACGAGGCCCTCGACATCCGGGTCGATCACCACACCCACCCGGCGCTGGGCAAAGTAGTCCGCCTGCCAGACACCCAGCCCCAGGAGCCCGAAGATCAGCAGGGTGAACGCCGCGGCGATGAGACGGTGGGATTCCCTCTTCACGTCTTCCAACCCTGATGCAACCCTACCACGGGAAGAGGTCGTCGCGCTGTTCGCCGCCTCCGGGCCGGGGTCCATGGAACGCTGGTGCAGGCCCGCATTCCCCCGGATCGCAGGAGGATGGGGACGGATGATGGCCCCCGCGGACCGAGGTCCGCGTTCCAACAATCGGCCTCCACGACATGAGCGGACCCCCGACTTCGGAGCCAGGCAATCGTCGATGCCATCGTATCTCTCGCACCCATGCATGTTGGAAACAATGCGACAACCTCGGGAGAGCCTGTTCCCACCATGAAGAAGTGCCCCCGCCATGCGGGGGCACCGGAGTCTGCCGACACACCTTCGCAGGCTACATGCGATCGATGATGGCCTGGCCGAAACCCGAGCAGGACAGCTCGTGCACGTCCTCGCGGCCCTCCCTGCGCATGAGCCGGGCCAGGTCGTAGGTCACGTACGCCTCGCGGATGGCCCGCTCCATGCCCCTGATGATCAGGTCCGCGGCCTCGTTCCAGCCCATGTAGTTCAGCATCATCACCGCGGAGAGGATCAGGGAGCCCGGGTTCACCTTGTCCATCCCGGTGTACTTGGGCGCGGTGCCGTGGGTGGCCTCGAAGAGGCCGATCTCGTCCGACATGTTGGCGCCGGGGCCGAGGCCCAGCCCGCCCACCAGGGCGATGGCCGCGTCGGACATGTAGTCACCGTTCAGATTGGGGAGGGCCAGCACGCTGTACTCGTCGGGGCGGGTCTGGATCTGCTGGAAGATGGAGTCGGCGATCCGGTCCTTGATGAGGATCTTGCCCTCGGGGACCTTGCCGTCGTACCGGTCCCAGACCTCCTTCTCGGTGATGGTGACGTCGCCGAACTCCTCGGCGGCCACCTCGTAGCCCCAGCTCTTGAAGGAGCCCTCCGTGAACTTCATGATGTTGCCCTTGTGCACCAGGGTCACCGAGGGAAGGTTGTTGTCCACGGCCCACTGGATGGCCTTGCGCACCAGGCGCTTGGTGCCGAACTCGGAGATGGGCTTGACTCCGATGCCCGAGTCGGGACGGATCTGGCGGCCGGTCTTCTGCCTGATGAGGTCGATGATGGCCAGTGCCATCTCCGAGCCCCGCTCGTAGTCAAAGCCGGCGTACACGTCCTCGGTGTTCTCGCGGAAGATCACGAAGTCCACCTTGTCCGCGTACTTGTTGGGGGAGGGGACACCCTCGAAGTAGCGGACTGGCCGCACGCAGGCAAAGAGGTCCAGGTGCTGCCGGAAGCGCACGTTGATGGACCGGAAGCGGGGGCACATGCCGTCGGCCTTGCCGCACTGCTGACAGGGACCCTCCTCGTTCTGCTGGTGGGCGCAGTGGAGGCAGACGTACTTCTCCTCGCCGATGGGAGTCGTGAAGGGACCCTTGATGGCGATCTTGAGGTGACGGATGGCCTCCACCGTCTCCTCCGGGAACTCGCTTCCGTAGTGGTGGAGCCCCTCGAGGCCGGCGTAGAGCGGGCACCATGCGATCTTCCGCTTCCCGCCGTAGGCCTTCTCGATGGCCGCGTCCACGACCTTCTGCATGGCCGGGGTGATGTCCAGACCGATGCCGTCTCCGCGCAGGAAACCGATGATGGGCCGGTCACCAATAACCAGTTGACCATTCCTGACTTCGATGAGGTCGCCCTCGGGGATCCTGACTTCCTTGAACTGGGTCACGGCTCACCTCCCTGGTGATCTGCGGCGAACACCGCGCGGGCATGATACGCGATCTTTCCCGGTGTGTCACCGGATTTCACAAGAGGAGGACGGGGAAAGCTGCCGGGACCCGGCCTCAGAGGCCGCGGGATCCCAGAGGGGAGACGAGCTCGCGGTAGGCCTGGTAGCGCCGCAGGATGCGCCGCGTGTAGCCCACCGCCCTCCGGCACCGGCAGACACCGGCCGGGAATCGCCGGGCAACGTCCGGATTGTCGAGCAGGACCAGGGCCGTCTCCACGTTGCCGGCCCACCGGTCGGGGTCGAGTCCCATCTCGCGGGCCAGCCTGCGGGCGTCGGCCACGTGGCGGGGCCCCACATTGTAGGCAGCGATGGCCATGGCCACACGATCCGCCATGGGAACGTCGTAGAACTCGTCCATGAGCTGGGAAAGGTACCGGGCAGCGGCGGGGATGGCCTCCGCCGGGTCGTGGGGATCCCGTACCCCGAGCTCCCGCCACGTGGAGGGCATGAACTGGAAGAGGCCCGCCGAGCCGCCCGGTCCCACGGCCCCCGGATCGAAGCGGGACTCCTCGTACATGAGTGAGGCCAGGAGGCGCCAGTCCAGGCCGGTCTCCCGTCCTGCCCGCTGGAGGAGCGGGTCGAAGGGCGTCAGGGCACCCTCCGGGATCTCGAGAGACTTCGGGGAGACCCACCGTCCTCCGGGCCTCAGCTCGCTGAGCTCCAGCTCCCGGAGCAACCCCTGCCGGAGTGCCCGCCGCAGGAACGAGTCCGCCGCTCCGAGGAGGGCCGGTGAGCCGGGAGCCACAGCCCACCGGAGCTCGCACCCGGGGATCACCACGGGCCCCTCGCGGAGGTTGGGCCGGTTGGGGAGCTCCAGCCGGAGCAGGTCCCGGTCCACCACGGCGTGGCGGGCGTCACCCCGTCCGACAGCCGCCAGGGCCGAGAGCGCATCCCGGTGCGGCGGCAGGGCCTCGACCAGGATCGGCGGGTCCAGGGGCAGCAGCGCCACACGGTCGGCGGCGCCCGGCACCGCCAGGACCCGCCGTCCCGAGAGGTCCTCAACGACCGCGGGCAGCTCGCCGTCGTCCCGGGCCACCACCACGAGGTCCACCTTCCGGTAAGGCACCGTGGCCAGGAACCGTCCACGGGGGACAAGGGGCAGGGGTTCGTGCAGGGCGGCCACGTCCCCGTAGCCCTCCTCCAGCCAGCGGAGCGGGTCGGCGCCCGGCGGGGGAATGACCAGCTCCAGCCGCACCCCGAGGTCACGGGCGAACCCCAGGGCCAGGTCGTACTCGAAGCCCTCGAGCCCTCCCCTGGAGATGGTCGTCGTGGTGGGCGAGTTCCTGGTGATGAGGCGGAGGATCCGCATCCGCCGGATCTCCGGGAGGTCCCGGCAGTCCGCCACCCGGGTGGACCGTGCCAGGACGCTCTCGGCGAAGAGGAAGCCGTCCACGGCCTCCTTGAGACAGGGGTTTCCGGGACGGAGCGCCCACACCAGGGGCCTCGGCTCCGCCAGCGGCCCCACCTGCACCAGGCCCGACTCCCCCAGGGCCGCAAGCATCCCCGAGTCGCTGACCGTGAGGGGGTAGCGTCCCCCGCGGACCCTGTGGACCACCTCCTCGAGCGGGACCTCCTCCGGGACCGGAAAGGTCCGGACTCCCAGACGGCGGAGGTCCTCCAGTCCGGGTGCCACCAGCTCCCGATAGGAGCCCTGGAGATGAAGCCCGAGGCCGCCGAGATCCTCGAACCCCTGCACCCCCGTTCCGTCGCTGGCCACCACGACGTCCTCCACCCAGTCGACCGCCGCGGAGGGGACGAGCCCCCGCTCTCTCAGGCCGGCCGGCGAGAACCTGTGGACGGCGAGGTCGGCGAGCCCCTCCTCGAGCCAGGCCGCCACCTGGTCGTTCCTCCTGGCCTGCACCCATCGGAGCTCCACACCGAGGCGTGCCGCCAGCTGCTCGAGCATCTCCACCTGGTCCACGCCTCCGGCGGTGTGGACGGGGGAGGCGAGGAACCCCGGCCGCACCGCCACCCGCAGCTCGCCGGTCTCCCGGATCCTGTCCAGGTCACCGGTGTGGCGGATCGCGGGCCGGCACGCCGCGGCGGCCAGGAGGATCGCGACTGCGACTGTCCGGAGGATCCTCCGGGAATGCGGTGTCATCCCTCCGATCATACCGGAGTGGCGCGGGATGAATGAACAGTCATTCAGTGTCTGGTATACTCGCCGCCGTGAAATACCACCATCGCTTCCCCTGAGGGGGGCGGGACTTCAGGAGGGCGCATGCTGCACCACGCGACGGCAGGTTCGTTTCTTGGAATTCCCGGGTACATCTGGTTCCTGCTGCTGACGATCGTCGGCGTCGGAGGGGTGATCTTCTCCCTGAGCCGGCGCTTCCAGCTGCTGAGGCTGGGCCGCCCCGTGGACCGGTTCGACCGCCTGGGCGAGCGTTTCAAGCACATGATGGTCTTTGCCATCGGCCAGAAGAAGATGTTCAGGGACCCGTACGCGGGCTTCTACCACGTCCTGATCTTCTATGGATTCCTGGTGGTGAGCCTCCGGACCGTCTCCATGGTGGTGGAGGGACTGTTCAGGGGGTGGGAGCTGCCGCTGCTCCGGACGTCGCTGGGGCACGCCTACCTCTTCTCCAAGGACATCTTCGAGCTGCTGGTCCTGGTGGGGCTGGCCTTCGCGGCCTACCGCCGCGCCGTGCAGAAGCCCTTCCGGCTGCTGCTCTCCGGCCAGGCCTGGCTCGTGATCGGGCTCATCGGCACCCTCATGATCACGGACCTGGGCTCGGAGGGCGCCCGGATCGCGGCGGGCATGTCCGCCTCCTGGCTGCCCGTGAGCACCCTGGTGAGCAAGCTCTTCGCGGGGATGTCCACCGCGACGCTCCAGGCCATCTACTCCGGGATGTGGTGGATCCACCTGATCACCCTCTACGCCTTCGCCAACGAACTGCCCTACGGCAAGCACTTCCACGTCTACACGGCGCTGTTCAACGTCTTCTTCGCCAACCTGGACGCCCCGGGCAAGCTCCCCACCATGGACCTCGAGAACATCGACGAGGACACCCGCTTCGGGATCGCCACCGTCACGGACCTCACCTGGAAGCAGATGCTCGACCTCTACACCTGCACCGAGTGCGGCCGGTGCCGGGAGCTCTGCCCCACGACCCTGACCAACAAGCCGCTCCAGCCGGTGATGTTCACCAGGACCGTGCGGGACGAGCTGTACCACGAGCAGAAGGACCTGCTGGGCTCGCCGGGTGACGGCAAGGCCTCGGAGGTGGAGCTGGTGCCCGCCGTGGTGGACCCGGACGTTGTCTGGGCCTGCACCACCTGCCGCTGGTGCGAGGAGGCCTGCCCCCTGGACATCTCCTACGTGGACAAGATCGTGGAGATCCGGCGCAACCTGGTGCTGGACAAGGCCGAGTTCCCCGAGGAGGCCCAGATCGCCTTCCGCGGCATGGAGGTCAACGGCAACCCCTGGCAGCTGGCGCCCGAGACGCGCGCCGACTGGGCCGAGGGCCTGGACATCCCCCTGGCGGGCGAGGCCGGCGGCGACTTCGAGTACCTCTTCTGGGTGGGCTGCGCCGGCAGCTACGACGACGCCGGCAAGAAGGTCTCCCAGGCCATGGCGAAGGTTCTCGGGGCGGCGGGCGTGAAGTTCGCCATCCTGGGGCCGGAGGAGATGTGCACCGGCGACTCGGCGCGCCGCATGGGCAACGAGTACCTGTTCCAGGTGCTGGCCCAGCAGAACGTGGAGACCATGAACGGCCACGGCGTGAAGAAGATCGTCACCAACTGCCCCCACTGCTTCAACACGCTGGCCAACGAGTACCCCGACTTCGGCGGGAACTACGAGGTGGTCCACGGCACCCAGCTGGTGGCCGATCTCGTCCGGAGCGGCCGGGTGAAGCTCACGAAGTCGGTGCAGGCGGAGCTGGCCTACCACGACCCCTGCTACCTGGGCCGGACCAACGGCGAGTTCGACGCGCCGCGCTTTCTGCTCAACGCCGTGCCGGGCCTGAAGGTCCGGGAGGCCGAGCTCTCGAAGGAGAAGGCCATGTGCTGCGGTGCCGGGGGCGGCCGCATGTGGCTCGAGGAGAAGCTGGGCGAGCGCATCAACCAGGTGCGCTACACCCAGCTCAAGGAGACGGGCACCGCCGAGATGTGCGTGGCCTGCCCCTTCTGCAACGTCATGCTGGCCAATGCCCAGCAGGAGCTGGGCGACGAGGAGGCCCGGACCCACGACGTCATCGAGCTCGTTGCAGAGGCCATCGAGGCGTGATATAAACTCCGCGTTCTTCGGCCCCGAGGCGCGAGAACGCCCCGAGGGACGGAGGAGGGAGGAGGTCCCCCGATTTTCGGGGGCCTTTTTTTCGTCCCGCTCCATCGGTCTCTCCGTGCCGCCCCGGCCTGGAGACCGGAGGGCGGCCACCGGTTGCTCCTCCCGGGTACAATCGGAGTGACATGTGGAGGTGCTGCATGGGGTGGACCGAGGATGCCGGTACGGGGTCCCCGCCGGGAGCGGGGGTTCTCCTGTGAGGGGAGCACGAGCGGGAGAGGGTGCCGGTGCCTGCGGCTCCTGACAGCGGAGGCGTCTCCCCGGGAGTCCGCTGGCGGCTGCTGCGGGCCAGGATCCTCGGCCGGATCCTGGGGTGGCTTCTGCGGGTGTGGACGAGGACCTTCCGTCTCGAGGTCCGGGGCATGGAGGAGGCGCTCCGGTGGTCCGGGGCTCCCCTCGCGGTCTGGCACGGGAGGATCCACGGCTGCCTGGGCATCCTCGACTACGGCTGCCGGCTCGGGGCCATGTTCTCGGCCTCCATCGATGGTGAGCTGGCGGTCTCGGCGCTGGTGCCCTTCAACGTCCGTGCCGCCAGGGGGTCCACGGGCAAGGGAGGGCGGCGCGCCCTCGAGGAGCTGCTCCGGATGACCCGGGAACGGAAGATCGACATGCCCGTCCTGACGGTGGATGGCCCCCGTGGTCCGGCCCGCCGCGTGAAGCCGGGGATCGTGGAGCTGGCCCGGGAGCTGGACCGGCCGGTCCTTCCCATCTCCTTCTCGACCTCGGGTGCATGGGTCCTCCGGTCGTGGGACCGGACCATCCTTGCAAAGCCATTCTCGAGAGTCGTTGTGGAGGTGGGACCGGCCATTCCGCTGGATCCGGAGGAGACCGTGGCGCACGCCACGGAACGTATCGGCCGGGCCCTTGACGAGCTGACGGCACGTCTCGACCAGGAGGTCCACGGCGGTCCCCTGTGGGACACGAGGGAGGAGCGTCCATGACGGTCTATCTGGCGGTGATCCTGGTGTACCTGGCGATCCTGGTGGGTGTGGGGATCTGGGCCTCGCGGCGGGTGAGCTCCCAGGAGGACTTCTCCGTGGCGGGCCGGACCCTCCCGGTGCCGGTGCTCTTTGCCACCCTGCTGGCCTGCTGGATCGGCACGGGCTCCATCTTCGGCAACGCCGAGAAGACCTACGAGACCGGCATGGCCGCGTGGATCCTGCCCATCGGCGAGCTCGCGGGCATCGCGGCCCTGTGGTTCCTGGCCCACCGCGTGCGTCGGCTGGAGGTGCTCTCCGTCCCCGACATCCTGGAGAGCCGCTACAACGCCACGGCGCGCATCCTGGGCACCATCGCCCTGGTGCTGGCCTACACCACCATCGTCTCCTACCAGTACCGGGCGGCGGCCCTGGTGATCCGCCTGGCCATGCCCTCCATCGACCCCGCCTGGGCCGTGCCCATGGTGGCCGCCTTCGTGATCCTCTTCACCGCGCTCGCGGGCATGTTCTCCGTGGCCTACACCGACGTGGGCAACGGGACCCTCATGATCCTGGGCCTGGTGATGGCCTTCCCCATCTTCTTCGCAAAGGCCGGGGGCATCGAGGGGATCCGGGCGGCCCTTCCGGCCAGCCACTCGCAGCTCCTCGGCCCCATCTCGGGCGTGGAGGCCATCGGCTACCTGCTCCCGCCCTTCCTGCTCATCCTGGGCGACGCCAACATGTACCAGCGCTTCTTCTCGGCCCGCACCGAGCGCTCGGCCCGCTGGGCCATCCCCCTCTTCTTCGTGGGCGTGGCGCTGGTGGAGTTCCTCATCATCGGCTCGGCCTGGGCGGGCTCGGCCCTGCTGCCCGGCCTCGAAAACCCCGGCGCCATCATCCCCACCGCGGCCAGGGCGGTGCTGCCCACCTTCCTGGGAGCCGTCCTCATGGCGGCCATCATGGCCATCATCCTCTCCACGGCGGACTCCTTCCTGCTGATCCCCTCCACCACCTTCGTCAACGACGTGTGGGTGCGCTTCTTCCGCAAGGGAGCCTCCCAGAAGGAGATCGTCCGGGTCTCCCGGATCGTGGTGGTGCTCTTCGGCCTGTGGGCCCTGTTCCTCTCCACGCTCTCGGACAGGTTCCTGGACGTGGCCCTCTACGCCTACACCATCTACGGTGCGGCCATCACGCCCTCCATCGTGGCCTCCTTCTTCTGGAAGCGGGTCACCTCACAGGGCGCCGTGGCCTCCATCGCCGCCGGGACCCTGGTGACCGTGGCCTGGAAGGGCCTGGGCTACGAGGCCCAGGCGCCGGCCTGGCTGGGCTTCCCCCAGGGCTTCGGCCTGGACGCCGTGCTGCCGGCCATCATCGTGTCGGTGCTGGCGCTGGTGCTGGTGAGCCTCGCCACGCCGCCCTCGCCCGAGGAGCAGGTGGCCCGTTTCGCGGCGTGAGCCCCTGCCATGCTGGTGAGGGCGTGAGGGCGTGAGGGCGTGAGGGCGTGAGGGCGTGAGGACGGGAGGGCGTGAGGACGGGAAGGGGATCCTCTCGCCGGGCGGGGAGCAGGGGCGCAGGGGAGCGGAGGAGCAGGGGCGCAGGGGTGCGGAGGAGCAGGGGCGAGAGAAGGATCGCCCGGTCTCCAACCTTGACATGCACACTGGAAGTGCCTCATTCGTTTCACGTTTCACGTTTCACGTTTCACGTTTCACGTTTCACGTTTCACGGCCACCGCCGCCCCCTCCTCACGCCCTCACGCCCTGACGCCCTGACCTCTCCCCATCCTTGCCCCCCGCAGCCGGTTCAGCGCCGCCATCACCTCGTGGAGCCGTGGCAGGGCCAGGTCCCCGTCGGGGCGGCCCGTCAGCCCGTCCCAGTCCCCGGAGCCCAGGCGCTCCAGCCACTCCCGGATGGCGGGGATGGGTGCCACGCTCCCCCCGCCCTCCCCGGCGAGCCGGGCCAGGATCCAGCCGATGACCCTGAGCTGCGAGCCGTCCACCAGCTGCTCCACGGCGCGGAGGTCCACGTCGGCCCGGCCCAGGATCAGCGTGTCCAGGCCCCGGGCGCCCACCTTCACCCGGCCGGGCTTGCGCTCGGGTTTCACCGAGCGTGGGTCCAGCAGGCGCTCCCCGGGCGGGGTCAGCGGCCTTTCGCGCTCCTCCTTCCGCCCGGTGGAGTGGGTGCGGGCCACCTCGCGGGCTTTCTCCGTCACGTCCACCGGGCGGTAGGCGTCCATCTGGATCACCGTGTCCGCGTGGTCGAAGTAGTCCCCGGAGCCGCCCATCACCAGGATCGTGGACACGCCGAGGGCGTCGCGGAGCTCCCCGATGCGGTCCACGAAGGGGGTGATGGGCTCCTTGTCCTTGGCCACCAGGGCCTGCATGCGCTCGTCCCGGATCATGAAGTTGGTGGCCGAGGTGTCCTCGTCCACCAGCAGCGTGCGGACCCCGGCCTCCAGGGCCTCCTGGAGGGCCGCCGCCTGGCTGGTGGAGCCCGAGGCCAGCTCCGTGCTGAAGTCGCGGGTGGGCTTCCCGTGGGGGAGGTGGTCGATGAAGGGGCTGATGTCCACGCCCGAGACCGAGCGGCCGTCCTCCGAGCGGATCTTCACCGCCGTGGGGTCGGTGACCACCCCCTCGCGGCCGTCCCCGGGCACGTGGTCCCACACCCCGTCCTGCAGCGCCCGGAGCAGCGTGGACTTGCCGTGGAAGCCGCCCCCCACGATGAGCGTGATCCCCCGGGGGATCCCCATCCCGGTCACCGGGCCGGCGTTGGGCGCCTCCAGCGTCATCCGGAGGCTCTCCGGGGACTCGAAGGCGACACCGTCCGTGAGCGGCCTGTCGTCCACCCCCGAGCGCCGGGGCAGCAGCGACCCGTCGGCCACGAAGGCCGCGAGCCCCGCGGGCTCGAGCGCCGCCCGGAGCGCCACCTGGTCCTCCACCGCCGCGCAGTGCCGCTCGAGCGCCGCGAGGTCCAGCCGCTCCGCCCGGCAGGCCCGCGCCACCACCTCCGGCAGGCGGTCCACCAGAAGCTCCGCGGCCTTCCGGCCCAGGATGCGCCGGCCCGCCCCCGGCAGGTCCACGAAGAAGCGCAGCTCGATCCCCTCCCCGGTGAACAGGCAGGCCGAGCGGTCCAGCACCGTCTGGGCCCCCGCGTCGATGGAGAGGTCCCGCAGGCCCCGCGCCGCCTCCCGGAAGGCCCGGGCCAGGAAGTCCCGGGCCGCCCGCCGCCGCGGCGCACCGGCCAGGGCCCACTCCGGCAGCCCCGCCACCTCCCACGAAACCGTCGCCCGCAGCCGCGAGGGCGCGGCGTAGGGGTCCCCCTGCACGTGGTCCACCACCAGCTCGAAGTCCCCGAAGCGGTAGCGTCCACCCTGGATGTCCTTGTAGGCCTTGTAACCCCGCCCGTCGATCCGAAGCAGCGTCCGTCGAAGCTCCTGCATGGGCAGAGTGTAGCGCGGAGGGGGACGTGAAACGTGAAACGGGAAACGAAGGAGGGGAGGGGTGGTGCGCCGCCCGGCCACCCGACCGTTCGTGAAACGTGAAACGTGAAACGTGAAACGAAAGAGGGCACGGGATCGTGTGGCGGCTTCACCTGGCCGCGATACCGGCCCGGTCCGTGACCGTGACCGGGCCCACGTCCATGACCGTGTCAGTGACGGATTCTCCCCTGCGCCCCTGCCTCCATGACCGTGGCCGTGATCCCCCCGGGCGGGTGAAACGTGAAGTGCAAAGGGTGAAACCCGCCCTGCCCGGAAAACGGATCCGCGGCTGCGACTCTTCCTTCACCCCTTCACGGCCTGACGCCCGGCTGTTCGTGAAACGTGAAAGGTGAAACGAATGAGGCGCTTCCAGCGTGAATATCAGAAGTGGACGCGGCTGGTCCAGGTGAATCCATCGCCCCCCTGCTCCCAGCCCGTGCGATAGCAGAGAACCACGGATTCCGGGGACCAACCGGCTTCGGACCGGCCTCAGGAACGCTCCTCGGGATCCGGTGCGCCCCCCTCCTGGCGCTCCACCAGCTTTCCATTCCTGTAGACCCGGATCTCCCGGATCCCGCCATGCTCCCGGTCCATCTCCTCGAGCCACTCCGCCAGCGGGACATCCCGGTCCTCCACCCGGACGACGAGCTTCAGGACCGGAGTTCCGGCACGTTTCGGGCCGATTCTCGATTCAGACATCGTGTACCCCCTGTTTGCAGATTGTCTCCAGAACCAGAATACATCCAATCCCATCCCGGCTCACCACGGGCCCTCATTCCAACGGGAGCGGGGAATTCCAACGTTTCAGGCCGTGGCCCGGTGCGAGGTGCGCCACACACCCACCCTGGAGTGGGAACCACGGATTCTGAGGATTGAATGGATTCGGAGGGGCGGATGGAGCAACCGTGACCGGTACCCATGAATGCCATTCATGCGACGGGACCACTTCCTGTCTCAATCCGCGCCCCCGCGTGGGGGGCGACTCACCCTGGCGGTGATATCCCGCTGGTCCATGTGTTTCAATCCGCGCCCCCGCGTGGGGGGCGACGCGAGGTTCGTGTACGCCAGGTCGCGGAGCGGCGGTTTCAATCCGCGCCCCCGCGTGGGGGGCGACCACCCAACGGAGAACGGTTTCGAGCTCCCCCAGTCGTTTCAATCCGCGCCCCCGCGTGGGGGGCGACGCTGACACCGTCGCTGGCGTACCAGGAGATGGAGTTTCAATCCGCGCCCCCGCGTGGGGGGCGACCTTGTCTGGCTGAATGGGGGTATCCAATGACCGTCGTTTCAATCCGCGCCCCCGCGTGGGGGGCGACGGCCCTTCCCGACCTTCCTTGGGTACGCTCTCCAGTTTCAATCCGCGCCCCCGCGTGGGGGGCGACCGGCCGGCAGGATGGGCCGGGTGGCCAGGTGCATGTTTCAATCCGCGCCCCCGCGTGGGGGGCGACGGGACCCGGACCGTTCGGGTCAGATCGACGAGTGGTTTCAATCCGCGCCCCCGCGTGGGGGGCGACACCTGTTCAATGGCGGTGGGCCCGTCGTCTCAGGGTTTCAATCCGCGCCCCCGCGTGGGGGGCGACGGGGGACCATCACCATCGAGAAGATCGCAGGAGAGTTTCAATCCGCGCCCCCGCGTGGGGGGCGACGGCCCATTCGTTCGGTTTCATGTTACCCCCTCTCAGTTTCAATCCGCGCCCCCGCGTGGGGGGCGACGAGTACGGGCTCCCCCGCACGTCCCTGACCGCCCAGTTTCAATCCGCGCCCCCGCGTGGGGGGCGACGAGTACGGGCTCCCCCGCACGTCCCTGACCGCCCAGTTTCAATCCGCGCCCCCGCGTGGGGGGCGACGCCAACTCTGGCCCCCAACTCACACCTCCGCAGTGTTTCAATCCGCGCCCCCGCGTGGGGGGCGACCCGTAAACTATTGAGCGCACTACTAGTTACACGACGTTTCAATCCGCGCCCCCGCGTGGGGGGCGACCTGCCTTCGCGCTGGCGGCTATGTGACGAAGTATGTTTCAATCCGCGCCCCCGCGTGGGGGGCGACGATCGCCGGGTGGCCAGGTGGGTGTATATGCATAAGTTTCAATCCGCGCCCCCGCGTGGGGGGCGACCTGCGTAGGCTCTACCATGGGGCTCTCCTCACTGTTTCAATCCGCGCCCCCGCGTGGGGGGCGACGAGATCATGAGATACACCACTGACATCATGATCATGTTTCAATCCGCGCCCCCGCGTGGGGGGCGACCATCAGCCCCAAAATAAGTCTGCGAGCCGTCCGGTTTCAATCCGCGCCCCCGCGTGGGGGGCGACGAACAGGAAGGGCGTCCCGCCCTTGGACTCGGTGTTTCAATCCGCGCCCCCGCGTGGGGGGCGACCCTTGAGCGATGCCGGGCAGACGATGACCGCCGGGTTTCAATCCGCGCCCCCGCGTGGGGGGCGACGATCGTCCTCAGTCTTTTCGAGCTCGCGCCACTGGTTTCAATCCGCGCCCCCGCGTGGGGGGCGACTTCAAAGTCTGCGCGAGCTGACGAGTTGTTTGCAGTTTCAATCCGCGCCCCCGCGTGGGGGGCGACGCGAAATGTCGTCGAGATCGAACGTGGTCATGTCGTTTCAATCCGCGCCCCCGCGTGGGGGGCGACGGCGTGTCACGTCGTAGATGACGCCCTCGGCGTCGTTTCAATCCGCGCCCCCGCGTGGGGGGCGACGTCGGCCCGCATCAGGACGTCGCACCATGTGGCGTTTCAATCCGCGCCCCCGCGTGGGGGGCGACTACGTCGAGTTCGAGGGCGGGATCATGGACACCGGTTTCAATCCGCGCCCCCGCGTGGGGGGCGACGGCGGCTGTGCTTGGCCTCGCCGCCTGAGACGTGGTTTCAATCCGCGCCCCCGCGTGGGGGGCGACGGACAGCACCGCTCATCACGCACCGGTGGTCTGAGTTTCAATCCGCGCCCCCGCGTGGGGGGCGACGACGAACGGGTAAAGGGCGGAAGGGGGGCGGAGGGTTTCAATCCGCGCCCCCGCGTGGGGGGCGACCTGAGTGTACACCAGTGGGCGTAGGGTGTAGGTAGGTTTCAATCCGCGCCCCCGCGTGGGGGGCGACGACAGGATCACGGTCGGCCACCCCCACCTCGATGCGTTTCAATCCGCGCCCCCGCGTGGGGGGCGACCGTTACTATCCTATCTTACTGCAACGTTGTCGTTTTCTGGTGTCCGGGCGCGAAACCCTATCGTGCCGTGTCTCTGGAGGTCTCTCTCTCCTGCGCAATCCTTGCAACATGTTGTCAGAGAACGTTTTGCGGTTCCCGCGAAAGGTCCCGGGAATCCATGGGTGCCATGGGTTCGCGGTGGGTTCAGAGCACCAGGGGATCCCGGAGGTCGGGAACGGCCTTGACGCCGTGGTGCTCGATCTTGCGTTCAAAGTTGGATCCGAGGAAGTAGAAGCGGAGGCTGTCCCTGGACGGGTCGATCTCGTCGAGCAGGCGCAGCCTGAGAGTCTCCCAGCGGGCCGGATCGACGATGCACTCGAAGACGGAGTTCTGCACCCTCTGGCCATAGTCCTCACAGGCACGTGCAACCCTTCGCAATCGGCGCTGTCCCGCCGGTTCCCTGGTCGAGACATCGTAACTGACGACCACGAGCATGATGGATCACCTCCAGTTCCCCGGTCTCACCGCCAGAAGAACGGCGGGTAGGTGTCGAGATCCCCACGGATGGTTCTTGCCAGGAGCAGCGCCTGGATGTGTGGAATCGCACCGACGGTGCACCGTTCGTCGAGAAACGGATGACGGATCTCCTCCTTCTTGCGTTCCTGGTAGGCGACGAGAACGGTCTTTCGCGTCTCGTCGGCCATCCATGTGCCTCCCGTCTCCCGGAGCTCAAAGCCGGTGGCCTTGACCTGCCGCCGGTTGATCAGCGACAGCACCAACCGATCCGCCAGGAATGCCCTCAGCTCCTCCATGAGATCGAGAGCAAGACCGGGACGTCCCGGGCGGTCCCGGTGCAGGAACCCCACCTGCGGATCGAGACCGACCGCCTCCAGTGCCGAACGGACATCGTGAAGCAAGAGAGTGTAGACGAAGGAAAGCAGTGCGTTCGTCGGATCTCGCGGGGGCCTTCGAGACCGCCCTCTGAAACGGAAATCCGGCTCCTCGGCAACGATCAGATGATCGAAGGCACCGAAGTAGCTCCTGGCAGCATCGCCTTCGAGGCCCCGGATGGAATCGACACAGTCGGCCCCATCCACGTCCGAGAGACTTCGGGCCATGGCCTCGATCGCAGGCTCAAGGTCCGGTGCCTTTTCCGGATGGTCCCGGGCAGCCCTCTGGAGGACCAGTCGCCCGTTGGCAACCTTGGCCAGGACGAAGGCTCGCGCCAGCTCCGCGGTCTTCACGGAACCGTCCGCCCACCGGAACTGCGTTCTCCGCAGCAGGACGTTGCCCGAGACGGGTCCCTCCACACGGGCGAGGAACCGCCCGTTCTCGCTGAGAAAGGAGATCCCGACACCGTTGCCGGCACAGTGGGCCATGAGGAAGGGGCTCATGGTGACGTTGCCGAAGCAGACGATCCCCTCGAGAAGATGAATGGGCACCCTGAGCCTCGTCTCGCCATCGATCCGGACGGAGACGGTCTCACCGTCCTTGGAAAGCCACGTCCCCTGGGAGGTCACGAAGAGCGTGTTGAGATGTTTCTTCATGGTGGATCCTCACCCTCCTCAAGACACCGGTCCAGCACCGCCGCCACGTAGCGCCGGACCGAGCGTCTCCGTATCATGACCTCCGGAAGACACGACTCCACGAGGGAGCAGCTGTCACACTTCTTCTCTTTCCGGGCTGGCGGCGTCTCGCCGTGTTCCACAAGCTCACGGAAGCGCCGTGCAGCCCGTACGGTCAGATCCCGGAGCGTGGCGTCGAGGGCCACGGTCGTACGGCGCTGTTCCTTGCCGTAGAACAGGGCGCCCTCCTCCACGGGCACCCCCAGCATCTCCTCCAGGCAGATCGCCTGAGCGCACAGCTGCACCTCGTCGGCCCGGTGATTCTTGCGCCGTCCCCGCTTGTACTCCACGGGATACGGTCGCCACAGGCCCTTCGTACCGGGAATCGTCACACCACCTGAGCTCACCCGATGGAATTCCACGACGTCTGCGATACCAGAAAGCCCGAGCTCGAGTGACCGCAGCCCCAGGCCCCGGACGATCACCAGGTCCCCGCGGCGTTCGCGGCGCGGAGCTTCCTCGTGAACGTTGACGTGCCGGTGCCTCCCCGAGATCGTGAAGGCGTTGTCCTCCCAGACCTGTTCCACATGGATCAACGCCGCCTGGCGCTCGCAGAAAACCACGTGTTGCACGCCGGAGAGCGGCAGCAGCTCGTTTTCGGTGTACATGCGCTATTCCTCCACTCCGGGTGGTCCGTGCAGGAGAAAGTCCTGCCAGCTCATGACCTCGACTCCCGCCGGCTTCGCAAGGCGTTCCTGGCTACGGTCACAAAGTAGAAGCGGCCGGAAACCGCGATGGCGCCGGCACAGCTCGAGCAGGCCCGCGAGATCGTTCGCGGCGAAGCGTCCTGTCTTGACCTCCACGGCCCACCGCCCCCAGGTGCCTTCGAAGGTCATGTCGACCTCCAACGGCGACGATCGCCAGTAACGAACCGTCTGACCGGCGTTCCAGGCATGGGCGATGCACGCGTTCTCCACCCACCGTCCCCAGCGGGACTGCTCGTTCTCCGGGGGTGGCCCCCCCGTGGCCATGGCTGCCACCAGCGCCTGGTTGAGCGGCACGAGCTTCGGCGGAGCGGCCCGCCTCCGGATCTCGTGCTCGCTGAGTCTGGGGAGTGCCGCAACGAGGAAGGCCTCCTCCAGAACACGGAGGTAGTGGGCGATGGTTTCCAGCGCCCCGGGGTCCGTCAACGCCAGGCGCAGCTTCTGCAGTGAGACGATTTCGGCCGGGTGCCCGGCGGCCACGGCGAAGACCTGGCGGAGCAAGGCCGGCTTGCGGATGGTCTCCATGGCGAGGATGTCCCGCCCGAGGGCCGGCTCGATGATGGCGTCGCGCACGTAGGCCCGCCATCGCGCCGGGTCGCTCAACAGGGAAACGGCACCCGGATAGGAACCGTGCCGCACCGCCACCGTGACGGCCTCGTCCGGCTCCATGCCGAACACGCGAACGAGCTCCGACGGCGGCCAGTGGAGCAGGCGATGGCGCTCGAAGCGTCCCGCCATGCTCTCCCGGGCCCCCGAGCCGAGCCGCAGGCTCGAGGAGCCGGAAACGATGACGTGAACGGGCACACGCTCCCGAAGGATTCGATCGTACGCGGCCTTGAGACGGGCCGACCAGTCGGGAAGGTGCGGGATCTCGTCGATCATCAGCACCGCCGGCGGGTCCTGCCGGGCCGCCTCCTCGGCACGGCCCCACCAGGCCTCCCACCACCCCGAGAGTGCGGCCTCCGGTGCATCGGCCGCCACGTAGATTGCCCGTGGCCCGAGCATCTCCACCAGCTCCAGCAGCAGGTGGGTCTTCCCGACCTGCCGCGGCCCGGCGAGAATCTGGACCCTCCCCGGTGCCGGCTCTCCAAGGCGCCTCCCAAGCTCCGCCAGCACGAAGGAATAGGCGTGGGGGAATCTCGTGTCATTCATACTCTAATAATCATTCGAGTGTAGTCGAATGTCAACGATTCCCCTTCCCTCTCCGAAAAGCAGGTTGTTGCGCCATACCTCGCGTCCCCGGGCCGAGACCACAGGAGCGCGGGCTTCAGCCCGCATTGTCTTGAGTTGCAAGGGGATGGGAAAACATTGCAAGCCTTGCGGACTGAAGTCCGCGCTTCGAAGTGAATCCGCAATGGCGTGCACGAGCCTTCCATCGTGGGGTGAAGCAGGAGTCGAGATTGACCTACTTCCTGTAACCACAAATGTTGTGAACAACCGAACACGCTCGAAAGGCGCACTGCCGCCACCGAAACACCTGAGACTCCCGGCCAGAAGAGCCAACCGCCACGCCCGCCAGGTTCCCGAAAAGCGCGCCTCGGGGAGTCGATACTTCCCATCGTTCGCCCCCGCGGAGATGGCTCAAACCTTCTCGATGACCTTGACATCACTGGGTACCGCCTGTCTGTCGATGACAACCTCGTAATCACCGAATGAGCGCGGCACCTCCACGCCATTCCGGCGCCGGACGATGACGGCATCGAGAAGCACGTGGGACGGTGCGGCGCCGAGGCCGTTCGGGTGCTGGAAGATCACGAGCTTGCGGGCCGTCATGCTCCCGGCTGGCCGCGCGGCCGACTGGTCGAACTGGAAGGCGTTGGCCAGCGCCTCCCACAGGAGCTCGAGGTCCCCGTCGGAGAACCCGGTCTGTTCGGCGAGGAACGGGTTGACGAAACCGTGGGTGACGTAGACCGCGTACGGCACCGTGAACTTCCGGCCCATGGTCCGTTCCTTCTCCAGATCCCGCTCGTTCGTCACGGAGCTCCGGGTGATGGCGTGCTCCAGCGTGACGATGGGCTCCACCGACCGCGCGAAGGACAGCTGAACGGGGCCCCGAACCTGCCCGCAGTTGACCTCGGTGGTCATCACCGCGCCGAACGTCCGGATGTCCCAGAAGTTCCGGCACATGAAACGGGTCAGCTCCCTGGCCTTCTCCACGTCCTTCGGGAGTTTCTTCTTCTCCGGCTTCTCACCGAGAGCCTCGTACGCCTCCTCGTGGAGCCTGTTGAGGACCGCCTTTTCTCCGAAGTAGATGCGGTGACCCGGCTTCGCGTCCCGGGTCAGGGCGACGTAGTTCCGGACCTTGCGCTTGAGGCAGACGTCGGTGACCAGGCCGTGCCCGGTCTCGGGATCGATGCGAGGCAGGTTCCCGGCATCGGGATCCCCGTTGGGGTTGGCATCCTTGACATCGAAGACGTAGACGAAGTCGTGGCGGTTCATGTCGTTCTCCTTTCGGTACTCACGCCCCGGCGGGGTCGTCGGTGTTCTTCTTCCGATAGAACGCGTTCATCTGATGGTAGTAGCCCAGGGCGAACAGCCCCTGCTCCTCGAGCCCGAGGTGTGCGGGAAAGCCTTCGAGCGGATCGAGGATCTCCTGGACCAGTTTCTCCCTGTTGACCCGGTGTCCGCCTTCCAGCTTGGACAGGTGGTGCTGGTAGGTTCTCAGCAACCGTGGGAAGACGGCGGCCGGCGTCGCCGAGGCCGAGCTGTAGAACCGGTCGCGGATGGTGGCGTTGAGGTTGCCGCCGAGGGCATCCTGCTGGGTCTTCTCCAGGGCGGCGAAGAGCCGGCCCAGACGGTACGCGGGTTCCGGACGTGACGTGTCGAGACTCACGGGGACCTCCCTTCCAAGGTTTCGAACCAGGTAGCCCTTGATGATGCAGGCCCTGGGGTAGTTGACGGTCCGGTCGGCCGCCACCCGACGCATGATGGTCGTGTACAAGGCCGTTGGATAACGAGTTCCCGAGAGGATCGCCTCCAGGAACGTTCCTGGCAGGATGGGTGGGACGTCCCCACCCGGATGACGGGTCTCGGAGAGAAGAAACCACGCCGACGGCATCTCGGGCTCCGGTCTCCTGGAGCCCTCCCCGTACCGGCGTTCGATGGCGATGTCCTCGAAATGGCGGCGAAGGTTTTCGAGAACATCCGCCACCGTGGAACGGTGGAAGAACCGGACAGCAATCCTGGCCGGTGTCGGTGCGGCGAGGCCCAGGACGAAGAAGCGTGTGCCCTCCGGATCGTCGGCGAGATCACCGTAGGCTTCCCGACCCGAACGCAGGGCACGGAAGAACGTCTCGAGCTTCTTGCGAAGTATCTCGTCCTGAGTTTGCTCTATCGCCGCCGAACCGTCGAAGGCGAATGTTGCAAAGATGTCTTCCACCACCGTCGGACGATCCGTCCAGAAGACGATCGTGGTTCCTCCGACCACCACACGGTGTCTGTCCCGCATGGGACCGTCGAGGAGTGCGTTGAGGGCGGTGACGTACCGGCGGGCGGCCTCCACGGAAACCGGGGCGTTGAAGCTCTGTTCGAGGCCGTAGGACCAGTACGCCGGTTCATTGAAGCCAGCAATCGTCGCACCGCTCGACTGGGAGCCGACTACCCTCAGGATCTTGTCGTGGATCCTGGCGATCGGCGCGGTCTCGCCTGTGACGAGACACTGGGCACGGGGATCGTTGCTCGTGCCGCTTATCGTCGGCGCTTCCCACCAGAGCTTCATCCTCTCGGGATCCGCCTGGGTCCGGCGATCCCACCAGTCCTGGATCGCCGGCTCCTCGTGGACGTACCGCGTCTCGCCACGGATCGAGAAGATCCCGAAGCCCGTGGCAAGCTCCTCGAGCACGGGGAACTCTTCCGCACGGGAGGGATCCCACTGTTCGAGAAAGCGGCAAACGGCCGAGTAGGCGTCCGAGGCGATCTCGGCCTCGACTCCAAGATGCCGGTCCCGAAAGGCGCCAAACGTCTCTTTCGCCCGCTCGGCTCTCTCAGGCCGCGCATCCCACCCGAGGATGTACCCCGTCGAATCCCAGAGGAAGCATGGATTGAGGCCGGATCCGGATGGCTTGGTCTTCCCGAGGACGAGGACCTTTCTCGGTACCTTTCGGCCACCCTGTTCCAGGCGCGCATCCTGGATGTCCACCAGCGTTCCGTCCCGTTCGATGACGACCACGAAGCTGATCTTCTGGTAGGTACGCCCCGGCGGCGCGATACCGTACTCCTTCTCGCGCTCGAGACGATCATAGAGCTCGTGAAGTGCCTGAAGGATCATCACTCACCCCCTCGTCTCGGCCGGTGGCGGCACGTCGATGACGCCGTCCACCATGCGGGCACGGAAGAATCGCGGCTCGGCCCGCAGCCGACGGCCGCGGTGGCTCTCGACGACCTTGCCCTTGGGATCTTCGTGAAAGACCACGTCCCACAGCATGAAGCCGAGGTCGCGGTCGCCGCGGAGCTCGTCCGGGCATCCCGGGAACGCCTCGTCATCGCCCAGCAGCCTGAAGCTCGCCGGAAACTCCCGGCATCCCAGGTACGGGTGGTGGAAGTACTGGCCCCGCGAGGCGCGCCGCTTGAACGTCTCCAGGTGCTTGGCCTCCGGGTGGGCGAGCACCGTGCCGTCGCGGTCGGTGGGGTCGAGCACCTCGAGATGGGCCTCGATGCCGTAGCGGACGTCGCGCAGGATCATGGCTGCCCGCTGCTGCCGGTGCGCCTCGACGGCGATCCCGAGATCACCCCGCCCCTTCTTCATGGCGCTCTTGACCTTGCCCTCCGGTACCTTCGCGTCGATCTCGTTCCGCCGCACGTGGGTGAAACGGACCGGCGCGAGCACCCGGATCCGGTCGATCACCCACCGAAACTGCGGCTTCCAGTAGATCGCCTCCAGGAGCCCGCGGGCGGCGCTCGGCGTCATCACGTCGTATGACACCCGCTCGACCTTCATCTCCGGTCTGTTGAACGAGGCGTAGTCGCCCCAGACCTCCAGTCGAATGCCGTAGCCCATGTCACCTCCTCTCAGGTCATGAACGCCTCGCTCCCGAAATCCTCGCGATCGAGGACGAGCCCGAGGCGTTCGTCATAGAAGAACTTGAGCCCGCTCAGGACCGGGTACCGGTCGTGGACCAGCTCGATGGACGACCCCAGGTGATTCCGGTATATCCTGGCAGGCACCTGGACCGAATAGCGTTGCAACGCCCGGAGCACGCTCCGGTCCGGCACCCCCCATGCGTCACGAAGCTCTGCGACGAGGGTTTCGCCGCGCTCCCCCCACGGGACGATCACCGTCTCGCCGTGGGTCTCGATCAGGCGGAAGCGACTCGCGATGGAGCGGTACGCGAACTGGAACGGCAACTCCCGGCTGTCGACGAGCTTGAGATCGGACAGGATCTTCTTGCTGTCCCACCGGTTCTGCTGATCCCAATAGTAGAGGCGGAAGTAGTGCTCGACGGCCTCAAGCGAGAGCAGGTCCTCGTACAACGGCTCACTGCCCTCCCCGCCAAGGATCTCGACGGTGGCGTTGGTCGTGTCCCGGAGGAACGCCTCGGAACGCTCGTGCTCGGACCGGAAGACGAAGGTCGTCCCACGTTCCAGCCGGCCGTTCCGGTTGCAACGTCCGGCCGCCTGCGCGATGGAGTCGAGACCGGCCAGGGAGCGGTAGACAACAGGGAAATCCACATCCACCCCGGCCTCCACGAGCTGGGTGGAGATCACGCGGCACGGCTTGCCGCCCTCAAGGGCGCCACGGATTCGGTCGAGGACCGCGCTCCGGTGCTCGGGACACATTGCCGCGCTGAGGTGGAACGTCCCGGTCCGGTTCCCGAGCCGTTCGAACAGCTCCCGCGCGTGACGGCGCGTGTTGACGATGCAGAGAACCTGTTCGTGGCCCTTGAGGCGACCGGCCAGCTCCTCATCGGCCTGCACCCCCAGATCGACCACCTCGACCCGCTTGAGGGCGGTGTACAGCGCCGGCGGATCCGGGACGATCTCCCGGACACCCTCCAACCCGATGAGGAAGTCGTCACGCCGTGTGACGGCCGGCTGGGTCGCCGTGCAGAGCACGACCGTCGAGCCATAATTCGCGGCCAGCTCACGCAATGCGAGCAGACACGGCTCAAGAAAGTCCACAGGGAGCTTCTGCGCCTCGTCGAGGATGATGACCGACCGGGCCAGGTTGTGAAGTTTCCGGCACCGGCTCGTCCTGTTGGCGAAGAGCGACTCGTAGAACTGGACCGAGGTCGTCACGATCAGCGGCGCGTCCCAGTTCTCCGCAGCCAGACGGTTCGCCAGCGTTTCTTTTCCCACGCCGAGAGCACTGTGGTGTTCCAGCACCGGATCAGGGACGCCGCTTGCGACGAGCGGTTCGAAGACCTTCCGGAAGACCTCCGCATTCTGCTCGATGATGCTGGTGAACGGAATGACGTAGACGATCCCGTCGAGGCCGTGGGTCCGCGCATGCCGGAGAGCGAAGGCGAGCGATGAGAGCGTCTTGCCGCCACCCGTCGGGACCGTCAGTGAGAAGAGTCCTGGTGGTGAGGGAGCGGCAAAGAGACACGCCTCGCGGACCTGCCGTCTCCGGGAAGCCACGGGAGAGCCGTCGTCCGGCAGCTGTGCCACGAAGCCATCCAGGGCAACCTCCATCCGCGCCAGGATGTCCGCTGGCCAGACGGGACGTCTCCGCGACCTCTCGGGATCCATGAACGCCTCGGTGTCGAGGTAGTCCGCATCTACCAGGCAGGAGAACAGCATCCGGACGAAGAAGGCAAACGCAAACGCAGTCGCCTTCGGATCCGCGGCCCGGCGTGTCAGCGCCTCCTGCAAGAAGACCGGCAGATCGGGCGGCGCCACATGAGGCAGTTCCTCCAGGCCGCGTTCCCACGGCTCCACCCGTTTCTTCAGCCGTGCGTCGAGACAGGCGCCCGGCGCGATCGCATCGAGCAGGCCTGCGTGATGTCCGGCGATCGGATAGGCCAGGAGGTGCCCGATGACGGCGACCGATTCCGCGGCGTGCTGGGCTCCAGCGCTGGTGTGGTCTATCCTGCTGGCCATACCCCCCGTCGGCTCTTCGAGCTCGAGCCGATGGTAGTCGCCGTCGCCCCCGGCGCGGAGGTAGGCCTGGAACGCATCCGAATACTTCCCGAGATCGTGCCAGAGCCCGGCGAGCCGGCCCCACTCCCGGGCACCGAACCGTGCCGCGAAGTCCGCCGCGAGCCGAGCCACGTTCTCGAGATGTTCTTCAAGCAGCTGCCACTCTTCAGGTGGAGTCTCGTCTCGAGTATGGGCACAGTACCGGGTACCTGTCATCGGTTTGAGCACTCCTCTCGACTCATCCTACCAGCGGTTCTCTGAAACACCGTGCTCATCAGGTAGCCGACGCTCATGACGAAATAATGGGTCCAGCATCGGCCCACCACGGGCCGCGGGTCCGGAGGTGACGGCTGGTCTGTGGCGTCTACCGGGAATCCGCCCGGTTGTAGATGGCGGCCTTCCCGTGGTGACGCCGGATGACGTCGATCAGGTGGTAGTAGATCATCCGGGCCTCGGCGCGCTCGGTCTTGATGAGGTCCCGGGTGGTGGTTGCCAATTCACTTCGCTCGAAGTTCTTGTCGTGGCAATCCAGGCGGTGCCCGAGCCACTCCCGAAACTCCACCAGTGCCGGGTCGGCTTTTCTACGTTCCGCCTGCGCGGCCAATCCCTCCCTGAAACCGACGTACCACGCCAACCTGAGCCGGTGGTGGCACAGGCGCCGGAGGAGCCAGTCACGAACCATCGGTCTCGCCAGAGATCCTGGAGTCCGAGAAGAGACCCCACAGGTAGGAAGGGCCGAGGATGTGTCGGGGAAATCCTCCAGGACCATCGACCGGCCAGGATTCCCACGCCTCTTCGACCATGGACCGGGAGAGGGTCCGGTTGGTCGGCTTTCCTTTCGGGTAGGGTCTGAGCGAATCCCCGTCTTGGATCCTGTAGGTGAACGGTATGTCTCTCTTGGTGAAGAACTCCTCACCCTGGTTTGCCTTGATTCTGTTCCAGATCGTGGAAAAACAAGCTCTGGCTGTCATGTGGAACCTCCTTTGCCGGAGCTGGACGATCATGTGGGAGTCGCTTCACACCGCAATGAGCCCAGCCGCCGAAGTGCTTCCCGGATCCTCGGGACATCCCTCCGAAGGATCCGGGAGGTCACCCGTTCCCGAGAGCTCGATGACCTCGAAGGTGTCATCGGCCAGGAACCGGGCCATGATCGTGCTGCAATGGATTCCGATGGTCCCGGTGGAGTGGTGGTGGGCGGGGAGGAGCAATATGATGTGGGGGAGGGACCAGGTTGCATGCAGTACCGGCGACCATCCTGAGCAACTGCTTTCCGTGGGCGTCGTGCTGTCCCACAGCTCATTCCCCGGTCTGTTCCAGGTCCGAGCCAACGAGCTTCCTCGCGAGGAGACGCAACGCCTCGTCGAGGAGATCGTCGGCGGGTCGGCCGGTTGCTGCCTCGAGAAGCTGGAGGCGCCGTTCCCACGGGGAAATGGGGGTTCCATCGTCCCCTTCTCTCGGCCTGCTTCGCCGCTCGATGACGTTGTGGATCTTCCGCCGCTTTCCCGGCTGGCACATGGAGACCCGACGGATGATACCCTCGGCCGCCAGTCGGCTGCAGATCTGGTGAACCTGCTGCCTGGACCGGATTCCGAGAAGATCCGCGATCTCATCGTCATCGAGCGGGCGGCCTTCCCTGCGGAGGAGCTCCAGGACACGTTCGGCGTTGGTCTTCCTTCCATGAACGTCGTGTGGCTCTGTCGTGTTCATGATGTTGAATCTAGCACGGCCGAGTATAAATGTCAACAGCAAAAACAACAGAAAAAACAACTCCATGATGGAGGAGTTTCTCGATCATGCTCCCTTTCCACCTGTGATGGGTGCCGTGCTCAAGATTCCTCCTGGCCTCCAGTCCAAGGAATCCTCAAGATCCGTGGTTCAACCCCGGGCGGGTGGGGGTCGCACGGGCGGCCGGGCGGGAGTCGCACCGCCACCCCGGATCCCTCTTTCGTTTCACCTTTCACGTTTCACGTTTCACGAACGGTCGGGTGGGTGGGCGGCACACCCTTCTCCCCTCCCCTCCTTCGTTTCACGTTTCACGATCCGGGCGGGCGGGGGCCGCCACCACCTCCGCCACGATCCCGCCGGGGACGGTCTCGATCAGCCGGGCGGGGGTGACGGTGTTGGCGAGCTGGACCTCCGGGGCGGTGTGGGTGAGGACGCGGAGGTAGTTGGGCGTGAGGCCGGTGTGCTGGAGGGCGTGGCCGTGGGGCTCGGCCTCCTCCCAGAGGACCTGGAGGGTCCGGCCCAGGAAGCGGGACTGGTAGGCGCGCTCCAGGCGGGCGCCCAGCTCGTGGAGGCGGCGGGAGCGCTCGGCGGCCACGGCGCCGGGGACCTGGCCGGGCATGGTGGCGGCGGGGGTGCCGGGGCGCGGGGAGAAGCGGAAGACGTGGAGGCGGGCGAAGGCCATCTGCTCCACGAAGGCGAGGGATTCCTCGAAGTGGGCGTCGGTCTCGCCGGGGAAGCCGGCCATGACGTCGGTGGTGATGGAGACCTCCGGGTGGGCCGCGCGGGCGGCCTCCACCAGGGCCGCGAACTCGCGAGTGGTGGTCTTGCGGGCCATGCGGCGCAGGGTGGCGTCGCAGCCGGACTGGAGGGGCAGGTGGAGGTGGGGCTGGAGGCGGGGCTCGGCCAGCAGCTCGAAGAAGCCCTCGTCCAGGTCCCAGGGCTCCAGGGAGGAGAGGCGCAGACGCTCCAGCGGGGTCTCCTCCAGGATGCGCCGCACCAGGTGGGGGAGGGCCCGGCGGGGCTCGAGGTCGTGGCCCCAGGAGCCCAGGTGCACCCCGGAGAGCACGGCCTCGCGGAAGCCCGCCGCCACCAGCCGCTGGATCTCGGCCACCACGGTGTCGGCCGGGACGCTGCGGCCGGCGCCGCGGGCCACGGTGACGATGCAGTAGGCGCAGCGGTTGTCGCAGCCGTCCTGCACCTTGACGAAGGCGCGGGTGTGGCGGGAGGGGGCGATGGGGGAGGCCTCCGGGGACTCCACGGGGTCGCCGGGCTCGAGGAGGCCCCGTGCGGCCAGGATCTCCACCAGGCGGTCCTTGGCCTCGTTCCCGATCACCAGGTCCGCTCCCGTGGCCTCGGCGCGGCCGGGCTCGAGCTCGGACCAGCAGCCGGTGACCACCAGGCGGGCTCCCGGGTTGTCGCGCTTCAGCTGGCGCAGCAGGTGGCGGGACTTCTTCGCGGCCACGGCGGTGACGGTGCAGGTGTTGAGGATGCACAGGTCGGCCGCCTCGCCGGGGCCCACCACGCGGTGGCCGGCCGCGGCGAGCTCGCGGGCCATGCTCTCCACCTCGCCGATGTTGAGCCGGCACCCCAGTGTCTCCAGCCGTACGCGCATGTGCCTCCCGGGGGGAGTCTACCCTCCGGGGCCGCCGGGAGCCAGCACGGCCGGGTGCCTTATGATGGGTTCCATGGACTCCGCCACGATGCTCTCCCTCGCCCGCCACGCGGCCCGGTGGGGCCGGCGCGCGCTCGGCGCGGTGGCGGGGCGGCTGCTGCTGGCGCTGGTGGTGGCGGCGGTGCTCTTCGGCCTGATGACGCTGGGGCTCGCGGCGGCCTACGCCTCGCACCGCCTGCTGGGGCGCCCGCCCACGCTGGACGGCCTGCCGCTCCTGAAGGGGGCCACGTGGGCGGTGGTGACGGGCCTGGGGCTCCGCCTCTTCGTGGCCTGGGTGGTGGGAAGCGCGGCGTGGGGTGCGCTCCGGCGGCGGAAAGCGGCCGCCGGGGGGGAGGCCGCCGGGTGAGGCGCCGGCGACCCGGAGCGGTGCTCCTGGCGCTCGGGCTTGCGGTGGCGGCGTCCGCCTCCGCCTCGGAGCCGCTGCCGAGGGTCCGGCCCGGGGCCGTGGGGATCGACGCCGGGAGGCTCGAGGCGGCGCTGGACGCCTTCGAGGCCGTGGTCGGGGCGCGGTCCATGGTGGTGGTCCGGCGCGGCGCGGTGGTGGGGGAGCGCTACTGGACCGGGGAGCCAGGGGGCCTCAACAACGTGGCCTCGGTGACCAAGAGCGTCACGTCCACCCTGGTGGGGATCGCCATCGAGCGCGGTCTCATCTCCGGTCTGGACGCCCGGATGGTGGACTACCTCCCGCCGGAGCTGGTCCCGGACGATCCGGCCAAGGATGCCATCACGATCCGGCACCTGCTGACCATGACCTCGGGGCTGCGCTACGACGAGGACGCGGAGTTCCTGCTGTGGTCGCGCTCCAGGAACCCCGCGCGCTACGTGCTGGACCGCCCCCTGGCGGCCCCGCCGGGAACCCGCTTCGACTACAGCTCGGCGGACCCCCACCTGCTCTCCATCGTGCTGGCCACGGCCGTGGGCGTCCCCACGCTGGACTTCGCCGACGCGGTGCTCTTCGGTCCCCTGGGCATCACCGAACGGAGGTGGCCCGCGGACCCGCAGGGCTTCAACTTCGGCGGTCACGGCCTTGCCCTGCGCACGGAGGACATGGCCCGGCTGGGCCTGCTCTTCCTGGGCCACGGGGTCTGGGACGGCGATCGCGTGGTCTCCGGAAGCTGGACGGTGGAGGCCACCTCGGAGCAGGTGAAGCTCGGAGCGTACTTCGAGTCCCTGACGGGCATCGACTACGGCTGGCTCTGGTGGCTCTTCGAGAGCCTGGAGCCCCGGGCCTTCGTGGCCTGGGGCTGGGGGGGCCAGTTCGTCTTCTGCGTCCCGGAGCTGGATCTCGTGGTGGCCACCAGCGCGGCCTGGAACGTGGGCCCGGGAACGGCCACCCGGCAGGAGAGGGGGATCCTCCTCGATGTGATCCTCGACCGGCTGCTCCCCGCGGTGGGCAGGCTCCCGGCGCGGCGGCCCGCCGGGCGGACGCCGGTGGTGCCTGCACGGTCCTCCGGGAGGGTGAGGGGAGTGAGTGGTGAGTCAGGACGTCGGGATGGCGGGACGTCAGGGCGGGAGGGCGTCCGGCTGATCTGTGGCGGGCGCGGGAAGCAGGGGCGCTGGGGAGCTGGGGAGCAGGGGTGCAGGGGAGAATCCGTCACGGGCACGGGCACGGGCACGGGCACGGGCAGGGTCAGGGTCGGGGGCGTTATCACGGTCGGGTGAAGGCGCCACACGATCCGGTGCCCTCATTCGTTTCACGTTTCACCTTTCACGTTTCACGAACGGGCGGGTGGGCGGGCGTCGCACGTCCTCCCGCCCTGACGTCTGACTCCCTCACCTCCCACCCACCACCACGACCCACGCCTTCAGGTACGCGCCCTGCGGGCAGTGCACCGACACGGGGTGGTCGGGGGCCGCGCCGCGGCGCTCCAGGATGCGGAGCTCGCGGCCGGCGTCCAGGGCGGCGGCGAAGACGATCTGCCCGAAGAGCTTCTCGTCCACGGCGCCGGAGCAGGAGCAGAAGAGGGCCACGGCGCCGGGCTCCGCCACCCGGAGGGCGTGGAGGAAGACGTCCTTGTAGGCACGGGCGGCGCGGTCCACGTCGGCCTTCCGGCGGGCCAGCGCGGGCGGGTCCACCACGATCCAGTCGAAGCGGCGTCCCGAGGCGGCCAGCTCGCGCACGGCGGCGAAGGCGTCGGCCCGGAGGACCTCCCCCTCGTCCAGGTCCAGATCGTTGAGCCCGTGGGCCTCGCGGAGCAGGTCGAGGGCGCCCGCGTCGCTGTCCACGTTGAGCACCGAGGCCAGGCCCGCCCGCCGCGCGTGCACGGAGAAGGCCCCCGTGTAGGCGAAGAGGTTGAGGCCGAGGCCGCCCCCGGGTGCCAGGGCGGCCATGCGGAGGCGGCTGTCCCGCTGGTCCAGGAAGAGGCCCGTCTTCTGGCCCCCCGCCAGGTCCACCGGCAGCTTCGCTCCCGCCTCGTCGACCACGACCCGGTCCGGGACGGTGCTCCCCTCCAGGGCCTCCACGGTGTCGGCGTCGCGCCCCTGCCGGCGGAGCACGAAGGCCGGGTCCCCGCCCAGCGCCTCGCGGAGTGCGATGGCCACCTCCGGCAGGAAGGGCTCCCAGGCCGCCTCGGAGAGTTCGATCACCACCACGCCGGCGTAGCGGTCCACCACGAGGCCCGGCAGGCCGTCGCCCTCGGCGTTGACCAGCCGGAGGGCATTCGAGGGGATGGAGAGGCGCCGGCGCAGCTCCAGGGCCTCCCCGATCCGGCGGCGCAGGAGCCCCGGCGACCACCGGTCCGCGCCCCAGGCCAGCACCTTGAGCACGATGCCCCCGCGGCCGCTCACCAGGGCGTCCCCGACCCGGTTCCCGCGGGCGTCCACCAGCTCCACCACGGGACCGCCCTCCACGGGGTGGGCCAGGGCCCCGCTGAAGACCCAGGGGTGGCGCCGCTCCAGCGAGCGGGTCCGGCCGGGCCTCAGGGTGGCGCGGCCCGCGGGCCGCCAGGGATCCGGTGCTGCCGTCATGGCCCGAAGTCCACCACCCAGGCGCCGTCCCGCATGAGGGGGGCGGTGGTGCCGTCCGCGAGGAGCAGCTCCGCCCGCGCCACGGTGACCCGGGGCTGGAGGGCCGGGATGTAGACCCGGTCCTGGTGGGTGACCGCCTCGGGTGTGGAGAAGTCGTCGGCGCCCACCCGGCCGCCGAAGTGGTCGGAGCGGCCGAAGGCGATGTGGAGGCCCAGCTTCTCGTCCAGGAGCACGCGCCCCGTGGGCTCGATGCCGAAGTCGCCCAGCACGCCCAGGCCCAGCTCGGCCAGGTTGCCGTAGGCGGGCTCGGCGGCGAGCAGCCCGGCCTCGCGGCGGGAGACGGGGCCCTCGCTCTGCACGGCCACGGCCCGGTTGGCGCGGATGCGGTAGAGCACCACCTCGCCGTCCAGCTCCACGGGGAGGCGGCCCTCCGTGAGCGAGGGGGTGGAGGGGAGCTCGCCCTCGTAGGGCACGATGTAGGCCTCCCCCGAGGGGAGGTTGCCGGCGGTGCCGGGCTCGTGGAGCACGCCGCCCGAGGCGTGGGCCGTGCGGTGCCGCAGGTCCAGGTGGAGGCGGTGGCGGGAGCCGTCGTCCACGCGGAACTCGAGCTCCGCGCCCGCGGCCCGGTCCAGGAGATCCGCGAGGTGCCGGACCCGCCGGTTGATCTCCACGTAGTCGAGCCGGAGCGCCGGGATCATGTCCGCCGAGAATCCGGGCATGGTGGCCGCGCGGAAGCCGTGGCGGGGTGCGGCGAGCTTCAGGGGCGCCGTGGCCGAGAGCTCCGTGGGCGCCAGCAGGATGGAGTGGGTGTCGAAGACCTTCGCGAAGGGGACGGCGGCGCCCGGATCGGGATCGTCGGCGGTGGCGGGGAGGGGCATCCCGGGATCGTGGAGCCAGGCCTCTCGGGGCAGGTCGGCGTTGTTGCGCCGGGCGTTGCGGTAGAGCACCAGATCGCAGGGCAGGCCCGCCGCGGTCACCCTGCGTAGCTCCCGCACCCAGCCCGCCGCCATCTCGCGCCGCGCGGCCCACTCCGGGGTGTCGGCCAGCTCGCCGTCGGGAAGGTCCACCAGAACGGCCACCGCCGTGTCCTCCGGCCGCGGCGCGAAGACCCGGTCCACCAGGCGCGCCAGCTCCTCTCCGGTGAGTCTCTCCTCGGTCATGGGCACCTCCGGGTGACAGTGTGCCCGCAGCGCCCGTGCCGCGCAAGGCCGGCCGCCCGGCCGCTACTCGTAGCGGAGGGCCTCGATGGGGTCCAGCGAGGAGGCCTTGGCGGCGGGGTAGGTGCCGAAGAGGATGCCGGTGAGGGCCGCGAAGCCGAAGCCCAGGAGCACCGCCCACAGGGGCACGTGGGCGGCCGGGAAGCCCGGGATGGCCCTGGCCCCCAGCACGCCGAAGCCCCATCCCGCGAGGATGCCCACCAGGCCCCCGAAGAGGGAGAGGGTCACGGCCTCGATGAGGAACTGGACCAGGATGTCGGAACGGCGGGCCCCCACGGCCTTGCGGATGCCGATCTCGCGGGTCCGCTCGGTGACCGAGACCAGCATGATGTTCATGATGCCGATCCCGCCCACCAGGAGGGCGATCCCCACCACGGCACCCACCACCCTGGTGACGCCGCCCAGGATGGAGCCCGTGGTCTTGAGGATCTCCTCCTGGAGCACCACGCGGAAGTCGGGCTCGGAGCCCCTGGGAATGTGGTGGCGCTTGGTGAGGATGGAGGTGATCTGGTCCTTGGCCAGGTCCACCACCTCCGGGCTCCTGGCCTGGAAGTCGAGGATGAGCCGCTTCATGGCGTCGTTGCCGTAGACGTTCCGGGCCGTGGTGATGGGGATGATGACCAGGTCGTCCCGGTCCTGGCCGAACATCTCGCCCTTCTTCTCCATGATGCCCACGACGGTGAAGGAGGCCGTACCGATGATGATCTCGGTGCCGATGGGGTCGGCGGGGAGCTCGAGCTCGTCGATGATCTTCCGGCCCACCAGGCAGACGTGGGCCCGACGGTCCAGGTCGAGCTGGGAGAAGAACCGCCCCTCGTCCACCCAGTGGTTGTCCACCTCCTGGTAGTGGGCGCCCACAGCCAGGAGGATGCAGCTGTGCTTCTCGTCCCGGTAGCGGAGCCGGTCGGTGCGGAAGAACACGGGGTTGAAATGGGCGAGGGCGGTGGCGCCGGCCATGACCGCCTGGCCGTCCTCGTAGGTGAGCGTGACCTCCCTGCCGATCATCTCGGGGTCGTTCCGGTCGTCCCTGGGGGCCACGCGGATGTAGGTGGCGCCGACCCCCTCCAGCTCGCTGGCGATCATGTAGTTGAGGCCCTGGACGATGGAGACCACGGCGATCACGGCGGCCACGCCGATGATGATGCCCAGGGTGGTGAGCGCCGAGCGCATCTTGTTGGAGCGGATGGCCTTGAGCGCGATGCGGAGGTTCTCCCAGATCACGGCCGGCCCCCCCTTCGGCTCCGCTCGTCAGCCACGACCCGCCCGTCCAGCAGGCGGACCACGCGGCGGGTACGTGCGGCGATGTCCTCCTCGTGGGTCACCACCACGATGGTGTTGCCCGCGGCGTTGAGCTCGTCGAAGAGCTCCATGATCTCCTCGGAGACCCGCGAGTCCAGGTTCCCGGTGGGCTCGTCGGCGAGCAGCAGCGAGGGGTCGTTCACCAGCGCCCTGGCGATGGCCACCCGCTGGCGCTGGCCCCCGGAGAGCTCGTTGGGCCGGTGGTGCATCCGGTCGCCCAGGCCCACCCGCTCCAGGGCCTCGCGGGCCCGGCGCCTGCGCTCGCGGCGGGGGACGCCGCCGTAGACGAGCGGGAGCTCCACGTTCTCCAGGGCGGTGGTCCTCGGCAGGAGGTTGAAGGTCTGGAAGACGAAGCCCACCTCCTCGTTGCGGATGCGCGCCAGCTCCTCGTCGGCCAGGCCCGAGATGCGGCGGCCGTTGAGCAGGTACCGGCCCGCGGAGGGCGTGTCCAGGCAGCCCAGGAGGTTCATGAGGGTGGACTTCCCGGAGCCGGAGGGACCCATGACCGCCAGGTACTCACCGTGGTCCACAGTCAGGTCCACGCCGTCCAGGGCCCGCACCACGTCCTCGCCCATGCGGTACACCTTGGTCAACCCCTGGATCTCGATGAGCATCACTCCACCCGCACCTCGACGGAGCCGGAGGTGTCCTCGTCCTTCTTCTCGCGGGCCTCCTCCCGGCGGACCGCGTCGCCGTCGTGCATCGACTTGAGGGTGCGGTAGGGCCCCACGATGACCTCGGTCCCCTCCTCGAGGCCCGAGGTGATCTCCACCCAGAGCTCGTCGGAGATCCCGGTGGTCACGGGCCTGATGGCGGCCTTTCCGTCCTCGAAGGCGTAGACCACGTCCTTCGTGTCGGAATCCTCCACGTGTCCGGCCCTCGACCTCTCCAGCTCCGATCCGTTCTCGTCCACGGCCCGCCTGACCACGGCCTGGATCGGGACGGCCAGCACGTCCTCGTGGACGGCGGTGATGATGTCCACCTTGGCGGTCATGCTGGGGCGCAGGGCGGGGTCCGGGTCCTCGATGTCGATCTTCACCTTGAAGTGGATGACACCCTGGGCGGGGTCCTTCACGCCGGAGGTGGCGATCTCCGTGACGCGCCCCCGTTGCACCGTGCCCTCCAGGGCGTCCACGCGGACGTCGGCCTCCTGGCCGATCCTGACGCCCACCACGTCCACCTCGCCCACGTCCACCTCGGCCTGGATGCGGGACATGTCGGCGATGACCATGAGGACCGAGCCCGGGAGGTTCGTGGAGCCGGGAACCACCGTCTCGCCCTTTTCCGTGTTCAGCTGGATGACCACGCCGTCCATGGGGGAGCGGATGATGGTCCGCTTGAGGTCGTCCTCGGCGCGCTTGAGCGAGGAGCGGGCCTGCTCCACGGCGTGACGCTGGACGGCCAGCTGCACCGTGGTGGTGTCCACGGCCACGCGGGCGGCGTCCACCTGCTCCTGGCTCGTGAGCCCCCGGGAGAACAGCTCCTGCTGCCGCCTGAGGGTGCGCCTCGCGTCCTCCAGCCTGACCTCGATGCTGCGGATCTGTGCCTGGGCCTGCTGGAGCGCCGCACGGGCCTGGTCGCGCACGGCCTGGTAGACGTCGGGCTCGATCTGGAGGAGCACCTGCCCCTCGGTGACCCGGTCGCCCTCGCGAACGGTGAGGCGGATCACCTCGCCCACCACCTTGGCCGAGATCTGGACCTTCTTCTCCGGCGTGATCTCTCCGGTGGCCTTGACCCTGGCGGAGATGGTCCGCCGGGACACCGTGTCCACCTGGACCGGCGTGCCCTTCCCGCCGGTCTCGCGGGTGCTCAGGAAGAAGACCGCGGCCAGCACCAGGACGAGACCGGCTCCGACGAGAACCTTCTTCATGGGAGCCTCCTCAGCCCAGGAGGGCGGCGAAGGCCACCTTGCCGGCGATCCAGGTGCCCCAGAGCAGCCCGGTCACCACCGCGGCCCTCGCCCTGGGAATCCGGCCCACGATCGCGAGGCCCACCACCAGGAGGGCGAAGGTCCAGAGGTTGAAGACATCGAAGCTCGTGGCCAGCTTCACCTGCCAGGCCGGGCTGTCCGGTCCGAGGAAGGCCGCCAGGTTCGACCGGATCAGGCGCTCCATCTCCTGGGCCGGGACCTTGCCCACCCGACTCACCAGCGCCACCAGGATCGCCGCCTTGGCGACGCTGGCCGGCCAGTAGGCGTGGAGGGTGGCCGAGAAGGAATGGAGGAAGTCGATGTCGGATCCCGCAAGCTTGAGCCCCAGCAGGTAGATGGCCGCCAGCACGACCATGGCGACCGGCACGATGACCAGGGACGAGACCGGTCCGAGCCATGCCATCCTGTCGGCGTTGGCCAACATCGTGTCCAGCTGCTCCTCGGTGACCTCGCTGCCCCTCTTCTCCAGGCTCTGGCGGATGGTGGTCTCCATGTCCAGGTGGGGCATCACCACGAACTGCGTGCCCGCCGACACCACCATGGTCAGCAGGAGGATGGCCACCCACGTGGGCTTCCGGGCGATGTCCCGGAACACCTCCACCGGGCTGACGAAGACCTGGACGATCCGTGCCAGGGCTCCCATGCGTGGCCGCTCCGGTGCTTCCGGGCCCTCCGTGAGCTCCTCGGCGATATCGGGTTCCCAGCCTGGCGTCTCGCTCATCATGACGACTCCTCCGTTTCCTGCAGTTGCGGGTCGCTGCCCGTCATGACCTCAGGTACGTTCTCCTCGGGTCGTTGATTCCCGTGGGCCGGACCGCTCATCTGGAGCCACCTCACATCCCGCCAGAAGTCGTGGGGCACGTCCGGCTGACCCGGGTCCACGATGGCCACCTTCTCCCTGTCCAGGAGGGTTCCGGTGGCAGCGAGGTAGCCGACCACCGCCTTGCGATACAGGACATTGGCCTGGATCTCCGTGAGCTGGGCCCGGGCCAGGTCGTCCTGGATCCTGGTGACCTGGTAGTTGGTGGTCAGGCCGTTCTTGAACTTGGTCTCCTCGGCCTCCACGTTGCGCTCGGCGGCGATGCGGGCGGCGTGGGCGGCCTCCATGTTCGCGGCACCGTCCTCCAGGGCGCGGACCGCCACGCGGACCTCGCGGATGATCTGCTGCTGGAGGGCCCGGAGGCGGGTCTCCTCCTTCTGGAAGGCGTACCGCTGCTGGGCCAGGCGTGCCCTGGCCTGGTTGTTCCCCAGGGGCATGATGAAATTCAGGCCCACCGACCAGGTGGGGAAGTCGCGGTCCCGGATCTGGCGGAATGCGTCGTCGATGCCGCCGGGGATGACGGTGATGATCTCCCCGGTGTCGGGATCCCTGAGCGTGACGTTGCCGCCCAGGCCACCCCAGCCGTACCTGGCCTGCAGGTCCAGGCGGGGGAGGGTGTCGTTGCGGGCCACCTGGATGTTCAGCCTGAGGGTGGCCAGCGCCAGGAGCTCCTGGTGGATCTCGGGGCGCTGCTTCAGGGCGGTGGCGATGGCGTCCTCGAGGTTCGTGGTCAGCGGGGTGGCCTTCAGGTCCTCGGAGGTGTCCAGCTTCACGTTCCACTCGTCGGGCTCGTCGAACCCCAGCACGGCCTTGAGGGCATCCTCGGCGTTGTCCGCGGCGTTCCGGGCGGCGATCACCTCCTGGCGGCGGGCGGCCACCGTGGCCTCGGACTGGACGAGGTCGATGGGAGCCGAGGTGCCAACCTTGACGCGTTCACGGGTCTCGTCCAGAAGCCGCTCGGCGAGGGTCAGGGAGTGCTCGCGGACCCTGACGGCCCATCGGGCCGCCACCAGGTCCCAGTAGGCCTCCTCGACCCGGCGGAGCGTGGCGATCACGGTGACCGCGAACTGGGCCGAGGTCTGGTCCCGGCGGTTCCGGGCGATCACGATGGGGGCGCGGTTGACCAGCGTGCCGAAGCCCCGGAGCAGGGACTGCTGGAGGGACAGGTTGAAGCCGGTCTGCCAGCGGGGGTTCACGTAGAAGAACTGGGAGTTGGTCTCGCTCCGGGTGGCGTCCACGCTCACGTCCAGCTTCGTTCCGGAGGGCAGGAACCAGTCGAGGCCGAGCCCGAAGCGGGTGTTCCGGGCCTCGGTCACCTTGGCGCCGGCAAGCTGCGTGGCGGCCGGGGACCGGGCCCAGTCGCCGCCGGTGCTGGCCCGGAGGTTGGGGTCGAAGATCCCGGTCTGCTCGAAGATGGAGGCCTCCGCTGCGGCGAGGTCGTACCGCCCGACCTGGAGGTCCAGGTTCCGTTCGAGGGCGATCCGGTAGGCCTCGCGCAGCGAGAGGCGCAGCTGGTCCGTGTCCTCGTGGCCCGGGGTCGTGATCTCGATGGGCAGGGCCGAGGTCTCCAGGCTCTGGGCCGCCACCGGGGAGGTTCCGGCCAGGAGCAGCGCGGGCATCAGGCATGCGGTCAGGTACCGTTTCACGGCTCATACCTCCCGAAGGTCTCGCAGTCGCTCCGTTCTACGAACGGAGCGTGAAAAGGTTCCCCGGGTGGAGCTCCGCCGGGCGCCGCGGGCGGGCCGTCAGGTGCCCTCCTCCCAGGATGCCAGGTACGCCACCTGCTCGTCGGTCAGCACGTCGATGGACACGCCCATGGTCTCGAGCTTGAGGGCCGCGATGGAGCGGTCGATCTCCCGGGGGACGCCGTGGACCCGGCTGTCCAGGCCGGCGCCCCGGTGGACCAGGTACTCGGCGGCCAGCGCCTGGTTGGCGAAGGACATGTCCATCACGGAGGCGGGGTGGCCCTCCGCGGCGGCCAGGTTCACGAGCCGGCCGTCGGCCAGGAGGTGGACCACGTGGCCGTCGGCGAAGCCGTAGGCCTCCACGAAGGGGCGGGCGGTCCACCGCTCGGTGGCCGCCTCCTCCAGGCCCTTCACGTCGATCTCCACGTCGAAGTGGCCGGAGTTGCACACCAGGGCCCCGTCCTTCATGGAGCGCATGTGCTCCACGGTGATCACGTGCTTGTCCCCGGTCACGGTGACGAAGAGATCGCCCAGCGGGGCGGCCTCGGCCATGGGCATCACGCGGAAGCCGTCCATGACGGCCTCCAGCGCGCGCACGGGATCCACCTCGGTGACGATCACGTGGGCCCCCAGGCCGTGGGCCCGCATGGCCACGCCCCGGCCGCACCAGCCGTAGCCGGCCACCACCACGGTGCTGCCCGCGATCAGCACGTTGGTGGCCCGGAGGATGCCGTCCATGGTGGACTGCCCGGTGCCGTACCTGTTGTCGAACAGGTGCTTGGTGTCGGCGTCGTTCACGGCAATGACGGGGAAGGCCATGACGCCGTCCCGCTCCATGGCGCGGAGGCGGATCACGCCGGTGGTGGTCTCCTCGGTGGAGCCGCGGACGCCTTCGAGCAGGGCCCTGCAGCCCTCGTCCCCCAGCTCCGCGGCGAAGGCACGGACCCGGGGGTTCACCTGGTCCAGCCGGCCGAGGCCGATGAACAGCAGCGAGGAGACAAGGTCCGCGCCGTCGTCCATGGTGAGGGTGGGGCGCATCTCGAGGCAGGAGCGCACGTGGTCGTAGTAGGTGTCGTTGTCCTCCCCGGTGATGGCGAAGACGGAGATGCCGTACTCGGCCACGAGGGCCGCGGCCACCTCGTCCTGGGTGGACAGCGGGTTGGAGGCGCAGAGGCGGACCTCGGCGCCGCCGGCCACGAGGGTCCGCATGAGGTTGGCGGTCTCGGTGGTGACGTGGAGGCACGCCGCGATGCGCTCGCCCGCAAGGGGGCGCTCCCTCTCGAAGCGCTCCCGGATGGCGGCCAGCACGGGCATCTGGCGGTCGGCCCACTGGATGCGCCGGAGCCCTTCCGGAGCCAGGGCGAGATCCTTCACGTGGTGGGGGACGGGCATGGGGTACCTCCAGCGGCCGTTGCGGCGCGGGAATCGTACACCAGCCGCTTCTCGGGGGCCACCCGTGCGGGGTGCGACACCCAGCCGCCCACCCGGATCGTGAAACGTGAAACGTGAAACGTGAAACGAAAGAGGGCACTGGGATCGTGTGGGACCTCCACCCGGGCGTGATGCCGCCCCCTGCCCGTGACCGTGGCCCTGTCCGTGACGGACTCTCCCCCGCACCCCTGCGCCCCTGCGCCCGCCACAGATCGGCCGGACGCCCTCACGTCCTCACGCCCTGACCTCCTGACGTCCCCACCCCTTCACCTCTTCACGTCTTGGCTTCTCCACCGGGTGGGCGGGCGGGAACGGTATGATCTCTCCCATGACGATCCCCGCGGGTTTCCTGGAGGAGCTGGAGGCGGCCTTCGCGCCCGGCGAGCTGATCGTGGATCCCGAGGCCATGGAGCCCTTCGGCCGGGACGAGACGGAGGACCTGTTCTTCCCGCCGGAGGTGGTGGTGCGGCCGCGAACGAGGGAGGGGGTCTCCACGCTCCTGGGCCTGGCGTCCCGCCACCGCGTGCCCGTGACGCCGCGGGGCGGGGGGACGGGGCTCTCGGGCGGCGCCCTCCCGGTGGAGGGCGGGGTGGTGCTCGCGCTGGACCGCCTGGACCGCATCGTGGAGATCGACGAGGCGGACATGGTGGCGGTGGTGGAGCCCGGCGTGATCACCCAGGTGCTGCAGGAGGCCGTGGAGGCGAGGGGGCTCTTCTACCCGCCGGACCCGGCCTCCAGGGGGTCCTGCACCCTCGGCGGGAACCTGGCCGAGAACGCCGGGGGTCCCCGGGCGGTGAAGTACGGCGTGACCGCGGACTGGGTGCTGGGGCTGGAGGTGGTCCTGGCCGACGGCTCCGTGATCCGGACGGGCGGCGCCTGCCGCAAGGACGTGACGGGCTACGACCTGACGCGCCTCTTCGTGGGCTCGGAGGGGACCCTCGGCGTGATCACGGAGGCCACGCTGCGCCTCGTGCCGTACCCGCCGGCCCGGGCGCTTCTGCTGGCGGCCTTTGCCACCATGCGGGACGGGCTGGAGGCCGTGCTGGGCGTGTTCCGCGAGGTGACCCCCTCGGTGTGCGAGTTCCTGGAAGGGGCGGCTCTGGCCGCGGCGGCGGAGCACCTCTCGCGGCCGCTGCCCGCACCCGGGGCGGAGGCCTACGTGTTCCTGGAGGTGGACGGGATGGAGGAGGCCGAGGTGGAGACCCGGCTGCTGAGGGTGGGCGGTGTGCTGGAGGCGGGGCGGGCCTCGGAGGTCCTGGTGGCGCAGAACCCGAGGCAGACCGAGGAGCTCTGGGCACTGCGGCGCGCCACCGGGGAGGCCGTCAAGGGCCTTTCCACCTACAAGGAGGAGGACTGCGTGGTGCCGCGCTCCCGCATCGTCGAGCTGGTGGAGGGGGTCAAGGAGATCGCGGGCCGGCACGGGATCACCACCCTCTGCTACGGGCACGCCGGCGACGGCAACATCCACGTGAACATCCTGCGGATGGGCGCCTCCGACCGGGTGTGGCACGAGGAGCTTCCCGGGGTCATCGAGGAGATCTTCCGCCTGACCGTGTCGCTCGGCGGGACCATCACCGGCGAGCACGGGGTGGGCTACACCCAGCGCCGCTACCTTCCCATCGGGGTGGGGCCGCGGGAGCTGGAGGTCCTCCGGAGCCTCAAGGTGGCGCTGGACCCGCTCGGCATCCTCAATCCCTCCAAGGTGCTTCCCTGATCCAGCCCCCCGGCAGTGCTAGAATGGGGAGTCACACGTGGGAGGCAATGTGGAGTTCCAGGTTGGCGACAAGTTGGTCTACCCCAGCCAGGGGGTGACGGTGGTGGAGGAGGTGGGGGAGGAGGAGCTGGCCGGGCAGATGTTCCGCTGCTACCACCTCCGGCTGCTCAGCACCAACTCCAAGGTGATGGTGCCCGTGAAGAACTCCGACAGGGTGGGGCTCCGCCGGCTGTCCGACGCGGGGGAGGTGGCCGCCGTGATGGCCCGCCTCCGGGACTCCGGGGGCCAGGACGAGCACGACTGGAAGGACCGGTACAGGGCCAACCTGGATCGCATCAAGACGGGCGACCTCAACGAGATCGTGGATGTCCTCCTGTGCCTGGCCGAGGTGGCCTCGCGCAAGACGCTGTCGTTCCGGGAACGCAAGATGTTCGATCACGCCCGGCAGCTCCTGGTCTACGAGGTCGCCGAGGTGGAGGGACGGGATGTGGACGAGGTCAGCCAGGAGGTGGACGGGATCATCCGGGAGCGGGCCGGCAACATCCTCGACGACGAGGACGAGTAGGACCGGGGGCCTGGTGATGCCGTTCCGGCCCGGAGTCCCGGGTCACCGGGGGACTGCTGCGGCAGCGGTGATCGTCACGGTGTGTGCGCTGGTGCTGGCCTTCGCGTCCGCCGCATGGGCCTCCGGTTCGCTGGTCCAGGTCCTCAGGGGCCAGGTGGCGGTGCAGCAGCAGCTCCTCGACCGGGCCATCACCGACCTCGAGCAGCAGCAGGCGGACCTGAGGGAGGCCTGGAGCAGGGTCGACCGGCTGGCGGCGGACCTGCTGCGAGCCCAGAAGGACGGCGAGTCGGCGGAGAGCCTGAGGCTGCGCGACGATGACCTGCGGCAGGCCGAGGGCGACCTCCTCATGCGCCTCTTCGCCTGCCAGCAGCTGCGGGGGACCATCGCGGCGGCGCGCGAACGGCTGGGTACCCTCCAGGTGGAGCTCGCCCGGCTCGAGGGCGGGGGGAAGACGGAGGAGGACCCGCTGTCGGGCCGCTGGACGCTGGTCATGGAGCCCGGCGGCCAGAAGGGCGAGATGGCGCTGGAGCTCGACGGGACGCTGCTCCAGGGGACGTACGTCCTGGAGGGCGGCTGGTTCGGCTCCCTTCGGGGCACATTCGTGGCCGGCAAGGTCCGGCTGGAGCGGGTGGACTCCCAGCTGGGGTTCATGGCCGTGTACTACGGCGAGCTCAAGCGGGGCCGCCCCTCCCGTCTGGAGGGGACCTGGGAGGGCACCCACCTCTCGGCCGGGATCCCCAGCGGGGGTACCTGGGTGGCGGAGCGGATCGAGGACACCGGGGACACCGGGGAGGAAACGGGGTATCCTGAGCGCTGAGTTCCGGGGCCGCCCCCGGGTCACACCACGCAGATGAGGGGGAGGGATCCCCCGGGGGGTTTCGTGCAGCACGTGGAGCGATTCTTCTACATCTTCGTCGGCGCCATCGTGGGGCTGGCGGTGGGCTACGTCCTGGCCGAGCGCTTCCAGACGGTGCCTCCGGCCCGGGCCATGGCCGCGATGGCGGGACAGGAGGCCATGCCTCCCGGGCACCCGCCCATCGGCGAGGGGGCGGCACCCGCGGCCGACCAGGAGTTCCTGGACCAGGTCAGGGCGCTCCAGTCCATGCTGGTGGACGACCCGAAGAACTTCGACGTCCTCGCGGGCCTCGGCAACGTGTACTTCGACCACTCCAGGTGGCCCGAGGCGGAGACCTGGTACCGCAAGGCGCTGGAGGTCCGTCCGGACGACGTGAACGTCCTGACGGACCTTGCGGTGACGCTGAGGAACCAGGGAAGGGGCGAGGAGGCGCTGGCCATGCTGGACCGGGTCCTGAAGATGGATCCCGGGCACTGGCAGGCGCTCTACAACCGCATCGTCGTGCTCAATTTCGACCTGCACCGTCACGACGAGGCCCTGACGGCGCTGGAGCAGCTCAAGGCCATGAGGAAGGACAATCCGCAGATCCCGGACCTCACCGCCCTGGAGCGCGAGATCAGGGGCTGAGGGCGTGCGCCGTCTCCTGGTCCTCGTCCTCGTCCTCTACCTGGTGTGGAGGGTGCTGAACATCGTGGGCAGGCGCCTGGAGCAGCGGTCCCGGGAGATCACGGAGGAGGGGCTCGCGGGACGGGGCTCCCGCCGGCGGGCCGCGACGGGCGGCGGGGAGCAGGAGCGCCTCCTGCCCTGCGCGCGGTGCGGCACCCTGGTCCCCGCGAGCCGGGCCCTCACCTCCGGTGACGCCTCCTACTGCAGCCCGGAGTGCCGGGACGGGGCGGGGAAGGGCGACGGTTCCGGAGCGTCATGACGGTCCCGGTGGCCCGGAGGGCACGCCTCGACCTGGTGGCCGCGGGGGCGCGGCTGGCGGGTGCGGGCCTGATCCTTCCCGGGGAGGGGAACCTCTCGGTCCGGCTGGACGATGAGCTGCTGCTGACACCAAGGGGCGCCGACAAGGGGCGGCTCCGGCCGGTGGACCTTGTGGCCGTGGCCTGGCCCGGGGGTGTGCTGCCTCCGGAGGCCTCCACCGAGGCGGAGCTCCACCTGGAGGTCTACCGGAGGCTCCCGGAGGTGCGGGCGGTCGTCCACGCCCACCCGCCCCGGGTGCTTGCCCTCGCCGCGCGGGGCCGGATGCCCCGCTGGGACCTCCTCGCCGAGGGCCGGGAGGTCCTGGGGGGGGTGGGGTGGGTGGGCGTCCTGCCCCCCGGTTCCCACGAGCTGGCCGAAGGTGCGGCCGGGGTGCTGGGGGTCATGCCGGCCTGCGTGCTGGAGGCCCACGGCGCGGTCACCACGGGCCGGGACCTCGCGGAGGCCCTGTTCAGGATGCTGCTCCTGGAGCGGCTTGCGGATCTCACGCTGGAGCTGAAGCGGTGAGCGGCCCGGGAGACGCGGCGGGGACCCCCCTGGCGGACCGGATGCGGCCCCGCTCCCTCGAGGAGATGGTGGGCCAGGAGGCCCTGGTGGGGGAGGACGGCGTCATCCGGCGGATGGTGGGCCGGGGCGAGCTGGTCTCCATGGTGCTGTGGGGCCCGCCGGGCAGCGGCAAGACCACCCTGGCCCGGCTGGCCGCCGCTGCCGTGGACGCGCAGGTGATCTCGTTCTCGGCCGTGCTCTCGGGCGTCAGGGAGGCCCGGGCCGTCATGGCCGAGGCCCAGGCCCTCCGGCAGGCCACCGGGCGCCGCACGGTGCTCTTCGTGGACGAGATCCACCGCTTCAACAAGGCCCAGCAGGACGCCTTCCTGCCCTACGTGGAGTCGGGGGACATCGTGCTCGTGGGGGCCACCACCGAGAACCCCTCGTTCGAGCTGAACCGGGCTCTGCTCTCCCGGCTGGAGGTCTACATCCTGGAGCCGCTCGGCCGCGAGGAGATCCGCACGCTCCTGGAGCGGGCCCTGGCCGACAGCGAGCGGGGGCTGGGCGCGCTGGACCTCCGGGTGGAGGAGGAGGCCCTGGAGGCCCTGGCCGCCCTCTCGGGAGGGGACGCCCGCCAGGCCCTGAACCACCTGGAGATGGCCGTGGGCGCTGCCGTGGACGAGGAGGTCCCCCTGGACCGGGCGCTGGTGGAGCGCGTGGTCCAGAAGGCCCTGGCCGCCTACGACAGGGGTGGTGAGGAGCACTTCAACCTCATCTCCGCCCTGCACAAGTCCATCCGGAACTCCGACGTGGACGCCTCCCTCTACTGGCTGGCCCGCCTGCTCGAAGGCGGCGCCGACCCGCGCTACGTGGCCCGGCGCCTGCTTCGCGTCGCCTCGGAGGACGTGGGCATGGCCGATCCCCGCGCCCTGGAGCAGGCGGCGGCCGCGGCCCACGCCGTGGAACACGTGGGGATCCCCGAGTGCGAGCTGGCCCTGGCCCAGGCCACGGTCTACCTCTGCCTGGCACCCCGTTCCAACGCCCTCTACACCGCGTGGAAGTCCGCGAGGCGCGCCGTGGCGGAGCACCCCGCGCTGCCCGTTCCACTCCAGCTCCGCAACGCGCCCACGAAGCTCATGCGCGACCACGGTTACGGCGAGGGCTACCGCTACGCCCACGACGAGCCGGGCAGGGTGGCCGACATGGAGTGCCTCCCCACGGAGCTGCGGGGCGTCCGCTTCTTCCGCCCCACGGCCGAGGGCTGGGAGGCCCGCATCCGCGAGAGGCTGCAGGACATCGCGAGGCGGCGGAAGAAGACCTGAGGGTCCGCAGCGGACCCCGGTGGTCCCACGCTGTGCCAGAATGTGCCTCCCGGCGGACCGGTGCCGGGACTGGGGGCTGCCATGACGACGATCCTGGACGAGAAGGACCTCTACCTCCTGGACGAGCTGCTCACCGACGAGGAGCGGATGGTCCGGGACACGGTGCGGCGCTGGGTGGCCGGACGGGTGATGCCCCACATCGAGGACTGGGCCCTGGAGGGGACCTTCCCGGCGCACCTGGTGCCGGAGATGGGGGAGCTGGGCTTCCTGGGTGCGAGCTACACCGAGTACGGCCTCCCCGGCCTGAACTCCGTGGCCTACGGGCTCATCAACCAGGAGCTGGAGCGGGGCGACTCGGGCCTCCGGTCCTTCGCCTCGGTGCAGTCGGCCCTGGTGATGTACCCCATCCTGCAGTGGGGCTCGGAGGCCCAGAAGGAGCGCTGGATCCCGGCGCTGGGCCGGGGCGAGGCCATCGGGTGCTTCGGGCTCACCGAGCCCGACTTCGGCTCCAACCCGGCCGGCATGCGGACCCGGGCCGTCCGGGACGGTGCGGAGTGGGTGCTCGACGGCGAGAAGGCCTGGATCACCAACGGCTCCATCGCCGACGTGGCGGTGGTGTGGGCCCGCACGGAGGAGGGGATCCGGGGCTTCCTGGTGGAGCGGGGCACGCCCGGCTTCTCCACGGTGGACCACCACGGGAAGTACTCCCTCCGCGCCTCCGTCACCTCGCAGCTCGTCTTCGAGGACTGCCGCCTGCCGGAGGAGGTCGTCCTCCCGGGGACCACGGGGCTCAAGAACGCGCTGGCCTGCCTGACCCAGGCCCGCTACGGCATCGCCTGGGGCGCCCTGGGGTCGGCCATGGCCACCTTCGGGGCCGCCCTGGACTACGCGGGCGCCCGGGTGCAGTTCGGCGGCCGCCCCATCGCGGCCCACCAGCTGGTCCAGGAGAAGCTCGCCTGGATGTACTCGGAGATCGTCAGGGGCCAGCTGCTGGTCGTCCGGCTCGGGAGGCTCAAGGACGAGGGCCGCGCGAGCCCCCAGGCGGTGTCCATGGCCAAGCGCAACAACGTCCACGTGGCGCGGGAGTGCGCGAGGCTGGCCCGGGAGATCCACGGCGCCAACGGCATCGTGGCCGAGTACCCCATCATGCGCCACCTCATGAACCTCGAGACGGTCTACACCTACGAGGGGACCCACGACATCCACACGCTGATCCTGGGCCAGTACCTGACGGGGATCCCCGCCTACGACCCGCCGCCGGGGAGGGGGAAGAGGTGGTGAAGGGTGGAGCCCGGCCGGCCGGCTGTTCGTGAAACGTGAAAGGTGAAACGTGAAACGAAAGAGGGCACAGGGGTGGCGGTGCGACACCCGCCCGGCCCTCCGTGCGACGCCCACCCTCCCGCCCGTGCGAGGTGCGACAGCCGCCCACCCGCCCGGCCGTTCGTGAAACGTGAAACGTGAAACGTGAAACGTGAAACGAATGAGGCATTTCCGGAGTGAATGCCAGGGGAGGGCAGGGCAGTGTCGTCCTTCCACCTCCGCCCCGGTACCCGCTCCCGACCCTGACCGTGTCCATGTCCCTGACCGTGACCCTGTCCGAGACCGTGTCCGTGGCCGTGACGGGTTCTCCCCCTCTCCCCTGCACCCCTGCGTGTGGTGGTTGTCGGACCTCGCACGGTGTGCGGGCTCCCTGACGCTCTCACGCCCTGACGCTCTTTCGTTTCACGTTTCACGTTTCACGAGGGCGGGCGGGGGACGGGCACAAAAAATGGAGCGGGAGACGGGATTTGAACCCGCGACTTCGACCTTGGCAAGGTCGCACTCTACCGCTGAGTTACTCCCGCTCAGCTCCCCGGTGCGCCGGGGAGCGTCAATCTAACAAGGGATCACCGGACTGTCAATACCGGGCGCTACGGAGGTCGTTGCGCTGGTGTGACGCCTTCGGGCCGGGATCCGCGGAGCGCGGGCTTCAGCCCGCATTCCCCCGGGTTGCAGGAGGATGGGGGCGGATACGGATGGTGGTCCCTGCGGACGGAAATCCGCGCTCCAGGATATCGGCCTCCACGGCGTGGACAGACCCCCCACCTCGGGGCAAGGCAGACCCGATACCATCGCATCTCGATCTGCCCAGGCATGTTGGAGATGACGCAACAGCCTCCTACAGAGAGATCTCCGGCCCGGCGCCCTCCTCGGGCTTCGCGCGGGCCGCGTCCCAGATCACGAAGGCTGCCAGCAGGAAGAACATGCCGAGGCCGAGCCAGTTGCCCCAGGGCCCGGTGTTGTCGAGGCCCGGGATGGTGAACTTCCGCCAGTCGGCCACCATGCGGACCACGCCGTCGGCCACGCCGGCCAGGGCCCCTCCGGCGATGAGCCCCGAGGCGATGAGGGTGCCGCGGTTGTTGCGGGCCTTCAGCGTGATCTCGTCGGGGGAGCGGCGGCGCACGTACTCGGCCACCAGGGCCCCGAAGAGGATGGGGGTGTTCAGCTCGATGGGCAGGTACATCCCCAGGGCGAAGGCCAGGGCTGAGATCCCCAGCATCTCCACGATGAGGGCGATGACGGCACCCACGCCGTAGAGGAGCCAGGGAGCCTGGGCGGAGCTCATGACGCTCTGGATCACGGCGGCCATGGCGTTGGCCTGGGGCGCCGGCATGGGGTTGGGGTGGGCCGGCGAGTGGGTGTAGCCGTAGACCGAGGCGAAGAGCATGATCATGGCGGTCACGGTGATGGAGGCCACGGCGGATCCCAGGATGTTGGACCACTCGACGCGCCGGGGCGTGCCTCCCAGCCAGTAGGCGATCTTGAACTGGGTCACCAGCGAGCCGGTCATGGAGAGCGCCGTGCAGACCACGCCGCCGATGAGCAGGGTGGCGAGCATGCCGGCGGGGCCCGTGAGGCCCATCTTCGCCAGGAGGACCGCGGCCACGATGAGCGTGGTCAGCGTCATGCCCGAGATGGGGGTCACCGAGATCATGGCCACGGCCCAGGCCGAGACCGCGGCGAAGAGGAAGGAGATCACCAGGGTCAGGATCAGGCTCAGGGTGGCCAGCCGTGTGGCCCCGGGCATGTCGGCGAGCACGGAGAAGCGGAAGTAGACCCAGATGGCCACGGTGATGGCCGCGGTCAGCAGGAGCACCACGCCCATGGGGATGTCGGACTCCACGCGGCTGGTGCTCTCCTGCTTCAGGCCGCCCGCGGCGATCTTCCGGAGCTCGGCGAAGGCCTTGGTGAGCGCCTGGCCCATGACGGGCAGCATCTTGACGATGGAGATCAGGCCGGCCATGAAGATGCCGCCGATGCCGATGTAGCGCACGTAGTTGGTAAAGATGGCGTCCACGTCCATGGCGGCGATGGGTGGCAGGCCCTCGGTGATGGGACCCGGGATGTGGGCCCCGAACCAGGCCACCAGGGGGATCAGCACGAAGTAGGCCAGGAAGGAGCCCGCGCAGATGATGGAGGCGTAGCGGACACCGATGATGTAGCCCAGGCCCAGCACGGCCGCCGAGGTGTTGAGGGCGAAGACGGCCTTCACCCTGTCGGTGAGCACGTGGAGGGGCCGCACCAGCTCGGTGGTGAAGACGTCCCGCCAGGCCCCGAAGGTCAGGGGCACCAGGTCGAAGAGGAATCCCAGGCCCATGGCGGAGACCAGCACCTTCGCCTGCTGGCCGCCCCGCTCCCCGGTCATCAGGATCTCGGTGATGGCCGTCCCCTCGGGGAAGGGGAGCCTGCCGTGCATGTCCGCCACGAAGTACCGCCGGAAGGGGATCAGGAAGACCACGCCCAGGGCCGCCCCCAGGAAGGGCACGATGAAGATCTGGAAGAAGGAGGACCGGTCCTGGAGCCCCAGCACGTAGATGGCCGGCATGGTGAAGACCGAGCCGCCCACCAGGATGCCCGAGGTGGCCCCGATGGCCAGGATGTTGATGTTCTCGAGCAGGGTGGAGCGCCGCGCGAAGAGGGCCGAGGCCCCGATGGCCAGGATGGAGATGGGGATGGCCGACTCGATGCCCTGGCCCAGCTTCAGGGCGATGTAGGCCGCGGCGGCGGAGAACAGGATCCCGAAGAAGATCCCGAGGCCCACCGAGCGTACGGTGATCTCGAGGATCCCCTTCTCGTCGGGGATCACGGGCGTGTAGCTCTCGCCGGGCTTCAGCTCGCGGTAGGCATTTTCGGGCAGCTCGAGCCTGGTGTCGGTCATGGGGACCCTCCGGACAGCGTGATGCCCGGCATTCTACTCCTTCCCCGGGCTCCCGGGGACCCTGGGGTGGGCCGCCTACTCGATGCGGAAGACCACGGTGAGGCGGTAGAGCACCCGCACGGGGCGCCCGTTGGCGGTGGAGGGCTCGAAGCGCCACTGCCGAACGGCGGCCACGGCGCTCTCGGTGAGCCCGAGCCCGAGGCCGCGCAGGACCTCGAGCGAGGTCACCCTTCCCTCCGTGTCGATGACGGCCTCCAGGATCACCACGCCCTGGAGCCGCGCGGCCAGGGCCGCCCTGGTGTAGACGGGCTGGACCCTGTGGATCACCCGCGGCGGGGCGATGTCCACGCCCACCTGGTAGACCCGGGGTTGCGCCGGCCGTGGCGGGGCGGGGATGTCGGAGGGAGACGCGGGCACCCAGACATCGTCGAGGGGCACCTCGGAGCCCACGGTGTGCTCCCGGATCACCTCGGGCTCCTCAGGCGTGGGATCGGGGAGCGGGACGGTCCGGGCGGGAGGTTTCGGGAGGTCCACGGACGGAGGGGGTGGCGGCAGGAAACGAACCTGCCGGAGGACGAAGATGGGACCGTGGTCCTCCATGGCGCGTTCCAGGGGGGTCCGGAGCGCGGGCCAGTGCACGGCGAAGGCGGCCACGTGGAGCACGGCCGCCGTGGCCAGCGCGGCCCGGACGATCCGCCGCCGGGACCGGTCCCCCTCCATCCAGGGCCAGGCCGGTGCATCCAACGCCTTCTCATGGATCGGTTGGTGGTCTCGCATGGGGCACCTCCTGTGGAGTGTGACCCGGCGGGGCCGGAAAGGTTCCCTGAAGGGGCGATGGTGGGGAGACGGCGGTGTGGCTGGCGCCAGGGTGGTCCCTGAGGCTGTCCGGGTCTGGAGGTCCCGGCTGTCATCGTGGCCGTGGAGATGGACCGGGGTTGGATTCCGGGACGGATCTCAGTGACCGGTTCCCTCCAGGGAAAGGATGCGATCGTCCAGCTCCTGCACCAGGCGGCGCATGAGGTGCTCGTCCAGGACACCCTGGGCGAAGGCCTGCCGGACGGTCTCCTTCTCCACCAGGGCCAGCTGGCGCTCGAGCTCCCGGCGCTCCTCGTCCAGGATGTCCGAGGCGTCCACGTGGAGCCGCTGGCCCTCGGCCTCCAGGGCCTCCCGCCGGGCCATGAGGTCCCTGCGGATCGCCTCGTAGATCTCCGGCAGCACGGCGCCGGCCTCGTGCTGGCGCTCCAGGTAGCGCTCGGCCTCGTTGAGGGCGCGGATCCGGGTGCGCAGCAGCACGGCGGCCTCGCGCCGGCGGGGGTCGCGGCCCACGCCGAAGAGCCGCAGCACCAGGGGCATGGTGGGCGCCTGCACCAGGATGGTCATGAGCACCGCACCGAAGACCACGTCGATGAGCTCCTGACGCCAGGCCCAGGTCCTGGGTACGGACATGGCGAGCACCATGGCCACGCCGCCCCGGAGGCCCCCCCAGGTGAGGATCGCCACGAGCCCCCGCCGGTTGGTGAAGCGGGTGGGTTCCATGATGGGGAGGGAGCCCGCGATGAAGAGGGCCCGGGCCAGCTGCATGGCCAGCCACACCACCAGGATCACCGGCGCGAAGCGGAGCAGGCGCACGGGCGAGGTCTCCAGGCCCACCAGCAGGAAGATGATGGAGTTGGCGGCGAAGGCTGCGTACTCCCAGAAGGAGGTGACGGCCACCCGTGTGGAGGCCGACATGCCGTAGGTGGCGCCCACGTTGCCCGAGAGCACGCCGGCCACGAGGCAGGCGATGATCCCCGAGGCGTGGGCCTGGTCGGCCAGCAGGAAGCTGCCGAAGGCCGAGATGGTGGTGAGCGTGATCTCGATGAGGTGGTCGTCGATGGTGGAGGTGAGCCACGAGAGGCCCAGTCCGATGGCCCCGCCGATGAGGATCGCCCCGAGGACCTCCCAGGTGAGGAACTTCATCACCCAGAGGAAGGACAGGGAGGCGTGGTGCGGGTCCAGGCCCAGCGCCGTGATCACCACGCCGAAGGCCACGATGGCGATGCCGTCGTTGAGCAGGCTCTCGCCCTCCATGATGACCGCCAGCCGCCGTGGTGCGCCCACCTCGCGGAGCAGCGCCAGGACACCCACGGGGTCCGTGGCGGCCAGGATGGTGGCCGCCAGGATGAGCACCTGCCACGGCAGCTCCAGGCCGAGCGCGCCGAGGGCCAGCCAGGTGGCGCCGAAGGTGAGCGCCGTGCCCACGAGCACCCCGGGGACCGCCAGGATGAGCACTGTGCGCCACGTCTGGAGGAAGTGCCGCAGCTCCAGGTGGAAGGCCGCCTCGTAGACCAGGGCCGGCAGCAGGATGGTGAACAGGAGCTGGGGCGTCAGGTGGAGTCCCGGGTCGAAGCCATGGAAGAAGCGGTCCCGGAGCACGGCGAAGAAGAGGCCGACGATCACCAGCGAGACCGTGTAGGGCAGGCGGAAGCGCTGGGCCAGCATGCCCACGATGCTTGCCAGGAGGAGGGCGGCGATGATGGCCAGCTCGAAGGTCATGCCGCAACTCTACAGGGGAGGTGGTGCGGGAGTCCAGGAGGGGCGCCGCGAACGGTGGCTGGGATCGGTGGCGGGTTGCAGCTGCGGGGTTCGGTGGCGGCGAACCGCGACGGTGATCGGATTGCGGTGGCGGAGTGCGGTGACGCCGTCGTGTACTTCGGAGATTCTCCCTCGTGCCCCTCTGCCCCCCTCCCGGGCCGGCGAAGGAACCCTGGTTTCACGATCCACGACCGTATTGAAAGTGCACCCGGCAACCCGGGCGACGGGTAGCGTCAGTGAACGCGGCCGGGACGCTGCGAATACTCCACGGCGAGCCTATAGGTCGATTCGATGGGTTCGTCACCGCAGCGGGCGGGCCTGAAGCGCCAGTCCCGGAGAGCGAGCAGGGCCACAGCGTCGGCGGTGGTGACCCCGGAGGACTCGATGAGGCGGGGGGTTCTGGGGACACCGTCGGTGCCGACAACGACCTCGACGACCACGGTACCTTTGAAGCCGGTCAAGGCTGCACCGGGAGGGAACTCGGGCATGATGCGCCTGATGGGCTTCAGGGGCTTGAGGCTACTTCGGCCGGTGCAGGGGGCGTGGTTGTTCTCCCCGCCCGGAGTGAGGGAATCTCCGATGGTCGCGGGCAGGCGGTTGTCCACGAGAAAGTCTTCCGCGTCCGAGAAGTTGCGATAGCTCTTGGCCGTGAGCTCGGGCAGGATGGATTGTGCCACCTGCCAGTCCCAGACGGCATTGTCGAGCCTGCCGAGCCGAAACTCGGCGATGGACTCGAAGAACAGTGTGTAGCCGAAGAACTTCGCAGAGATATCGTTGCCGAGGAGGCGCTCGGTAAAGGCCATCCTCAGATCCTCGCATCCCCTGAGAGCGCGGCGGTTGGAGCGGCGGGTGTTCTCCTGGAGATCTTCGTAGATGGAGGCCAGCTCCTCGTTGTACCGTTGAAGGAGTTGCCTCGCCGCCTTTGTCCGGCTGTCTTCCTGGCCGGGGCTGGAGTGGGCTCCGGAGGGCATGACCGGGAGGACCATGGCCAGGCTGAGGGCCACAACGATGCTCGGGCGTCCGACATTCATCGAACTGATGATATCGGATGCCGGTTGTTGGATGGCGGGGTTTCCTTCGTTTCTCGTCAGACGCTTGAAAAACTCTCTGAATGTCATACCCATCGGTCTGGCGTGAAATCGAACGTATATCCAGATGTATTCTATCTTCTTCTTAATCCAATAAATCCGTGTAATCCGTGGTGCATTCTCCCGGGTGGGTGGGGGCTCGACGTCACGAGAATCGACCCTGGCCAAGGGCTCTTGCAAGTGGCTCACGTTTCCCGACCGGGAGGACGGGGGATGCCCTCCATCTCCACGGCCGCTCCGTCACTCCTCCATGCGCTTCCGGCGGCTCGTGATCACGGCCTGGAGCTTGTCGATGGCGTCGAGCCGGGCCTGGAGCTTGCTCTCCAGCCTTTCGTGGTCCTCGGGGGGCGCCTTCTTGATCTCCTCCTTGAGGCGCTCCGCTCCCTGGGAGAGCGCCGTCAACCGGTTGGTCAGGGCCTCGATCTCCCCGGCGGCCCGGGCCTTCTCGAAGAGCACCTGATCCGGGGAGGCCATGGCACCCTCCTCCTGGGCGGGGATCGCCTCGATGGTCGGGATGAAGGTCCGATTGGCGGCGATCCTGCGCTGGTTCTGGAAGGCCGGGGAGACGATCTCCACGCCCGCACCGTGGAGGGCGTCCAGAACGGCACGGTGGAGGGCCGTCCTGGCCCCGAGGTAGCTCGTGAGGTCGGTGAGCCGGCCCATGACGCGGTAGGTGACGGAGTGGTCCCCGAGCTCCAGGATCCGGACGAAGACGTCCTCGAGGCCGATGGATGTGGCGGCCTGGACCAGCAGGGCCTCCACCAGGTCGTGGTGCACGTCGTAGCCCAGGGACACGGTGGCGTGGATGAAGGTGCCCGACTCCCGGATCACGGTCACCGGGTTCCGGACCAGGAGGAGGTTCGGAAGCGTCACCAGGTCGCTGCTCTGGGTCTGGATCTCGGTGTGGATGAGGCCGAACTCGGTGACGCGCCCGTGGACCTCGCCCACGGAGATGTAGTCCCCGGTCCCGAAGTTCCGGACCGCGCGGAGCATGAGGCCGGCCATGGCGTTGCCGGCGAGGGTGGTGGAAGAGAGCGTGATGATGGCGGTGATCGCGATGCCGGTGAGCGTGAAGAGATGCCCCCGCTTGACGTCGGAGATGGGCAGTGTGAGCAGCACTCCCAGGAGCCCGGCAGCGGCGATGAGGATCATGATGGTCTGGTGGCGGAACGCGAGCCCGCGTCCCAGCGCGCGCCGGCGTGTCGAGAGCCGGATGCCCACCCACTCCGCCACGACGGTGGCGATCACCACCAGGACCACGGGAATGAGGGCCTTCAGGATGCCGGTCAGTGCTGCGGGGTCCATGGTGTCTCCCTGTGCTGATGCCATCCATCATACCGGGTCGATGTTCCCGACGCCGACCGTGTGCGTGGCCCAGGCCTGCCCATGCCCGTGTCCCTGACCGTGAGCGTGACCGTGATCCGGAGACGGCCACGGACCCGGCCACGGACCCTGACCCCGACACGGACACGGCCACCGGCACGGACACAGACACGGACACGGTCACGGTCACGGTCACGGACACCGACACCGACCCTTCTCATGGAGGGTGGGGGGACGTCTTCACGTCTTCACGCCCTCACGTCTTCACCTCCCCACCGGGCGGGTGGGGGTGGCCTTTCCCGCGCTCGTCTGGTTTCCTCCCGTTCGTTCCTGGGATGGGGGAGATGGCCCCCGGATCCACCCGGCGTCAAGGGCACGCCGGCCTGCGGCCGGTCGCTGTGCGACCCCTGACTCCGGGCGGCCCGGGGGCCTGGGGAGCGCCATGAACGAACGGGAGGAAACCATGCCCCACGCGCTCCACGGATCGAAGCCCCCTGCCCTGGCGAAGGCCCTCGAGGCCGCCGGGATCGCCATGGCACTGGCCGGATCGGTGAAGTCCCCCCTCCGGTCCCTGGCCGACCAGGTGGTGCGGGCCGCCGCATCGGTTCCCGCCAACATCGCCGAGGGGGAGGGCCGCTCTGGGAAGGATCGGGTCTACCACTGGCGGGTGGCGTACGGCTCCGCGAAGGAGCTGGACGTCCATCTTCGGCTCTTCCTGGCATCCGGCTCGGTGGACGCGGCCCGCACCCGGCGTGCCCTGGTGCTCCTCGACGAGGTCCGCGCCATGCTCTGGCGGATGATCGGGAGGGGGTGAGGGGGACACGGGCACAGGCACGGTCACCGTCACGGACACCGGCGCGGACAGGGACACGGTCCCTGACTGTGGCCTCGCCCCCGGCACTGTCCCTGACCCTGGCCCTGTCCCAGACCCGGACGCGGTCGCCGACACAGACGTCGCCGCCGTCTCCGGCGCTGAGCGTGGCCCCGACCCTGACCCCGACACGGACACGGTCACGGACACGGACCCTGGCACGGACATGGGTCCGTCTCCGGGTGGGCGGGGGACGTCTTCACTCCCTCACGTCTTCACTTCTTCAGCGGGGGGTGGGGGGTGGCACCGACACGGTCACGGACATGGTCACGGACACGGACACGGACACCGTCACGGATGCCGACACCGACCCTTCCCCTGGAGGGCGGGGGACGTCTTCCCGCCCTCACGTCTTCACCTCCTCACCGGGCGGGCGGGGGGTCCCTAATGCCGGGGCACCCGGAAGCTACGCCTCCCTCGACAGAACGACCCGGAGGTGACCGCCGGCCTCTACCGCCGACACCCGCGGTTCTACACGGCCTCCTCCGCCCCGTTGCTCCCTGCGTCACCGCCCCTCGCCGGAGCGACCAGCCCCTTGAAGTCCTCGAGGATGCGGTAGAGCGTCGGCACCAGGATCAGGGTGATGGCGGTGGCGAAGACCACGCCGAAGCCGAGGCTCACGGCCATGGGGATCAGGAACCGGGCCTGCATGCTCCGCTCGAGGATCATGGGTGTCAGCCCGAAGAAGGTGGTGAGCGTGGTCAGCAGGATCGGCCGGAAACGGCGGATGCCCGAGTCGCGGAGAACCCGGGGCAGCGGGATGTGCTCGGCCCGCTCCCTGTTGATGAGGTCCACCATGATGAGGGAGTCGTTGACCACCACGCCGGTGAGGGCCACCAGGCCCATGCCGGAGAGCAGGCTCAGGTCGAGGCCCATGATCAGGTGGCCGGCCACGGCCCCCACGATGCCGAAGGGGATGGCGGTCATGATGATCAGCGGCTGGGCGTAGCTCCGGAGCGGGATGGCCAGCAGGGCGAAGATGGCGAGCTGGGCCATGAGGAAGTTGACGCCCATGCTCTTCATGGACTTGCGCTGTTCCCGCTGTGCCCCGCCGAAGCGGTGGGTGAGCCCCGGGAAGTCCTGGACCAGGCGGGGCAGCACCTCGCTCCGGATCCTGGTGTTGATCTCGTTGGCGTTGGCGGTGAGCTCGTCCACGGTGCCCGTCACCGTCACCACCCGCCTGCGGTCGGTCCGGTTGATCACGGAGTAGCCGCGGCCCTCGTGGACCTCGGCCACGGTGGGGAAGGGGACCTGGCTGCCGTCGGGAAGCCGGATGCGCAGCTCGTCCAGGGTCGCGAGGGTGCGGCGGGCGGCCTCGGGATAGCGCACCTTGACCCGGATGTCGTCGCGGCCGCGCTGGACGCGCTGGGCCTCGTCGCCCCAGAAGGCGTGGCGGGTCTGGTTGGCCAGGTCGGCCAGGGTGAGTCCCAGGTTGTGCCCCTCGGGCTTGAGCCGCAGCTGGAGCTCCACCTTGCCGGGTTCGAAGGAGTCGGCCACGTCGCCCACGCCGGGGTACTCCATCACGGCGGACTTGAGGGCGTTGGCGGCCCGGACCAGCGTGGCGAAGTTCCGGTGGGAGAGCTCGATGTTGATGTCATCGCCCACGGAGAACAGGTTCGAGGAGAAGGTCAGGGAAGAGGCGCCCGGGATCTCGCCCACCAGGTCCCGCCACCGGGAGGCCAGCTCGGGGGAGGGGATGCCACGCTGCTCGCTGTCCAGGAGCTCCACGTTGATCTCGGCCAGGTGGCCGCCAGCATCTCCGCCAACGCCCTCGCTGTGACCCCCGGCGGCCACCCGCGCGGCGCGCGGCTGCTGGCCGATGATGGTGGAGATGTGCCGGATGACGGAAGGGGCGCCCTCGGGGCGTTCGCCGTCGTACTCCCGGGCCACCTGCCGCGCCGCCTCCTCGATCCGGGCCGCCACGGCCTCGGTGACCTCCATGGGGGTTCCCCTGGGCATGGTGAGCTCGGCGATCATGTTGTCGGCATCCACGGTGGGCATGAAGGTGAACTTCACGTGTCCACCCGCGATGAACCCCACCGTGACGATGAGCAGGGCGATGGCGGAGGCGAGGGTTCCGTAGCGGTGGTGGAGGGAGAACTCCAGGAGCCGGGCGTAGGGTCCCCGGACGAAGGCGTCAAGGCCGCTCCGGATCCGGCCCTGGAGGCGTGCGATGGGGCCGGGAATCCGCCGGTCTCGGGATCCGGAGAGGTGGGCCGGCAGGATGAACAGGGCCTCCACCAGCGAGATGAGCAGCACCGAGACCACCACCTTGGGGATGGTCTTCATGATCTGCCCCATGCGGCCCGAGGTGTAGGCCAGGGGAACGAAGGCGGCCACGGTGGTGAGGACGGAGAAGATCACGGGTACCGACATCTCCCGCACGCCCCGGATGGCCGCGGGGAGCGGTGCCATGCCCTGCTCCCTGTAGTTGAAGATGTTCTCGCCCACCACGATGGCATCGTCCACCACGAGGCCCAGGGCGATGATGAACGCGAACAGCGAGACCATGTTGATGGTGATACCCATGTGGGTGAGGACCAGCATGGCGCCCAGGAAGGACACGGGGATGCCCATGGTGGTCCAGAAGGCGAGCCGCAGGTCCAGGAAGGCCGCCAGCGACAGGAAGACCAGGATCAGACCCAGCCGTCCATTGCGCAGGAGGAGCTCGATGCGGGACCTGAGGATCTCCGAACGGTCCTCCCAGGTGTCCAGGTGGACGCCCTCCGGCAGCCGGTTCCGGAGCTTCCGGACGTAGGTGTGGACGGCATCGGTGATGTCCAGGGCCTTCTGGTCGCCCACCCGGAAGACCTGGACGGAGACGGCGGGGGAGCCGTCGAACCGGGAATCCAGGTCCACGTCCTCGAAGGCGTCGCGCACCGTGGCCACGTCACCCAGGCGGATTCGCGTGCCGTCGGGACGGGCCAGCACCACGATGTCCGCGAAATCCCGGCCCCAGTACCGCTGGCCCTTGCCCCGGATGAGGATCTCTCCGCCGCGGCTCCGGATGGTCCCACCGGGGATATCCACCGAGTTGCGCTTCACCGCCTCGGCCACCTTCGCGAAGGAGAGACCGTAGCGCCGGAGGTCGTCCTCGGAGATCTCGACGCCGATCTCGAAGCGGCGGGATCCCTTGATGTCCGCCTGGGAGATCTCGGGCATGGCGGTGAGATCGTCGCGGACCTGCTCCGCCAGGTGCTTGAGCGTGGCCTCCGGAACGTCTCCGTGCAGCACGAGGGTGATGGTCTGGGTGCGGCTCAGCACCTCCGCCACCACCGGCTTCTCCGTCTGGGCCGGGAAGGTCTCGATGCGGTCCACGGCGGCCTTGATGTCGTCGAGGACCCGGCGGCTGTCCGCGTCATCCTTCAGCTCGGCGATGACAATTCCCATGCCCTCCTGGGCGATGGAACGGATCCGGTCGATGCCGTCGATACCGGCGATGGCCTCCTCCACCCGCATGCAGACCCCCTCCTCCACCTCCGCGGGCGCCGCGCCCAGGTAGGGCACGTTGACCGTGATGGTCTGGGTGGGCAGGTCGGGGAAGACCTCCACGGGGAGGCGCACCAGCGCGAAGGCCCCCCCCACCAGGAGGAAGAGCATGAGGATGTTGGCCGCCACATGGTTGGAGGCCATGAACCCCAGGATGCCGTCACCGTCGCCCTTCATGCGCCCGCTCCCGCCGGGGCCGTGTCGCCCGCCGCGGCGGCCTCCTCCGCCGGTGTGGTGATCCGGATCTTCATGCCATCGGTGACCACCTCGAGTTGGGAGGTGACCACGCGGTCACCGTCGGAGAGGCCACCGGTGACCAGGGCCAGGTCCCGGTCGAAGCGGGCCACCTCCACCGGAGTGAGCCGGAGCCGGCCCTCGCGGGCCACCCAGGCGACGCTCCCCTCGTGGACCGCGTGCCGCGGGATCACGAAGGCACCTTCCAGGGGGTGGCCGTGGATGGCCACGTGGACGAACATGCCCGGCATGAGCGCCGGACGTCCCCCGGCGAAGGGCTCGTCCACCTCCACCACCACGTGGACCATGCGCGTGGCCAGGTCCACCTCGCCCTCGCTGCGGGTGACCCGGCCGTCCCAGGTATGCTCGCGGCCCGCGAACTCGGCCGTGACGGTGACGGCGGAGCCCGGTGTTGCCGCCTGGCCGGGGCCGGGGACGTCGATCCAGGCGAGCTCGGAGTCGCGGAGCGGAACGGGGATCTCCATGGAGTGGGACCCGTAGACCGTGGCCACCGGCTGCCCCGGCGTGACGTACTGGCCCACGTCGGCGTTCTTGGTGACCACCCTGCCGTCGAAGGGCAGGCTCAGGCGGGTCCGTTCCAGGTTGAGCCGGGCCGTCTCGAGGTCGGCCTCGGCGGCGTGGAGCTCGGCGCGGGCCTGCTCCAGCTGGGGGATGCGGAGCACCAGGGGTGACACGGGCTCCTCGCCGGGGTGGATGCGGTCCCACTCGCGCCGGGCCACGGTGCTCTCTGCCTCCGCCTGCTGGAGCTGGACGCGGGCCCGCTCCACCGCGGCCTCGGCCCGGCGGACAGCGAGCTCGTGGTCGGTGGCCTCGATCACCGCCAGCGGCTCGCCCGCACGGAAGAACCCCCCCGCCGTCATGGCGGGGTGGACCTCCACGATGCGCCCCGCGACCTGGGGGATGAGCTGGACCGAGATCCGGGCCCGGACGGTCCCCGTCCCGTGGACCATCACGGCCACGTCCTCGGGGTGGACCGTCACGGCCTCCACCAGCGGCCCCTTCCACTCGCGCTTCTGCCTCGGTGGGGTCTTCCGGCTGGCCACCAGGAGCACCGCGAGCACGATGCCGGCGGCGACGATGAGCACGGGAACGGCGATTCGCCTGGGGAGTCCACTCATGATGTCAACCTCGTGGACCGGCAGGGGCCGGTGTTGTGCCGGAGGATGGGGCTTCGGTGGTGCCGTCTCCGGCCGGGGGGAGCGCTGCGGCGCTCTCCCAGTCGCCACCCAGCGCCAGGTAGAGGCCGACCCGGACGTCCCACAGGTTGGCCTGGGTGATGGTGAGGGCCAGCTCGGAGTTCCGGAGCGCCCGGTCCGCGGCGAGCAGGTCCAGGATGGCGCCCGTTCCGATGTCGTACCTCCAGCGTGCCAGGCTCTCTCCGCCACGGGCGGCCTCCAGCTGCCGGCGCGTCCATTCCAGCTGATCCCCGAGGGCCCTCTCCGCCGCCAGGGCGTCCTCCACCTCGCGCAGGGCATCGAGGACGGCCCCGGCGTAGCGGGAGGCGGCGGCCTCCGCCCGGGCCCGGGCCGCGTCCACCTCGGCGCGGAGCTGGCCGCCGTGGAAGATGGGGGCCACGAGGCCGGCCAGGACGTTGTAGATGAGGCCGTCGGTGCTGATCAGGTTTGCCACGTCGTCGGAGACGATGCCCGCGCTCCCGGTGAGCGTCAGGTTCGGGTAGAGGTTGGCCAGGGCCACGCCCACCAGGGCCGTGGCGGCCGAGAACTGCATCCGTGACGCCACCAGGTCGGGCCTGCGGTCCAGGAGGGAGGCCGGGAGCCCCACGGGAACGGGGTCCAGGGCAGGCACGTCCGGCAGGGTGTCCGGTAGCCTGGGACCGGTGCCGGGCTGCCGGCCCAGCATGACGTCCAGCGCGTGGTAGGCGGCGGCCAGGGAGCGCTCGAGCTGGGGGATGGCCGCGGCGGCGCGGGCCCGGCTCTCCCGCACGAAGTAGAGCTCGCCCGCGTCCACCACCCCCGCCCCGTACCGTGCCTCCACGATGTCCTCGGTGGTGGACCAGCTCTCCAGGGTCTGCCGGTCGATGGCCAGCTGCCGCTCCATGGCCGCGATGGCCGCCCGGGTCCGGATGACCTGGGCGATCAGGGAGTTCACCACGGTCTTGCGATCGGCCTCGGCGCCCACGAGGTTGGCCCAGGCGGCCTGCCGGGTGCGCCTGAGCCTGCCGAAGAGGTCCACCTGGTAGCTCACCGAGAGGTTCTGCTGGAAGGTGGTGGAGTAGATGCCCACCCTGCCCACCTGGGGCAGCACGAAGGAGAACTTGTTCCGCTGCCCCGTGAGGCCGTGGTCCACGGAGGGGTAGAGGGTCCCCCTGGCCGACCTGAGCGCCGCCTCCGCCTCCAGGACGCGGGCCGCGGCGACCCGGACGTCGGTGTTGCTGGCCAGTGCGGTCTCCACGAGATCCACCGTCACCGGGTCGGCGAAGGAACGCCACCAGTCGTCGGGCGGCAGCGCGCGGGCCTCCTCGCCGGTGGCCGGGGCCTCGGCCCACCGTGCGGCATCGGCCGCGGTGGCCGGGGCCTGCCCGGGATCGGGCCCCAGGGTGCAGCCGGCCGCCAGCAACACCGGTGCGGCAAGCGCGAGGAGCAGGGCCGTTGCCGGCCGGGTCATGACGGTTCTCCCGCACCGGCCAGAGCCCGGACGCCTCCCGCCGAGAACCGGGCAATGTGGTCCGCCAGCCTCTGGAGCTCCTCGGTGGGCCAGGAGCCCGTGGCCGTGCCGTGCAGGAAGCGCTCGTGGTGGATCACGTGGACCAGCTGGCCCACCACCGAGTGGACGCACAGGAGCGCCGTCTCGTGGTCCAGGCCCGGGGTGACCTGTTCCAGCGCGCCGGCCAGGCTCCTGCGGACCGGCCCGATCATGTCCTCCACGAAGACCGATCGGGGGAGGTGGGGGTCCAGCATCTCTCGGGCCATGAGCTCCATGAGCTGGCGGCCCGCGCTCTCGTCAGCCAGCGGCTCCAGGAAGGCCGTGGTGAAGGTTGAGAGCACCAGCTCGGGGGTGGCGTTGCCGCCGGCCTCGGCCAGGACCTGCTCCAGCCGGGAGATGCGGAGGTCCCTGAGATGCCCCAGGCGGCGGTGGAAGACCTGGAGGTAGAGGTTCTCCTTGCCGCCGAAGTGGTAGTTCACGGCAGCGATGTTGCAACCGGCCGCCGAGGTGATCTCCCGGAGGGACGTGCCGTCATAGCCCTTCTTGGCAAAGAGCCGTTCTGCCGCCTCCAGGAGCCGCTCGCGCGTGGCCTCGGCCTCGCCGTGGCCCGCAGGGTGGTCCGTTGTCATGGAAGGATCTCCAATTGTCATTTCAATCAAGAATATGAAACATTCGTTTGAATCTGTCAAGGGGCCGTGGGCAGTGAAGAGTGAAGAGGCCAGCGGAGGCAGGTGACCGGTATGATGGAACGGTGCACCATGATGTCCTGGAAGGGTTGGAGGAGGCCGACAGGAGCGCCTTGAACACTGTCGTACGGCCGCACTGCGGTGGACTCCCGGGATGCAGGGGCGCTCGGACGCGGACCGCCTGGAAGTGTGGTGTGCAGAATTCGTGACATGCGAGGTTGATGATGCGCTTCGACTACCGACCGATCGGCGTGATTGACACACCCTGGGACGGTCCGGAGAACATGCCGATCCAGCCTGCCGGAGCAGCCGGTGTGGAGGGCACGGTGAGGCTCTTCGAGGAGTACCGTGAAGGTCTCCAGGACATCGAAGGTTTCTCCCACATCATCCTGCTGTACCACTTCCACCGGAGCCGGAGCTTCGAGTTGCGCGTGATTCCCTACCTGGACACGAGGCCACACGGTGTCTTTGCCACACGGGCACCCAGACGGCCCAACCCCATCGGGCTCTCGGTCGTGAGACTGCTCCGTGTCGAGGGGGGCACGTTGTACATCCGGGATGTGGACATGCTCGACGGGACTCCGCTCCTGGACATCAAGCCCTTCGTGCCGGAGTTCGACGTTCCACGGGACGTCCGGGCCGGATGGCTCGAGGAACTGCAGCACGCCGCGAGGGGGCGCAGGTCGGACGACAGGTTCGCCGGATAGCCTGGCTCACAGGCCGGCAGCTGTGGATCCGGAAGTCTCCCTGTTGTCCTGCGGTGTGCGTTCCTCCGGGAGGTCATGGCGGTCCCCGTCGTTCCCGGCTACCATGTTCGCGGAGGTGGGCATGGAGCAGCGGTGCTGGGACGTGGTGGTCGTGGGTGGCGGCATCGTGGGCGTGGCCACGGCCATGACCCTGCTCGAACGGTTCCGGGCGTCGGTGTGCGTGCTGGAGGCAGAGGACCGGCTCGCGCCGCACCAGACCGGCCACAACTCGGGTGTGATCCACTCGGGGCTCTACTACCGGCCGGGATCGCTGAAGGCGAGGAACTGCGTGGAGGGACGGCGGCTCCTGCAGGAGTTCTGTGAGCGGGAGGGTGTGCCCTTCGAGGTCTGTGGCAAGCTGGTGGTGGCCCTCGATCCGGAGGAGATTCCGGCGCTGGAGGAGCTCGCCCGGCGGGGGGCGGCCAACGGGCTCGAGGGAGTCCGGGAGCTGGACCTGTCGGGCATGCGGGAGCACGAGCCCCACGTGGCGGGGATCCGGGGCCTGTGGGTTCCCCAGACCGGAATCGTGGACTTCACCGGGGTGACGCTGGCCATGGGGCGCAGGGTGGAGGAGCTGGGCGGGGAGATCCGGCTCGGATCGCGCTTCCTGAGCGTTCGGCGGGACGGGGGACGGCTGGTGCTGGAGACGGCGTCGGGCGCGGTCCGGGCACGGAGCCTGGTGAACTGTGCGGGCCTCCAGTCGGACAGGGTGGCGCGGCGGTGCGGGGTGGACCCCGGCGTCAGGATCGTGCCCTTCCGTGGCGAGTACTGGGAGCTGGAGGAACCGGCGGCCCGCCTGGTCCGGAACCTGATCTATCCCGTGCCGGACCCCGGATTCCCCTTCCTCGGGGTGCACCTCACCCGCATGATCGGCGGCGGGGTGGAGGCCGGCCCCAACGCCGTGCTGGCGTTGAAGCGCGAGGGCTACCGGCGGACCAGCATCTCGGCCCGCGACACGCTGGAGACGCTGGCCTGGCCGGGGTTCCGCCGGCTGGCCATGCGGTACTGGCGCATGGGGCTGGCCGAACAGTGGCGGTCGCTCAGCAAGGCGGCCTTCGTGCGCTCGGTCCGCCGGCTGGTCCCGGAGGTGCGCGGGGAGCACATGCGGCGTGGCGGCGCCGGGGTGCGGGCCCAGGCCCTGGCCCCCGACGGGAAGCTCCTGGACGACTTCCACATCGTCCGCGGCGCCGGCATGGTCCACGTGCTCAACGCCCCCTCGCCGGCGGCCACGGCCTCCATCGCCATCGGCCGCACCATCGCGGCCATGGCCGGGGAGGACTTCGGTCTGGAGGCGCGGCCCTCCCCCCCGCCCGCCCGGTGAGGACGTCAGGACGTCAGGAAGCAGGGACGTCCCCCGCCTGCCCTGGTGTGCGCCGCCCACCCGCCCCTCCGTGCGAGCTGCGACGGCGCCCTCCCACCCGTGCGCTGCCCGCCCGTCCGGGAGAGGCAACCACGGATTCTGAGGATTGCTGGGATTCGAAGGGGAGGGGAAGGGATGACCCCACCCGCCCGTCGGTTGGATCGTGAAACGTGAGCCGCTTGCAAGACTCTCTGAAGGTCAGACCCATCGGCGAGGCGTGAAATCGAAGGTATATCCGGATTCCCACCATCTTCTTCTTGATCTGATAATCCGTGGAATCCGTGGTTCTTTTCCCGGCCGGCCGGGGGTCCTGTGGTACCCTTCCCGTCCATCGGGGGGGGTGGATCGCCTGGGGGGGCCGTCCGTCGATTCGCGGGCAGGAGGAGGCATGCCGAACCATCTCAATCCGTCCCGCGGGGGCTTCGTGCTGGTGCACCTGAGCACACCGCTGGAGGTCTGCAAGCAGAGGGACCGCGAGGGCCTCTACGCCAAGGCCAGGGCCGGAGTCATCAAGGGGTTCACCGGGATCTCGGATCCCTACGAGGCGCCGGAGGATGCCGAGTCGGTCATCGACACCTCGGACATGACGCCCGACGAGGCCGCCCAGATCATCCTGCTCCACCTGGAGCGCGAGGGCTACGTGGGGGCGGAGCCCATGTCCTGAGGGAACCGGGATGCCGCTCGACGCAGGAGACAACCGGGCCGAGTTCCTGTACAGTGTGCGGCACCGCAGCACGGGCTGGACGGTGGACGAAAAGGAGAGACTGCAGATGAGTGACACGACGAAGGTGGGCAAGGACACGGTGGTGTCCATCGACTACACCCTGACGGACGACGACGGCGAGGTCCTGGACACCAGCAAGGGCGAGGGCCCGCTGACCTACCTCCACGGCCATGACCAGATCATCCCGGGCCTGGAGAAGGAGCTCGACGGCAAGGCCGTGGGCGACACGCTGAAGGTCCGGATCGCCGCCGAGGACGCCTACGGCGAGCACGATCCGGAGCGGATGGTGGAGGTCTCCCGGGAGAACTTCGACTTCGACGTGAGCCCCGGGGACTACGTCCAGGCCCAGCACCAGGACGGGAGCGTGATCCCCTTCCTCGTGGTTTCGGTGGAGGAGGACAAGGTGGTCCTCGACGGCAACCATCCCCTCGCCGGCAAGGCGCTCAATTTCGACGTGGAGATCGTCGAGATCCGGCCCGCCACCGAGGAGGAGCTGGAGCACGGCCACGCGCACTGAGTTCCGCGCCGGGGTGTGCTGAGTCGCCCCGGTGCTGGAGAGTGTGGCGGAGACCGGACCGGGACACCGGTGCTAGCGGACCTCCACCTCCACGGGACCCATGGTGGCCGTGGCGCGAGCCGCATCCACACGCACCACCACGAGACGTCCGCCGATCCGGTCCAGGATCCAGAACGCGGAGCGGTCGTGGAGGGGGAGGATCACCGGTCTCCATGCTGTCCCCCCGGTGGCGAGACCCGCATCGAGCGCGCCCGAGAGGAGCCGCAGGACCAGCCGTTCCGGGCTGCCCGTGGACCCCAGGAGCGCCAGGTGCCCCGTCGCGCCGTCGCAGACCAGGGCCCTGTCCGAGGACCGGTCCGCCTCCAGGAGGGGTGCGGCCGCCAGCTCGAGGGGCCGTTCCGGTGAGCCCAGCCCGGTCCGGAGGTCCAGGGGCACCTTGCGGATCCTGGGCGTCAGTGGGTGGGGACGGACATTGAGAACCGACCAGACCCCGCCCCCGGCACCGTCCAGCAGGAGGTAGGAGCGTGTGGCGCCTCCGCGGCGGAGAGCCGGGACCGCCACCGGGGCCGTCCTGAGCTTCGGGAAGCCCTCCACGCTGGAGGCCGGGACCTTCCGCATCGAATGACGGAGGTCCCTGCAGTAGAGGGTGGTGGCGCTGGGGAAGTGGTAGACGTAGACGCCCGAGGTGGTGCCGCCGTCGTCCTCGCGGGTCATGAGCAGGATGCTGCCGGTCCGCGTCCGGATCTGGGACGCGAAGAGGAGCCTTCTCCGGTTCCATGCATCCGGGTGGCGGTCCGCCCGCGCGAAGAGGAGGGCGTCGCCGGGGCCGTTCCTGTAGGCGAGGAGGGCGTCCACGATGCGTCCTCCCCTGTGGACCGGGATGGGCGTCAGGGGCTGCCGGGTGAGCGCCTCGGCCAGCGGGCCCGGCACGGGCTCGAGGGAGGCACGATCGGGTGTCCCACGGCCGGCCTCGAGAATCCAGGCGTTCGGAGGGTCGAGCACGAGGGCCCGCGAGGGGCCGAGAGAGACCACGGCGGAGGGCATGGAGAGCTGCTCGATCCCCGCGGGTACGGTGGCGGTGCCGGGTGCCGCTCCCGTCGCCGCCGGGGGAGCGGGCGCAGGTGTGGTCACGGTACCGGGGCCAGTGGAGGCGGGGGAGGTGGGAGGCCCGGCCCCGGGTGGGGCTTTTCCGCCGAGCCTCCGGAGAGCACCCACGGCCGCGTCCAGCGAGTCGTGCACCTCCAGGATGCGGTCCCCGCTCCGGAGGCCGGCCTCGCCGGCGATCACCGCCGGCCTGGAGGTGGCGGCCTCGAGCACCACGAAGTAGCGGAGCGCGGATGCCGGGGTGGGGGAGGTCCCCCCCGTCGGGGGGGGCGCCGAAGCGGTCGCGGCGGACGGGCGGGCTGGAGCCCGGGCGGGGATCGGCGGGGGCGGGGGCTCCGTCGCCGGGGGGGTGGGCGGGGCCTCGGTGCCCACGAAGGCGGCCCGGAGCTCCTCCGTGGAGCGGACGGGGTGTGCCGTCACGCCGCCCGAGGGGTCCACGGTGACCCCCTTCCCCTCGGCGATGGTGGTGACCCTGCCGGGCGAGACCACCTGCACCGAGCCCTCGAGCACGGTGACCTCCAGCCTTCCGTCGGGAAGGACCTTCACCACGGAGGAGGTGCCCGTGGGGGTGACCTTCCGGTCGCCATTGACCACGGTGATGGGTCCGTCCACGGCGAGGGAGCCGCGGAGGACCTCCACCTCGGTGGCGGAGCGGAAGCGGAAGGAGGTCCCCGTGGAGGCCCCGAGGGTGGCTCCCGGGCTCTCCGGTGCCCACCGCTGGACGATCACGGCCACCGTTCCCTGCTCCACGGTGACCAGGGCGCCGGGAGCAAGGCCCCGGGTGAGGTGCCGGCCCGCCAGGGCGTGCCGCGTCCCGTCGATGGTCACGACCGCCGGTTGCCCCGCCGCGGCGGGAACCAGCAGGAAGCCCGCGCTGCAGCTCTCCACACCGTACTTCCGGGCCAGTCCCTCCAGCCGCCCGGAGCCGGCCCCGCCGTGCTTGCGTTTCATGGCGACCCACTGCGGGATGGTGCGGGCCGGGACCCAGCGCATGATCCACGACTCGGCCTTGAAGGCCTCGGTGGTGCGCAGGAAGTCGCCGAAGGCCCTGGCCGGCGCGCTCCCGAGCAGGGAGGCGTAGAGCTCCCTCCAGAACGAGGTCTGGATGCCCTCCACGCGGCAACCCCCGAGATGGAGGGCCTCCATGGCCCGGTCGTCCGTGTCGAAGTCCTCCAGGTAACCGCGCCCCATGAAGATCGAGTCCTTCAGCTCCGGGTGGGTCTGCTCAACGAAGCGGAACATGGCGTAGGCGAAGAAGTCGGCGGTGGCCTCGAAGAAGGAGGTCATCATGACGCCCTTCTCGGAGAAGGCCACCCTCTCGACCGTCGGAGTGACCCAGGTGGAATGCACGGAACCCGCCCATTTCTTGTCCCACAGGCAGGCCTCCAGCCAGCGGTCCACCGTCATCTTGTGGACGTAGTGCCCGAGCTCGTGGAAGAAGATCACGTAGGGGAGGTCCTCTCCCAGGAAGGCATTGGTGCCCCAGTAATCCTCGGCGGGCTTACCCACCTGGATGGACCCCGCCAGGCCCAAGGTGGACTCCATGGGTCCCGTTCCGTACTGCGGCTGGCTGATATCCGGGATCCGGTACCGGACGCGTACGAGCACCAGGTCCCTGCCGGCCTCTGCCACCCGGCCGTTCTCGAAGCCCATGCTGGCCAGGAACTCCCGGACCCAGCCCTTGATGCGGCGTTCGTGCTCGTCGGGAGAGAGCAGCTCCACGGTCCCCACGTCCAGGAATTTCCCTGTCGAGAGGCTCACGTCGAGGTTCCTGCGCTCCGCGATCACCGCCAGCGGCAGTGCGAGGGGGGTGTGGCAGGTGCTCCTCCAGACGAGCTGGGGAGGGCGTTTGTCGTGCACGGGGATCGCGAGCACGTAGAACACGCCGGTCTCGGTGGGGGACAGCGAGGAGAGCAGCTGGCTGCGGGGGCTCGTCTTGTAGACCGGCGGATCCTTCTCGGTCCGGGGATCCAGGGCCGCGTCCACCGTGGTGCCCCGGAGCATGGCGAGGGCGAGCGGGATCGTGGCGAGGCCGGCGGCCTCGGGGCCGTTCCCGGTCGCCCGGGCCCGCACGTGGAGCCGGAGCGAGAGGGCCTGGGGGCCGTCCCGCTGCCCGGCCTTCCACAGTGCCTCGAGGTCCGGCGGAGCGGAGGATGGCGTGGCCACATGGATCGTTGCAGCAAAGCCATCACCCACGGGATGGGGCTCATCGAGGGTCACGAAGGGAAGCAGGCCGGGGTCGAGTACCTCCACCCAGGCGGCCTCGGCCTTCAGCGGCGTGCAGGTGGGGGCCTCCGGGCCGTCCGGGCAGTCCATGAGGTGGATGCTCAGGGTGGCGGTTTTCTCGCGGCCGGCGAGTACGGGCACCTCCAGCGGCTGGTGGGCCACGTCCAGGCGGATGGTGGGAGCCCCCACCGCTTCCCTGAGCGTGACGTTCCACAGGAGGTCCATGGGCCGGTCGCCGGCCGCCCGACCCACGAGCCTGAACGCGCCCGTGGCATCGCTCGTGGCCGTGGCGCCCAGGTCCGGGAGGGTCACGGTGGCCCCCGCCACCGGCCTGCCCGCCGCGTCGCGGACGGTGCCGGTGACGGTGATGGTGGAGGGATCGAAATCCTTCGCGATCCAGGAGGTCTCCGAGGGCTGGAAGCCGTCAGCCGTGACCCTCGCCACGATCTCCACCTCGCCGGTGGGGGCGGGAGTGGTGGCTCCGGCACCCCCGGGGAGCTCGCCGGTGTCGAGCCAGTTGCCGATGGCCTTCGAGGTGGCGACGAGGTGGTTCACCAGGCTCATGAAGAGGGACTCGACGTCCTCCGGTGAGCCCCGGAAGGCCCGCTCCTCGGGTCCGACCTCCTTCGCACAGTTGCCCGCCTTGTAGATCTGTCCCCCGGAGCCTCCGGAAATGGAGATGCTCCCGATCCGGGCCTCGAGCCCCAACCGCCGGCGTTCCCAGACGCACTCGCCGGGTTGCCCGAGGCCGGGGTTGTCCACCACGTGGCTCACCAGGAGGCCCTCGCCTCCCGGGATCTGGAGGGCCCGCTCCACGTGGATCTCCGTCTGCCCCGGCCGGTTCTCGGTGTAGGACTTCTTCGGTGAGGACAGGTGCGGGACCTCTCCCGTATCGGGGTCGCGGTACGCGTAGCTGATGCTGAAGGCGGCCCCCCTGTCCCTGTTGACAAGGGAGATCCGGTCCATGCATTCGTAGGTGGCGGTGAAGCCGTTGTCGCAGGCCCACTCCTGGATGGAACAGAGGATCAGGCTGAGGGGCACGAGCTCTTCCGGCTCGGTCGCCCGGTTGGCGCCCCATGTGGAGCGGACCGTCTCCCCGTTCTCCCGGACCCAGGCGGCCCAGTCGCAGCGGTCCTCACAGGTGGTGGGAATCTCCTGGACCCAGGTGCTGGCCATGTGGGTGCACTCGATCTCCTCCCAGCCGCCGGAAGCGGCGGGGATCAGGATTGCGATTGCAAGGGCGAACGATGTCCCGAGGCGGTGCTTCATCCAGGCTCCTCCGGGCCGGGAAGACTGGCCGGTGCTGCCCTGGTTGGGGGACGTCGCGGACGGCGAGCCACTCTTCGGGGCGCCTTCCTGAGTGTTGACCGAGTATCGCATTTTCCACAGCTCCTGAGAACAGCCCGGTCTGTCGGAAGGTCACGGATCGCGATCGGGGTGGGGTGGTCGGGGACTGCTCCGGATACCCGACGAAAGCGGGGGTGAGAGGGGAATACCATCCGGTGGGACGAGCGTGTCCGGACGCCGAGGGCCGGACCTCACTCGGCCCACCGGGCGCACGACGTCAGGAAGGGGGACCGTCACTCCAGGAGATCGAGCACAGACCCCGTGAACTCGTCCGTGGAGCAGATCCGTCCGTTGGGTCCCGCGACGTCGGCCGTTCTCAGACCGCTGGCGAAGCTGGCCTTCACCGCCTCCTCGATGCCACGGGCAACGTCGTCACGGCCGAGACTGTGGCGGAGCAGGAGGGCGGCCGACAGGATCGCGGCGGTCGGATTGGCGACTCCCCGTCCCGCGATGTCCGGGGCCGAGCCGTGAATCGGTTCGTAGACGCCGAAGTTGCCGTGGCCGATGGATGCGGAGGGGAGCATTCCGAGGGAGCCGGCGAGGGTTGCGGCCTCGTCGGACAGGATATCGCCGAAGCAGTTCGGCGCCAGCACGACGTCGAAGCCGGACGGACGCTGCATGAGGTACATGGCACAGGCGTCCACCAGGACGTGCTCGAGTCCGATCTCGGGGTAGTCTGCCGCCACCCGGTCGATCGTGCGGCGCCACAGGCGCATGGACGCGAGGACATTGGCCTTGTCCACGGAGGTCACCCTGTGGCGGCGCCGGCGTGCGGCCTCGAAGGCGACGCGGGCGATCCGTTCGACCTCTGATGTGCGGTAGGTCATGGTGTCGTGTGCCTCGCCACTTCCGTCGTCCTCCTGGCGGGCACCGAAGTAGATCCCGCCTGTCAGCTCACGGACAAAGAGGATGTCAACGTCGGAGAGAAGGTCCGCCCGCAGGGGAGCACGGTCCACCATGGAGGGGAAGACCCGCACCGGCCGGAGGTTTGCAAAGAGATCGAAGTCCCGGCGAAGCCGGAGCAGGCCCTGCTCCGGACGGACAGGTGAGCTCGGATCGGACCATCTCGGACCGCCAACTGCACCGAGCAGGACCGCATCGGCCGCCTTGCACGCGGCGACCGTTGAAGGAGGTAGCGGGTCACCCTCCATGTCCATGGCCGCGCCGCCGATCAGGCCACTTTCCAGCTCGAGACCGAGCCGCCAGAGTTCCGATGCCCGTTCGAGCACCCGCCGTGCGGCATCGACGACCTCGGGGCCAACTCCATCACCGGGCAGCAACAGGATTCGAGCAGTCATCGCCTGTCCTTTCTCGTATCGATACGGGGGGGGTGGTGGGCCTCCCAGCGTTCGATGTCATCGATTCGTGCCAGCAGGAGGTCGAGCTCGGCGTCACCAGGGATGGCCTGGCCGGTCGGTACCGCCCGGGCGGAAAACGTGATGTCGAGCGGTCCGCAGATCAGCCGTCGCGACGTGAAGTCAAGGACCGTTTCATGATCCGGACCGTCGTCGAGCAGGGAGACGAGCCGGGCGTGGTCCTCACCAGCGATCACGACCGGTGCCAGGCCATTCCTGATGGCGTTGGCATGGAAGATGTCGGCAAATCCGGTGGAGACGATCGCCCGGAAGCCGCGGTCGACGAGGGCCCAGACCGCGTGCTCGCGCGAGGAGCCACAGCCGAAGTTGTTGCCGGCGATCAGGATGGACGCATCCGACAGAGCTGCCTTTCCCTCGGGCCAGTCCTCGAAGAGGTGGCATCCGAGACCGTCACGTCTGGTGGTTGTAAGAAACCGGGCCGGGATGATCCGGTCGGTGTCGATGTTGTCGACGGGGAGGAAGGTCGGGTGGGGATCGGTGATCTTCATTGCAGCAGCTCCCGCACATCGGTGATGGTGCCGGTGATGGCACAGGCGGCGGCGGTCATGGGGCTGGCGAGCACCGTACGTGCCTCCGGTCCCTGCCGGCCCTCGAAGTTCCGGTTCGAGGTGCTGATCACGAGCTCGCCGGGTCGTGCACGATCGCCGTTCATGGCGAGGCACATGGAACACCCCGGTTCCCGCCACTCGGCCCCGGCGTTCCTGAAGACCAGGTCAAGCCCCTCGTCCTCCGCGGCTCGCTTGACCCGATGGGAGCCGGGCACGACGAGCATCCGGACCCTGTCGTGCACCTTCCGCCCGTCGAGGATTCGTGCCGCCGCGCGGAGATCGCTCAGGCGGGAGTTGGTACAGCTGCCGATGAAGACGACATCCACGCGATGGCCGGCCAGCGGTCTGCCGGACTCGAGGGCCATGTACTCGAGGGCTCGCCGGAGCGCCGCCCGTTCTTCCTCGGTGGGCAGGCCGCCCGGGTCCGGGACGGGATCTCCGACCGCAATTCCCGTGGCCGGATTCGTGCCGAAGGTGACCATCGGTTCCACCGCCGTGGCGTCGATGGTGACCGAGCGGTCCCAGGCTGCACCTTCGCGGCTGGCGAGTCGGCGCCAGCCGGAGACGGCCTCATCGAAGGCGTGGCCGCGGGGAGCGAAATCCCGCCCGGCGAGGTAGGAGAAGGTCGTGTCATCAGGTGTGATCAGGCCCGCTCTCGCACCGCCCTCGATGGACATGTTGCAGAGGGTCATCCGCTCCTCCATCGACATCGCCCGCACGGTGCTTCCCGTGTAGTGGAAGACATGGCCGACGCCACCCTCCGTGCCGATTCTTGCAATCACGGCGAGTATGACGTCCTTGGCCGTGACTCCCGGAGCGAGGGTGCCCTCGATGCGGATCTCGAAGGTCCGGGGCCTCCGGACGAGGAGACACTGGCTGGCAAACACGTGCGCGACCTGGCTCGATCCGATGCCGAAGGCGAGTGCGCCGAAGGCCCCGTGGGTGCTCGTGTGGCTGTCGCCGCAGACGATGGTCATCCCGGGCTGGACGAGACCGAGCTCGGGCGCCATGACGTGGACGATGCCACGATCCTCGTGGCCGAGCGGGTACAGTGGCACGCCGAACTCGGTGCAGTTGGCCTCGAGCTGTGCCACCTGGGCCGCCGTCTCCGTGTCGCTGAAGGCATGGCGGCCGTCCGCATCCGGCGGAACTGTCGGTGTCGAGTGATCCATTGTCGCGATCGTCTGGCCGGGTCTCCGGAGGCAGAGGCCCCGCTCCCGCAGGATGGAAAAGGCCTGGGGTGAGGTGACCTCGTGCACGAGGTGAAGGTCGATGTACAGCACGTCGGAGCTGTCGTCGTGCGAGGATCCGGGAATGACCAGGTGATCGTCCCAGATCGAGTCGAACAGGGTTCTCGGGCTGGCAGGCATGCTCGTTCCTTTGTCGTTCACGAGCCGTTCTCGTCCGCTCGTGGCATGTCCCCGTCTGACCTGCTGTCGCGGGTCTCGGTCGGTTCAGGGCGGGTGCCGGTGGCATGGGCGATCATCCGGTTCTTTGCGGCGAGGTATGCCTTGGCGCTGGCGATGATGATGTCGGTATCGGCGCCGTGACCGCTGCCGCTGTGTTCCGGGTCCCGTGCGTCGACGATTCGCACCGTGACGTTGCCCAGGGCATCGATGCCCTCGGTGATGCTGTGCACGGTGTACTCGACCAGGGTGACCGGCGGCTCGACGATGTCGTCGATGGACCGGAAGACGGCATCCACCGGGCCGGACCCGACGGCCACTCCGATGTGTTCTTCCTCATGTGGCCCGATCAGCCGCACCGTCGCGGTCGGCAACCCGGGGCGGCCGCATGTCACCTGGAGGTCGGCGAGCCTGAAGATCTCTTCCGGTCCGTAGAACTCGTCCGCCACGAGGGCCTCGATGTCGGCATCGGTGATGGACTTTTTCCTGTCGGCCAGCTCCTTGAAGGCGTGGAAGGCGATCTCCACGGCGTCCTCGTCGAGATCGAACCCGAGCTCCTCGAGGCGGATGCGGAAAGCGTGCCTCCCGCTGTGCTTGCCGAGGATCAGGCGCGACCGGTCCAGGCCGACGGTTTCCGGAGTCATGATCTCGTACGTGCCCTGGTGCTTGAGGATCCCATCCTGGTGGATGCCCGCCTCGTGGGCAAAGGCGTTGGAACCCACGACAGCCTTGTTGGGAGGTACGCCGATGCCGGTGTAGGCGGCCACCATGCGGCTGGTGCGGATGATCTGGGTGGTGTCGATGCCGGTGTCAAGGCCGAGATGCTGCCGCCGGGTGTGGAGTGTCATGACCACCTCCTCCAGGCTCGTGTTGCCCGCACGCTCGCCGATGCCGTTGATGGTCACCTCGACCTGACGGGCGCCGGCCTGGATCCCGGCCAGGCTGTTGGCGGTGGCAAGACCGAGGTCGTCGTGGCAGTGGACGGACCAGATCACGTGGTCGGCACCCGAGGTCTCCCGGCGAAGGTGGAGGAGGAGGCGGGAGAACTCGTCCGGGGTCATGTAGCCCACGGTGTCGGGAATGTTGAGGGTGGTTGCTCCGGCCTCGATGGCGTGGCCGAGCACCTCCACGAGAAAGGCCGGATCCGATCGTCCCGCGTCTTCGGGGCTGAACTCCACGTCATCGCAGAGCGACCTGGCGTACGCCACCATCTCTCTCGCGCGCTCGATGACCTCCGACCGGGTCATCCTGAGCTTGTGCTTGAGATGGAGATCCGACGTGGCGATGAAGGTGTGGATGCGGGGTCTGGCCGCTGGCCGGACGGCCTCCCAGGCACGGTCGATGTCTCCCGGATGGGCCCGTGCGAGACCGGCAATGACCGGTCCCGTGTCGGTCCCGACCTCGGAAGCGATCCGGTGCACTGCTTCCAGGTCGTCGGGGCTGGCTGCCGGAAAGCCGGCCTCGATGATGTCGACCCCGAGTCGGGAGAGCTGGCGGGCGATCTCGAGTTTCTCGGGGCTGGTCAGGCTCGCACCTGGAGACTGCTCGCCGTCCCTCAACGTGGTGTCGAAGATCAGGACCCGATTCATGTGGTGTGATCTCTCGTGTGATTGCATGTGTACGGTACCTCCTGGAATGAAAAAGCCCCCGATTCCTCGGGGGCTTGCGACGTGAACAACCATGGCTCTGCCTACGTCGGAACCCCCGATATGTCGCCCGTAAGGGCCAGGCCAAGGAGATTCCGGACCACGGGAGAAGCAGCGGCACCGGGCGCCGCCGCGATGCGGTTCCGAAGAAGGGTGTGGTGACTGCGTCGTCCGACCATGACCGCACGATCCTACACGAAGATGTCTCGCTGTCAATACCTGACATGCCGGAGGTCGTCGCGCCGGTGCGCCGGACATGCCGGCAAGGAGTGGTCTGGTGAGAGTCCGATACAGGGAGGGAGTGGCGACCCGCTCTGGCCCCGAGTCATGCGGGTGGGTCCGGAGAGGTGACGTCCGGTGTTCCATTCCGGAATTTCCTGCGCCGTGCAGATCGGATCCGCGAACGCGGCGATTCTTCGTGTCGGGAGCCGAGCCGCCACCACCGCACGATCACAGGGTGGACAGCGGGTCCACGTCGATGACGCGCTGGACGTTCCGGGCGGTCCGCAGGGAGTCGATGCGCTCCAGCACCTGCCGCAGCAGCTCCCGGGAGGGGGCTCCCACCAGGAGCTGCCAGCGCCACCGGCCCCGGATGCGCTCCAGGGGGGCAGGTGAGGGCCCTCGCAGGCGGACCTCCCCGGGCAGCGGGCGGGCCGCCTCCGCCGCGGACCCGGCCGCCGAGCGGGCGGCGTGCTCCGAGGCGGACTCGAACCTGACCAGGGCCATGCGGACGGCGGGCGGGTAGCGGAAGGCCTGGCGGTAGGCCAGCTCCTCCCGGTTGAAGGTGTCCACATCGTGCTTGCAGGCGCAGCGGACGGCGGGATGGTCCGGGTAGTAGGTCTGGATGATCACCCGGCCCGGCCGGTCCCCGCGCCCCGACCGGCCGGCGATCTGGGTCAGCAGCTGGAAGGTCCGCTCTCCCGCCCGGAAGTCGGGCAGGCCCAGGAGGGCGTCGGCGGAGATCACGCCGGTCAGGGTGACGTTGGGGAAGTGGTGGCCCTTGGCCACCATCTGGGTGCCCACCAGCACCTGGATCCTGCCCGTGGAGAAGGCTCCCAGAACCTCCTCCAGGCCGTGGCGCCGCCGGACGGTGTCCCGGTCCAGGATTGCGGAGCTCACGCCGGGGAAGTGCCGCTCCAGGGCATGGGCCACCTTCTCGGTGCCGGCGCCCACGGCGTCCAGCAGGGTGCCGCCGCAGGCGGGGCAGGCCTCCGGGACGGGCTGGCGGAAGCCGCAGTAGTGGCAGTGCAGCCCCCCCCACCTCCGGTGGAGCACCAGGGGGACGGAGCAATCCGGGCACTCCAGCTTGTGCCCGCAGTTCCGGCAGAGCAGGATGGGGGCCCACCCCCGCCGCTGCATCAGGAGGATCACCTGCTCGCCCCGGTCCAGGGTCTCCTCCATGACCTCCTTGAGCCGCCGGGAGAACAGGGTGCGGCCGTGCTCCCCTGGCTCGGGCGGCTCGCCCCGGAGGTCCACCAGCTCCACCTCCGGCAGCGTCCCTCCGGCCACGCGCCGGTTGAGCTCGAGCCGGCGGGCCAGCCCGCGCTCCACCAGCGCGTGGGCCTCCACCGACGGCGTGGCGGAGCACAGCAGCACCGGGATCCCCAGGCGCTTTCCCAGGACCAGGGCCACGTCCCGGGCCTGGTGGCGCGGGGCCTCCCCCTGCTTGTAGGCGGGGTCGTGCTCCTCGTCCACCACGATGAGGCCGAGCCGGTCCAGCGGGGCGAACAGGGCCGAGCGGGGTCCCACCACCACGTCCGCCAGGCCATTGCGGACGGCCTTCCACTGGCGCCAGCGCTCCCCCTCGGACAGGGCCGAGTGCAGCACGGCCACCCGCTCCCCGAAGCGCCGCTCCACGGCGCCCACGGCGGCCGGGGTGAGCCCGATCTCGGGCACCAGCACGAGGCCCGTCCGGCCGGAGGCCACCACCCGTTCGAGGCAGTGCAGGTATACCTCGGTCTTGCCCGAACCGGTGACGCCCTTGAGCAGGAAGGGGGCGTACTCCCCGGCGTCCAGGGCCCCCGAGACGGCCGCCACGGCGGCGGCCTGCTCGGGGTTGAGCTCGTGCCGGTCCGGCCCGCTGCGGAGTGTCCAGCGGGGGCGTGAGGGGGGGGCCTGGGTGAAGCGTTCCAGCAGTCCGGCCCGCACCATCTCGCGGACGACCCCCGTTCCGCATCCCACCGCGGAGCACAGCTCGGAGACCAGGAGGGGCCCGGCGGCCTCCGCCAGGTGCTGCAAGACCTGGCGCCGGCGGGGAGCCCGCTCGCAGGCGGCGAGGAGCTCCTCCAGGGGGCGGTCCGGAAGGCGGACGGCGGCCACCTCCACCTTCGGGGGCCGGTCCCTGCGTTTCCTCCTGATGCGGACCAGGCCGGCCGCGACCAGCGCGTCCAGTGGTTCCCGGGAGGCTGCCCCCGCATGGGCCAGCAGCGTGGTGGTGCGGGCCCGCCCCTCCTCCTGGAGCCGTTCCAGGATGGCCCGGCGCAGCGTGGGCAGGGCCGAGGGGTCGGCGCCCGCCCCGGCCGCGGTGATCTCGGCCTCCTCGGCGTCGGACCTGAGCAGCGCGGCGGGGAGCATGGCGGCCAGGGTGTCTCCGGGGGGGCAGCGGTAGTAGCCGGAGATGAACCCGGCCAGCTCCAGCAGGTGGAGGGGCAGGAGGGGTTCGGGGTCGAGGATCTCGAGCAGCGGCTTCACCACCGCGGGGTCGAGCTCCGTGGAGGTCTCCACCGCCACCACCATCCCGGTGACCTCCCTGTTCCGCAACACCACCCGGGCCCTGACCCCGGGCCGGGCCAGCTCCACGAGCTCCGGAGGGACCGCGTAGGTGAGCGGTTCCGGACTGCCGCGCGGAATGGCCACCCTCGCGTACACGGTCACCGTTTCCATCCGGCTGGTCACGGGGCGGGGCGCGGGGTCGGAGGTGGGCGCGGCCATGGGGGGATTGTAGCCGGTGCGGGTGGACGGCAATGGTGCCGGTCCACGGTGGGGATACCATGGGTGCATGAGTGAGCCCCAGTGGTCCGTCGGGCAGGTGGAGCGACTCCTCGAACGTCTCCGGGAGAGGAGGGACGGCCTTCCGCAACTTGTCCTGAGGGGCAACCCCGGGGCCGTCCCCGGTCTGGAGGCGGCCGTTCGCAGCCTGGCCTCCATGACGGGGGGGCTCCTGGAGATGCGGACCGGGGATGGCCGGGAGGGTGAGCTGCCCGGAGTCGTGGTCCGGCACCCCACCCGGGGAGAGGTGGGCGTGTGGTCGGCCCGGCCCGTGGGGCCGGAGGCCGTGCCCTTCCTGGAGTTCCTCGGGGCGTCGTTCGCACCGATCCGGCCCGGTGCCGCCGGTGACGGACGGCCGGGGCGGCCGTGGGTCGAGGTGCTCATCGCACCGGGGTGTCCGAACTGCCCTCGCGCCGTCCGGGCCGTCGCGGAGCTCGTGGCGGATGGCATTGCAGCATCGCTCCACGTGGTGGACGCGACGGTGTTCCCGGAGGAGGCGAGACGCCTGGGAGTCACGTCGGTTCCCGTGACCGTGGCGGGCGACCTGGTGCTCACCGGTGTCCGGCCCGGGACCGGGCTGGCCCGCCACCTGGAGTCGTGGGGGGCGCGCCGCTGGATGGAGGGCGTCCTGGAGGCCCACCTCCAGGAGGGCCGGGTGGAGGCCGCCGCCGGCCTGCTCGGTGCCGGTGAGGCGCTGGAGGCGTTCGTCAGGCTCTGGGGGCGGAGCACCTTCTCCACCCGGCTGGGCCTGCTCCTTGCGGCAGAGACCGCCCTGGAGGGATCTCCCCGGGCCCTGGACGATGTGGTACCGGAGCTGATCGGGCTGCTGGACTCCCCGGACCCGCCGTTGCGGGGTGACACCGCCGACCTGCTGGGCAGCATCGGGCACCCGGGGGCGCGGCCGGCCCTCGAGCGCCTCGCGGCCGACCCCGACCAGGAGGTGGCGGAGGCCGCCAGAGAGGCGCTGGACAGGCTCTCGCCGGTCCGGCCGGAGAGGGAATGATCCATGGAGCCGGCAGGGTGCCCCTGATGTGGTGACGGTCCGCCGCACGTGGGGTGGCACGAGAGGCGTGGCGTGCCGGGCGCTCCCATTCCGGGGGGATATCCCGGGGTCATCCATTGACAGGAAGGAAGAAGGAAGAAGGAAGAAAGAGGGGCGGCCCCGCCGGATGACCGGACGGGGCCGCCCAGGGTTGGGGGAAAGGCTCTTCAGCGCTTCGCGCCGGAGAACCCCCGGACCATGACCGAGCCACCGATCTGGAGGGGAGGAGTGCGGTGGCGCAGCGCCATGGGTGTTCCGCCGCCAGAGCAGGGGTTGGAGAAGCTGCCCGAGGCAACGACGGTTCCGGCCCCGTCGAGAATCTGGACGGAATCGATCCCGTCCACAGGAGAGAGCTCGTCGGGCAGGGGCGCCGGATGACCCGTCGAGGAGAGCTCGAGGATGCCACCCCCGTACCCGGCATCGAGTGTTCCTGCGACGACGCCATCGATGGTCACCGTGACCGTGCCGACCTCCATGGACATGGGGAAGAAGGAGACCATGATGCCTTCCTCGATCGTCGCTCCGTCGGAGCCCGCGATCCGGTACCAGTTCAGGTCACCGGACTCCATCCCGCCGGTGGTGTCACAGATCGGGGTCGATCCCCAGGCGGCACCGTCGCCGTCGCCGTCGCCATCGCCATCGCCGTCGCCGTCACCGTCGCCGTCACCGTCGCCGGAGGAGTCGCATGGCTCGGAGAAGGAGCCGGCCAGGACGGCGTTGCCTGCCGTGTCCACGAGTTCGACGGTGTCGATGGCGGAGACCGGGCTCAGGGCCGTCGGCAGTGGCTCGGCGCACCCGAGGACGTCCGGGTCGCTGCACATGTCAATCATCACGCCGCCCCAGGAGTCCGCGGCCCATGTGCCGACGACGTTCCCGTCGACCACGAGCTGGTAGGTCGCTCCGGGCTGCAGGTCCTCCGCGAGAACGCCGAACGCCTCGCCCTCGGGGTTCTCGAAGACCGTCCAGCCCGCCTGGCCCGTGGCCATGGAACCCTCCATGGCGCACAGGGGAGTCTGGGCCGTGTCCACGGGAATGGGCGGCTCCCAGCCGCCGCCGTCGCAGGGACTGGAGAAGCTGCCGTGGACACCTGGTGTCCCGTCGGAGGCTGCGAGCTCAACCACATCGATCTCGGCCACCGGTCCCACACCGTCCGGCATGGGCGCACTGCATCCGAGGGCCTCGGGATCGGTGCAGAAGTCCAGCGTGATGGAGCCATCGGGCCCGGCGAGGTAGCTGCCGACGGAGCGGCCGTCGATCCGGAGCTCGTACGCCAGGTCCGGTGTCAGACCACCCGCGGTCAGGCCGAAGGCCTCGAGTCCCGGAGTGTCGAAGGTGGTCCAGCCGACCATGCCCCCGCCGTTGCCGCCCTCGTCGGGGCACAGCTGGGTCATCTCGCCGTCCACGGGAATGGGCGGCTCCCAGCCGTCGTCCGAGGAGTCGCACGGCTCGGAGAACGAACCCTGCACGACGTCACCTTCCGAGGTCGCAACGATCACCACGTCCACGTCGGAGACCGGCTGGAGTGCCTCCGGCAGCGGGTCGCCCCCGAGGTTTTCCGGATCGGTGGAGAGGAAGAGCTCGAAGTCACCCGAGTCCCCGGCCGTCGCGGACAGAGCCGTCCCGTCGATGGTGACGGTGTACTCCACGCCGGGCTCGAGATTCCAGGCGTAGACCCACAGGTCCTCGTCCCCGGTGTCCCAGGTGTCCCATCCCGCGATGCCGCCCACACAGGAGCCTTCCTCCACGGCGCACAGGGAGGTCTGGGCGGAGTCCACGGGCATGGGCGGGTCACAGTGGCACTCCTCACCCTCCGAACCCTGGAGGGTCACCTCGCCCGCGATCTCGATGGAGACCTGCTGGATGCCGGAGACGGGAAGAACCTCGTCGGGAAGCGGCAGGACCTCGCAGCAGGGGTCGGTCGAGAAGCAGAGCCAGAATGCTCCGGACTCGTCGACCGTGACCGTGGCCACCGTCGTGCCGTCGAAGTTGACCGTGGCCTCGGCACCGGGAGGGAGTCCCTCGGCGCCCACCATCGCCTCCTGGTGGCCGTCGTCCCATGTCGTCCACTCGAAGAAGCCCAGGCTCGTGCAGTCGGAATCCTCCGGAGAGCAGAGATCGAAACCACCGAAGTCGACGGGCTGCGGGATCTCGAAGTCGCACGGGTGCTGGAAGCTGCCAGCGAGAACCACGGAATCATCCGCGAGGACCTGGACCACGTCGATGTCGTCCACCGGGATCAACGCATCGGGAAGCGGCAGGGAGCCGGTCCACTCGGGGTCGGTGGAGAACTCGAGGACGATCAGGCCCTCGTCATCCGCACTGTGCTCGCCCAGGTTGACGCCGTCGGCGGTCACCGTGTACGACACGCCGGGCTCGAGACCCCCTGCAAAGAGGTCGAGGATCTGGATCGACGGGTCGCGGTACACTCCGGCCCCGCCAAACACGGAGGGGTCGTCCTGGCCGCACAGAGGTGTCCAGTCTGCATGGAACTCGCTGTCACTCCCCTCTGATGAGCGGGCGTACAGGATGTTCCCCTGGCTGCGGCCCGAACCTGCCTCCACGAGCTGTACGATCGCGAGGGTGCTGAAGCCGAGGGTCTCCGGTGCCACGGAGAGCCAGCCGGCCTCGTACGGTCCGGAGGCCACCCGCAGGTCGGCCCGTCCCGTGCCGTCGGCCCACAGCTCACCAACCCGCCGACCGTCCACGAGCAGCAGGAGCCGTGACGAGGGTGTCAGCCCCAGCGCGTCGGCGGCCAGGGTGGTCACGGTCTCTCCCGCATGCCCCGCGGGTGCGAGCCTGCGAAGCTGGAGTTTCACGGCACCGCCGCCCGGCGCGGGTATGGTGGCGTGCACCGACTGGAGCACCTGCCATGCCCGTGACTGGCGGCCCTGACTCCGGCGAGGGCCGGTACCGGTCGTGGCCGCAAGCCCCAGGCCGACGGCCAGAAGCCATGCCATCGCTGCCATGAAGTATGTCGTTGTGTTCGTTCGTCTCATGAGCTCTGTCCCCCTTTTCCGTTGTGCTCGGCCACGAGTCGGGGCAGCCGGAGCCGTGATACACCCCCGGCTGGCCACCGTGACCAGGGTCACAGGTCGTCGCGGACCGCATGGCCCGGACGGTTCACGAGGGTTCGCGGCCGGCGGCGAGAGGTGTCGCCCGGCGCCGTGTTCTCGCGCGGCGAGGGAGGCGAAATCGTGCTCCGGATACGTGGAGTGATCGGGGAGTGATCGGGCCAAGACGACGCCGTCAGGAACGGTGGGTCGTGCCGTGCGGTCGGGGCATCATGAACCGGCCGGGCTAGTGTTCCCGAGGAACGAGGGCCAGCGTGGCCTCGGCATCGAGCAGGCCGTGCACGCCGCGGGGGTTCCCGTGGAGCGGCGCGGCCGACTGCACGAGCGCGGCCCGGATCTCTCCCGGCGTCAGGTGCCGGTTCGCGGATCGGATCAGCGCCGCCGTGCCCGAGACGAGTGGGGCCGCCATGGAGGTTCCACTCCACGTTCCGAAGCCCCCGCCGGGCAGGGCCGAATAGAGGTCTTCACCCGGAGCGGCCAGGGAGACACCGGGTGCCGCGTTGGAAAACGCCGCCACCGTGCCGGAGGGATCCGCCGCAGCCACCGAGATCACCCGGTGGTCGCGTGCAGGGAACGGCAACCTGTCTTCGCCATCGTTGCCCGTTCCCGCCACGGGGATCACGCCCTGCTCCACGGCCTCGTCCAGCAGCCAGTCGAGAACCTTCGATCGCCTGTGGTAGGTCAGCGAGAGGTTGATGACGTCCACCCCTCGCTCCATGGCGGCGATCACGGCCTCGCACACGGCGAAGGTCGAGCCGTTTCCCTCGTCGTCCAGCACACGGTACGGCACGATCCGCGTACCCGGTGCAGCCAGGAGCACCAGCCCCGCCACGAAGGTCCCGTGGCCGGCGGCCTCGTCAACGTCACCGTCCCCGTCGTCGTCGACACCGTTCCGGGTCTCCCAGGGTTCGCCGTCGCCATCCACATAGTCACGGCCACCCGCGGCGAGGTGATGGCGCAGCAGCGGGTGGAGGGGATCCACGCCGTTGTCGATGACCGCCACCAGAGTTCCACTCCCCACCACAGTGGAGTGGACCCGGTCCAGACCCGTGGTGGAGGCCGCCGCCTGCCGGACGAACCGTTCGCTCGTGGCCGAGCGGTCGGCGACGGGCATCCTGCGTCGGATGCTTTCCGGATCGTGGAACCGGTAGTTGGCCTCCAGGGCCAGGATCTCCGGGTCCTCCAGGAGCATCTCGATCAGGCCTCCAGGCAGCGGGACGGGCCACCGGAAGAGGACGACCCCGCGATCGGACAGGCGCCCCTCCAGGGTGGCGCCGTAACGGGCGGCCACCTCGAAGGCCCTGGCGCCGCCCGCCAGGACCACCAGGGCCTCCGATGCCTCATCGTCGTCGAGATCGTTGAAATCCTCGGGTGTCGCCGGAGCCATCACCACGAGGCCCAGCACCTCGAAACGCCCGTCCTCGAGCAGAATGCAACTCGCGTCGACCATCATTCCCGTGGTGAGGTCCGCCACGGTGTCGGCGTCTCCGTCGATCACCGTCCTCGGTGTCACCAGGAGGCCCGTGCCGTCGTCCAGCACCAGCTCTCCTTCCCCGAGCACGTCCACCACGATGCCGGCCACAGGGACCGGACCCCGGTCCGGCATGGCCACCAGTTCCACGGTGATGGCCTCCATGGTGCCGTCCTCCAGAAGCCTCGCCATCACGTGGAGGAACATTCCCGCCTCGAGATCGCTCCACCCCCTGGGGCCCCCGTGCCATGCCGTGTCCGTGGTGGTGATCACCGGATCGCCGCTGTCGAGGACGAAGGCGTCCGGCGGCGACAGGAACGCCACCATTCCCATGAGGCCGATCACGAGCCCCGAGCCTTCCCCGCCACCGGGGGTCTCGAGGAGCACGACATCGAATGCGCGGATGGTCCGGGCGTCCGGGGTGACACCCGCGATGGCCACCACGTTTCCCGGCCGGAGGTCGGAGACTGCATTGAACCCCTGGAACATGGTGTGGGCATCCGTCTCCACCGTGTACCCGTCCACCGTGGTGAATCGCGTTTCGTCGAGCACCGATGCCACGCGGGTGACAAGGTCGACGGTGCCGGAAGCCCTGTCGAGCAGCTCGACGACAACCGCGCGCAGGCTGCCGGAATGTTCCAGCGGCATGCCCCCCACGCCAGCGGTGGAGCCGGTCACCTCGACCAGGTCGCCCATCGAGAGATCGGACACCCCACCGATCCCCCCCAGGAAGGTCGTGGCCCCGTCGGTCACCACGAGGAGCTGTCCGGAGAGGATGAAGCACTGCGGGCCGAGGATGAAATCCACCGTGCCCATCATGCTGGTCGGACTCCCCACCCCCCGGAGGTCCTGGGCAGGAGCGGTGGTGGGAAACAGGACGGCCAGGGCCAGCACGACGGCCAGGGTCGGTGCGGGAAACCATCCGCGCTTCAGGATCATCATGCCTCCCATGTCTCGGGGTCTCCGAACAGTCGCCAGCCGCTCCAGAGCACCGGACTGGGGAAGTGGTCCCGCACCTCCAGCAGCGCCTCCCGGAACGCCCGGGCGGGACCCGAGTGCGCGAGACGGCGGTGGAACGCCACGGCCGTGGCGCGGGCCACTCCGTCGTCCAGTGGCCCGGCGGGCAGCATGGCGCACCCGACCCCGACGCCGAAGAGCGCTCGCAGGAAGCCCCGGAGCTCCAGGGCCGGACCGCCCCCACCCTGTCCCAGCTCGCAAGCCCCGGCCGTGACGAGTCGCGCCCGGAGTGGGCAACCCATCAGGGCGGCGGCTGTCAGCCACCCGTCCGTGAGCCGGATACCCGATGCCATGCCCCAATCATGCCGAAAGACACCGTGTGCCGAGAAGTGAACTGCGTCACACGATGCCAGGAGTTTCATCGCATCGGCCACGGTGGCCCGCTCCACGATCCGTGCCCCGGGAACGGCGGCCGCGAGCTCCCGGACCTCCGGGCCGATCTCGGGAAGATCCTCCGTGGGAGCCCCGGCCACCCCGAGCCGCCGCCCTTTCCTCGGGGTCAGGGTTGCCCTCGCCGCCAGGATGTCGAGCGATGGAAGCAGGCTGACCGTGACCCCCTCGATGAGTGGTGCGCCGTCGAGACGCAGGGCCGGCCAGGGGAGGTCGAACAGCTCGCCGTGGGGGACGAGGAAGACGTGGGCGGCGTCCCGGATCCACCGGGAGGCAGGGTCCAGGAGAAGGCGTCCCGCTGCCTCGAGGAGCCGCTCAACCTCCGTCGTCAGGCCCCGGCCGGCAGCCTCGATCCAGCGGCGCCCGTGGTCCAGCCGGCGCATCCGGTACCCGATTCGTTCCATGAGGCGGATCGCTGCCTCTCGTCCCTCTCGGATCCTGAGATGACGGAAGCGTCCTGGTGCATGGAGAAAGAGAAAGATATCCGGACCCGCGGGAACGATCTCCACGGCCGCCTCACCCGCGTGGAGGAACCGGGCACCGTCGACCCTGCGGCCGGTGCTCTTCCCGGGCAGGACGGGGAAAGACCGGGCCAGCTCCCTCTCGAGAGCTCCGATCCGCCCTGCGAGCTCCCGGGAAAGGGAACCCGCACTGCCGATCGAACGCACCCCGCCCTGGGAGGACCGTTCCCCGAGCTCGAGGAGGGCACGGAGCTCTCCGCGGAGCTCCCGCCACCGCCGGGCCCGGCCGCCGTTCTCTCCGGCCTCCACCTGCTGGGCGATCTCCTCGAGAAGCTCCGCGGAGGCGAGCCGCGCCAGGATCCGGCGGGCGCGCCGTCCCCAGCGAGGCTCCTCCCGCGAGGCGAGGATCCGGACGGCGTCCTCGGCCAGCGGTACCAGGCGCCGGGAGAACGCCTCCCGGTCGGTCGTCGTCGGGAGGCGGCCGCGGACCTCCTTGGCGATCGCCGCCGCCCGGAGGAAATGGGCGTGAGCTCTTTCCGGATCGTCGGTGCTCGCGAGGACCCCGGCGAGACGATGGGCTTCCATCCGGATCCACCGGGGGATTGCCCTCCGTGCCAGGACCCGGCGGCACACCTCCATGGCCTCGTCGCGGGGCAGGAAGCGTGCGGTGAGGAGCTGGGCCTCGGCGGCCGCCACCCGCAGCCCGTGCCGCTCGAGGGCCTCCGCGGCTCCGGCCAGTGCCCGGGGCTCAAGCCGCCAGCCTGCGGCGGCGAGGTCGACCAGGAAACGCTGGCGCAGGAGGGAAGTGCCCGCGGCATCCATCCGTTCCAGGGCGTGGTGAACCGGTCCGGCGGCATCCGTGGTTCCGTCCTCCACCAGGGCCAGGGCGCGCTCGGCAGCCAGCCGTGCGGCGTCCCGGAGCCGTCCCGCCTCCAGGGCCAGCGGCTCTGCTCTCCCGGCCACCTCCACGGCCTCGCGGAGGCGCCCATGCCGACGGAATGTGGAGGCCAGGAGAACCGACGCCTCGAGCTCGAGGTTGCGGTCCCCGGTCCGGGCCGCCCCGGCGAGCACCTCGCCGGCGTCCGCGAGGGCGTCCGCAAGCCGGCCCCGCAGGGCCTCGAGCTCCGCGAGCCCGAGGCGCGGCTGGAGCGCCGAACCCACCGCACCTGCCTCCTCGAGAAGTCGTGCCGCCTCACGGTAAAGCCGCTCCGCATCCGCGAGCCGGCCGAGCTCCGACGACCCCGCGGCCAGGTTTGCCGCCAGGATTCCCCGCAGGAGTGCGTCATCGTCCGGAACGAGACGTTGCGCCTGCCGCCACAGCTCCATGGCGGTGCGGATGCGGTCGAGGGACTCCTCGACACCGCCGAGATTGACGAGCATCGATGCCTCGTGCACGCGGTCCCCGGCATGGCGGAACACGTCCAGGGCCCACCGCCCCCGGGTCACCGCCGTGCGATGGCGTCCCGCCGAGGCCAGTGAGTCCACCAGCAGCAGGCTGACCCTGGCGGCCTCCAGCCGTGCTCCACTCCTCCGGAACCCTTGCCAGGCCCGTTCAAGGTGGGGGAGGGCATCGTGTGGGTTCCCGGCGAGGGTCAGGGCCGTTCCGGTGGCCCACCGCCACCACGGCACGAGGCCCCGCACGCGCCGCACGGTGGCCTCGAGAGCGAGCAGATCGTCGACGACAGCAGGGTCGAGCGCACGGGTCCTGCGCTCCGCCTCGGCCCGCAGCGCCTCCCCGGCCTCCCGGACCGACCTGCGCCCCTCCCGTGCCGCGGCGACGATCTCTGCGGGGTGCTCTCTCATGCCAGCTCCAGGGTCGGGGCCTCGAGCCGGTTCCCGTCACCCTCGAGGACGAGGGCCAGGGACCCGGCGGAGAGCTCTTCGAGAACGAATTCGCCCCAGGGGTCCGTGAAGGTCGCGGTCGCCATGCGCCCGGCACCCTCCACACGGACCCGCCATCCCACCGCTACACCATCCCGTCGTACCACGTGGCCGCGGAGGGTGAACCGTCCGGACGCGGTCTGTACCGCCCGCAGGTCGATCTGGGTGCGTTCATCGCCCACGAGCCATGCGGTGGCGGAACTGCCGCGGATCGCGGTGGACGTGGCGCCGCCAAGCAGGGCGAGGTGCCGCCGCCGGAAGGTCCTCGTGCGGGCATTCCGGGCCACGGCGAGAGCCCAGCGATCCAGCATGGGTGATGGACCCTCCGGGGCCGACGGGGTGGCTTCCAGGTCCTGCAGGATCCGGAGGACCTCCTCCACGCGGCGCCGGCATTCCCGGCACCGGGCAAGGTGACGGCTGGCCCTCGTGGAGGGGTTCCCTTCGGCGGCCTCGAGAACGGAGCTCGGATCGAGGTGGGTCATCGTTCCTTCTCCCATGAGTCGCCGGTACGGCGTCCCTGATACAGTCGTTCCAGTGTCGTCCTGAGGCGTTCCAGGCATCGGGCGCGGATCGGGCCGACGGAACCCACGGCGATCCCGCAACGTTCCGCGATTTCCGAGTAGGAGGGTCGGGGCTCGGTCAGGAACAGCAGCTCCACCAGCTGGCGGCACCGTTCGTCGAGGGAAGAGATGGCCTTTCCCAGGAGTTCGAGCCGCTCGGACTCCAGCAGGAGAACCTCGGTGGACTCGACCTGCTCCTCGGTACGGTGGGTCTCGCCCTCCCAGGAGCGAGCCCGTCCGCGGCGGCGTGCCTCGTCGAAGAGCTGCCACGTCTGGTGGCGTGCGATGGAGGCGATCCACGCTGCGAGGCTTTCGGGCTCCTCGAGTTTTCCCAGGTTCTCCACCAGGACGATCCATGTCCGCTGGAACACCTCCTCGGCCTCGGCCCGGGAGGCACCGAGGCGGAGCGGAACGGACCAGATCAGGCGGCCGTAGCGTTCGAGCAGCGTCTCCCACGCGTGCTCGTCGCCGCCCATGCAGGCAGCCACGAGCTCGCGTGCCGGCCTTTCAACCATTCACCGATACTACCAATCTCCGGAATCCGGACCGCCCCTGGAGATCCGCCGCGAGTGACGTGCGGCACGGCCCGGAGCGACCTTCTCGCATGAAGAGGGAGCACGGGCAGGTGTGGTGGGGGTCGAACGGCCCAGCACCTGGTGAGGAGAGCTCAGGCAGCACGTGACGCCACGTCGGAGGGAGAGGCCTTGTAGAAGGCCCGGAACCGCCGCGAGAAGTGCGAGGGGCTCGAAAAGCCCAGCCGGTAGGCCACGGCCGTCACGTTGAGCTGACCCTCTTCCAGAAGCCGGCGGGCCTCCCGCATCTTCACGGCGAGGATGAGCTCCCGGGGGGTGCAGTCCAGGGCGAGCGCCAGCCCGCGCTCCAGGGACCGGAGGGAGACGTTGAGGTTCTCCGCGAGCTCGGACGGTGAGAAGGGCTCCTCCATGTGGGCGTAGACCTGGACGATCGCCTGATCCGCCAGCGGAAGCCCCTGCACGCCACTCATTTCCAGGAGCTCCTTCACGTGGGTGGTCCGGCCCGCCAGCACGTCGCCCGTCACGGCGTCGAAGGACCCGGTGGTGGCCCCGGTGCTCTCCACCTGGTCCGGTCCGGGCGTCTCCAGTGGTCCGGGGGCGGGTGCCTCGTGGGGCCGTGCCAGCTCCTCCAGCCTCTCCAGGAGCCGGCGCATGCTGGCCACGTGCCGCCTGTAGATCAGGGAGGCCGCCAGGATGCCCCCGAGGACACCGGCCAGGATCGAGAGGAGGATTGGAGCAGCCTGCATTGTGGAAAAAGCGTACCACAGACTGGGTTTCGGAGGACATGGCACGATGGGATCCGGACCCCGGAGAAAACAGCGATGCGGTGCCGGAACCGGGGGGGAGTGCCTCCATGACCCTGGTCGGGACGAGAGCTCGGCATGTCCGGATCCTTCGCAGGCCGGGTGGCGGCGGGATGGGGGAGGTGTACGAGGGTCTGGACGAGAAGCTCCAGCGGCGTGTCGCGATCAAGGTCCTCAGGGGCGAGCGGCCTCTCGATCCGGAGGCCAAGCGAGAGTTCCTCCGGGAGGCCAGGATCCTGGACGAGGACCACCCCGTGACCCTCCGGAGCCGCCATTCCCTGGCCCGGCTGCTCCGGGCGGAGGGCCGGGAGGCTGAAGCGGCGGCCCTGACCGGTCCGGGCCGGGGCTGATTCCCGAAGCGGCGGGTGCCGGCCTCGCCGCCGGTGGTCCCGGCGACGACACCGGGGCGCCGTGTATCCAGGTAGCCGCTTGCAAAACTCTCTGAGGGTCATGCCTTCCGGCTTGGCTTGAAATCGAACGTACATCCAGAATTTTTCTATCTTATTCTAAATCCAATAGATCCGTGTAATCCGTGGTTCATTCTCCGGGGTGGGTGGGGGCCGATACCGCAGGAATTCACCTCGATCCAGGAGTTTTGCAACAGGCTCCAGGTTTTCCGCCGGGACGAATCGGGAACGTGCACGTTCCGGGCGCGTTGGTGACAGAACCCGTCGCACCGGCACACGAGGCTGTCGCGGAGGTGCATGCACGGGGCGTGGTGGGGACGCATCCTGGAGGGGAAGCGCAGGAACGACAACCCGGAACAGATCGAGGAAAAGAGGAAAAGGAGGTCGAAATGAAGCGGCAATGCACACTCATCGTCGTGGTCCTGGTGGCAGCGGTCCTGGGGCTCGGGTCGGGCAACGGGTTCTGCCAGCAGGAGGATCCCATCGGGGATGCTCCGAACGGCGCCCTGGAGATGCAACCCATGGACAGGGATGCTTTCGGGGGCGACTACCAGACACTGGTCATCCCGGCGGCGGAGTTCACGCCCCAGGGAGACATCTCCTACGGGTATGCGGGCCAGGGCTACATCTACCGCACCGGCGGGATCAACCATACGTTCTGGGCTCCGGTGATGCTTCCCGCAGGCTCTCACATCACGCTGTCGGTACTGTACATGTACGACGACAACGCCACGGAGGACATCACCCTGACATGGGGCACCTACTCGTTCCCGTTGTCGGACGATCCCTACTATCACCTGATCACCACTGCCACGAGGGACACATCCGAGGGCTACACTCACATGTTCTTCCTCCCCAACACGGTCATCCGGTACTACGCCGACATGGATGAGGATGGAAGCGATGAGGCAACCGCGTACCGGCTCACCGTCAAGTTGCCGGCCACCGACAGCTCGCTGCGATTCGGTGGTGTGGAGCTGAACTGGAAACGACTGGTCTCTCCCGCGCCGGCCACGGCGACCTTCAACGACGTTCCCACGGACCACTGGGCCTTCCGGTTCGTGGAGGCACTGGCGGCCTCGGGCATCACGGCGGGGTGTGGGGGCGACAACTTCTGTCCCGACGACACCGTGACGCGGGCCCAGATGGCGGTCTACCTGGCCTCCGCGCTGGGGCTCCACTACCCGAACTGAGACGGCAGGCGGGTGCCCGTCCCGGTCCCGGCCCGGGACGGGCACCCGCCGGGTGACACCGGGCGGCCCCCGACCGGGGGCCGCCCTTCCCATCGTGGTTCCCGGAGGCCTGGGGAGATGGACCACCGGAGGGCGCGTGGAGGCTGGTCCTGTATGTTCTGTATAGTGATCGCTGTGATGCCGGGGAGAGGTGGTCCTCGCACCGGGTTGCGAGCTCTTCCTGGCGTGGATGGACCAGCCGGTCACACCGGTGGAGCACGGCACCGCAGGGTCCACCCCGGAGCAGGACGAGAGTCCCGTGGGCGTGGATCCGGCACGGTGCCCATGTGGATGGGACCGGGGGGCCGGGAGGAGGTTCCCTACCGTGACGGCGTTCGTGGTGACGGTCTTCGTGGTGGTCTACACCGGGATGCTCCTGGGAAGCATCCCCGGCCTGGCCCTGGACCGCACGGGGATCGCCGTGGTGGGGGCCATCGCCCTGGTGGTGGGCGGGGTGCTCACGCCCCGGCAGGCGTGGGGGGCGGTGGACGTGGGGACCATGGCGCTGCTCTTCGGCCTCATGCTGGTCTCGGCCCAGCTCCGCCTGGGAGGTTTCTACACCGCCGTGACCCGGAAGGTGGGCGGCGAGGGAATGGGGGCCCTGGGCCTGCTGGGACTCCTGGTGGCCTCGGCGGGCCTGCTGTCGGCGCTGCTCTCCAACGACATCGTCTGCCTGGGGATGGCCCCGGTGGTGCTGGAGGTGGCCCACCGCAGGCGCCTGGACCCCGTGCCCTACCTCCTGGCCCTGGCCCTCGCCGCCAACACGGGCTCGGCCGCCACCCTCATCGGCAACCCCCAGAACATCCTGATCGGCGAGAGGATGGGCCTCGACTTCGCCCGGTACCTCCTGGACGGGGGCGTGCCCGCCCTGCTGGGCCTGTTCCTGGTCTGGGTTGCGGTGGCCTGGGCCTGGCGGGGCCGCCTGGAGCGGGACCCTGGAAGCTGGGAAGCGTCGACGGGCCCCCTGCCGGACTTCGACCCCTGGCACACCGCCAAGGGCCTCCTGGTGCTCGCCGTGGTGGTGGTGCTCTTCCTGGCGGGGATCCCGGCGCGGGCCGTGGTGGCCCTGGGGGCGGGCGCCGTCCTCCTGGTCAACCGGGAGATCACCTCCCGCCGGCTCCTCCAGCTGGTGGACTGGAACCTGCTGCTGCTCTTCATCGGGCTCTTCGTGGTCACCGGCACGCTGGTGGAGACCGGGCTGGCGGCCCGGGGCCTGGCCGCGCTGGGCTCGTGGGGCGTTCCGCTGGACTCCACGGCCGGCCTCGCGGCGGTGACCCTGGTGGGCTCCAACCTCTTTTCCAACGTGCCGGCGGTCATGCTGCTGCTGCCCGGGGTCCATGACGGGCAGGGCGCCGTGGTGCTGGCCCTGGTGAGCACCTTCGCCGGGAACCTGCTGCTGGTGGGCAGCATCGCCAACATCATCGTGGCCTCGGTGGCCCAGGGCTCCGGCATCGTCATCGGATGGCGGGAACACGCCAGGGTGGGCGTGCCACTGACCCTGGCCCTCTGCCTTCTCGCCCTGGCCTGGCTGCATCTCCTGGGAGCGGCCTGATGACGGCTGCCACCCGCCACCGGGCCTGCGCGCTCTGCGAGGCCATCTGAGGCCTGGAGATCCGGGTGAAGGACGGCCGCGTGGTCTCCATCCGCGGGGGCCGCGAGGACCCCTTCAGCCGGGGCCACGTCTGCCCCAAGGGCGTGGCCCTCTTCCACTGCTCCACCCGCCGCCACCGGGAGCCCGAGCTCCCGGGCTCGGATCTCAACCTGGCCGGCTGGACGAGGAAGCTCACCGGCAGGCCCACCATCACCGTGGGCTCGATGGGCGTGGGGCCGGCCGTTCCCCTCTCCGGTCCTTCGGACCATCCATCCCCCCGGCCATGCCCACGAGGTGCTTCCCACGGACAATGCACCGGTACGGCGCGTCCCGGAGCTCCACGCGGGTGAGCCTCACCGTCAGGTGCCCCGCGTCCTTGACGCTGCCCTCCACCCGGCAGGGGATGCCGAGCGCGGGCTCCACGAGGATCGTGAGCGGCCCCCGCATCCCCATGAAGCCCGTGTCGGCTCCGGGCTCGGCGGGGTCGTCGAGCCATCGCGGCACGCCGTGGAGCGTGAGGAGCTCCATCTGGCCGGACCGCTTCCGGGAGCCTCCGGGCCACGCCTCCACGAAGGACACGCGCCGCCGCACCCTGTCACCTGGCGAGATCCGGAGCTCCACGAGCCGGCCCCGGGAGACCACGTGGAGCACCAGGGGTTCGGTGGTCCCCCGGACGTGGGCCCGCGAGACCAGGTACAGCAGGGCGTAGGAGTCGGTCACCACGCTGTCACCGATCGCTTCCGCATCCCAGTGGACGGTCTTCTCGGTGTGCTTCGTCCACCGCTCCCGGGGGAGCCCCCGCTCGCCCTTGCTGGCAGGGGCCTCCCGCCACTCGTGGTAGCCCCCCCGGACGAAGCGCCGGAGCTTCCAGTAGGGCCTGCCGCCGCCCACGCGCTTCTCCATCTGGAGGACCGCCCCACTGGCGCCGTCGAGCCAGACGGTGGCCCGTTCCGACTTCCCGAAGGGGAGGCGGCTCGAGACGCGGACCACGTCCACCCACGGCCCGCCGGCCTCCACCGGGGGCCGGTCCGGGGGTTGCCGGAGGTCCGGCCGGGCCCGCCCGGCGGAGACCCGGATGACCTCCACGGTGGTGGTGGCCGTCATGAAGAACTTCGAGCCCCTGAGTTCGAGACGCGTCCAGGGGACGGGTGCGGTGGCATCGCTCCGGGAGGGTGGCACCGTGGGTCCGGCCGCCCGTGCGGCGGGCACGGCCCCCACCAGGAGGAGGACCAGGACGGCGAGTGGTCTGGGGTGGCGCATGACGGTGGGATCATACCGCGACGGTGCGGAATCCGGTGGTAGAGTGGCTGCATGATCAGGAGAACGCTGGTGTTCGTGGCCCTCGTGGCCTGCCTGGGAGCGGGGGGTGCCGGTGCCAGGCAGCTGCCCACGGGCGTGGTGGCGGCCTCGGTGGGCGACAGCGTGGTCCTCGTGGACCCCGCCACCGGGTCCGTGCGGAGCTTCCCGGCGGGGCCGGTGGCGTGGCTCTTCCCGGGGCCGGGAGGGCTCCTCTTCGCGCCGGACCTCGTGCACGGGACCACCACCGTCCTGGACCTCAGGGCGGGGCGCGTGGCCCGGCGCATGGACAGGGTCACCATGCCCCGCTTCGGAGCGGTGAGCGACCGGTACGTGGTGGTGGCCGGTGACGTGCTGGTGATGGGCTGGCCGGACCGCGCCTTCCTCGCCCGGATCGAGGCCGGGATCCGCCACCCGTGGCAGACCTTCGTCTCTCGGGACGCCACGATCCTCGTGGTCTTCGAGCGGCGGCACGATGGCGGCGTCCCGCCGGTCCTCTGGCTGGTGGACCTGGTGGAGCACCGGGTGGTGCAGCGGGTGCCACTGGACCCGCAGGCGCTGAGTGTGGCCATGGTCACCTCCATGGGCCTGATCGCCGTGGCGGAGGGGGAGAAGGGCGTCGCGCTGCTGGACGCCGGGACCCTGCTTCCCGTGGGGCAGTTGAAGCCGCCGGGGCGGGCCGTGGACGTGGCGTGGTCCGGTGTCGAGAGGCTGCTCCTGGTGGGGATCGGGGACGGTGACGCGGGGCGGGTCCTGCGGTTCGAGCTGCGCACGAAGAGGGGCAAGCTGCGGTCGAAGGAGATCCCGCCGGTCGAGCTGGGCTCCCCCTGCGCCCGGGTGGCGCTGTCCACGGACCAGGTATGGGCGGCCGCGGCCACGGTGTCGGGCGAGCTGGTGGTCCTCAGCGTGGCCAGGGGGGACGCCCAGCCCATGCCCGCACTGGCGGGGGAGCCCCGCGACCTCGTCTGGTGCGACCCCGAGCGTCCCGGACCGCTGCTGCCCCACTGGTCCGTCTCACCGGGCGGCGAGATCACCACCGTGCCCACCCCGGCCTTCGGGGGATCGAGGCGGTAGCATCCGCCTGGTGGGGTCTGCCTGGACCGGGAACGGTTCGTGTGCAGGGACACGAACGGGGGCGGGGACACGGGAGCGGGGGTGCTGGGGAGCAGGGGCGAGGGGGTGAATCCTTCACGGCCACGGGCCCGGGCACCGCCACGGTCACGGCCGGGGCCGCGGACAGGAGCTCCGCCCGGCGGGAGCCAGATCGCCGCCGTTCCTGCTTCATCCCTTCGCCTCTTCACCCTCTCTCTACATCGAGATCATGATGAGGGTGGCCACGGTGAAGTAGATGGCGAGGCCCAGGGAGTCGTTGATGGTGGAGACCAGCGGGCCGGAGGCCACGGCGGGGTCCACGCCCACGAGGTTGAGGATGAGCGGCATGGCGGCACCCAGCAGGCTCGCCGCCGACATGCCCACGCTCATGGCGAGGCCCACGGCCAGGCCGATCCTGGGGTCGCCGTGGAACAGGAAGGCCGCACCGGCCTCCACGATGCCGCAGGCGATGCCCATGAGCAGCGCCACGGAGATCTCCCGGAGGACGTGGGCGGGGTACCGCTTGCGGGGGAGGGTGTCCAGGGCCAGGCGGCGCACGGTGGTGGTGGAAGATTGCAGGGAGGTGTTGCCCCCCATGGCCAGGATGGCGGGGGCGAAGATGGAGATCCTGTCGTACATGGGGACCCTGCCTGCAAACATGCCCATGACGGTGGTGGAGATCTGGGTGCCGCCCAGGCAGATCAGGAGCCACGGCAGGCGGTAGCGGGCCACGTGGAAGATGGACTCGGACTCCTCCTCCTCGGCCGAGGAGCCGGCCATCTTGTAGATGTCCTCGGTGGCCTCCTCCTCGATGACGTCGAGGATGTCGTCCACGGTGATGGCGCCCAGCAGCCGGCCGGCGCGGTCCACCACGGGAACGGCCAGGAAGTCGTACTTCTCGACGATGTCCGCCGCCTCCTCCTGGTCGGCCTCCACGGGCACCGAGATCACGTCGGTGCGCATGATGTCGCCCAGGCGGGCGTCGGGGCGGGCCGTGACCAGCCTGCGGAGGCGGACCACGCCCAGGAGGCGGCGGTTGGCGTCCACCACGTAGACGGCGGCCGTGACGGTGTTCTCGTCGGAGGCCCTGAGGACGTTGATGGCGTCGTCCACGGTGGCGTCCGGCGGGAGCGCCACCACGTCGGGGTTCATGATGCCGCCGGCGGTGTCCTCGGGGTACTCGAGCAGGTCGCGGAGGACCTCCTTGTCCCCGGAGGAGATGTGCTGGAGGACCTCCTTGCCCTCCTCCTCCTCCATCTCGCCGATGAGGTCCGCGGCCTCGTCCAGCGGCATGGTCTCCGCGATCCGGGCCAGCCGCTCGGGCTCCATCTCCTCCACGAGCTCGGCCCGGATGGAGGGCGTGGTGTCGTCGAGGACGGTCCCGGCGGTCTCGTTGTCCAGGACGGAGAGCAGCTTCTGCCGCTCGTCGGGGGAGAGATACTCCAGCCAGTCCGCGATGTCCTCGGGGCGGATCAGGCGGAGGAATATCCGAAGCGCGTCCTCCTCACCTTCTCCGAGCAGGGCACGCAGCTCCTCCACCGTGTCCCGGACCACCGTGTCCTCGGGCATCTCACCTCCGGCGGCCCATCATAGACCGGAGGCGGGGAAAGGTCACCTCTTGAAGAAGCTGGAGGGGTTCTTGCCGGTGGCCTCCATGAGCCGCTGGTTGAGCTCACGGATCCGCTCGTTGAGCTGGTTGATCTTCTGGGCGGATTCCTCCCGGAGCCGCTGGTTCTCGGCCTGAAGGTTGTCGATCTGCTGCCCGAGCTCGTCGGTGGCTCCGGAGCGTTCCTCCACCGTCTCCCGGAGCGAGGCGACTTCCTGCTCCAGGTTGACGATGTGCTCCTCCTTCTCCTGGAGCTTGACGCGGTGGCGCTCCTCCAGCTCCTCGTAGAGCTTCTTCACCTCGAGGAGCTCGGTGATCTCGGAGAAATCTGATGGTGATGGCGCCATGGCACCCTCCCTGAACCGCTCTTCGATGGACGGGAAGAGCTTCCGCAGTTTCAACGAGAGGTCCTCCGGGGCCGTGGTGGCCTCCATGGCCTGCTCGTAGCTGATGATTCCGTTGGCCAGCAGGGCGATGAGCGACTGGTTCATGCTCTGCATCTTGAAGAAGGCCACGGACTTCTCCATCTCCTCGTGGATCTCCTTGATCTCCCCGTGCTCGATGTGCTTGGAGATCTTCGGCGAGTTGATCAGGATCTCCACGGCGGGGACCAGGCCGGTCTTGTCCTTGCGGGGGATCAGGTTCATGGAGACCACGGCGCGGAGCACCAGCGCCAGCTGGCTCCGGACCTGGTCCTGCTGGTCCGAGGGGTAGGAGTCGATGATCCGGTCGATGGTCTGGGCCGCGGAGTTGGTGTGCAGTGTGGAGAAGACCAGGTGCCCGGTCTCGGCCGCCGTGATGACCGTGGACATGGTCTCCAGGTCCCGCATCTCGCCCACCATGACCACGTCCGGATCCTGCCGCATGGTGTTGCGGAGGGCCTCGGAAAATGTCGGGGTGTCGGTGCCGACCTCCCGCTGGGAGATGGTGGCCTTGTCATCCGTGAACAGGAACTCGATGGGGTCCTCGATGGTCACCACGTGGCAGGGCCTGACGCTCGTGATCTTGTTGATCAGGGCCGCGAGGGTGGTGGACTTTCCCGAACCGGTGGGTCCGGTGACGAGCACGAGGCCGCCGGGGTACTCGGTGAAGGTCTCGATGACGTCGGGGAGGTTCAGCTCCTGGACGTTCTTGATCTCGAACGGGATCCTCCGGAAGACCCCGGCGAGTGTGCCCCGCTGCATGTAGAAGTTGCACCGGAAACGGGCCACGCCGGGAAGGCCGTAGCCGAGGTCCACCGCCTGGCGCTCCTCGAGACGTGCCTTCTGCGCCGGGGTGAGGATGGCCGTGAGCATCTCCTCCACATCGCCGGGCTTCAGGGGTGCCGCCTTGAGGGGGATCAGCCGGCCCTGGATGCGCAGCAGGGGTGGCCGGGTGGGCTTCAGATGGAGGTCCGATGCACCCTTCTTGGTCATGAACATCAGCAGTTCGTTGAGCTCCACGTCACTCCTCTCCCTCGTTTCCGGGCCCCATCATACCAACCCGCGCCACCATGCGACGTTCGAGCCAGCGGCGGGCGCCTCCGGGGCTCCGGACATCCCCGCGGATCCGGGCACGTTCGAGCTCCGTCACGAGGCGCCCCAGCCGCGGTCCCGGTGGCAGGCCGGTGATCGCCATGATTTCCCCGCCTCTGAGGAGAGGTGGGGTGGTCAGGAGACGGCGGCCGGTCCTTCGCCACTGCCGCCACCACCGCTGCCACGGACCGCCGGGCAATCCGCTCACCAGGGCCGCGGCGGCCGAGAGGGCGAGAGCGGCGGGGAAGGCCTCGCCCAGCAGGGCCATGGTCTCCCTCCGGGTGGCCGGCGGCCCCGAGACCTCCCGGAGGAGGTGGGGGAGGGCCACCGCCGCGGACCGGGCCATTCGCCGCTCCGTGCCGGGCCAGGCGTGGGCCGCCAGGTGAGCTTCCTTCACCGGACCCCACGCCGCCAGGAGCACGGCCAGCCGTGCCGCGGTGGCCTGCGGGCCACGGAGCCGGGGGAGGCCTCGGGTGCGGCACCGCAGCAGGTGGGCCGCGGGGCAGAGGCGCACCAGCATCTCGGGCTGCACCTTCGCGCCGGGAGGGGCCGACGGCTCCAGGAGCCCGAGCCGGATCAGCAGGGCCAGCCCCAGGGAGGGCGCCGGGCCCTCCAGGAGGCGGAGGAGCTCGTGTCCCACGCGCTCGCGGGGAGCCGTGGCGATCACCGGGGCGAGGTCACGGACCATCGCCCCGGTGTGCTCCTCGAGTGCGAAGCCCGGGAGCTGGGCGGTCAGCCGGACGGCACGCAGGATGCGCACGGGGTCGCCTGCCAGGTTCTCGCGGGAGATGGCCCGCAGCAACCGCGCCCGGAGGTCCGGAAGACCGCGGGCCGGGTCTTTCAGGGGACCGCCCGGGAGGCGCCACTGGAGAGCGTTCACGGTGAAGTCCCTCCGGAGGGCATCCTCGCGCAGGGTGAGCTCCCCGAGGGGCCAGATCTCCACCTTGAGGGCGGGAGTCTCGATGCGCCAGACGGCGCGGGGTGCCCTGCCCACGAGGTGGGGCCCGACACCCAGATCCTCCGCGATCGCGCGGGCCGCACCGCCGGCCGACTCCACGGTGCCGTGGATCACGAGGTCCACCTCGTCGGGGCGACCCCCCAGCAGGCGGTCCCTGACGTAGCCCCCGGTCACCCAGGCGGTCTCCCTCCCGAGCAGCGCGGCCAGACGGCGGAGGGTCCGGTCGCCTGCGAGGCGCCGGCACGCTTCAGCCATCGGTGCCGGGGTCCGTGGCCGGCCACGCCGGCAGGTGGAGGGAGAAGACGCTACCCTCGCCGTGGGTGCTGCTCAGGGTCAGGCGGCCGCCCAGGGCGCTGGTGATCCGCCGGGAGATGGTGAGCCCGAGCCCCGACCCGCCCACGCTGCGGCAGCCCTCGGTGGGGATCCTCACGAAGGGATCGAAGATGGTGTGGACCTGCTCGTCCGGGATGCCGACACCAGTGTCGCGGACCTCCAGGACCACGGAGTCCCCCTCCCGGCGCCCTGACAGGGTGACGGTTCCCCCGGGGTTGGTGTACTTGATGGCGTTGTCCAGGAGGTTGTACAGGACCTGCTGGACCCTGAAGGCGTCGGCTCTCAGGTCGGGGAGATCCTCCGGGAGCTCCACGTGCAGCCCGAGCCCCGCCTCGCGGGCCAGGGGGCCCATGTCCTCCATCACCGCGTCCACCACGGGGCCTGCCTTCACGCGATCGATCTGGAGGTGGATCCTGCCCCCCTCCAGGGCGGCCAGCTCCACCAGGTCCACCACCAGCCGCTTGAGCTTGAGGACGTTGCGGTAGGCGATCTGGAGGAACGAGAGTTGTTCGTCGGAGAGCCCCTCCGAGAGGTCCGAGGAGAGGATCTCCAGGTAGCTCTGGAGCACGGTGAGCGGCGTCTTGAGCTCGTGGGCCGAGCTGGCCAGGAACCGGCTCGTGAGCGCCTCGAGCTCCTCGGCTCTCGCGTGGGCCTCCTCCAGCTCGGCGGCCTGCCTGGCAAGCGCCTCCCTGAGGCGGCACTCCCTCCCGTGAGCCTCGTCGTCCCTCCCGTCCGGGACGAGGAGGAGGAGCTCCCTGGACGCCGGCGTGTTCCCGGTGGCCCGGCGTACCACGCTGAAGGGGGGGCGGTCACCACGGGGCTCCAGCAAGCCGGGAACCGAGCCTGCGGGCCGCCCGGCCAGCTCGCCGGGCTCGGACCCCAGGAGTCCTGCCGCCAGGGTGTTGATCCCGGCGATGCTCCCCTCCTCGAGGAGCACGGCACCCACGGGGATGTCTCCGATCAGAAGCTCCTGCTCCCCCGGACGGTCCACTCTCAGGGCCACCAGGATTCCGGGGAGGATGCCGCGCCGGGGAACGGCCCATATCCGGCACCGCCTCGGCGGGGCGGTGGCCGTGGTGGCCGTGACCGGCTCGACCTGCCGGACCGTGGCGGACTCGAAGACCCGCTGCATGCTGCGACAGCCGCCGCTGTCCTCTTCTGGATCGAACAGCGAGTGGCAGCTGGCCCCCTCGAGCTCCCCTGGGGTCCGGTGAAAGACCGACATTGCATCCCCCCAGACCCGATGGATCCGCCCGTTGGCGAGAACATCCAGGATCACGTCGCCCACGCGAAGGCCGAGATCCATCCAGCTGTCGGCAGCAGGCGCATCACCCGCCTGAGTCTCCGTCAGGTGACCCAGGAGGTGGGCTGCTGCCCGGGCCCTCACGAAGTCTCCCGTCTCGAGAGGCCGGTTCCGTGTGATCAGCCGGAGGATGGCGGGAATCTCATCCAGCCTGGCGGGAACTGCGATGATCCCCACCACCCCGCTCCCGGCCACGAAGGGCAGGACGGGGGCCATGAGCTCTGACCGGGCCACCTCGGGAATGAACAGCGGCTCGCCGGACTCGAGGACCCGTTCAAGCTCGGGGTAGCGCTCCAGCACGATCAGCAGGTCGTCCATCCGGTCACGGTCGGAGGCGGCGATGACCCGGAGGTGGCGGTCCGGGAGGGGAACAACCATGGAGACCCTGGACGAGGGGATCAAGGGGGAGAGGGACCTCATCGCCTCGTGGAGTGTCCCCTCCCGGGGAACGTGATTCTCCAGGGATGCCAGCCAGCCCATCAGGGCCCTCCAGGTGTCGGGGCCGGCGGCCTCGGCCTGACGGCGGCATTCGGTGCACGATTCGAGGCGTGATACCATCGCGGCGTCCATGGAAACCGACCGGAGTATACACCTCGAGAATCCCTCGGTCCGGCCCCCTGGCCGCACGTCGTGAGACGGGTTTCCAGCGATTCGCCGCACCGCGCCGGCCCGCCGGTCCGGGCCGTCCGGCTCCTCGTGGTGCTCGGCCTCGCCACCCTCACCGCCGCAGCGGCGGGTGACAGGCCGCGGCGCCTCGAGATCGAGATGGGCGCCGTGGGACGGCTGGTCTGGAGCCGGGGCTCCACCCCGGTCCTCAGGACCCTGCCGCAACGCGGTGACGGATGGTACTCGCTGGCCCGGCGGCTGTGCGGGTCCCCCGCGGTGGCCGGGGAGCTCAGGAGGATCAACGGTGGAAGGGGCCCCTTCCGGGACGTGCGGGTGTCCATCCCGGTGGAGGTCCTCCGGGGAGATCTCCGCCTGGAGGCCGTTCGCCACCTGTTCCCGGCCGACTCCAGGGTGCGGGACGGGTGGCGCCACCTGGTCCTCGATCCGTTCGGTGGCGGCGAGGAGAGCTGGGCGTGGCTCGCCCGTACCTTCACCGGGGACGCCGGCAGGGCAGGCCTCCTCCGGAGGGTGAACCCCGAGCTGGCCGGCGGGCCCCCACGGCGAGGGGCCGTGCTCCTGATCCCGGAGGCCCACCTGGTCCCCGCCTTCAGGAACGTCCCGGTGCCCAGGACGCCCACGCCCACCCCCACTCCGGTCCCTACGTCCACGCCGACGCCGCGGCCGATGGCCCCCACGTCGACGGCCGGCGCGGTGGCTCCCACGCCCGTCCGGCCCACGCCGGTGGCCGGGTCCCGGTCGGCACCGGCCGGGGCGGGAGTGCTGGAGTACGGGAGGGACGGCCGGGGCGAGTTCGCGGTCTACCGCCTGCGGCGGGGCGAGGCCCTCTACTCGGCGGTGGTGGTCCGGTTCACGGGGCAGCTCCATGCGGCCGAGGTCAACGCCACGGCGGCGAAGATCGCCCGCAGGTCGGGGATCGCGGACGTGACGTCGATCCCGGTGGGGTTCCCCGTGAAGATCCCGCTGGACCTCCTGCTCCCCGAGTTCCTGCCCCGGGGGCACCCCAGGCGGGTGGCGTGGGAGAAGGAGCGGCAGGAGCTGTCACGGTTCGTGGAGAAGGTGCATGCGGCGGACCTCTCCGGGGTCCACGTGATCCTGGATTCCGGGCACGGCAACCGCGACTCGGGCGCCACCGTGGCCGGTGTCTGGGAGTCCACCTACGCCTACGACATCCTGTGCCGGATCAAGCGGAACCTGGAGCGGCACACCAAGGCCACCGTGTGGACCACCATCAAGGACCGGAGCCGGGGGTATGCCGTGGTGGATCGCGACCGTCTCAAGCAGGACAGGGACCAGTACCTGCTCACCCACCCGCCCTTCAGGCTCAACGACTCCAAGACGGGGGTGCACCTGAGGTGGTACCTGGCCAACGACATCGTCCTGGGCCGGGAGAAGAAGGGGATTCCCCGCTCCCGCGTGGTCTTCGTCTCCATCCACGCGGATTCACTCCACCCCAGCGTGCGCGGGGCCATGGTCTACGTGCCGGACCGGCACCTCCGCCCCGGGAGCTTCACGGTCAACCGGCGCTCGCTCTCCAAGTACGAGGAGTACCGGAGGCACCCCCGGGTGAAGATGAGCAAGGGGTTCAGGGCTCGGGCCGAGGCCTCGTCGCGCCGCCTGGCCGGCAAGATCGTGGCGGCCCTCCGTTCCGAGGGCCTGGAGGTCCACCCCTACGAGCCGGTCCGCGGCTCGATCCTCAGGGGCCGGCGGAGATGGGTGCCGGCGGTGCTCCGGTACAACCTGGCCCAGAACGCCGTTCTCCTGGAGGTCTGCAACCTGGCCAACACCGAGGACCGGAACCTCCTGCTGGAGGCGCGGTGGCGGGAGCAGTTCTCGCGGGCCGTGGTCCAGGGGCTGGCCGACACCTTCGGCAACGGGGGCCGGCCTTGACGGCGACCGGTGGCCGGAGACGGCGGCCGATGTCCGGGTCAGTGGCCGTGTCGGGGCCACCGCCTCCGACGGGCACACGGTCGGCGGGGAGCACCCAGGGTCACTCCAGCGGCCCGATCTCGGCCTCGACGGTCTCCAGGATCTCCAGGCTGCGGACCAGGTCCATCATGGTGTTGTGGTCCCTGTGGAGCGGGCGGTCCTCGTCCAGGAACTCCACGTGGCGGCGGACCACGGCGTGAGCCGCCCGGGTCCCGCGGCCCGGGGTGAACTCCCTGAAGTCCAGCGCCTGGGCCGCGGCGAAGAACTCGATCCCCAGGACGCCGGCCGCCGTGTCCAGGATCTGCCGGGTCTTCAGGGCGGAGTTCATCCCCATGGACACGAAGTCCTCCTGGTCGGCCGCGGCCGGGATGGACTGGATGAACGCCGGGGTGGAGAGCACCTTCTGCTCCACGATCTGCATGTCGGCGGTGTACTGGCTGAGCATGAGCCCCGAGAACATGCCGGCCCCCTTCGTGAGGAAGGGGGGGAGCCCCACGCTGAGGGCCGGGTTGGTGAGCCGGTTGAGGCGGCGCTCCGAGAGCACGCACACCATGGTGATCGCCCCGCCCAGCGTGTCCAGCGGCAGGCTCACCGGGGTCCCCTGGAAGTTGGCACCCGTGAGCACGACCCGGTCCTCCGGCAGGAAGATGGGGTTGTCCCCCACCCCGTTGGCCTCGATCTCGATCTGCTGGCGTGTCCACCGGAGCTGGTCCCGCGCCGCACCGACCACCTGGGGCGTGGACCGCATGGAGTAGGCATCCTGGACCCGGACCTTCTCCCTCCCCGAGAGCAGGTCGGAGCCCTCCACCACCTTGCGGATGTTGGCGGCCGAGGCCACGGCGCCCTGGAACCCCCTGAGCTCGTGGAGCCTCGCGTCGTAGGGCTTCATGTTGGCCTTGAGCGCCTCCAGGGACATGGCCGCGGCGATCTCCGCCTGCCGGATCCACCGCTCGGCGTCGTACACCACAAGCGCCCCGATGGCCGTGATGAGGTTGGACCCGTTGATGGTGGCCAGGCCGTCCCGGGCCTCGAGGCCCGGCGGGCGGATCCCCGCCCGCTCCAGGGCCACCGCTCCCGGAAGGCGCTCGCCCCCGTGGAACGCCTCCCCCTCCCCCATCAGGAGCAGGGCGATCTGGCTCATGGGCGCAAGGTCGCCGCACGCCCCCACCGACCCCTTCGCGCAGACCACCGGCGTCACGCCCCGGTTGAGCATCTCCAGGAGCGCAAGGGTGATCTCGGGCCGGCAGCCCGAGTGGCCGTTGGCGTGCACGTTGGCGCGGAGCAGCATGGCCGCCCGCACCCGGTCTTCCGGGACGGGCTCGCCGATGCCCGCCGCGTGGTTGTAGATCAGGTACTTCTGGAACTCGCGGACCTGCTCGTCCGAGAGCACCACCTCGGAGAACTCGCCGATGCCCGTGTTGACACCGTACATGATCTCGCGGGCCGCGATCCGCTCCTCGATGAACGCCCGGCAGGCACGGATGCGCTCCAGGGCCCCGGGGTCCAGCTCCACCCGTTCACCGTCCCGGGCCACGGAGACGATGTCCTCGATGGTCAGGGCGTTCCCGGTCAACGTCACGGTCATGGTGCAACCTCCTCCGGCTCCGTCTCCCGGCCGGCCTGAATGTGATGGCCCCGAAGGACCGACGCCCGATTATTCCCCCGCAACCGGCCCTGTCAAGAAGAACGCGAACGGAGGTCGTCGAGCCGGCATGGCACGACCCCTGTCAGGCCCCTGAGGTGGGGGATGTTGCGCTGTCTCCAACAGGCGCGGATACATGGAGATACGATGGCATCGAGGTGCGCCCTGCCCCGAGGTCAGGGGTCCGTCCACACCGTCACGGACTCTCCCCGGAGCGCGGACCTCGGTCCGCCGGGCTCACTGGCCGGTGGAGGGTGATGGGTATTCCCCCGTCCCCGGGCCTCCTGGGGGTCCCGGGGGTGGGGGAGAGGATCCGGGAGGCGCTGGCGCCGTGGACGGGGGGTCGTGGGCCTCGTGATCGATGACGAGGGGTGGCCTCGCCTCGGCAGGAATCGGGCTGCTTGGAACGATCAGGCGCCCGGCTCCGGGGAGGAGGCCTCCTCCCCGGCGAAGTCGGACGAGGAGGGAGGTGTCGGCTACAGCAGTCCGGACGCCGCGGCCAGGAGGAACCCCAGCACCAGGTTCGTGGCCAGGTTCCACACCACGTTGGCTCCCAGAGCCTGGACCGGGACGGGGTTTCCGGGCTCACGGAGTGCCCACCGCACCGCCGGTACGACCAGGGCCGTGGGAATCACTGCCAGGAGCGCCTGCCAGGGCAGGAACCCGAGAGCCACCGCGCCGCCCAGTGCTGCTGGCACGGCCAGGACCGCCAGCATGTAGAGTCCGGCGGCCGGTCTCCGTCCCAGGAGCAGGACGAGGTTCCTCCGGCCTCCCCTGCGGTCGGCCTCCTCGTCTGGAAACTCGTTCAACAGCAGGAGGTTGAATGTCATGAAGAAGGCGGGAACCGAGGCCGCCACGGCCGCCGGTCCGAGACGGCCATCCTGCACCAGGGCGACACCCAGCACCGGGAGGCTCCCCAGGCCAAGCCCCGCCGCAAGCTCGCCCAGACCGATCCTCGCAAGCACGTCGGTGTAGGTCAGCACCGTCACCGCCCCGACCACCATCAGGGGCACCAGGGGCCACCCCACCCGGAGCAGGAACCACACGCCAACGCCGAGCCCCACCGCCGCGCACACGACCCCGAAGGCCAGCGCAGCACGTGGTGACAGCCTGCCCGAGGGGAGGGTGCCACTCCCCCCCGAGAAGGGCGTGCGGTTCGTCTCCAGGTCGATGCCCGTCCGCAGGTCACTGACCTCGTTGAAGATGTTCACCGCCATGTGGAGGGCCACGAGACCCACGAGGGTGAGGAGAACCCGCTGCCACGAGATCGCCCCGTCCACCGCGGCGGCGCCGGCACCACAGGCCACCAGGGCGACCGGCAGTGCCAGGAAGGGAGCGCGAGAGACACCGAGGAGGGCTGCCAGCCGTGTCATGGTCCGAGTATAGCCGGGAGCCCTCTGCCGGGGACAGTGCCGGCTTTTCTTTCGTCACCGGGAGCGGTAACCTTGGGGCATGCTGAAACCCGCCACTCGCATCGTCCTCCTGCTCCTCCTCGTCACCCTGCCCCTGGCCGCCGGCTCCGGAGACCCGCCAGCCTGGCTCGTGCGGGGCCCCGTTCTCGGCTCCCCGGCCCCCGATGGCATCGCCGTCTGGTTGCAGGCCGGCGTCCCGGTCCGGGTGAGAATCGTGGCCGCGCCCGCCACGGGCGGCGACACGGTCGCCACCCCCTGGACGGATCTCACGGTGGACGGTGCGCTGATGGGCACGATTCACCTCCAGGGCCTCGAGCCTGCCACCCACTACCGGTACACCGTGGAGGCCGAGGGGCTCGAGCCGGCTGGCGGCGACGGCTTCACGTTCCTCACCCCCCCTGAACCCGGAACCCCGGTCCGGCTCTCCATGGCCGTGGGGAGCGGTGCCGATGACTGGCGGGTCACCCGGCCGGCCGTCTGGTCCGCCATTGCCGCTGCGGCCCCCGACCTCATGGTGGCACTGGGCGACACCCCTTACGCCGACGGGCTGGTGTGGTGGGAGGGCCGGTCCTGGCGAAAGGCCCGGGCGGCCTGGAAGAAGGATCCCTCCGCCGCGGCGAAACAGCGGCTGGACGGCGCCACTGCCCGCTTTGTGGACAAGGCTGGAAGGACCTTGCCGATGGCCTATGAGGTGCTCCGCGAGGCCCACGGCTTTCACGAGATGAGCCGCAGGACCTTCTGGGTGGCCACCTGGGACGACCACGAGACGGGGATCAACAACGGTGACATCACGAACCCCGTCGGCCCACTGGCCCTCGCCACCTTCAGGCGCTATACCCCGAACCCTTCCTTCGGCCTCCCCGGGGTGCCGGCGACCTTCTGGCTCCTCCGGTGGGGGGACGTGGAGATCTACCTCCTGGACGACCAGAGCTTCCGGACGCCCACATCCGAGGCGCGGAAGGACCCGGAGCATGCCACCATCCTCGGCCAGGCCCAGCTCGACTGGCTCGTGGAACACCTGGCAGTCTCGGAGGCCACCTTCAAGATCCTGGCCTGCGGCTCGCCCTTCAACGACCATCCCCGGAAGGATGACGCCTGGGTGGAATACCCTGTGGAACGCGCCCGGCTCATGGACGCCATCGCCCGTCACCGCGTGGACGGCGTGGTGCTGCTCTCTGGAGACATTCACCGGACCGAGCTCCATCGTCTCCCCTGGCTCGAGGAGCGCGGCGGCTACGTGCTCTGGGAGTTCGTTCCCAGCCCGCTCTACCAGAGGGGCAGGTCCTGCCGCGAGGCGGTACCGTACCGTGAGCTCTGCATCGGGGCGACGTCGGGCGAGGTTCTCCAGTACTTCGGGCTGATCCAGGCCGACACGACGCTCGATGATCCCGAGCTCGTGCTGGAGCTCCGCGACGTGGAGAACAACGTGTTCGTCCACAAGGTCATCCACGCCTCGGAGCTCGTGTTTCCGAAGCCCTGAGCCGTGTCCGAGATCACCGAATTCCTGGTCTTCTGCTCCGCGCTGCGTGACACCCCCGGCACCCTGCGATCCCTCGGTCTTCCTCCGGGCGACCCGGAGGTCCTCCGGGCCATGATCGAGGAGGACCGCCGGGCCATCGCTCGGCTCGGAGCCCTGCTCTCGGGCTCGGATGTCCTGCCCGGCGACCTTCCTCCCATCCCCCCCGGACATGACCTCCTCGCCACCTTCGAGAAGTACCGGGAGAGGCTCCTCGAGCTTCTCGAAACCGTGGATGCCACCACGCTCCACGCCACGGGCCGCCTGCCCTCGGGACGGGAGCTCGATCCCTGGCGCCTGGCCGGCAACCTCGCCGACCACGACGTCCGCTGCCTCGGCCGCCTGAGGCGGTGACGGGGGTGTCCGTCCGGTCCATCGTGAAACGTCAAACGTGAACCTGTTGCAGGAGTCCTGGATCGAGGTGGATTCCTGCGGCAACGGCCCCCACCCATCCGGGAAAGTGAACCACGGATTCCACGGATTGATCGGATCAAGAATGAAGGATAGAAAAATCCCGGACCTGCGTACGATTTCACGCCGGGCAGATGGGTGTGACCTTCAGAGAGTCTTGCAATTGGCTCGCGTGAAACGAATGAGGGTCAGGAGGTCAGCAACCGTCTTGGATGTCAAGCCCTGGCCGGGTCCGTGCGGGGCGGATGGCGGCGTCGGGGATCGGGGATGGCGGCGGTGAGCGGCGGCGGGAGACGGCGGCCGCGTCCGGTGGTCGTCCCGGGCGCGCCCTCTGCTTCATCGGGCTGGGGAAGCGAACCCCGCCGGCGTGTCCCCCCCCCTCGCCCCTGCACCCCTGCTCTCCCCGGCCGGCGGGGGACGTCCTGACGCCCTCACGCCCTTGCTTCCCGACCCACCTCGTGGCAGGCCACCCGGTGGCCGGGGGCCACCTCCAGCAGGGAGGGGGCCTCGCGGCAGCGGTCCGTGGCCAGCGGGCAGCGGGGGGCGAAGGAGCATGCTCCGGGCGGCCACGCCGCCGCGGGGCCGGACGGGGTCTCGGGGGGGAGGGTGGCCTCGGACCCCAGGCGCGGCTCGGCGGCCAGGAGCGTCCGCGTGCAGGGGTGGGAGGGGTCGGCGAGGACGGCCTCCGTGGGTCCGGCCTCCAGGAAGGCCCCGGCGTGCATCACCGACACGCCGTGGGTCAGCCGGCGGACGGTGGTCAGGTCGTGGGAGATCACCACCAGGGTGAGGCCGAACCGTTCCCGGAGCTCCATCAGCAGCTCCAGGACCTGCCCGCGGATGGAGGCGTCCAGGGCGGACACGGGCTCGTCCAGCACCAGCAGCTCGGGCTCCGGCGCCAGGGCCCGCGCCAGGGCCACGCGCTGCCGCTCGCCGCCGGAGAGCGCGCCGGGGCGAAGGCGGGCGGCCTCCCCCGGCAGGCCCACGGCGGCCAGGAGGGAGGCCACCCTGTCGGACGCCTCCCGCCCGGTGGCGATCCCGTGGGCCAGCAGCGGCTCGGCCACGATGGTCTCCACGGGGAGCAGAGGGTCCAGCGAACCACCGGCGTCCTGGAACACCATCTGGAACCTCCGCCGCAGGGGGCGCAGCTCCGGGGTGCCGAGCCGGGAGATGGGGATCCCGTCGAACCGTACCGTGCCCGTCCCGGGCCGCTCCAGCCCCACCAGCAGCCGGCCCAGGGAGCTCTTCCCCGAGCCCGATTCCCCCACGATGCCCACGGAGTCCCCTCGGGCGACCGAAAGATCGACGCCGCGGACCGCCAGGGTGCGTTCCCCGGAGCCGGTGATGCCCCGGCGGGCGTAGGAGAGGGTGAGCCCCGTGGCCTCGAGCAGGACCCGGCTCATGGCCCCGTCCCCTCCAGGACCACGGGGCACCGGACGGCGTGCCCCGGCCCCGCCGTGGCGAGCCCGGGGTGCGTGGTCCGGCAGGCCTGGCGGGCCAGGGGACAGCGCGGCTCGAACCGGCATCCGGCCGGCCAGCGGCCCGGCGGGGGCGCGGCACAGGTGCGGAGCCCCTGGCGGTCGCTGCCGGGTTCGCCGCGGGCCGCGGCCACCAGCCGGACCGTGTACGGGTGGAGCGGTGTCCGGGCGAGGAGGTCCACCGGGCCGGTCTCCACGAGCTCGCCGGCGTACATGATCAGGACCTTCCGGACGAGGGCCGTGGCCACCGCGAGGTCGTGGGTCACCAGCAGGAGCGCCAGTGAATGCTCCCGTCCCAGGTCGTCGAGGAGGTGGAGGACACCGCCCTGCGTCGTCAGGTCCAGGCCGGTGGTGGGCTCGTCGGCCACAAGGAGCCGTGGCCCGCCGGCCAGGGCCAGCGCAAGGGCCGCCCGCTGCGCCTGGCCCCCGGAGAGCTGGTGGGGGTAGGCGCGGAGGAACTCGCCGTCGGGCAGGCCGACGCTGGCGAGGAGCTCCCGGGCAGCGCGCCGGGCCTCGGTTCCGTCGAGACCGCGGTGGAGGCGCAGTGCCTCCCGGATCTGGAAGCCCATGGACAGCACGGGGTTGAGCGACGAGGCCGGCTCCTGGGGCACGAACCCGATCACCCGCCCGCGGACGGCTCGACGCGCCGCCTCGTCCGCACGGAGCATGTCGGTGTCTCCCACGAGCACCGAACCTCCCGCCAGCCTGGCGGGAGGTGGAACGAGCCCCAGCAACGCCATGGCCGTGAGGGATTTCCCGGCTCCCGACTCCCCCACGAGCGCCGTGCGCTCCCCGGGGCCCAGCTCGAAGGAGATGCCGTCGACCGCCGGGGCCCACCCCCCGGTGGCGGCCGGGACCTCGATCCGGAGCCCGCTCGCCTTCAGCAGGGAGGCGCCTCCCGGCTCAGGAGCTGCCATGGCGGAAGAGCGCGAGCCCCGAGGCGCCCAGGTCCAGGGCGTCCAGCATGGGCACCACCACGGGGGGGCGGCCCCAGCAGTGGAGGACCAGGTCGCCGGCGCTCAGATGACCGTCACCGTCGTCGGCGTGGAGCACCATCCAGTGCCGGTCCAGCTCCAGCAGGTCCCCGGGCCGGACGTCCCCACCCCAGGAGAGGGTCCGGCCCCGGCTCTCGAGCAGCGGCCCGTTCAGCCGGAGCTTCCCCAGGGGCTCGAGCGAGGCCCGGTCCAGCTCCGGAGAGCCGGAGACCGCCACGGCGGCGAGGAGCCACGAGGTGGTGGCCAGGCGGGATGCCGTGAGCTCGGCCAACGGGTGACCCGCGGCTCCGAGGATGGCCGCGCGAGCGCCCGGGTCGTCGGGGCAGACCTCGAAACCGGGCAGGAGGAACAGCTCGCCCACCGAGGGGTCGATCCCCTCCGGGGCCCGGAGGGCCCGGCTCACCACGGGGAGCGAGGGGTTCCAGAGCTCGGCGGGCCCCAGGGAGCTGGCCGCCTGGAGCGCCTTCAGGCTGGAGCTCTCCTCGGCGACCTCCACCCTGGCGTAGAAGCGCAGCGTGCCCGGTGGCGGGTCCGGGGGCGGGGGAAGCTGCCCGAGGAAGTCGTCGTTGTGGGCCTCGAAGGTCCCGTCGGCCGTCATGCCGCGCCCGAGCTCCGGGGCCAGGAAGGTTCGCCACACGAGACGTTCCTTCGCGTTGGCCGACCGCAGCTCGCCCCCCAGGTAGGAGCACTCGATGGTGGACCAGAAGACCCGGAGAACCCGATCGCTCTCGGGCCACCTGTCGGCCACCTCGTGTTCCACGGGGCGGCCGTCCAGCACCAGATCCCGGGCGGGGCTCAACCAGAAGGTTCCCTTCCCCCGCTGTTCGACCTTCAGCGCCACCGCGAGACGGTAGCCCTCGCCCGGGTCCAGGTGGCGTGCCCCGTCCCTGAAGGTGGGGTCGCTGTCGGAGGCGGTGACGACCCGGACCTCCCGCAGGACGGGCCGCCCGCGCTCGCGCCAGTTCCAGGCCACCACGATGGCCAGGGGAACGAGGACGACCAGGGTGGCGATGCCGACGAGTCTGCGAGTGTCGCTGTCCATGGCTCCATTATGGACCGGATGGCGCCGGAGGGGGAGGGGTGGGGCCGGGTGGCATCGTTCATGAGGGGGGGCATCCTGGGACAGATGTGGTTTTCTTTCGTGGCGTGAGGAAAACAGTCTCCCGTGGGTGAGCCCTTGTCCATGGTGAGGGGCCAGGCCACGGCCCGGGCGAGGCCGGCGGGCACCACATCCTCCACCGCCTGGATCTCGATTCGAGGTGGTTGCCCGAGCCCGCGGCGCCCACCTGGCCGGTGTCCCGCTGCTACAATGTGCCGCCGGAGCGGGATGCACCCGCCTCCGGTCGTTGGAGGTGTGCCATGGCGAGCATGCGTGCCCTGTACTTCGAGGAGCATGGAGGCGTGGACCGGATCCGCTTCGGCGAGCGGCCGCTGCCCGAGCCGGGACCGGGGCAGGTCCGGGTCCGGCTGAAGGCCGCCGCGCTGAACCACCTGGACCTGTTCGTGCTGGGCGGGCTTCCGGGAATTCCCATCGAGCTGCCCCACATCGGCGGGGCCGATGGCGCCGGCGTGGTGGACGCCGTGGGCCCGGGGGTGGAGGACGTCGAGCCGGGCCTTGAGGTGGTCTTCGACCCGGGGCTGTCCTGCGGCAGCTGCGAGTTCTGCCTCAAGGGGGAGCAGTCCCTCTGCGTGCGGTACGGCATCCTGGGCGAGCACGTGGACGGCACCTTCGCCGAGGCCGTGGTGGTTCCGGCGGCCTCCCTGGCGCCGAAGCCGGCCCACCTGGGCTGGGAGTCCGCCGCGGCCTTCCCCCTGACCTACCTGACGGCCTGGCGGATGCTCGTGGAGCGGGGCGGCCTGCGGCCCGGCGAGACCGTGCTCATCCACGGCATCGGCGGTGGGGTCTCCCTGGCCTGCCTGCAGCTGGCCAGGCACGTGGGCGCCAGGGTCCTCGTGACCTCCCGCTCGGAGGAGAAGCTGGAGAGGGCCCGGGAGCTCGGCGCGGACGAGCTGCTCCCGGCGGACGACCAGGTGTCCCGGCAGGTCCGGAAGCTCACGGGCAAGCGGGGGGTGGACGTGGTGGTGGACTCGGTGGGGAAGGCCACGTGGATGCAGTCCCTGCGCTCGGCGGCACGGGGTGGGCGGATCGTCACCTGCGGCGCCACCACCGGCCCCGACCCCGCCGAGGAGATCCGGATCATCTTCTGGAACCAGCTCTCCATCATCGGGTCCACCATGGGTTCGCGGGAGGACTGGCGCCGGGTGGTCCGGGCCGTGACCGAGTGGAGGCTCGAGCCGGTGGTGGACCGGGTCTTCCCGCTGGAACGGGGGCGCGAGGCGTACGGGCGTCTCGAGGCGGCGGAGCAGTTCGGCAAGGTCGTCCTGTCCACCGGGGCCTGAGGGGAACGGGAGCCGAGTGAACAGCACCCTTCCCATCCGGCACGAGCCCAGGGTCGTCCCGCGGCCCGAGCACACGGTCTCCCGCAGTGACATCTCGTCCGGGGCGTTGAAGGTCCTCTACCGGCTGCACCGCTCGGGGTACCTGGCCTACCTGGTGGGTGGCGGGGTGCGGGACCTGCTCCTGGGCAAGCGGCCCAAGGACTTCGACGTGGTGACCAACGCCCGGCCCCAGGAGATCCGGCGGCTGTTCCGCAACTCCCGGATCATCGGGCGGCGATTCCGCCTGGTCCACGTGATGTTCGCGGACGGCATCGTGGAGGTGGCCACCTTCAGGGCATCCCCGGAGCCCCCCGAGGTGCCCGACGGCTGGGAGGAGGGCGAGGAGTCCGAGCTCGCCACGGAGGCGGAGGAGACGCCCCGGGAGGCGGTGGTGGAGACCGAGGTCTTCGGAAGCCCGGCCGAGGACGCCTGGCGCCGGGACTTCACCGTGAACGCACTCTTCTACAACATCGCCGACTACTCCATCCTCGACTACGTGGGTGGCATGGAGGACCTGGAGGCCAGGGTCCTCCGCTCCATCGGCCCGCCGGACCTGCGGTTCCGGGAGGATCCCGTGCGGATGCTCCGGGCCCTGGAGTACATGGTCCGGCTGGAGTTCGAGCTGGAGCCCGAGCTGGAGGCGGCCATCCACCGGAACCGGGAGCTGATCCTGGATGCGTCACCGGCCCGTCTGGCCTACGAGCTCCTGGAAGTCCTCAAGTCCGGGTCCGCCCACGGGATCTGCTCGGCGTGGCGGCGTTTCGGCATCCTGAAGCTGGTGTTCCCCGAGGCGGAGGCGGCGGGGTCTGCCCTGGGGAAGGTGCTGCGGGCCGCCGACCGGCGGGTGGCCATGGGGTTCGAGCCCCACGACGCGGTCCTGCTGGGGGCCTCGTTCCTGCCGGCCTTTGCGGGGATCCTCGCCAGGGTGGCGCCCCCGGGCCAGAGGGTCGACAATCCGGCCCTCCTGGAGGCGCTGGACAACCTGCTGGAACCCCCCGCGGCGCGCCTCCACATCTCCAACCGGAACCTCCACCTCATGAAGCAGGGCATGTTCACCATCAGCAAGATGCTGAAGGCGCCGGAGAAGGGACGCCAGGTGACACGGCTCGCCCGGCAGGAGTACTTCCCGGTGGCCTGGCAGCTCTACACCCTCGCGGTGGAGTCGGAGCTGCTGCCCCGGGAGCCCTGGGAGGCGTGGAACCGTGCGCTGGACCGCCTGAGGACCCACGGAACGGCCGCCGATCCCGGGACGAGGGCCCGGAGGGACCGCAGGCCGCGACGGCGGAGGCGGCGGCGATGACGGTACCCGCCGCGGTCCGCGACCGCGTGGAGGAGCTCCGGAGGGAGATCCGGCGCCACGACCGGCTCTACTACGTGCTGGCGCAGCCGGAGATCTCCGACCTGGAGTACGACCGGCTCTTCGCCGAGCTCCGGGAGCTCGAGGAGCGGTACCCCGAGCTGGTGACGCCGGACTCGCCCACGCAGCGGGTCGGCGGCGAGCCCCTGGACGAGCTCCGGCAGGTCCGCCACGAGGTGCCCATGCTCTCCCTGGAGAACACCTACAACCGGGAGGAGCTGCGGGAGTGGTACGCCAGGGTGGGCCGGGCGCTGGGCCATCCCCCGGAGGGTCTGGTGGCGGAGCTGAAGGTGGACGGCGTGTCCATCTCCCTGCTCTACGAGGGGGGGCGCCTGGTGCGGGCCGTGACGCGGGGCAACGGCCTGGTGGGCGATGACGTGACGGCCAATGCCCGCACCATCCGCGCCCTGCCGCTGGTGCTGGAGGGAGCCCCGGAGCTCCTGGAGGTCCGGGGCGAGGTGTACATGCCGCGGTCCGTGTTCGCCGCCATCAACAGGGAGCGGCGGCGCGAGGGCGAACCGGAGTTCGCCAACCCCAGGAACGCCACGGCGGGCTCCATCCGCCTGCTGGACCCCGCGGAGGCGGCCCGGCGGCGGCTGTCGGTGTGGTGCTACCAGGTGGCCCGGTGCCGGGGCGCGGAGCTCGGGCGGCACTCCGAGGGCCTGGAGCTCCTGGCGGCGCTGGGTTTCCCGGTGAACCCCGGCTGGCAGCGCTGCCCGGACCTGGAGGCCGTGTGGCCCGTGCTGGACAGGTGGGAGACGGAGAGGGCGCGGCTGGACTTCGAGATCGACGGGGTGGTGGTCAAGGTGGACCGCCTGGACGAGCAACGGGCCCTGGGCGCCACCGCGCGGGCGGTGCGGTGGGCGGTGGCCTTCAAGTATCCCCCCGAAGGCAGGAAGACGAAGGTCGTGGACATCGTGGTGCAGGTGGGCAGGACGGGCGTGCTGACCCCGGTGGCCGAGCTCGAGCCCGTCCGCATCGCCGGGTCCACCGTCTCCCGCGCCACGCTCCACAACTTCGACGAATTGGAGCGGCTGGACGTGAGGGTGGGGGACACGGTCTGGGTCACCAAGGGCGGCGAGGTGATCCCCAAGGTGGTGGCCGTGGACCTGTCGGAGCGCCCCCCGGATGCGGAGCCCTTCGCCATTCCCGAAAGGTGTCCCGCCTGCGGCACCCCCGTGGTGCGGGACCCGGGCGAGGTGGCCGTCAGGTGCCCCAACCCGCAGTGCCCCGCCGTGGTGGCCGCGCGGCTCCGCCACTTCGTCTCCCGGGGAGGCATGGAGATCGAGGGCCTGGGTGGAAAGCTCCTGGACCAGCTCCTCCGGGAGGGGATGATCTCGGACCCCGCCTCGCTGTGGGAGCTGGACCCCGAACGGCTCGCCTCGCTCCCCGGCTGGGGCGAGCTCTCCGCGGCGAAGCTCGCACGGGAGCTCGAGGAGGCCCGCGAGCGGCCGCTCCACCGCCTGCTCTTCGCGCTGGGCATTCCCCACGTGGGGGAGCGGGCCGCCCGTCTGCTGGCACAGCGTTTCCGGACCATGGACCGGCTGATGGGGGCCACCGAGGAAGAGCTGGAGGCCGTCGACGGCATCGGCCCCGTCATCGCCCGTTCGGTGACGGAATGGTTCGCCGACCCGGCCAACCGGAGGATCGTGGAGCGGCTGGCCGCCCATGGCGTTCGCATGGAGGAACCCGACGCCGGGGTCCGGGAGCGGCCCCTGGAGGGACTCTCCTTCGTGCTCACGGGATCCCTCTCCAGGCCCCGCCCGGAGGTCCGGGCCCGCCTGGAGGAGCTGGGGGCCCGGGTGAGCTCCTCGGTGAGCCGCCGGACCTCGTACGTGGTGGCGGGGGACGACCCGGGGAGCAAGCTGGAGAAGGCGCGCTCGCTGGGGGTGCCGGTGCTCACGGAGGAGGAGCTGGAGGCCCTGGTGCGCGACAAGGGGGTGGAGCTGTGGAGCCGGTGATCTTCCTGGTGGACGACGACGAGGGCTCCCGTGACGCCATGCGGCGGGCGCTCGAGCGGGTGGGTTACGAGATCCGCGCCTTCGAGTCCGCGGCCGAGGCCCTGGAGCGGCTCGAGAACGGCGATCCCGTGGACGCGGTGGTCTCCGACGTGCGCATGCCCGGCATGGACGGCTACGAGCTGCTCAGGAGGGTCCGGGCGATCCGGCCGAACCTGCCCTTCATCCTGGTGACGGCCTACGCCGACGTGGAGGACGCAGTGGCGGCCCTCCAGGAGGGGGCCGACGACTACCTCACCAAGCCGGTGAAGATGCAGGAGCTCCGGCGCAGGGTCCAGATCCACCTGGAGCGGAGGGCCCTGTCCGACGAGAACCGGCGCCTCAGGGAGCGGCTGGACAAGTCCTTCGGCTTCGAGGGGATCATCGGGCACTCGGCCCCCATGGAGCGCCTCTACGAGCGGATGCGGATCGTGGCCCCCGCGCCGTCCACCGTGCTGATCGTGGGCGAGTCCGGCACCGGCAAGGAGCTGGTGGCGAACGCCATCCACCAGAACTCCCCCCGCTCGGCGGGGTCCTTCGTGGCGGTCAACTGCGGGGCGATCCCGGGGGAGATCCTGGAGTCCGAGCTGTTCGGCCACGAGAAGGGGGCGTTCACCGGGGCCCACCAGCGCAGGATCGGCCTCATCGAGACCGCGTCGGGCGGGACCCTCTTCCTGGACGAGATCTCCGAGCTCTCGCCCGAGCTCCAGGTGAAGCTCCTGCGGGTCCTGGAGGACCGGAAGGTCACGCGCGTGGGCGGCTCGGTCACGATCCCCGTGGACTTCCGCCTGGTGGCCGCCACGAACCGGAACCTGGAGCAGTGGGTGGCGGACGGCAGGTTCCGCCAGGATCTCTACTACCGGCTCAAGGTGGTGACCCTGGAAATTCCGCCCCTCCGGGAGCGTCCCGAGGACATTCCCCTGTTGTTCCGGCACTTCCTGGAGCAGTTCAACCGCGACCTGGGACGCAACGTGGCGGGCATCGAGCAGGCGGCGCTCAACGCCCTGCTGCGCTACCCCTGGCCGGGGAACGTGCGGGAGCTCCGGAACCTGGTGGAGAGCCTGGTGCTCTTCGCCGGCAGTGACCAGATCACCCTGGAGGACCTGCCCCGGGAGTACCGCTCGGCGCAGGTGGCCGAGGGGGTGGTCCAGACGGCGACGGCCTCCTCGTGGCAGCCCCGGCCCATGGAGGAGATCGAGAAGGAGGCCATCCTCCGGACGCTGGAGTACACGGGGGGGCACCGGGCCCGCGCCGCGCAGCTTCTCGGGATCGGCCTGAGGACGCTCCAGCGCAAGCTCAAGGAGTACGGCGAGATCAGCCGCCAGGACCGCTGAGCGCGGTATACTTCGGAGGAAGGGAGCAGCCATGGAGATTCCCGGGAAGGTCCTGCTGTACTGTCCGCTGGTGGACGCCAAGGGAACCCACGCCACGCTCGTGGCCATCTCCCCCCAGGGGCACTACCAGCTCACCGTCACGGTCAAGGGAAAGACCCACACCATGCTGGTTCCGGTGAACCAGGCGGCACTCCTCTTCGCCGAGCCCGAGCCGGAGGTGGAGGAGGGGCTCCCCATCGAGCGCTGACGGGGCCCGGGGCCCGGACGCGGACCGGAGAACCCCGCGGCGCCGGCCGGCTGCCGACTCCCGGAATCCCCCGTCCGGGGGAATGCTGCGGGTCCCCTGCGGCGTTGTTGATGGCGTGAACGATCCCGTACGTCTCGAAGAGCTGTTGGGCCCCGTGGGCGCCGCCCTGGTGGACCGGCTGGGCGCCGCCGTGATGGTCCTGGATGACGACCGGATCGTGCGGTACCTGAGCCCGGCGGCGCTGGAGCTGCTGGAGTACGACGCCGAAGAGGTCGTGGGCCGGCGGTGCCGCCTGACCACGCAGGGCCAGGACTGCGAGGATGCGTGCCCGTTGACGGCGGCACTGGAGAGCGGCATGGACAGGGTCATCGACTTCCCTGCCGTGTACCGCACCGGCTCCGGCCGGGCCGTGCCCCTGAAGGTGACCGCCTTCGTGGTCCGCGATGCCGCCGGAGAGGTCCGGGCGGCGGTGGAGGTCCTCCATCGGGGCGAGCAGGACCCCGGGTTCTTCCTCGCGGGGTCCAGCGACGTGGCGGGGAGCCTGAGGCGCCGCGTGGCGGAGCTTGCCGCGGCGGGCGGGAACGTGGTGGTGGTGGGGGAGGGACCGGCCCGGGAGAGCGTGGCCCGGGCCCTCCACGCACTGTCCGGGCAACCGGGGCACCTCTTCGTCTCGTGGTCTCCCGGCGGAGGCTCCTTTCCCTTCTGGCCACCCGGGACGCTCCACGTGGACCTGGAGCTCGTGGGCTCCCCGGAGGAGCTCCCGGCGTCACCCCCCGGCTGGCGCCTCGTGGCGGGAGCGCCGGATGGCGCCAGCGCGGAGCGGCTGGGCCTGGACGCGGAGGAGCTCGTCCTCCCCGGGCTCGGGGAACGGCGGCAGGACCTTCCCTTCATGCTGGCGGCCTGGATCCGGGACCTGCGGCCCGGCACCACCGTGAGCGCCGGGGCGCTGGACCTGCTCACGCGGATGGCCCTGGACCTGGGGCTCGAACGGCTCGAGCCGCTGCTGGCCTCGGCCGCCGCCGCGGCCGGCGGCACCATCGGCCCCGAGCACGTTCCCGTGGACGGCTACGACTCCCACCTGGTGGACGAGCTGCTCCGGAGCGACGACCCCCTGGCGGCCATGGAGTGCTGCATCCTGCGCGAGACCCTGGAGCGGTGCGGCTGGAGGGTCCAGGAGGCTGCCGACCGGCTCGGGATCTCCAGGGTGACCCTCTGGCGCAAGATGCGGGACCACGGGATCTCGAAGGCGTGACGCCGGATCCCGGTGTCAGCCGAGCCGGCGCACCGCCTCGGCCAGCAGCTCCTCCCGGGCGGGGTTAGAATCGGTGGACTTTCTGGAGGTCCGTATGAGTCGTCGGTCCTGGCCGGTGCTGCTGTTCGTGGTCGCGGGAGCGGTGGTGCTGTCGGTGGCGCTGCTGGCCCATGTCCGGTTCTGGGCCGCGAGGAGCAGGGTGCCCGAGAGGGGGGAGGTGGCGGAGCTGGTGGAAGGGCTCTCGGGACCGGCCCGGGTGGTGTTCGACGCCAGCGGCATCCCGCACGTGGAGGCCGGGTCGAGGGAGGACCTCTGGTTCGTGCAGGGGTACCTCCACGCTCGGGAGCGTTTCTTCCAGATGGAGCTGGGGCGTCGCATGGCCGCCGGCCGGCTGGCGGAGCTGGTGGGGCGGAGCGCGGTGAACCTGGACCGGAAGACCAGGACATGGCGGCTCGCCACCATCGCGCAGCAGCAGCAGAGGACCCTCGAACCGGGGGAGCGGAGCGCTCTCGAGGCCTACGCCCGCGGCGTCAACGCCGCGCTTTCGCGGTGGGGACGGTGGGTCGCGCCCGAGCTCGGGATCCTGGCCGTGACGCCGGAGCCGTGGAGGCCCGTGGACAGCCTCGGGATCGGCGTGGTCTTCCAGCTCGGGGTCACCTTCGCCATGGGTGAGGAGCTGAAACGGGGGGTGGAGCTCGCCAGGTTGGGACGGGAGGATGCGGTGGCGCTGTGGGGCTGGACGCCGGAGGAGGCCCGCCGCTGGATCCCCCCCGCCGAGCCGCCCAGGCTGCCCCTGGACCGCGAGACCGACGCCATGACCGGAGGTCTCAGCGGCGTGGGGTCCAACAACTGGGCCATCGCCCCCCGGCGAACCGCCACGGGACGGGCCCTCCTGGCCAACGACCCCCACCTGGGGGTCCAGATGCCGGGGACCTGGTACGGCATCCACCTGAGGGGTGGGGGGCTGGACGTGACGGGGGCCTCCATCCCGGGAGCCCCGGGAGTCATGATCGGCCACAACAGGAACGTGGCCTGGGGCTTCACCATGACCATGCTGGACGACCAGGACCTCTACCGGCTCTCGGTGGATCGTGATCACTCCCGCGAGTTCGTGGACGGGAGGTGGAGGCCGCTCCAGACCATCCGTGAGCAGATCGTGGTGCGGGGCCGGAGCGAGCCGGTCACGGTCACCGTTCGCATGAGCCACGTGGGGCCCGTGGTGCGTGACCGCGGGGGCGAGGTCCTCGCCCTGGCCTGGTCGGCGGCCAGCGGCCCGACGGCGCTGGGTGCGTTCCTGCGGATGGACGGGGCGGCCTCGGTTCAGGAGCTGGCAGCGGCCTGGGAGCCGGTGATCGGACCGTCCATGAACCTGGTGGCGGCGGACGTGGGGGGCCACATCCTCCACCAGGTGGTGGGGCGGGTCCCCATCAGGGAACGGGGTGCGGGACGCCTGCCGTCCCCGGGAGAGGACTCCCGGTGGGTGTGGAAGGGGTTCCGGCCCATGGCCGCGAACCCCTCCCGGATCGATCCCCCCGAGGGGTTCCTCGCCACCGCCAACCACGACCTCTTCGCCGAGGGTGACGTTCCCCGGGACCGGTGGTTCCCCGCGGAGTTCGCGTCGCCCTGGAGATACCGGCGAATCCGGCAGCAGCTCGCCTCCCGGGCGGATTGGGACGTGGGAAGCTGCCTCGCCCTGCAGAACGACGTGGTCTCGGGACGGGCCCACGCGGTCCTGGGCCTCCTCCTGCCGGACCTCAGGCGCCACGGGGGCCCCACGGCCTCGGCGCTGCTGACCTGGGACGGGACCATGGGGCCCTCCAGCGTGGCGGCGCACCTCTTCTCGCGGACCATGGTGGAGCTGTGCCGGGCGGCGGGCGGTGACGAGGCCGGGCGCCTGGGCCTCCGGAAGACCTTCATCACGCCGCGGCGGCTGCTGTGGCTCCTGGCGGGCGCCCTTCCCGCGCACTGGTGGGACGACGTGAACACCCCGGGGCGTGTGGAGACGCGGCGGGACATCGTGGACTCCGTGCTCGATCGGATGGACGGACTCCACCTGGGCGAGCCCTGGGGAGGGGTCCACGGGGTACGGTTCGCACACCCGTTCTCGGATGCACCCGTGGTGGGCCGGCTCCTGGGCCGGGCCTGGAGCCGTGGCCCCGTGCCGGTGGGTGGGAGCGGTGTCACCGTCAACGGGGAGTACTGGTCATGGGCCTGTCCCTTCCACGTGACGGCGATCCCCTCCATGCGCTTCGTGGCCGACGTGGGCGCGTGGGACCGCAGCATCATGGTACTTCCCGTGGGGAACTCTGGGCGGCCGTGGTCTCCGCACTACGACGATCAGCTTCAGCGATGGGCGGAGGGGAGGCCGGCCGCGATGCCGTTCTCCGCCGCGGCCGTGGAGGCCTCGGCGAGGGCGGTCCTGGTGGTGGCTCCCTGACCGTCGTTGAGGTGAGGCGCCAGTGGCCTCCGAAGCATGCCATGGAGCTGGCAGCGTGGGAGAGGGATGTCACGGGTGGAGGCGGATCCGGACGGTGTCTCGGGATCATGGGCTCTCCGACTCTGCTGCGAAAGGGAACAGACCCGGGCGAGCGACCGTTGGAGTGGGATCGTGTTCCCATGTCACAGTGTATGATGAGGCGAAGAAGGGAACGATGAGGGTCGAACACGTCAATGGCATCGTTGTTGTCGCTCTCGATACGGAGCTCGACGCCAACACGGCGCTCCGGGTGAAGCAGGAGCTTGGGTCTGCCATCGGAGATCAGGCGCGTCGCGTGGTTCTCGATCTGTCCCGACTCGACTTCATCGACTCCGCCGGCCTGGGTGTCCTGGTCTCCCTGGTCAAGGTGCTGCGGGCCCGGGGAGGCGACATGCGTCTCGTGGGCCTCAAGGATCCGGTGAGAATGATCTTCCAGCTGACTCGGCTGGAGAAGGTGTTCAAGATCTTTGGAGATCGCGAGAAGGCTCTTGCCAGCTACGACGATTGATGCCGACGGCAGTGCGGTCCGGCATCCGGGCAGATGAGAGCCGTACTGCAACGGAGAGAGATCGATGGCTCCGAAGCGCCTGCCCCAGTGGTTCGACCGTCAGGGCATGACTGCCTGGTGCAACGGCGTGGCCAGCCTGCTGGATGGGCGGGTGACGCTCGAGGACCTGGAAGGGAATCTCCTGGCCGAGGCGGGTGCCGGACATGACGGGAACCGACGGTTTCCATTTCGTGTCAATGGACAACGGGCGGGCTGGGTCTCGATTTCTCCAGGTGAGATCGGGACGGTCCATGCTGCCATCATTCAGCAGGCTCTGGGAGCTCTCGAGCGGCTGGCCGATGTCCGGAACAGCATGGGAGACCTGATCCGGACAACGGCACATCAGTGGCGGGAGCTCTCGGTCCTGTACAAGTTCATGGATACGGTTGCCGGAGCTCTGGATCCCGATGTCGTTGCCGGGCACCTGGCGGAGCGGGCTGCCGTCGCGCTGAAGGCCGACGCCGCGGCGGTGTGTTATGAACCGGTGGAGACGGGCGGATCTCCGGGTTGCGTTGCGACGGGAGAGGTCGAGGAGACTGCCGGAGCGGTTGCACGGTGGGCACTCGGGCTCGGATCGGGCACCATCTTCTCCAGCCCGGAAGATCTCGCGGCCTCCGGTGTGCCGGCCGGGAAGGCCGGCTCGGTGATGGCCGTGCCGCTGCAGGCCCGGGGCAGGAATCGTGGTGCCCTGGCCCTTGTCCGTACGGCTGGTGAGGGCTTCTCCGCGGAGGATCTCAAGCTGGGCAGCCTGCTCTCCCGGCAGACTGCCCTCGCCCTGAGCAATCTGGAGCTCGTCGCCCAGGTTCGGGTGGCGGAGAGGATGCGGCGTGAACTGGAGATGGCAGCCGAGATCCAGATGTCGCTCCTGCCGGATCCCCTGACCGTTGCCGGTTCGGTGATGGCGGCCGGGATCTGCATTCCCGCCCAGGAGGTCGGTGGCGATGTCTTCATCGTTGTTCCCTCGTCGGAGGGGCTCCTGACAGGAGTTGCGGATGTCTCGGGCCACGGGCTGTCGTCGGCACTGCTGATGAATGCCTTTGCCTCGGAGATCCATGCGCTGGCACTCAACGAGACGGGTCCGGGGGCGCTCCTGGATGCCACCAACCGCCTGATCTGTGAGCGTGTCGGCGAACTTGGGCTGTTCGTGACGGTGGTATTGATCCGCTGCTCTGAAGGTGGTGAGCTGTCCATCGCAAGTGCGGGACATCCTCCACCCCTTCTTCTGACCCACGAAGGGGGGTTGGAGATCGTGGATACGGGTGGAGTTCCTCTGGGGGTCATGGAGGACGAGGTGTACGAGGAGGTCACGCTGGATGGTGGCCGCTTCAACGTCATCGTGATGTACAGCGACGGCCTGACGGAGGCCCGGGACGCGGGGGGGCGAATGTACGGTTCCGACCGTCTGGAGGAGCTCCTGAGAGAGCTGGCGCCGCGGCATCCGGGACCGCGCGAGGTACAGGAGGCCGTCCTCGATGATTTCCGGCGTTTCACGGGCGATGTGGCACAGGCGGACGATCTGACGGTACTGAGCGTCGGGAGGGTTTCATGAATCAGCAGAGACTCGTGGTGATCGACGATTCTCCCACGGTGAGGGAAACGGTGGCGTACATCCTTGAAGGAGAGGGGTTCGAGGTCTACAAGGCGTCTGGAGGCGTGGAGGGCATCGAGCTGGTGAGGTCCGTCAGGCCTGGAGCCGTCTTCCTCGATGCCATGATGCCCGACATGGACGGGTTCGAGGTGTGCCGGAGGCTCCGGGAAGAGCTGGGATCGGGGACTCCCGTGATCGTGATGCTCACGGCCCTGGGGGAGACCGTCGACAGGGACCGTGCCGCCTCCGCCGGTGTGGACCACTTCCTGACGAAACCGTTTGACCAGGAGGAGGTCATGACGATCCTCCAGCAGGTCTTCGGCGGGGACTGAGGACCGGTCCCGGTTCCAGGTGAAGCTGGCAATCAGCGGAATCTGACCGGGTGATACGTGTTGGTCCTGTCGTCGAAATATGGCTGGGGAGCGGCGGATCCAATCTTGACCCACAGGTCCGGGTAGCTGTCCCCATCAGGATCGTTACCCAGGAATGGAGCCGCATAGGCGTAGATGATGGGTTCCGCATAGTACGGCTCGAACCTGTAGATGTAGTACTTGTAGAGACGTGTGCCGGGTCCCAGGGTCAGGTTCTGGCCTTCGAGCAACATCGGGTCCTCTGGCGGGTAGGCCTTGAACGCAAAGGTCCACTTTCCGAAGCTGAACCCCTCCGGATAGTAGGTCCCGTGATCCCTCTGGTAGAGGAGCTCGTCATCGCCGATCATCTGAAGATAGTGCAGCATCCTGGCTCGCCTGGCCTTGAACATGACGGTCCGGAAGGCAGGTACTGCCAGCACCGTGATGATTCCGATGATGGCAACCACCACCATCAGCTCGATGACCGTGAATCCGCGATACCGGGTCCGGTTGTTCATTGTTCGACTCCCTTCACCATGGGTGCCTTGAGAGCAGTTCCGAACATGACAGGGGCCGGGGCGTTGCCCTTGATCTCGAGGCTGTAGCCGCCCTTCCCGTCCGTGGTGTAGACAGTTGATGGGTCGAGGAGGCGGTCCCGGAGGGGCGCGGGCAGCGATGAGGCGATCTCGGACAGGTCTGCCGGATAGTGTCCGTGCGTGGCCCTGTAGGCTTCAAGACTCTGTGAAATGGCGATGGTGTCGGTGGTGGCCTCCACCGTGGCGGCCTGTTCCGGGGAGAGGCTGGGTGGGGCAAGATCCCGTGTGATACCTGGCTTCGACATCAAGAGGATGACGGCCAGCTCACCGAGGATCACGAGGAGCCCGAGGACAAGGATGGCCTTCATGGCCGGAGAGAGCTGCCCCGCCGCCGTCTCGGTGGGGGATGGTGGGGGCGTGTCCGTCTGATGCTCGTGCCCGAGCTGGCGTTCCGTGTGTGCAATGGAACAGTCGAAACACACGGCGTCCCCTTCACCTGGCGCGATACATTCGCCACAGATGTGGACGCCGCAGGCCGAACACTGCGTGACGGCCTCTGCCTGGGGATGATTCTTGCATCGAGCCATGTTCATTCCTCCTGTTTCCGCTCTCCGGGGAGCTTGTTCTCCGGGTGTTCGTCGGCCTGGACGGTGCCGGCGAGCTCGCGAAGAGTCGTCACGCCGGCAACCACCTTCTCCAGGCCGTCCCACCACATCGGCCGGTACCCTTCTGCCCGTGCCGCCCTGACGAGTGCCTCTGCCTGGTCACCGGCCGCGATCCTTGCCTGAAGCGCACGGTCGACGGCGACCAGTTCGTGGACGCCCGTCCGGCCCCTGAACCCGATGCCGTTGCAACGGTCGCAACCTCGCCCGATCCTGAATGGTATGCCCATGTCGAGCCAGGGGCGCAGGATCTCCTTCTCCTCATCTGTCGGTTCGGCCTCGTCGCAGCAGTGGGGACAGACCTTTCTCACCAGGCGTTGTGCCAGGATGCCGATGACGCTGGCGCCGACGAGAAACCTCGGGACACCCATGTCCACCAGCCGGATGATGGTCGAAGGAGCGTCGTTGGTGTGGAGCGTGGAGAGGACGAGATGGCCGGTCAGGGATGCCTGGACAGCGATCTGAGCGGTCTCCAGGTCACGGATCTCCCCCACGAGAACGACATCCGGATCCTGGCGAAGAATGGAGCGCAACCCCCTGGCGAAGGTGAACCCGGCGCGCTCGGAGACCTGGCCCTGGGTGATCCCTTGCAGCTCGTACTCCACGGGATCTTCGAGGGTCACGATGTTGATCTCCGGAGAGTCGAGGGCCCGGAGTGTCGCATACAGCGTCGAGGATTTCCCGGATCCCGTGGGCCCTGTCACCAGGATGATCCCTTCCCGCCGTCTCATCAGCAACCGCCACTGCCGGAGGATGGTCTCGGACATGCCGATGTTCTCCAGCCGGAAGTCCTGCCTCTCCTTGTCCAGGAGCCTCATGACGGCCTTCTCGCCGAAGATGGTCGGAAAGGTCGAGGTGCGTATGTCGACGCGCCGGCCCTTGTACCGGACGCGCACCTTTCCGTCCTGGGGAACCCTCTTCTCGGAGATGTCAAGCTGGGACAGGATCTTCAGTCTCGAGATGACCGGGGAGGCGACCGTGCCGGGCAGGTTGAAGGGCTTCACCTGGAGCTTGCCGTCGATGCGGTACCGGACGACGACACGATTCTCCTGAGGCTCCACGTGGATGTCCGACGCCCGTTCCTGGATTGCCCTTGCGATGATCAGGTTCACCAGACGGATGAGAGGACGTTCGGCCTCGGCATCGTCCAAAGAAATGGCCGTGTCCACCGGAGTGCCGGCCAGGGATTCGAACTCGATGGCGACTTCCGAGGACCACGGGTCGAGCTCCCCGTAATATTCCCTGAGATGCCGGTCGATATCGGATTCCAGCGCCAGTACAGGGAGGATCTGTTTTCCCGTGAGGAAGCGCAGCTCGTCCATCTTGGAGAGGTTGTTCGGGTCGGGCATCGCCACCGTCAGCTGGTTGTCCACGAGGAACAGCGGGATGACCCTCAGCTCGAATGCCTTGTCCTTGGGAAGGGTATCGAGAACGAAAGGGTCGCCATAGGTCCTCTCGAGGTCGACCGCCGGGACATCGTAGAGCTCGGACAGTGCCTGCCGGAGTGCTTCAGCCGACAGCGCACCCATCTCCACCAGGATCTCGCCAAGCCGCTTGCCCCGGCTTCCCTGGAGAACCAGGGCCTTCCGAAGCTGGTCGGCAGTGATCAGTCCCTCCCGCAGAAGATGAGTCCCGATCCGAGGGGAATCGTTCGGACTCTGGGATTCTTGCGGACCCTGATCCTGATCGGGCATGGTGTAATCAATGTACTGTTCCGGATGGAGTTCCGCAACTCCGGCAGGTGGTGCGGGTCGTCGGGCTGTCTCCAGTCTTCGGATCGGGGACCGATGGAGCGTGCGCTTCAGCCCGCATCCTCCTGAGTCGCAGGAGGATGGGGACGGATGATGGTCCCTGCGGACCGAGAGCCCGCGCTCCAGCAATCGATCTCCATGGCGTGGAGGGACCTCCGGCTTCGGGGCGGGGCAGACGTCGATGCCATCGTGTCTCCCGTGCCCACGCACGTTGGAGACAACGCAACAACGTCGTGGTGGCAGGAGCTCCGTCCGCGTGGGGGGCAGGGGTCCGCTGCCCGAGTGGAGCGCCGGGGCCACCTGGAGCTGGGAGATCGCGGCGATGCCGGGTATGATGTTGTTGAAAGGACATGCAGGATGGACGAGTTCGGCGAGACGGTCCGGCCTCCAGGGGAGTCGAGATTCTCCTTCCGCCTCCGGGCGTTCATTCTCCTGCGTCTGACCCTGATCGTGGCCGCGTCCTATCTCGTGCTGGCCCAGTACGAGTTCGTCATGGTGCCTTCCGGCCAGGCCGGCATCATCTTCCTGGGGTTGGCCTCCAATGTGCTCTTCTGGTTGCTTCCCCGGCCGGTCCTCACCTCTCCCCGCTTCCTCGCCAGCCTGGTTGTTGCCGATACACTGTGGGTGGCCATCCTCCTGGTGGTCTCGGGTCGCTTCAATCCCGAGTTCTTCTATCTCTTCTTCTTCGTGGTCCTGTTGGCCGCCATCGGAGAGAACCTTGTCGTCATCCTCCTCGGGACGATCGTCGTCAGCATTGCCTACTTTCTCGTGGTCTTTGTCACCATGGGACGGGCCGAGGCGCTGGCTTCCTCGACACTCATCCGGATCCCGTTTCTCCTGGCAGCCGCCGGATTTTACGGCTACCTGGTGGATAGAATCCGGAGGGAACGCCAGAAGGCGGCCGCCGAGCTGTTGATGGTCGAGAACCTGAGGAGCCAGCAACGGCAGCTCGAGGAGGTCAACCGTCGGCTCACCCAGGAGATCAGGGACCGCCAGCGAATCGAGGAGGAGCTCAAGAGAGCCTCGGACATGAAATCGGTGTTCGTCTCCACGGTGTCCCATGAATTCAAGACTCCGCTGACGGCCATCAAGAACGCCGTGGACCTGCTGGCTCCAAGGATCGAGGCTCTCGGGGAGAGCGAACGCCGGTTCCTGACAATCACGAGGCGCAACATCGACAGACTGGCGTTCATCATCGGCGACCTTCTGGAGATCTCTCGGATCGAGGCCGGTCGGATCCGCTGCGATTTCGAGGAGATCACCGTGGAAAGCTTCATCGAGCCCGCAGTCAGCAGTATCGAATCCCAGGCGAACGAAAGCGGCCTGACCCTCGAGGTCCAGATTGACCATGACCTTCCACTCGTCTGGGCCGATTCAAAACGGTTGGAGCAGGTCATGGCCAACCTCCTGAGCAATGCGATCAAGTTCACTCCGACCGGCGGGAAGATTGTCGTCGGTGCCGGTCGGACCGCAGCCGGGGTCGAGATCAGTGTCACCGATACGGGTATCGGCCTGTCCCCCGAGGATTCCGAGAAGATCTTCGAGCCGTTCTACCAGGCGGGAGACCCGCTGACGGACCGGAGCCGGGGCACGGGGCTCGGGCTGGCCATCTCCTGGAGCATCGTCGCAGCACATGGCTGTGAGCTGAAGGTCTCCAGTGAGCTGCGCCGTGGGAGCAGGTTCTTCTTCACCCTTGGAATGGCCTCGGAGCGCACTCGAGAGGCCACGCACCTGGAAGAAGCGATTCGCAGGTTTGTGACGTTTCCATTCTTTTCTTTCCTTCTCGTGGAGCAACGTGATGAAGGGAACGGTCGGGGAGCTGCCGCTGCGAGCCCCTCCGAATTTCTCGATGCGGTGTGCGAGAGGATCGAGGCCGTCCTGCCGCGCTCGAACGATCACATCATCCGGCAACCGGCCTCCCGCAGGGTCGTCATCGTTCTGCTGGGAACCGGCCTGGATGGAGGACGTATCGTGAGGCGGTACCTGGCCGAGGCCCTGGGCACGGACCCGGCAGTGCCGGTGACGGTATGTGGTCCTTCGGTATTTCCGGAAGACGGCCACACGGGATTCCAGCTGATTCATGCGGCGATGACCGCATGTGCCGATGAAAAGGAGGACAGCGATGGCGAAGATCCTCGTGGTCGATGACGAGGCGGATGTTCTGGAAACCGTGCGGTACAAGCTGGAACAGGAAGGGTATGAGGTCCAGACGGCCACGGACGGTTTTCAGGCCCTGGGCATGGTCCGGGCCCAGCAACCGGATATCCTGGTGCTCGATGTCATGCTTCCGGGTGAGAACGGATATCGCGTGGCCCACTACATCCGTGAGGATGAGTCAGCGGGAGTCTATCCCAGGCGGATGCCGATCGTCCTGCTGACGGCCAGGGATCTGAGTGCCGAACCGGAACGGGAGAAGATGTTCATGGAGTTCTCCGGGGCCGATCACGTGATCTACAAGCCATTCGAGCTTGACGAGCTTGTGTCCTGGATCGGCCGGAACCTGTCGAGCACCTGAACGACACGCGGGAGATGTGTCCGGTGTCGTCGTGGACGGAGCTCGGATGTGGTGATTGAAGGCTCCGGGTGGAAGGGTGGCGGAGGGGAGGCGGCAGGGTAAACTTCTGGCCATGGTGCGACTGGCACTGGTGACCTGCACGCCGGAGCTCGAGGTGGCCCTCGCCGGGGAGGGGATCGCCGGGGTCTCCGTGGTGCGCCTGGCGGGTATCTCGCCGCGCTCCCGCCTGCTGCTCGCGGCTGTGGACCTCCTCATGGAGGACGCCGGGGCCCGTCCGGAGAAGCTGGACGGGGTGGTGGTGACCCGCGGGCCGGGGTCGTTCACGGGAATCCGGTCGGGCCTGGCCACGGCCCACGGGCTGTCGTCGTCGGTGGGGGTGCCGGTGACGGCCTACGGGAGCCTCCTCGTCCAGGCCGCCCGCGTGGACGGCCCCGGCATGATCCGGGCGGCCCAGCCAGGCCGCCGGGGCGAGCTCTACGTGCAGGAGTTCGAGGTGCAACCCGGCCGGCCCCCGATCCCCCGTGGGGAGATCCGGATCGTCCCGGTGGGTGAGGCCGGCGATGGTGTGCTGTCGGTCGCCGCGGGGGCCGTGGACCTGGGCGGGGCCGCGAGGGCCCCGGCGGTCCGGACGGCGGGAGAGGCCGCTCTCCACCTGGCCGCACTGGGGGTGGCCGGGGAACCCCCGGAGCCCCTCTACGTGGAGGGGCCGCCGGTGCAGGGGGGTGGAGGATGAGCGCCGTGGAGCCACTCCACCACGTGATCCGGGAGCCCGTCCCCGGGGATGCCCGCGCTCTCGAGGTGGCCGAGCGAGAATGCTTTCCCGATCCCTGGCCGGGCCACCTCATCCTGGCGGAGATCCATGCCTGTGGCCGCTTCCAGAGGGTCGCCGTCTCGCCGGATGGCGATCTCATGGCCTACGTTCTCGGCGTGTGGCAGTACCTGGACCTCCACATCCTGAAGATCGCCACCTGCCCGCCCCACAGGCGTCGTGGGCTGGCGAGCGAGCTCCTCCGGCTCGCGGAGGCCCACGCCGCGGAGTCCGGGGGGGAGACCGTGACCCTGGAGGTCAGGACATCCAACCGACCCGCCATCGCCATGTACCGGAGCCTGGGCTATGTGGTGCGGGGTATCCGGCGTTGCTACTACGGCGACGGGGAGGACGCCCTCATCATGACGAGGACCGTCGGACGGGGGAGCGGAGGTCCGCGGACGGGGATCCTGAAGGGAGAGGATCGCTGAACCCCACGCCGCCGGTGTACAATCCCAACATGTCCATCCGCAGGCTTGGAGAGCTGTTGCTGGAGGAGGGCTCCATCACGGTGGGCGAGCTCCACACCGCGCTGGAGGCGTGCCACCGCGGGGGAGGGCGGCTGGGAACTCACCTGCTGCGGTTCGGCTACGTGGACGAGAGGGTCCTTCTGCGGGCCCTCTCCCGGCAGTTCAGCGTCCCGCCGGTGCCCCAGCGCCGGCTCCTGGCCACTCCCGATCCCGTTCTCCGCCTGATCCCGCTCGAGATCCAGCGCCGGCACCTGGCCGTACCCTTCGACGATCAGGGCGGCGTCCTCTCCGTGGCCATGGTCAACCCGAGGGATCCCCTGGCCCGTGACGAGCTGGCGGCCGCGACCCGGTTGCCCCTGGAGGTGTACGTCGCATCGGAGGTGGCGATCGAGGCGGTCCTCGAGGCCAGCGGCCAGTGGCTCCGGATGGATGATGATGTGGCTGCCGGTGAGGCGTCGCGGATCACGCCGGACGACGGCTCGTGGGAGGGCCTCTGGAACCCGCCTGCGACCGGGCCCGGTGCCATCCAGAAGGCCATGGGCCGGATGGTGGACCGTGTGGCCGGCACCACCGTGGCCACCTTCCCCGGCCTCGCCCCCATCTCCGCGGATTCCTCGCCGACCCTTGACCTGGAGGCGTACCGGTCGCTGCTCCGGGAGGTTCGCCGCCGGGACGAGGTGGGTCAGCTCCTCCTGCGGTACGCCTCCGGTTACCTGGGGCGTGCTCTCGTTCTCATGGCCCACCGCGGCAGGCTGACCGGCTGGACCGGCTCCGGTTCCGGCATGTCCCTGGAGGATGTCCAGGCCCTGGACGAGCCGCTGTCCGATGGATCGGACCTGTCGGCCGTGGTGGCGAGGGGAGAGGTGTTCGTCGGACCGTTGGGTTCAGAGACGCCGGACCGGGCGATCCGGGAGATCTTCGGCGATCCCCAGGTGGAGACCATCGTGGCCGTTCCCATCCGGGTCCAGGAGCGGACGGTGGCGGTTCTCGTGGGTGACAACCCCGGGAGCGGGGCTGCCGACGTGCCGGCGACCGACCTCCTGGACGCCGCCAACCGGGCCGGACTGGCCCTGGAGATCCTGATCCTCCGCAAGAAGATCTGAACGGAGGCCGCCTGCTGCCAACGGGTCGATTCGTCGGGACCTGGGGCGCACCGGGGATCTCACGATGGAATGTTCTTCCGAGCTTGATGCAAGAGTCCTGAATCGAAGAGGATTCCCGCGGCATTGGCCCCCACCCACCCGGGAGAATGAACCACGGATTTGTTGGATCAAGAAGAAGATAGAAAAATTCTGGATTCACGTTCGATTCCAAGCCAGGCTGAAAGGCGTGACCTTCAGAAAGTCTTGCAAGTGTCTACCTTGTGAAATCTGGGACGAGGCTGGCCTCCACTGGCATTTCCAGGTGCATGCGCCTATAATCACAAGGGCATCTTCCCGCAGGTGCCGGCGGAATGGAGGTGGATATGGCCGAAGCGGACCGGTATGTGGAGACCTTCGTGGAGCTTGTGCGCCGCGCCGCCACCGAGCTGCCACCCGACGTGGTGGAGGCCCTCCAGAAGGCCCGTGAACGGGAGCAGCAGGAGACCCTGGCCCAGAGGGCCCTGGCCACGATCCTGAACAACGTGGACCTGGCCCGGGAGGCCTCCCTCCCGATCTGCCAGGACACGGGGACACCGGTGGTCTGGATCCACCATCCCATCGGTGTGAGCACCCGGGAGCTCGGCAGTGCCATGGTGGAGGCGGTCCGCCGGGCGACGGCGAAGCAGTACCTCCGCCCCAACGCCGTGAACACCTTCACGGGCAAGAACACGGGTGACGGCACCGGGCGGGGGATCCCCCTCCTGCACTTCGAGGAGTGGGACAGCCCCGACATCGAGGTGCGGCTCATCCTCAAGGGCGGGGGCAGCGAGAACGTCAGTGCCCAGTACAAGCTCCCCGACAGCCGTCTGGGGGCGGGCCGGGACCTGGAGGGGGTCCGGAGGGTCGTCCTCGATGCCCTCGTGGCCGCCCAGGGCAAGGGCTGCGCTCCGGGTGTCCTCGGGATCTGCATCGGAGGGGACCGTGTCTCGGGTTTCGAGGAGTCCAAGCGGCAGCTGCTCCGCCCGCTCCCCGACACGAATCCCGTCCCCGAGCTCGCCGCGCTGGAGGAGACGATCCTCACGCAGGCCAACACCCTCGGGGTCGGGCCCATGGGGTTCGGGGGCAGGACCACGCTGATCGGCGTCAAGATCGGGGTCCTCGACCGGCTCCCGGCGTGCTACTTCGTCACCATCAGCTACATGTGCTGGGCGGACCGGCGGGCTGGCGTGCGGATCGCGGAAGGAGGCGAGGTGACATGGCTGAGCTGAAGCTGCCCGTGGACGAGGCGACCATCCGTGGCCTGAAGATGGGTGACTACGTGGAGCTGACGGGGCGGATGATCACGGGGCGGGATGCGGCCCACAAGTGGCTCATCGAGTCGTTCCGGGAGGAGGTCGCCCCCTTCATGAAGGATACGGTGATCTACCACTGCGGGCCGGTGGTCCGCCACGACGACGACGGCTCGTGGAGCTTCGTGGCGGCCGGGCCCACCACGTCGATCCGCGAGGAGCCCTACCAGGCCGATGTCATCTGCACGTACGGCCTGCGGGGTGTCATCGGCAAGGGCGGCATGGGGCGGAAGACCCTGGACGGGCTGGCACGGTGCGGGGCGGTGTACCTCCACGCCGTGGGAGGAGCCGCCCAGGTCCTGGCCCGGTCCGTGAAGCGGGTGGAGCGGGTATTCATGCTGGAGGAGTTCGGTGTTCCCGAGGCCCTCTGGGTGATCGACGTGGAGCGTTTCCCCGTGATGGTGACCATGGATTCCCACGGAGGGTCCTTGCACGAAACGGTGGAACAGCAATCCAGGCAGAAGCTCGAGGAGCTTCTGGGCCTGGGTGCATGACATCATTCAACCGGGTGGCGGGGGTGGCGGTGCCGACTCTCGCCCGAGCACACAGGAACAAGGGGAGGATCTCATGAGGAACAAGATCACAGTCATTGGTGCGGGCCATGTGGGCGAGACGGCTGCGTGGAACTGCGCCCGTCTCGAGCTGGGCGATGTTGTGCTGATCGACATCGTGGAGGGAATGCCCCAGGGCAAGGCCCTCGACATGTTCGAGGCGTCGCCGATCTTCCCGTTCGACGCGAAGATCACCGGCACCAACGACTACGCCGACACCGCCGGTTCCGACATCATCATCATGACGGCCGGCCTGCCCCGGAAGCCGGGCATGAGCCGTGATGATCTGCTGGCCAAGAACATCCAGATCGTCAAGGAGTGCATCGGGCGCGCCAGCAAGGCGTCCCCCGACGCCATCATCATCGTGGTGACCAACCCGCTGGACGCCATGGTGGAGGTGGCCCGGCGTGTCTCGGGCTTCCCCAAGGAGCGCGTCATGGGCATGGCGGGGATCCTGGACTCCGCGCGGATGCGGGCCTTCATCGCCATGGAGCTCGGCGTCTCGGTGGAGAACACCCACGCCTTCGTCCTGGGCGGGCACGGCGACAGCATGGTGCCCCTGGCCCGATACTCCACGGTGGCGGGAATTCCCATCACCCACCTCCTGCCGCAGGACCGCATCGACGCCATCATCGAGCGGACCCGCAAGGGCGGTGGCGAGATCGTGTCACTCCTGAAGACCGGCTCGGCCTACTACGCCCCCGGCCTCGCCGCAGCGCAGATGGCCGACGCCATCCTGGGCGACAAGCACAAGATCCTCCCCTGCGCCGCGTACCTGGAGGGCGAGTACGGGCTCGACGGCATCTACATGGGCGTGCCCGTGCAGCTCGGCCGCAAGGGCATCGAGAAGGTCATCGAGATCGAGCTCACGGACGACGAGAAGGCGGCCCTCTACAGGAGCGCCGACGCCGTGAAGTCGCTGTTCGAGAAGTTCCCCGCAGACCTGAAGTGATCCACCACGGGGGCAACGGTGCCTGTGGTACCGTTGCCCCCAAGGAACCTCGATCGAGGAGAGGAGGAGCGCGGACACATGGCAGTGGAACGCACGCACGATGTCCTCATCTTCGGCACCGGTCTCGCGGGGCTTCGCGCAGCCGTCGAGATCGCCCGGAGGTCGGAGGGCTCCATCGACATCGGCCTCGTGTCCAAGGTGCAGGTCATGCGCTCGCATTCGGTCTGCGCCGAGGGCGGGACGGCGGCGGTGCTCTACCCCGAGGAGGGTGACTCGCTGGACCTCCACGCCTGGGACACCGTGAAGGGCTCGGACTTCCTGGCCGACCAGGACGTGGTGGACCGGTTCGTCCGGACCTCGCCGCACCAGATTCGCCTGCTGGACCACTGGGGCATTCCATGGTCCCGTGACGAGGACGGCCGGATCGCCCAGCGTCCCTTCGGGGGCCACTCCTTCCCCAGGGCCACCATGGCGGCCGACAAGACCGGCTTCATGGAGATGCAGGCCCTCTACGACACCCTGCTCCAGTGGAAGGGCTTCCAGCGGTACGACGAGGTGTTCGTCACGAGCTTCCTCATGGACGGGGACCGGTTCGCCGGTCTCACGGCCATCGACTCGGGCTCGGGCGAGCTCCTGACGCTCCGCGCGAAGGCGCTCCTGATCGCCTCGGGCGGTGCCGGGACCCTGTACGGGTTCACCACCTACTCGCAGACGGTCACGGGCGACGGGCTCGTGTACGCCCTGCGGACCGGGCAGATCCCCCTGGAGGACATGGAGTTCCTGCAGTTCCATCCCACGGGGCTGGTGCCCTCGGGCATCCTCATGACCGAGGGGTGCCGGGGCGAGGGCGGCTACCTCCGCAACGCCGACGGCGACCGGTTCATGGAGCGGTACGCACCGTCCATGATGGAGCTGGCTCCCCGGGACATCGTCTCGCGCTCCATGATCACCGAGATCCTGGAGGGGCGCGGGGTCCAGCGGGAGGACGGCCTGGCCCACGTCTGGCTCGACCTCACGCACCTGGGGGCGGCGAAGATCAACCACCGCCTGCCGCTGATCCGCGAGGTCTGCATGAAGTTCATCGGGGTCGATCCCATCACGGACATGATCCCGGTGCGTCCCGTGGCCCACTACTCCATGGGGGGTGTGGAGGCGGACATCGACGGCAGGACCCGGGTGGAGAACATCTGGGCCGCCGGCGAGGCCGCGTGCCACTCGCTCCACGGCGGAGTGCCTGGTCTGGGGCGACATCACCGGCCGGGAGATCATCAAGTACCTCATGGGCGACCCGAAGCTCGCTCCGGTGCCCGACGACCAGGTCCGGCGCGAGGAGTCCAGGATCGCCGAGTACCTGAAGAAGGACGGTCCCGAGAACCCCTACGACATCCGGCGGGAGCTCCGCACCACCATGCAGAAGCACGTGGGCGTCTACAGGGACGGCGAGGAGCTGGCCGAGGGGATGCGGAAGGTCCGGGAGCTCCGCGAGCGCTTCCAGAACATCCACGTGAAGGACAGGTCCCGGGTCTACAACTCCAACCTGTTCCACGTGCTGGAGATCGAGAACCTCCTGGACCTGGCGGAAGTCATGATCCTCGGCGCCCACGCGCGGGAGGAGTCCCGGGGCGGGCACGCCCGGCGTGACTTCACCACCCGGGACGACGAGAAGTTCCTGAAACACACCCTCGTCTGGAAGAAGGGCGGGGAGCTCGAGCTCGACTACAAGCCGGTGGCCATCACCAAGTGGAAGCCGGTCGAGCGGAAGTACTGAGGAGGCGGACCATGCCAGAGGTCAAGAGGTATCCCAACCGTCTCGGAATCAAGGGCTGGTTCGGCGGCGGCCGGTGGGGCGTGGAGCGCTATCTCTACACGCTGCACCGGCTCACCGGGCTCGGCCTCCTCACCTACTTTCTCATGCACATCGTCGTGACGTCGAGACGCGCGCTGGGTGCGGAGAGCTGGACGGCGGCCATGGCCACCGTCGGGGCCCCGATCTTCAAGGTGGGCGAGTACCTGGTCTTCGTGGCCTTCGCCTTCCACGCGTTCAACGGTCTCCGGCTGGTCCTGGTGGAGCTGGGCGTGCTGACGGGGCGGCCGGAGGAACCGGTCTACCCCTATGAGAGCTCGCTCGACGTCCAGCGGCCTTTCATGGTCGTGATGATGATTGCGGCCGCCGTGGTGATGCTCCTCGGCGGGTACGAGTTCTTCTTCATGGCGCACTAGGGGGCACAATGAGCATGCGAGACACACCACTGTGGACCTGGCACGTCATTGCCGGTCTGATCATCCTGGTCCTGCTCGGTCTCCACATGGGCATCATGCACCTGAGCGGGGTCCTCCACTTCGACGCCATGAGCCCGGCGGGGGACAGCCCCGTGGACTGGGCCAACGTGGCCTACCGGGCGAAGATGATCTTCTTCACCCTGAGCTACATCGTCCTGCTCGGAGCCGGTCTCTTCCACGGGCTCTACGGGCTGAAGAACATCCTGTTCGAGCTGGGACCCCCGGCCGGCCTCCGGTCGGCCATCAGCGCCCTGCTGCTCCTGCTGGGCGTGGGTCTCTTCGCACTGGGAACCTGGGCGGCGTTCACCGCCCGGACCGTGGCCCTCGCGGCCTCGTCGATGTAGGGGAGGAGGGGCATGGCGAACGAAGGAACCACCAATGTGATCTTCCGGGTCCGGCGTTACGACCCGGACAGGGACGCGGCTCCCTACTACCAGGACTTCACCGTGCCGGTTCCCCCGGGAATGGTCGTCCTGGAGGGGCTCTGGTACATCAAGGAGCACATGGACGCCACCCTGTCCTGGCGGGTCTCCTGCCGGATGGGCGTGTGCGGATCCTGCGGGATGCTCATCAACGGCTCACCCACCCTGGCGTGCAACACACAGATCCACGACGTGGCGCGGGACGGCCTGCTCATGGTGGCCCCCCTGCCGAACTTCGACATCATCCGGGACCTGGTCCCCGACCTGGGGCCGCTCTTTGACAGGCACTCCCACCTGATGCCGTTCATCGTGAGGGAGGACCACGACGAGATGCAGGAACCCTCGGACCAGTACTGGCAGTCCGCGGACGATCTGCTCGAGTACCTCCAGTTCACCTACTGCATCAAGTGCGGGTGCTGCATGGCCGCCTGTCCGACCTTCGCGACGGACCCGACGTACTCGGGTCCCCAGCCGCTGGCTCAGGCGTACCGGTACATGATCGACTCCCGTGACGGGGCCTTCGAGGAGCGGAAGGCCATCCTGGCAGGCGAGGCCGGGCCCTGGCGGTGCCACTACGCGGGCGAGTGCTCGGCGGTGTGCCCCAAGGGCGTGGACCCGGCCCGGGCCATCCAGCTCATGAAACGGGAGCTGGTGCTGGACTACCTGCGGCTCGGAAAGCTCCGGCGCCGGAAGCCGGCCGGGGTGCTGCCGCCCGAGAAGAAGCGCGGACGCCGGGAGGGCATCCCGGAGCATCCCCCCTTCACCGTGGAGGGTGCGGGCTAGTTCCGGGCACGGAGACAACGATGGAAACGGGGCGGGGACGGGTCCCCGCCCCGGGTCCTTCCGGCGGGGTGCCCCGGAGCGGGAAGCAGTCTTCGCCGTTCCCGGCGCTCCGTGTCTGGTTGAGCCTGTTGCAAGAGTCCTGGATCGAGGTCGATCCCCGCGGCATGGCTCTATCCACCCGGGGGAATGAACCACGGATTCCACGGATTTATCGGATCGAGAAGAAGATAGAAAAGATCCGGACATACGTTCGATTTTGCGCCAGTCCGACAGGTGTGACCTTCAGAGAGTCTTGCAAGCGCCTGTGGTTGACACCCCGGCAGCTGCCCTCTATATTGAGTGGACAGGAGGTTCCATGCGCAGGGTTTCACTCGCGGTCGCTGTTCTGGTCCTGGTGATGCTGGTGCTCGCACCGGTCGTTTCCGTGGCGCAGGAAGGCGAGGAGGCGCCTCCCATCACCCACGGCAAGTTCGCCCAGCTGCTGCTCGAGGCGCTGGCCACCAAGGGGGCACCCACGGCGACCCCTGCCTCGGCCCTCCAGAAGGTCCAGAGCCTGGGCCTGATGCTTCCCGAGTGGCAGGCGGGCACCGCCATGACCCATGGTGACCTCGCCGTGGTGATGAGCGCCCTGGGCGTCACCTACGTGCCGCCAAACGAGGAGGACACGGTCTCGGTGCCCTTCGCCAACGCGATCCTCCGGAGGTACCTGGCGGAGATCAAGCACACCCGGGGGACGCTGTTCCACCACTGCTTCTCCGACAGCAACTACATGGACCAGGGCGTGGACCGCGCCGTGAGCCCCGGCGACTTCTGATCTCCGGATCGACCGACATCCAGGGGCCGCCGGAAGACCGGCGGCCCTTTTCATGTCATGACGCCGCGGCCTCCCGGAGCTCCGCCAGCACGGGCTCGAGATCGGTGATGCCCTTCTCCGAGGCCAGCTCCCGGAGGGTGCCCCAGTAGGGCTCGCCGCAGCGGATGCAGACGATTCCGTGACGCGAGAGGATGCGGACGCTCTCGGGGAGCTCCCTCACCAGGTCCTCGATCTGAATGTCGGGGTGGATCTCCATGGCCTGCCTCCCTCCGTCCGGACGACCTTCCGAGTCTACACCGGATCATTCCGGCCGGCGGGAGGAACTCTCGCGGGGCAGGCGGGGTTCTCGGGGATCGGGGATCGGGGGCGGGGTCCCGGTCAGGGCCGCGGCCACCGCCAGGGACACGGACGCGGCCAGGGTCCCGGCCTCCGTCCCCGCCCCCGCACCGGACCACTGGCGGAGCCGCCGGGTCCACGCTAGACTCTCTTCGTCCGGGAGGCCGGGCTCCAGCAGAACCTGCACGGCAAAGGAGGAGGTCATGGGAATCCAGAAGGTCGGTGTGGTCGGTTGCGGTCAGATGGGAGCGGGCATCGTGGAGATCACCGCGAAGGCGGGCTATCCTGTGGTGGTCCGGGAGATCAGCGAGGAGCTGGTGGAGAAGGGCGTGGGCCGGGTCCGGAAGAGCCTGGACCGGGCGGTCTCCAGGGGGAAGCTCTCCGAGGAGGACCGGGACGCCGTCATGGGCCGGATCACGCCCACCACGTCCCTTGCGGACCTCGCCGACTGCGACCTCGTCATCGAGGCGGTCATCGAGGACAAGGAGCTCAAGATGCAGCTCTTCTCCGAGCTGGACGGGATCTGCAAGCCCGAGGCGATCTTCTGCACCAACACCTCGTCGCTGGTGGTGACCGAGCTGGCCATGGCCACGAGGCGCCAGGAGCGTTTCGCCTGCCTGCACTTCTTCAACCCCGTTCCGGTGATGAAGCTGGTGGAGGTGGTCCGGACGATCCTCACCTCGGACGAGACCTTCGAGACCATCTTCGAGTTTGCGAAGGCCGTGGGCAAGACGCCCGTGGCGGCGGTGGACAGCTCGGGGTTCATCGTGAACCGCCTGCTCATCCCGTACCTGCTCGACGCCATCGCCTGCTACGAGCAGGGCCTGGCCACCCGCGAGGACATCGACACGGGCATGAAGCTGGGCTGCGGCCACCCCATGGGGCCGCTGGAGCTGTGCGACTTCATCGGCCTCGACACCATGTACCACGTGGCCGAGATCATGTTCGACGAGTTCCGGGAGCCCCGGTTCGCCCCGCCGGGCCTGCTGAAGCGGATGGTCCTGGCCGGACGCCTGGGCCGGAAGACGGGCCGCGGCTTCTACGAGTACGGCGGCTGAGGAGGTCGCCATGGCGTACGAGCACCTGAAGCTGGCCAACGAGGAGGGGATCCTCTGGATCACCATCAACCGGCCGGACAAGCTGAACGCCCTCAACGGGGCCGTGATCGGTGAGCTCGACCGCGCCTTCACGGAGGCCGCGGAGGACGACGCGGTCCTGGGGGTGGCCCTCACCGGCGCAGGGGACAGGGCCTTCGTGGCCGGGGCGGACATCGCCGAGCTGAACACGCTGGGACCCGAGGCGGCCAGGGAGTTCGCGCTCAGGGGCCAGGAGGTGTTCAACCGGATCGAGCGGATGACCAGGCCCGTGGTGGCGGCGGTGAACGGGTACGCGCTGGGCGGCGGGTGCGAGCTGGCCATGGCCTGCCACATGCGGGTGGCGAGCTCCAACGCCGTGTTCGGGCAGCCCGAGGTGAAGCTGGGCCTGATTCCCGGGTTCGCGGGAAGCCAGCGGTTGCCCCGCCTGGTGGGCAAGGGCCGGGCCCTGGAGATCCTCCTCAGTGGGAGAAACGTGCCCGCCGACGAGGCGGAACGCATGGGCCTCGTCAATCGTGTGGTGGAGCCCGTGGAGCTGACCGGCGCCGTGGTGGACCTCCTGAAGTCCATCCTCAGGAACGGCCCGGTGGCCGTCGGACACTGCCTGGAGGCCGTGAACTACGGTCTCGACATGGCCTTCGACGACGGGTGCCTGCTGGAGGCGACGCTCTTCGCCCTGTGCGCGTCCGGAGAGGAGATGAAGGAGGGTACCGCCGCCTTCCTCGAGAAGAGGAAGCCGGACTTCAGGAGGAACTGACATGGTACGAGCTCTGGTCGGCCTGTTCGCCAAGAACCCCTTCAAGCCCCTCCAGGCCCACATGGAGATGGTGATGGAGTGCGTGGCGCTCGTTCCCGACCTGATGGAAGCCATCGTGGACCGGGACGAGGACAAGATCAAGGCCATCCGCAAGGAGATCACCCGGACCGAGCACGAGGCGGACCTGGTGAAGAACGAGCTCCGGGACAACCTGCCCCGGACCCTCTTCATGCCCGTCTCGCGAAGCGACCTCCTGGAGCTGCTCCACCACCAGGACGACATCGCCGACGGTGCCGAGGACGCCGCGATCCTCTCCGACATGAAGCTCCTGGAGCTGCCGGAGGAGCTGGGTGGCGACGTGGTGGCCTACGCGAACATGTGCGTCAGGGCGGCCCGCTCGGCCCAGGAGCTGGTGGGAAAGCTCGACGAGCTCCTGGAGACGGGGTTCACCGGCCCGGAGGCCGACGGGGTGATGAAGATCATCGCCCGGATCGGGCAGGAGGAGTGGGAGGCCGACAAGGCGGCCTTCAAGCTGCTCAAGTCGATTCTCAACAGGGCCGACTGCAGCACCTGCGTGGACATGATCCTCTGGATGAAGCTCTGCGAGGCCCTGGGCGACATCGCCAACGCCGCGGAACAGGTGGCCAACCACCTCCGCCTCCTCCTGGCCCGCTAGGAGCCTCCCATGATGCAGGTGATCTTCTGGGTGGCCATCCTGGGCGGCTTCTACATGGCGTGGAACATCGGTGCCAATGACGTGGCCAACGCCTTCGGCACCAGCGTGGGATCGCGGGCGCTGACGTTCCGGCAGGCGGTGGTGGTGGCGGCGATCTTCGAGTTCGCGGGGGCCATACTCGTGGGCGCGCACGTGACCGGGACCATCCGGTCGGGCCTCTTCGACCCCACACTGCTGGTGGGCCAGGAGCAGACCCTGATGTTCGGGATGCTGGCCGCGCTGCTCGCGGCCGGCGTGTGGCTCCAGATCGCCACGTACTTCGGATACCCGGTGTCCACGACCCACTCCATCGTGGGCGCCATCGTGGGGTTCGCCATCATCGTGCTCCCCGCCCAGGCCATCAACTGGGGGAAGGTGGGGAAGGTGGTGGCCTCGTGGGTGGTCTCTCCGGTCGTCGGTGCCCTCCTGGGATGGATCATCTTCATGATCCTGAAGAAGATGATCTTCAACCGCCCCAACCCCCTGGAACAGTCCCGCATGCTCGCCCCCTACCTCCTGTTCTTCGTGTTCTTCGTCCTCGCCCTGTCGTTCCTCTACAAGGGCCTCAAGCAGCTCCACCTGGACTTCGCCCCGCTGCACGCCATCGCGATCTCCTCGGCCGTGGGGTTCGTGGCGGCACTGGTGGGCTGGGCGCTGCTCAGGGGCAACGGGACACCGGCAGGAATGGACTACTCCCGGCGCCTGGAGGGTGTGGAGGCGCTGTTCCGGCACCTCCAGATCATCACGGCCTGCACCGTGGCCTTCGCCCACGGGGCCAACGACGTGGCCAACGCGGTGGGCCCGCTGGCCGCGGTGGTGGCGGTGATCCAGACGGGGCAGATCCTCCCCAGCGTGGAGGTTCCCATCTGGGTCCTGGCACTCGGCGGCGCCGGGATCGTGGTGGGGCTCGCCACCTTCGGGTACCGGGTGATCGAGACGGTGGGGCAGAAGATCACCGAGATGAACCCCTCCCGGGGGTTCTCCGCGGAGTTCGGCGGGGCCATCACCGTTCTTCTGGCCTCCCGCCTGGGGTTGCCGGTATCCACGACCCACGTGATCGTTGGTTCGGTGATCGGCGTCGGGATGGCCAGGGGCATGGCCGCCCTGGACCTCCGGGTGATCCGGGAGATCTTCATCACCTGGATCGTCACGGTGCCGGCGGCCGGCGTTCTCAGCATCGGGATCTTCTACCTGCTCAGGGCGATCCTGGGATAGGAAGAACCCATCCCCGTGCCGGCCTTTCCCCCGGATCAGGTGGTCGAGCTGGAGGGCCGGGCGCTGGCCGGGCTCCAGGAAACGGCTCCGGTGGCACGCGTGGTGGGCTGATGCCCTGCGTCTTGCCTGTGGACGCCGACGCACGTAAGATGCTCTACAGTAACAGTGTCACGGAGGTCTTTTCTGGTGCACGACGAGGACACACCGTCGAAGAAGATCAGGGTCGTGGATCGCAGGTGGTTCACCGAGGACGGTGAGCTCCGCCCGGAGCGGGAGGTGCCTTCCCCGGCACCTCGGGAGACGCCTCCGGACTCGCAGGAGCGGACACCGCCCGAACCCTCCGGAACCCCGGAGACCGAACGGCCCCGGGCGCCGGGAGACCGGCCTCCGGCCGGATCCCGGCCGGAGACGGAAGCCCCGCAGGAGATGGGCCAGGCCGGGCTCGACTTCCTTTCACTTGTGGACTTCCTGGCCCAGCAGGCCCTGGTGCTCCTCTCGGGCGCCCACGGGGTGGAGAAGAACCGCGATCAGGCCAGGATCTTCATCGACTTCCTCGGGGTGCTCGAGGAGAAGACGAGGGGCAACCTGAGTCCCGAGGAGGCCCGGATTCTCACCGACGTCCTGTTCCAGCTCCGGACACTCTTCGTGCAGGCGGCTCCATGAGGCGAACCCTCCCCATCCTGGTGCTGCTCCTGGTGGTCACGGCGATCCCGTGCCACGGCGTGGTTTCCCTGCCCGAGGTATGGGCACGGGTCCAGGTCTCGCTGGAATCCGGCGACGGGGAGGGGCTGGAGCGGGGCGTCAAGGACCTGATGACCACGGCTTCAGAGCTGGGTGTGCGGCGCCTGACGCCCTATGCCATGGCACTGGTGCAGTGGGCCCGGGCGCATCCGGGCAAGAGGGGTGACCTGGCGGTCCGGCTCGCCGGGAAGCTCGACCCCGATCTTCCGGCGCCGCACTTCCTCATGGCCGCTGCCAGCTGGAACGGGGGCTCCCCGGTGACCGGTGCGAGACAGTTTGTTTCGGGCTGGATCGCCGTGCTGCGGGACTGGAGCTCGCGACGCCTCCTTCTCCGGTCCCTCTGGCCCTGGCTCCTGTTGGGCCTCGTGGGCGCCGTGGTGGTGGGGGCGCTGTTCCAGACGATCCGGTTCCTCCCGGAGCTGGTCCATGATGCGTGGGAGCTTGGCCAGCTGCTGTTCAGACGGGCGGACGCCGCGGTCTTCGCCGTGGTGATCGTGGCCCTGCCGGTCTTCGCGGGCCTCGGGCTCATCTGGCTGGCGGCCTGGCTCTTCGTGCTCATCTGGGCCTACCTGGACCGGCGTCAGCGGGTCGTCGCGGGCCTTCTCTGGGTCGTGGCGTTCCTCCTCGTTCCCGTGTCTCAGCTCTGGGTGGACTCGGGGCTGGGGGCCGCGCCGATTCCGGCCAGGGCGACGGCCATGCTCGCCGAGGAACGGGCGGACCTGTCCACGCTCCAGGGGTTCGCCGACCTCGAGGAGCAGCTGGGAACGTCCGCCATCTATCACCTGGTCCTGGGGAAGCTGTTCCTCCTCCACGGGGACTGTCTCGATGCCCGCTTGCACTTCCAGAAGGCACTGCTTGCTGACTCCGCGGATCCCCGGCCCCTGGTCTTCCTCGGGAACATCGCATTCACCGAGGGGAACATCTCCGAGGCGATCCAGCTCTACAGCAGCGCGATCCAGAGGGATCCACGGTGCGTCCTGGCCTACTACAACCTGAGCTACGCCTTTGACAGGAGCTACCGGTTCCAGGAGGCGGACTCCATGAGGATCAAGGCCAGGGAGCTCGCCGGCAGGGAGTACACGAGGCTCCGGAGCGAGGGGAGAGAGCTGAAGATCGTGGATCCGCAGGTGGGCCGGGACGACATCGAACGGCTCGAGAGCGAGGTCTCCCCGGAACAGTGGAGGGTCGCCGGTCTCGCCCGTCGGGAGCTGCCCGACGTGGTCGGGCTGGTGCTGGCCCCCACGCCACTGGTGTTCCTGGTGACGGGCCTGCTGGGTCTCGTGGGTGTGATCCTGAGGAAGCGTTGGATGTGGACGGCCAGCTCCTGCACCCGGTGCGGCAACGTCTTCTGTCCCCGCTGCAAGACCGCCGTGGAGAGTGATGCCTACTGCAGCCAGTGCATCTCGGTCTTCCTCAAGAGAGACATGGTGGCCATCGAGCAGCAGTCGGCCAAGCTGGACCAGATCCGGCGCTGGGAGAGGTGGACGGGACTGGGACGGCGCGTGGTCTCGATCCTCGCCCCCGGCAGTGGCGCGATCCTGCTGGGTCGGTGGGGCAAGGGGATCGGTGAGGCGTTCCTCGTGTCGTTCCTCGGTGCGGGAGCTCTCGTGTGGCTTCCCCGTTTCATGGCCGAGCTGGAGCCGTCGATCTCCATCGTGCCCCTCCAGGTCACCTTCCTGGGCCTGGCCGGCCTCGTGTGGCTCCGTGCGATCGTGACGTCGTGGGTCAGGAGGTAGGATGGCGCTCGAGGGGACCCTTCGCGACTTCAGCTTTGCCGATATCCTGCAGCTGATCTCCCTGCAGCGGAAGACGGGGGTCCTGACGCTGAAGAACGAGGGCGACGTGGTCACGGTGTCGTTCCTGGACGGGAAGATCATCGCTGCCAGCTCCCTCAACCAGCATCCGCAGGATCGCCTGGGCCTCATCCTCCTCAAGCAGGGAGCGCTCGACGAGGCGGCGCTGGAGGCGGCGCTCCGCCGGCAGGAGGAGACCCTCCAGAGGCTGGGACGGATCCTCATCGACCACGCGGTGGTCTCATCTGATGTGGTGCGGGGAGCGCTCGAGCAGCAGGTGCTCCAGATCATCTACCGCGTGTTCCGGTGGTCCGACGGGGAGTACCACTTCTCGCAGGAGACCGACGTGGACTTCGACCGGGACCTGATGGTTCCCATGGTGGTGGACTCCATCATCATGGAGGGGGCCCGGATGACCGATGAGTGGCCCTTCATCGAGCAGAGGATCCCGGACCGGAGTGCGGTGTTCCGGAAGGTCGATCCGGCGCGAAGGCTCGAGGTGGCGGAGGACAGGGACGAGCTGGAGATGCTCGGCTTCGCCTTCACCGACGCCCCCGAGGAGGCGCCGCGGGGCGGGACCGACGAGGACCTCGTGACCCCGGCCCAGCACATGGTCTACAGCCTCGTCAACGGAAGGGACTCGGTCGACGAGATCATCCTGAGGAGCAGTCTCCTGGAATTCGAGACGTGCAAGGCACTGGCCGAGCTCCTGGATCGTGGCCACATCCGGGAGGCCACCCCGGGCGAGATCGTCCAGGAGCTCAGTGCGGAGCACATTCCCGTCAGGAGTTCGCGCGTGGGACTGGGATCGGTGCCGTGGCTGGCGATCCCGTTCCTGGTCCTGCTGGGCATCTCGCTGACGCTCGTCTCCAGGAACCCGCTCAATCCCGAGATCCTCTCGAAGAACGGCCTCTGGACGCGGTACGTGGTGCGGGGCCAGTCGTGGTTCCGGCTGCACGGGCTCGTGGAGGCCTGCAAGACGACCGCGATCCTCAGTGGGGTCGTGCCCGAGAGCGTGGAGGAGCTCGTCTCCGTGGGTGGCGTGCCGCGGTCCATCGCCAGGGACCCGTGGGGCAGGGCGTACCGCCTCAGCGTCCGGGGACACCGGATCTTTGCCATGGGGAACGATGCCGACGGGCAGCCGGAACCACGACTGGTTTTCTCGGACACCCTCCCGTGGGAAGGGCCGAACCAGGGCCGGGGCACCGGGCCAGGGGTGGTCCTGCTCGACTGATGATGAGGCTGGCCGGGTGTGTCCTTACGGCCCGGCCACCGCGCTGAAGAACGATGCCCCGGTCGTCGTTCCGGAATCGAGATGTGAGGCTCGCTCAAGACTTGACAATCAGCGGCTCAGGTCCTATATTGTGAGCTGACAATGAAAGTTGAGGAGGACTTCATCATGTCCAGAATCATCGGAATCGACCTCGGCACCACCAACTCGGTCGTGGCTGTCATGGAGGGTGGGAAGCCCACCGTCATTCCCAACCAGGAGGGAACCCGGACCACACCGTCGGTGGTGGCGTTCACCAAGAACGGTGAGCGGCTCGTGGGCCAGGTGGCCAAGCGCCAGGCCATCACCAACCCGGAGAACACGGTCTTCTCCATCAAGCGGTTCATGGGCCGCCGATACGACGAGGTCCTGGAGGAGATCCGGACCGTGCCGTACAAGGTGGTCAAGGGCGAGAACGACACGGCCCGGGTTGAGGTGATTGGCAAGGTGTTCTCCCCGCCGGAGATCTCCGCCATGATCCTGCAGAAGCTCAAGGCCGCGGCGGAGGATTACCTGGGCGAGAAGGTGGACAGGGCGGTGATCACGGTCCCCGCCTACTTCAACGACGCCCAGCGCCAGGCCACCAAGGACGCGGGCCAGATTGCAGGTCTCGAGGTGGCCCGCCTGGTGAACGAGCCCACGGCGGCCGCGCTGGCCTACGGGCTCGACAGGAAGAAGGATGAGACCATCGCGGTCTACGACTTCGGCGGTGGAACCTTCGACATCTCCATCCTGGAGGTGGGCGACGGCGTGGTGGAGGTCAAGTCCACCAACGGTGACACCCACCTGGGTGGTGACGACCTCGACCAGCTGCTCATCGACTGGATGGTGGACGAGTTTCGCAAGGACCAGGGCGTGGACCTGTCCCAGGACCGCATGGCGCTCCAGCGGCTCAAGGAGGCCGCCGAGAAGGCCAAGATCGAGCTGTCCTCCACCATGGAGACAGAGATCAATCTGCCCTTCGTCACGGCGGATGCCTCCGGGCCCAAGCACCTGGCCATGCGCCTGACCCGCGCCAAGTTCGAGCAGATGATCGAGCCGCTGGTGCAGCGGACCATCGAGCCGTGCCGCCAGGCGCTCAAGGACGCCGGGCTCGAGGCCAAGGACGTGGACGAGGTGGTCCTGGTGGGCGGATCGACCCGGATCCCCCTGGTCCAGAAGATGGTCACCGAGTTCTTCGGCAAGGAGCCCCACAAGGGCGTGAACCCCGATGAGGTGGTGGCCATCGGTGCGGCCATCCAGGCCGGCGTCCTGGGTGGCGAGGTCAGGGACGTGCTGCTGCTCGATGTGACGCCCCTGTCCCTGGGCGTGGAGACCCTGGGTGGTGTCATGGATGTGGTGATCGAGCGGAACACCACGATCCCCACCAAGAAGACCAAGGTCTACTCCACGGCGGACGACAACCAGACGCAGGTGGAGATCCACGTCCTGCAGGGCGAGCGGCCCATGGCGAAGGACAACCGGACCCTGGGACGCTTCCACCTGATGGGGATCCCGCCGGCTCCCCGGGGCGTGCCACAGATCGAGGTGACGTTCGACATCGATGCCAACGGCATCCTCCACGTCTCGGCCAAGGACCGGGCCACCGGACAGGAGCAGAAGATCCAGATCACCAGCTCCTCCGGTCTCAGCGAGGAGGAGATCGAGCGGATGGTGCAGGAGGCCAAGGCGCACCAGTCGGAGGACGAGGTCAAGCGCCAGGAGATCGAGGCCCGCAACAAGCTCGATGCCCTGGTCTACTCCACCGAGAAGCTCATCAGCGAGAACAAGGACAAGCTCCCGGAGGCCGAGGTGGCCGCGGTGAACCAGGTCCTCGAGGACGCCAGGAGGGCCCTGGAGGAGGGCGGCAGGGAGCGGCTGGAGTCGGTCCACGAGCGCCTGACCCAGGCCAGCCACCAGCTGGCGGCGGCGCTCTACCAGGCCACCGGCCAGCAGCCCGGTGCTCCCGGAGGAGCGGGTCCGCAGCCGGGAGCCGCGCCCGAGGCGTCCGGTGGACAGGCCGGTGGCGACGACGACGACGTCATCGACGCGGAGTACGAGGATGTCAACGCCGAGGGTACCAACTGACCCGTGGTAGAGTCTGGGAGGGGCGGCCCTGCCGCCCCTCCCGGGGAGGTCTCATGGCGCTGGCATGGCCCGTCATCAAGGAGCTGCTGACGCTTCGGGAGAGGCTGAACGAGCTCTTCGACGAGGCGCTGCTGGACAGGACCATGGGCGTGGGAGAGCCCTCCAGCGGTCCCTACTGCCCCACCGCGGACCTGTACGAGACCGACGACGAGGTCGTGGTCATCATGGAGATCCCCGGGGTGGAGGCCGGGTCCATCGACCTCCAGCTCCACGGAGACCGGCTGCGGGTGGCCGGCGAGATCGTGCGAGCCGACACGGGGCCCGGCGGGCAGTACGTCCGGATGGAACGTCCCTCGGGGCCCTTCTTCCGCGACTTCGTGTTGCCCGTGGACCAGTTCTCGGGTGCTCCGAGAGCCAGGCTCGAACGGGGGGTCCTGACCGTGCGGCTGCCCAAGGCCGCCGGGATGCGGCGCCAGGTGGTCTCCATCGTGGAGGACGGATCATGAGCTCCAAACCGAGGTACCGCATGATCTCCTGGGTCGCGGAGAAGTACGGCATTCATCCCCAGACATTGCGCCTGTGGGAGAGGGAGGGGTTGCTGTGCCCCCACCGTTCCAAGGGGAACACCCGTCTCTACGATGATGCGACCTGCGAGAGGCTGGAGACGATCCTGACCCTCACCCGGGACCTCGGTGTCAACCTGGCGGGCGTGGAGATCATCCTGAACCTGAGGGACCAGGTCCGCCAGCTCCAGCGGGACGTGGAGACGCTGTCGCGTCTCCTCAAGCAGAAGGTGGGCGAGGGCCAGGGAGTGCCCCGCTACCACGCCATCGTCAAGGTGCGGCCCTCCACCATCCAGCCCGCGGAACCTGAATGAGCCATCGGGAATCGGGCGCGGATGCCGAGGCGGCGACCCTGAGGCAGTACCTCAAGGAGATCTCCAGGTACCCCCAGCTGACCCACGAGGAGGAGCTGGAGCTGGCCCGGAGGATCCAGGAGGGCGACGAGGAGGCACTGCGCAAGCTGGTGGAGTCCAACCTCCGCTTCGTGGTCGCCTACGCCAAGAAGTACCGGAACCCCAACGTGCCCTTCCTGGACCTCATCCACGAGGGCAACCTGGGCCTGATCCAGGCGGCCAAGAAGTACGACCCCTTCAAGGACGGCCAGGACGTCAAGTTCATCACCTACGCCGTGTGGTGGATCCGGCAGGCGATCCTGCACGCCCTGGCGGAGCACGCGGGCTCCTTCCGCCTGCCGCAGAAGCAGGCGAACATGCTGTTCCGGCTGGAGCGGGTCCGCTCCGCCCTGACCGAGCAGCTGGGCCGGCCGCCCACCGACGAGGAGCTGGCGGAGGAGCTGGGGATCACCGTGGAGGACGTCCGCGTGCTGGCCCGGGCCGCACTCTCGCTCCTGTCACTCAACGACCCCGTGGACGACGAGCACGACTCCGAGTTCGGAGACCTCCTGGAGCAGACGGTCCATCCCGATGCCGACGAGCGGATCCTCAGGGAGTCCTTCCTCAGGGTTCTCCAGGATGCGCTGGCCGAGCTTCCCGAACGTGAGCGGAAGGTCCTGCAGCTCCGCTTCGGTTTCGGTGATGACCAGCCCAGGACGCTGCGGGAGATCGGGGAGATCCTGGGCCTGTCCCGGGAGCGGGTGCGGCAGATCGAGAACCGCGCGCTCATGCAGCTCCGCCGCAGCCACAAGACGCGGGCCCTGGCGGGCTACCTCAACTGAGGCGAGGCCTCCTCCGGTCGCCCGTGTCCCCCGTCTCTCCGGGCCCCCCTGACGGGGAACACCCCGGACCGCCCCCTACTCGCCGAAGAAGCGCCGAACCGCGCGCTCGGGATCCTCGGGGAAGAGGAGGGAGGGGTCGTCGTCCACCCAGTCCTCGGGGAGGAGGGAGAGGTAGCGGGGCTGGGCGAAGCGGCGGCCGATGAGGACGATGACGCCGCGGTCGTCGGCGGAGCGGATCAGCCGTCCCGCAGCCTGGACCACGCGGGTCATCCCCGGGATCAGGTAGGCGTAGGCGAACCCCTGACCGTACCGGTCGCGGTACCAGTCCCGGAGGAGCTCCCTCTCGGTGTCGAACTGGGGAAGCCCGGGAGAGACCACCATGACCTGGGACAGCATCTGCCCGGGGTAGTCCACCCCCTCGGCGAACATCCCCCCCAGCACGGCCAGCAGGAGCGTGGGCTTGCCCGACTCGAGCTCGCGGAGGATCCCGGCGTGGCTGGCATGGTCCGAGCCGGGCTCCTGCCGGATCACCCGGTGGGGCACCGCGGGCAACCGGTCGTGGACGGCGGCCAGGAACCGGTAGCTGGGGAAGAGCACCAGCACGTTCTGGCGGGGGTGGGCCAGGCGGGCGATCCAGTTCGCGATGGGGTCGTAGTTCTGGGGCCGCCGGCGCCAGGTGGTGTCCACGTCGGTGATCCCGAGCACCAGGCGGTTCTCCGCAGGGAACGGGGAGGGGATCCTGAGTGTGTCCGTGGTCTCCTCGGGGAAGCCCAGCACGTTCCGGTGGAACTCGAAGGGCTCGAGCGTGGCGGACATGGCCACGGCCCCCGCGGACTCCTCGAGGATCCCGGCGATGAAGCGGGAGGCGTCCCGGCAGAAGATGCGGAACGTGGCGCCTTCCCCGGCATCCCGCCGGACCAGGTGGACGAACTCCTCCCCTCCGAGCTGGAGCACCCGGTGGAAACGGGTGAGCGCGAGGAAGAGGTCCATCACCGGGTCGTCGGCGATCCAGAGCTCGTTCTCCCTCTTGTACATCCAGTACTCCAGCATGGCGGCGTCCATCTCCATGCGGAGGTTGCCGAGCTCGCGCTCGTCGAAGGAGGCGAGGGCCTCCGGTGTGGAAGGTGGCGCCTCCGCGTCGAAGGCGCTCTCCACGCCGGTGCGGATGAGGTCCTCGAGGGAGGCGACGCAGGTGGCGAGCCGCTCGAAGACGGCTCCGTGGCGGCCCTCCAGGAAGGCCCGGGTCCGCTCGGTGGACGCCGTGCCGAGCTCGGGCGAGTGGTACTCCCGGCTCCGCCGGGCGAGGTTGTGGGCCTCGTCGATGATGAGGATGGTGTTCCGGAGGGCGTCCCGGCCCAGGAGCGCACCGAGCCCGATGGTGGGGTCGAAGACGTAGTTGTAGTCGCAGACCACCAGCCGGGCGCGGGCCAGGAGCTCCAGGCTCACCTCGAAGGGGCAGACCTCGTGGGCCGTGGCGTGCCGGAAGATCTCGTCGGGATCGAGGTGGCGTGAACCCTCCTCGAGGGAGTCGAGCACGCCGCTCCGCACCAGCTTGAGTCCGTGGTCCCTGGCGTAGGGGCAGAACTGCTCGTGACAGACCATCTCGCTGTGGGCACACATCCTGCTCTTGGCGCGGAGCTGGAGGCTGGTGAAGCGGTCCCCCTGCATGGCACGGCAGGTGGCCACCGCGATGCGCTGCTGGAGGGTCTTCGCCGTCAGGTAGATGACCCTGCGGCCGTGGGCCAGCGCCGTCCTGAGGGCAGGGTGCAGCACGGCGGCCGTCTTGCCGCATCCGGTGGGGGCGCTGAGGAGGAGGTTCCGCGAGTTCTCCAGGGCGTCCTCCACGGTCCGGGTGATCCGCTCCTGTGCCGGCCGCAGCTCGGCGTGGGGAAAGGGCAGCGTCGCCGCGGCGTCCCGGGCCGCCTCCAGGTCCGAGAGCCTGCGCCGCTCCGCCGCGAGCCTCCGGTGGACCTGCTGCCGCAGCCACGCGTACACCGAGGACGGGCTCCAGGCAACCTCCTCGGTCCGCTCCTCGCCGGTGGCGATGTCCACGAGCACCAGCCGTGCTGCACAGGGGTCCTCGGGGGGCGAGAGGAGGAACGCGTAGAGACGGGCCTGCTGGCGGAACCTCTCCAGGCGCTCGTCGGCGAACAGGTTGTGGAGGTCCACCGCGAAGTGCAGCGTCTTGATCTCGTCCACGCGGACCACCCGCCGGCCGTCGTGGACGACGCCGTCGACCCTGCCGGACACCTCCACCGTCCACCCGTCGAGCTCGAAGGTCTCGTGGACCGGCACCTCCCGCCGGTAGCCCGCCTCCGCCGCCTCCGCGGCCTCCTGGACCCGCAGGTGGAGCTCCTGCCCCAGCCACAGTCGGGACAGCCCGGTGCCCCCGAGGCCGATGGCCCGCCGTCCCGAGCCCTCCACCAGGTCGGTCACGCTGAGCTCCAGCCGGAGGCGCTCCAGGTCCACGGTTCCCATGGCCGGTCATTGTAGCGCCTGCCGTCGCGCCGTCCCGGAGGTCGCCGGCCGGCTCCTCCGGGGTTCGCTGCGCCCCGCTCCGGGGAGGGGAGCGGCGTGTAGAATGGCCCGGCGGCGGGTGGACGGGATCGCCGGAACGTGGAGGCACCATGGCGCGCAGCCAGCGGAAATCAGGTTCGAGGGGCTCGAGCCGGTCGGGCGGGAAGCGGGCGAGGCGATGGAACGCCTCGCGGATCGGCATGGTCCTGGCGGGGGTGGTGGCCGTTGTGGCGGTCCTGGGTGTCCCCACCTACCGGTGGTCGTGGGCCCGGGAGGAGGCCAACCCCCTGGCGCGGGGCATGGAGCTCCTCGGGGAGCAGGGGTGCGTTGCCTGCCACACCGGGATCTCGGGATCGTGGAGGTGGCGTGCCGATGGGGCTGCCCCGGTGTCGGTGGAGATGATCCGGGATGCGGTCCTCAACGGCCGCCCCGCCTCGCCGGAGTTCCCCGGGGCCATGCCGCCCATGGGAGGCAGGCTCGACGTGGGGGAGTGGAGGGCCCTGGTGCTGGCCGTCGGGGTTCTCGAGGGCCTCGTGGGCGTTCCCGAGGACCCCGAGCTCGCCTCCGGGTACGACGTCGCCGTCCAGATGGGCTGTTTCGGGTGCCACGGTCGCCTGGGGGCGGGGGGCGTCCCCAACCCCGGGTCACTGGAGGGACGGATCCCCGGATGGCTCGGGGGGAGCTTCCGGAAGGTCCTCACGGTGGATGGCCGGCTCCGGGAGGTGATCCTCGAGGGTTCCCGGCAGAGAAGGGTGCCGGTTCCGGGCGTTCCGGGGAGCCTTCTCTCCATGCCGGCCTACGGTGAGCGCCTGGACTCGGTGGAGGTGGAGATCCTCGTGCGGTACCTTCGCTGGCTGCACGAGAATCCCCCGTCCCTGGAAACCTAGCCCGGAGTGTTCACGAGGGCTCGGAGCGAGCGGTGCGAGACGCCGTTGCCGGTGGTGTTCTCGCACGGCGAGGGAGCGAAGGCGTGCTTTGTTTGAGCACGTCGGGCGACCGGGTCGAGACAACACCGCCAGGAATGGTGGATCGCACCGCGCAGTCGAAGCATCATGAGCATTCCGGGCCAAGGCCGTAACCTGCGAACGATTCCGGCATAACAACCGGATGTGAAGCTCCGGATCGTCGCCGTCGGGGCGCTGCTGGGTCTGGCGGCGTGCGCCTCCACCTCCGGTCCTCCCAGTTACACGAAGGAGGCCTGGGATGCGGCGGTGCGGGAGCGCGGCCTCGACCCCCTGCAGGTGATCTACCCCTTCGCCGTGACACCCCGGATGGAGGACTGGGCCAGGGAGGCGATGACCCGGGGCACCGGTGTCCTGGGCCGGCTGGCCCAGCTGCAACGCGGTCTGTTCGACGATGACGAGTTCCCCTTCCGCTACGTGGAAGAACTGACGCTCCCCGCGAGCGAGGCCTTCCGCAGGATGGAGGGGAACTGCCTCTCCTTCACGTCCCTGTTCGTCGCCCTGGCCCGGTCCCAGGGGTTCGCCGTACGGCTTGTGGAGGTGGAGCGCGTCCTGGAGGCCTCCCGGGAGGAGGGCCTGGTCGTGATCAACCGGCACGTGGTTGCGGGCTACCCCCATGGCGGGAAGCTCTACATCTACGACTTCTACGAGAACGCTGAGTCACGGTACATCGGGTACCGGATCGCCGACGACGTCACCGCCAGCGCCCTGGTCCACACCAACCTCGGTGCAAGGTGGCTCCTGGACGAGGTCTATGCCGAGGCGTTGAACCAGTTCATCCTGGCCACCCGTCTCGATCCCGGCCTGGCCTCGGCATGGGTGAACCTGGGCGTGGTCCGGAGGCGCCTCGGAGACCGGGAGGGTGCGTTCGAGGCCTACCGGAAGGCACTGGAGGCCTCCCCCGGGAACGCCTCGGCACTGACGAACCTCGCTCGCCTCTACTCCCTGCAGGGACGCCACGAGGAGGCGCGCCTGGCGTTGCTGGCGGCCGCCAGGGGGTTCTCGAGCCCCTACTCCCTGGTGGCGCTCGCCCGCCTGGAGGCCGACCGGGGCCATTACCGGGACGCCCGGAAATACCTCTCGCGGGCACGCTCGAAGGGCCCGTCGATCCCGGAGGTCTGGGAGGCCATGGGAGACATGGCCGAGGCTGCCGGAGAGCCCGATCGGGCCCTCCGGTACCGGGCGAGGGCGTTGAGGCTCCGCCGGGCCCTGGAGGACGAGGAGGTGGCCGAGGCGCTGGAGACCGCGCCGCGGAGGTGACCCGGGGTCCGGGAAGACGTGCCCACCCGGGGAGGCGCATCCTCCCGATCGGAGTGTTGCGCTACAATCGGCGGCCGGAACCGTTCCGGGGCCGACGGCCGGGGCGGGGCATCCGAGAGACATCGAAGTGGAGGCACGCGCATCATGATGTTGACATCCCTGGTCCTGACAGCAGGTATGGCCGTGGGGGTACCCACTCCGGTGCCGACACCCCCGGCTGCGGCCGGACCGGTGAAGAGGGAGAGGCCGGCACCCATCCTCGTGGTCGAGAGCACCACGGTCGACGTGGGGAAGATCAGGCCCGGCGAGGTGGCGGAGGGAACCTTCGTGTTCCGCAACACGGGCGACAGGGAGGTGAAGATCCTGCGCGCCGCACCCTCCTGAGGCTGCACGGTCGCCGAGTTCGACTCGGTGATCCCGGCAGGTGGGTCGGGAAAGCTCGTTGCAAAGGTCAGGACCAGGGCCTCCCAGGAGGGGAAGATCTCCAAGACCATCCGGGTGACGACCGATGACCCGGGTGCCAGGACCATCGTCCTGAAGCTCCAGGCCGACGTGGAGGCGCCCGTGAAGGTGTACCCCCGGCGGAGGGCCTATCTCGGCGTCGTGGAGGGTGAGAGGGCGGAGGTGAGGCTCGTGCTTCGCAGGAAGGACGGGAAGCCCCTGCAGGTGAAGAAACTGAAGGTGCGGGATCCGAGCCTGCTCACGGCACGCTGGGAGGAGGTCGGCACGCCGGGACAGGTCGCGGGGTACCCCGTGGACCGGGGGGATGTGGTGCTGGTCATCACCTCCGCGGAACGCATCAGGGGGACCTCGCGGGCGACGGTGGTGGAGGTCACCACCGACGTGCCCGAGGAGCCGGTCGTCGAGATCCCGGTGTCGGTCCGGGTCCGGCCGCGGATCCAGGTGAGCCCCCCGCAGGCCCACCTGATCCTGCCCTCCAGGGGCGGCGCGGGCACGGTCCGGATGGTACGGATCGCCAGCACCACGGGGACGCCCTTCAGGATCCTGGGGATCGAGAACAGCCTGCCCCGGGACGTGGAGGTGGAGTTCGACCCCGACAGGGAGGCCACCCAGCACACCATCACGCTCCGCGTGACCGGGACGGCGGCCGCGAAGGAGCTTGCGCTCTCGCTCAGGGGGAAGCTCGTGGTGCGCACCGACGAACCGAAGGCGCCGGAGGTCGAGATCCGGATGATCGTGGAACGCCGGCTCCCGTCCGGGGCGAGGCCCGGGAGGACCATCGAGCCGGTGAGGCACACCCCGGTACAGGCGCCGCCGGGTGGTGTGCGCCTCAGGGCTGCTCCGGGAACGCCGGTGCCCGTGGGAACCCCCGTCCCGGCCCCGACGGCGGTCCCCCGGAAGGAGAACGGCTGATGCTCGAGCCTCCATCGACCCCTGGAGCCTGGAGACCTGGGCGGGGTTCCCGTCGGACCACTCTCCGGCCGGCCGGGTGCGGCCGATCGGTGAGCATCGATGGAGTCACCGTGGTACCCAGCGGGGGTGTCCGGGGCATGGGGGAACGAGCATGAAGGACAGCACGGTGGATCCGGACTCCGGAACCGATGGCGATCTCCGGTCCCTGACCGAGATCTCCCCGAAGGAGATCTTCGGGGAGCTCCGGCGGGGTGTCCTGGGACAGGACGCGGCGCTCCGCTTCGTGGCCGTGGCGATCTTCAAGCACGTGACCGGCAAGGTGCCGGGCAACCTGCTTCTCATCGGCAACTCGGGTACCGGCAAGACCACCATCATGAACAACATCCAGCGGCTCTACCACGATGTTCCCGAGTACCGACCGTTCCGTGCCATGACCATCATCAACGCCAACCTCCTGGTGGACTCGGACCGCATGGAGTTCCGTCCCGACCGCCTCCTCACCGCGGCGGAGCAGCGGGCCCGGGCCATCCTCGGTCCGCGGGCCACGGCCGAGGAGCTGAAGGCCGCCATGGAGCGGGCCACGGTCTGCATCGACGAGGTCGACAAGATGTCGTCCGTGGTGGCCGGGAAACCCAACGCCATCGGGGTGGTGCTCCAGCAGGGGCTTCTGACGCTCATGGAGGGGGAGAAGGTCGCGTACCGGACCCACGCCGTGGTGGACGGCGAGGAGCGCGAGATCACGCTCGATGTGGACACCAGGGGCATGATGTTCATCTGCGGTGGTGCCTTCGAGGGGCTCTACGACCAGGTGTACCTCCGGGTGACCAGGCCCGGGAGCGGCGAGAAGCTCAAGTCCCACGCCATCCGGACTGCGGACGGAGATGTCAGGATCGAGCAGCGGTTCTCCCTGGGCGACTTCCTCAGGGACGAGGACCTGTTCACCTACGGGATGGTCCCGCAGTTCCTGGCCCGGTTCGACAACATCGTGTTGCTCCAGGACCTCTCGGTGGAGGTTCTCAAGGAGATCCTGATCAGGTCCGTGGACTCGCCGTTCGTGCGGTCCCGCCGGTACTTCGAGGTGCTCAACATCTCCCTCGAGATCGACGACCTTGCCGCCTCGCTCATCGCGGAGAAGGCCGAGAAGCACACCCGGACGGGGGCGAGGGCGCTGCGGACGATCTTCGGGAAGATCATCAACCGCCTGGAGTTCGACCCGTGGCGGTACGAGGGGCTCGAGGAGACCGGGGAGGGGCAGTACCGCCTGGTGGTCAGCGCGGATCTCGTCCGGCGGCGGCTCGGCCTGGACGCGGCACGGTAGCACCGGGCCACCCCCGTCACCGGACCGTTGTAGACTGGGTCGGTGGAACGCGCCACGCTCCGCCTCGATCTCGACCTCAAGGACGCCCTCGAGACGCGGCTGGTTCCGGACGCCCTGATCCTTCAGGAGGACCGGAACCTCGTGATGAGCCCCTCGAGCGTGCTGGACCTGGAGGAGGTCCGCGACTCGGAGGAGGCCCTGGAGACCGCCGCCACCGAGCTGCCCATGGCGCTGGGACGGTATCGGGTGTGGAGGTCGCCGGACGAGGGTCCCCGGTGGATCTACCAGGCGGTGGTCCACGATCTTTCCCTCAGCCCCAGCTGCCGGCCGGGCGATGTGCGGCGGAGCCTGGTGAGCATCCTGACTGACGCCCTCCGGAGAGGATCACGGGTGGTGGCCACGGAGCCGCTGGGCCTCTGGAAGATGTCCGGACTGGAGGTCCAGGAGATGGCCGACGTGTTCGACGAGGTCATCTTCGAGGTGATCACGAACCTGGACCGGCCGCTTCGCGTGGTGATGCTGCTGGAGCACATGGAGCACCTGGGCGAGGTCTCGCGATTCCTGCGATCCGGGCTCCTCCGCAGGGCGAGCCGGAGCTTCCACACGGTGAGCGACGATGCTGCCATGGTGGAGGTCCGCCATGCGGGCCAGCGGCTGAACGTCAGGTTCGTGCCGGGGTCGCTCTCGGGGTACATGGTGACGCTGGGAGGTGCTGTCGTGTGAGGAGACCGGGGCCGTGCTTGCGGATGGCACACCGGTCAGGGGGAGGATACAGTGGCCAGGTACATCCTGTTGTACATCCATCCCGACCTGGGAGAGCAGCGGTTCGAGCTCCGGCGTGGCATGAGCTATCGCCTGGGCTCCAGGGGCTCCGCAGACATCGTCATCCCGCAGAAAGATGTCTCGCGGAACCATGCCGTGATCTCCGTGGGAGAGCACTCGTTCCACATCACGGACCTGGACAGCAAGAACGGAACCTTTGTCAACGGGACCCGCATCAGCTCCTGCGAGTTCCGGTGCGGTGACGAGGTCCGGCTGTCGTCCGCCCTGCTCACCGTGGTCGAGGTCTCCTCGGGAACGTTCGCGGTGGCCCCCGAGATCCAGCCCACGAGCCGGGTCGAGGGCCGGGACCGGGACAGCAGGGAGACCCACCAGTACCTCAAGGAGCCGGGTGTCGAGGACATGGTGGGTCTCCTGGAGGACCTGGCCGCCTCGATCCGGGAGGGTGGTGCCGGTGAGCTGCTGATGCGGGTGGTGGGACGTTTCGGGTTCCTGGGAGCCTTCCTGGTCTACCGCGAGCCCGGGGGCGACGCCGCGCTCGTGGCGAGCGCCGGGGATTCGGGAGGGCTCTTCACCGATCCCGGCATCCTGTCTGGCATCCTTGACGGGGCCGGTGGAGAGGGCGGAGCCCGGGACCGGAAGGTCCGCCAGGTGACGCTCGGGGAGAGGGTGTACCTGGCGGGTGGGGTGGGAGAGGGGTGCGAGCTCGTCGTGATGGCGGGTGAGCGTGCCCCGGCGGTGGCCGATCTCAGGGCCATCCTGGCCGCGGTGGGCGTGGTCCTCTCCGCCGATTCCATGGGTCTTCCCCACCCCTCTGGCGGGGCGGTGGTGCTCACGGAGCCCGGGAATGCCATGGAGGAGATCCTGGGTGTCTCGGCCGCCATCCAGGAGTGCAAGAAGGTCGCGGCGGAGTATGCCCGGCTGGAGGAGCCGGTGATGATCACCGGAGAGAGCGGCACGGGCAAGGAGCTGTTCGCCAGGGCCATCCACGCCCTCTCACCCCGGAGCTCCGGTCCTTTCGTGGCAGTGAACTGTGCGGCCATCCCCCCCGACCTCATGGAGGCCGAGCTGTTCGGGGTGGCCTCCGGCGCCGCCACCGGTGTGGACCCGCGTCCGGGAAGGTTCCAGTCCGCCGAGGGAGGGACCCTCTTCCTCGACGAGATCGGGGATCTGCCCCCGCCGCTTCAGGCCAAGCTTCTCCGGGTCCTGGAAGAGGGTGAGCTCTACAGGGTGGGTGAGGACGTGCCCGTGCACTGCGACGTCCGGGTGATCTCCGCCACCAACCGGAGCATCCGCGAGGACGTGAAGCGGGGGCTCTTCCGGGCCGATCTTTTCTACCGGCTCCATGTCTTTCACATCCACGTCCCTCCCCTGAGGGAGCGGCGCCAGGACATCCCGGTCCTGGTCAACGAGTTCCTGGACCGTGCGGCGCGGCGGATGGAGCGGCACATCAACGGTGTCTCGGTCCGGGCTCTCCAGGTGCTCATGGACTACGAGTGGCCGGGCAACGTCCGCGAGCTCAGGAGCGAGCTCGTCCGGGCAGTTGCGGCGGTCACGCCGGGAGCGATCATCGACGTGGACCATCTCTCACCGGAGCTCACGGGAGGGGCGATGGCAAGGGAGCGGTTCGATATCGAGGCTCTCGCCAACCTGTCCCTCGCGGAGGCACGCGGGGCCGTGGAGCGGGAGCTGATCCGCAGGGCTCTCGAGGCCTGTGGCGGCAACCAGACCCGTGCCGCAGAACGGCTGGGTCTCAGCAGGGCCGGGCTCTACAAGAAGATGCGGAAGCTGGGAATCTCCTGAGGCCGGACCATCCGGGGCGGACCGCCCCAGGGTGGCGTTGCCCGCCAGGGTATCTGTAAACAAAAAGTGTGGCTGCGAGTGTGAGGGAGGACGGGCTCGCAGCCACGAAATGAGGATGGAGGGTCGTGTCACAGAGCGTGTCGTTCTTGCCAGCCGGACACACCGGACCCGGCCATGGGGCCGAGGATTTCAACCTGCCGTTCCAGAATGTGGTCCAGCTCCTGGAACAGTTCGGGAAGAGCGCCGTCGATATGGGCGACACAGCGGACGACCTCGGGGGGGGCCTCCGGCCAGTCCTCCATCTCGCGGGTCGAGAAGGGGTGGAGGGTCACGAGCTGAATTCCAAGGAGGGGGGGGCGGCGGTTGCCGATCCGCCGGCCGAACCCCGGGAACCAGCGGATCACGCAGTCGGCCTCCACCCCGCAGAAGCACTGCGCGAAGGAGTGAAGCGCCGCCCGGTGGCCGTTCTCGAGCTCATCCCGGACGATGGCGTTCAGCCGCTCGACAGCCATCCGTTGCAGCTCCGGGCTGTTCCGGCCCGCGGAGCCGAAGACCGGGATGGGGATTCCGAGGACGAGGAGCGAGAAGGTCCGTGCCGGGAGAACGACGGACGAGAGCCGCCCGCCTGCCGGTACGACCGGACAGCCGAGTCGTCCCAGGAGGTTGTGCCCCGCTCCCAGCGCCTCCGCGAACGCTCCCTCGGCCGGTGGCCGCGGTCGGCGATCACCTGCGTTCCTCACGAGCTCCGGAACCTCCCTCCTCGATCTTCGGGTCAACGGCTGCACCGGGGAAAAGCAAGTCCCGTACCAGGAACACGCCGATCTCCCAAGTCGTGGTCGGAAGAGAGCTTCCGGTCTCTCCGGGTGACGGAGGACTCCCCGAGGTGTCAACTCCTGTTGACGGCAGGTGTCAACCGTTGGAAGCGGTGGGTGCCGGTCGCAGATGCCTTCCTCACCGCCGGGACGGGAGCGGAGCGGAACCGGTGGGGACGAGGCGCCGCCGGGGCCGCAGCACCGGACGGGTCTCCCGGTCGTCGGGAACGCCGTCACCGTCGGCATCGGTCATGAGGTAGAGCACCAGCCCGTCGTGGTCGGAGCAGCGTTCCGCCGTGCCGGGCACCTCCGCGAGCGCCCGCGGGGCGTCGGCGTTGCCGCGGCCGAAGGCCGCCCCCCGGACCCACGGGTCCAGCGCCGCCGAGGTGAGCACATGGTCCAGGACCTGGGCCGATCCCTCGTGAACGAAGGAGTGGCGCCTGTCGGCGTCCACCGTGAGGACCTGGTTCCTGAGGTCGGGCTCCACCTGGTCGGTGGCGGGGAGCAGGGCTCCGAGCGGATCGGGCGAGCCCGTCACCTGTCCCATCACGTCCACCCATCCGTCGGTGAACTGGAAGGCGTTGAAATCACCGAGGACCACCAGCCGGACCCCCGGGTCGGCCTCCTGGATCTGCTGGACGGCCTCGGAGAGCCAGACGGCCTGCCGGTGCCGTTTCTCGCGCACGAAGGCGGCGTTGTCCCCGTCGATCCCCCCCATGGAGCGGAGGTGGACGGCCAGGAGCACCAGAGGGAAGGGCTCGCCGTTGCCCGTGGCGCGCCCCCGGAGCAGGAGGGGCGGACGGTCCCACAGGGTGGAGTCCCGGCCGTCGAACGGGAACGGCTCGTCAGCCCCCAGCTGTATCAGCGAGTCCACCTGGAAGCTCTCCCGGGTCAGGAACCCGATGTCGATACCCCCGGGGTCGTTGCCCTCGAGCAGCCATGCCGTGTACCGGACGGAGGGGTCGTCGTCGGCGATCCTGGCGGCCAGGGCCTCCAGGGTTGCCAGGTTCTCGACCTCCTGCACCGCCAGGACGTCGGGGGCGCCGAGGACCTCCCGGATCCACAGCGAGTCCTTGGCGAGCCGCTGCTCCAGGGTGAGGGAGACCGGAGGGTCGTCGTACGTGTCGGGGTCGTCGTCCCCGTCCACGAGCCGCCAGAGGTTCTGGGTGGCCACGGTGATCTCGCCGGGCCGGCGGGGCCGGACGGGTCCGGTGGTGGGCGTTCCGCCGTCCTCCACCGCGAGGTCCGTGACCCAGACCCGGTACCGTCCCCAGGTGTAGACCAGGGGGCCCCGGAGCAGCGTGACGTGCCGGCCGGCGGCCGGGGCCGTGGGCGGCGTGGCCGGTGGCGAGGCGAGACCCCAGGGGTCCGCCTGGAGCACCTCGGGGTTGCCGTCCCACACGGGGAGCCCCTCCACCCCCGGCCACGGGATCCCGGGCTCACGGAAGGCCCTCCCGTCGCGGGCCACGGCCCAGAAGAGGCCGGAGTCCTCGGCGGGGCCGGTCACCGTCCCCGAGAGGATCCGGACCACCATCCCCTCGTACCGCTCCAGGACGTTCTCCGGGGGCGGGTCGTCCGGCGAGGGATCGCTGGCGTCCAGGTCCACCGGGTCGGGGAGGGCGTTGCCGTGGGAGAGCACCGTGACGGTGGGGGAGCCGGCGATCTCGGTCATGCCGTGGTACTCCGAGACCGTTCCCGTCACGTCCACCAGGTCGCCCACGGCCACCCCCGGCGCGCCACCGGTGTAGACGTGGATCCCATCGGAGGTGCGCGGGTCACCGTCGGAGCGCTCCGGCGGCGTCAGGATGAAGAACCCGGAGCGTCCCGTGGCGGTCACCAGGTTGGAGGAGGTGGTGACCACCTGCCCCTCCAGGGGCGAGCCGGTTCCGCTGCCCTGGATCTCCCAGATCTCCACCGCTCCTGACGTGATCGCGGGGAGGAGGACCAGGGCTGCCATCACGAAGGATGCCACGGGAGACCGCGCCGTCATGGGAGCATCATAGCGTGAAGGCCGGGAGCCTCCACACCCTGGGGGAGTGTCCGGCCACTCAGGGGTCGGGGGAGGTTCCCCGCTGCGACACGGTGGTGGGCTATGATGTCCCCGTGAAGATCTCCACGAAGACGGGCGACGGGGGCGAGACGGGGCTGATCTCGGGGGGGAGGGTTCCCAAGGACCACCCCAGGGTGGAGGCCTACGGCACCGTGGACGAGCTCGACGCCCTCCTGGGGCTCCTGGCGGCGGAGGACCTCCCCGGAGACATCGGGGAGCGGCTGCGGGAGATCCAGGGGGCGCTCTTCGGGCTCGGGGCGGCCCTGGCCGACCCCCGGGGGAAGCTGCCCGGCGGGCCGGAAGCCTGGGCGGTGGAGCCGCTGGAGGCCTGGATCGATGGGATGGAGGCGGAGCTTCCGGCCCTGACCACCTTCATCCTCCCCGGGGGCACGCGGCAGGCGGCCCTGGCCCATCTCGCCCGGTGTGTCTGCCGCAGGGCGGAGCGGAGGGTGGTGGCCCTCGGTGGAGAGGCGGTGCCCGAGGGCATCCTCGCCTACCTGAACCGTCTCTCCGATGCCCTCTTCCTGCTGGCCAGGCTGCTCAACCAGCGCTCCGGAGCCGCCGACATTCCATGGGGAGCTGCCGGTGGCGGGGGCTGAGGGATGCCTTCCGGTGGGGTTCCGGGGGTCTTCCTGCTACAATGCTGCCGTTATGGCGGGTCGGATCCCTCCGGACTCCAGGGAGTGTGCGGGCGTCGTCGGCCCGGGCGCGCTCCCCGTTTCTCCGTCGAACAGCTGTGAGTGAGCCTCACCCCCGATCCTGGCGCCGCACCGGCACCGGTGGCGGCGGTGCCCGCGGCGCCCCTCCGGCCGCACGCGGTGGGAGTCTGCCTCCGGTGATGCCATGAGGACCATCGAGCTCCACGAGGGGCACTCCGGGACCCTCTTCGGCGTGAGGGACGAGAACCTCCGCTACCTGGCGGACCGCCTCCGGGTGGACGTCAAGGCCCGCGGCGGACGCGTGGTGGTGTCGGGGGACCCCGAGGCCGAGGAGATCGTCGTCCGCCTCCTGGAGTCCTTCGACCGCCTGCTGGAGGCGGGGGGCTCCGTGGGCCGGGAGGAGTTCCGGACCGGCGTCCGGGTCCTGGAGGAGGACCTGGAGATCGACCTGGTGGACTTCTTCCTGGACACCACGATCCCGGCGACGCTGAAGCGCTACCTGGTACCCCGCAACCTCAACCAGCGCCGGTTCATCCATGCCGTGCTCCAGCACGACTACGTCTTCGCGATCGGGCCGGCGGGGACCGGCAAGACCTACCTGGCCGTGGCCATGGCCGCCGCGGCGCTGCTGGACCAGGAGGTCCGCCGGATCATCCTGACCCGGCCCGCGGTGGAGGCGGGGGAGCGCCTGGGCTTCCTTCCGGGCGACCTGGTGGAGAAGATCAACCCCTACCTCCGGCCGATCTACGATGCGCTCTACGACATCCTCGGCTACGACCGGGTCTCCAAGCTCATGGAGCGCCAGATGATCGAGATCGCGCCGCTGGCGTTCATGAGGGGACGGACCCTCAACGACGCCTTCATCATCCTGGACGAGGCCCAGAACACCACCCCGGAGCAGATGAAGATGTTCCTCACGAGGATGGGCTTCCACTCCAGGACCGTGATCACGGGCGACATCACCCAGATCGATCTTCCCGGCGGGAGGACCTCTGGCCTCGTGGAGGCCATCAACGTGCTGAAGGGGGTGGAGGGGATCGCCCTCATCGAGTTCACCCACCGTGACGTGGTGCGTCACCGGCTGGTCCAGCGCATCGTGGACCGGTACGACCAGTGGGAGGCGGGGCACCGCGGCCGGGGGGAGAGGGGCGCCGATGGCTAGCCGGATCGAGAGAGAGCTCCAGCGGCGGGCCGGGTGGTGGGACCGGGTGCTCGAGAAACCGCTCCTCTGGGGGCTCGTTGCCGCGGTGGCCTGCAGCTGGCTGGTGATGCCGCGCACCGCGCCGCGCCTGCCCCTGTGGGAGCCGGGCGACGTGGCCACCTTCGACGTGGTGGTCCAGTCCGACCAGGCGATCCCCGACATCAAGGCCACCGAGCGTCTCCGCGAGGAGGCGCGGGCGTCGGTCCTGCCCGTGTACGACCTGGATCCCGGCGTGCGGCAGGAGTTCGAGAGCTCCATCAGCGTCCTCTTCTCGGTGTGCCGGGACGAGATCACCAACGGAGGGCTGTCCCGGGCGGAGCTGGCCCAGGCCTCCGGGATGCACATGGACGACGACATGGTCCGGGTGCTCCAGAGCGCCGAGTGCAGCGCCGACCTGGAGGGCGCGCTCCTGCGCGTGGTGGGCCAGGTCTACTCCCGCCACCTCCTGGACGACCGGCGCGAGCTGGAGCGGCGGGGCCAGCGGGGCGTGGTGGTCAGGACCCTTCCGGACCGCAGCGAGAAGGTGGTCTCCCTGGCGGAACTGTCGTCGGCCATCGATCTCCGGACCGAGCTGGGCCCGGCGCTGCGTGCCAGCCTCCTGGAGGAGGCCGAGGTCCGCCGACGGTGGATCAAGCCGGTGACCCGCTTCCTGGAGACCAACCTGGCGCCCGACCTGGTGTTCAACAGGGCCGAGACCTCGTCCAGGGTGGAGGCCGCCGCGGCCGGGGTGACACCCAGGCTTCAGAGCTTCAAGCGGGGCCAGGTCCTGATCCGCAGGGGCGACACGGTGAGCCCCGAGGTGGCCCGGCTCCTCCGGAGCCTCAACGAGCAACGCATGGAGCTCACCACCTATGCCTCCTCCGCTGGAACGGCGCTGCTGGTGGTGATCATCGTGCTGGGATGGTGGCAGCTGATCCACCGATTGACCTCCGTCGGCGAGGTCAGGGTGAGCCTCTCCACGGTCTTCCTGCTGATGGCGGTCTTCACGGGGCTCGAGCGCCTGGGCCTGTTCCTGTCCACCGCTGTGGCGCTCAACAGCCAGAGCCCCGCGCTCTCCTCGTCCGCGACCTACCTGTGGGCCCTGCCCCACGCGGCGGGGCCGGTGGTGGCGCTGCTCCTGCTGGGGCTGACTCCAGCCATCCTCTTCGCAGTCTCCCAGGCGCTCCTGGTGGGCCTCATGCTGGGCGGGGACCTGTCGGTGACCATCTACGCGCTGGCGGCCGGCCTGGTGGGCGTGATGGCGGCCCAGCGCTACAAGGAGCGCTCGGTGTTCACCCGGGTGGGGCTGGTGGTGGGCCTCGCCAACCTGGTGGTGATGGGGGTGCTCCTGCTGTACGGTGGCATGGGCGGGTCCCCCAGCACCATGGCGGTGGAGGGCGTGGTGGCGCTCCTGGGAGGGCCCCTGGCCATGGGGACGGTGACCTTCCTGCTTCCCGTCTTCGAGGCCCTCTTCGGGATCACCACGGACCTGCGGCTGCTGGAGCTCTCCAACCAGAACCTGCCGCTGCTCAAGGAGCTGTCCCTGAAGGCTCCCGGGACCTACCAGCATTCCCTCGCCGTGGGCAACCTGGCGGAGGCCGGGGCCAACGCCGTGGGGGCCAACGGCCTCCTGCTCCGGGTGTGCTCGTACTACCACGACGTGGGGAAGCTGGCCAAGCCCAACTACTTCGTGGAGAACCAGCGGGGAGAGAACCCCCACGACAACCTTGCCCCCTCCATGTCCGCCCTCATCATCAGGAACCACGTGAAGGAGGGGCTGGAGATGGCCCGGAAGGAGAGGCTGCCGCTCCCCATCCGGCAGGCCATCGCCACCCACCACGGCACCAAGCTCATCCGATACTTCTACTCCAGGGCGAAGGAGCTGGCGGGCGAGGACAACCAGGTCCAGGAGAACGAGTACCGGTACCCGGGTCCCAGGCCCCACACGAAGGAGCTGGGCATCCTCCTGCTGGCGGATGCGGTGGAGGCGGCGGCGCGGACCCTGGATGCACACTCCCCGGCGAAGATCCGGGCCATGATCTCCAGGATCGTCAACGACGCGCTGGAGGACGGGCAGCTGGACGACTCCGACCTCACCTTCAAGGAGCTGGAGGAGGTCAGCCAGGCCTTCCTGGGAGTCCTGACCAACATGTTCCACAGCCGTATCGACTATCCCGGTTTCGACTTCAACCGGAGGGAACGCAGGAGTGATTCGGATACCCATCTCGATGGAACGCCGTCCGGCCGGTCCGGTGGCTGAGCGGTTGCGCCGCGTGGTCCGCGCGACCCTGGACCGCCTCGGCATCGACGATGCCGAGGTGTCCCTCGTGCTGACGGGTGACGGGCGCCTGGAGGAGCTGAACCGCACCTGGAGGGGGATCGGCGCTCCGACGGACGTGCTGTCGTTTCCGGACGGGGAGACCCTGCCCGACGGGCTGCGCTTCCTGGGGGAGATCGTGATCTCCGTGGACACGGCGCGCGCCCAGGCCCGGCGACTGGGCCATTCCCTGGAGCGGGAGCTCGAGGAGCTGACGCTGCACGGTGTCCTGCACCTGGCGGGGTTCGACCACGAGGCCGACGGGGGCGAGATGGAGAGGCTCGAGCTCGATCTCCGGGAGGAGCTCCTCCCGTGAACGTGCAGCTCGCGGCGTGGTTCGTCCATCCCGTGACGCTCCTGCTGGGGCTCGCGGCGGCGGGGATGGCCCTGGTGATCCTGGAGGCGCTGGCCACCGCCCTGGGCGACATGGGCAACGTCCGGTTCCAGGGCCTGCTGGAGGACCACCCCTCCCTGCTGCCCACCGGCGCAACGGAGCCGCCCGTCCACCTCTCCCAGGTCCTGGACGCGCTCCGCTGGCTGGAGCTGGCGTGCGCCGGCGCGGTGTGGCTCCTGATCCCCAGGCTCGTGGGCGGAGGTGCTCCCCGCAGGATCGCCCTCGCGGCGGGCATCCCCATCCTTGCTGTGGTGGTGGCCCGGCTCCTGGCCAGGTCGCTCACCGAGGAGCACCTCGCGGCGCTCCTCCGCGTGGTCCGTCCCGCCCTCCGTGGCCTGTTGCGGACCGTGGCGCGCCGGCCCGGGCCCGAGGGCGGTCCCGTGGAGGACGAGGAGGAGGAGGTCAGCGAGCGGGAGATCCAGGCCTTCCTGGACGTGGGGGAGGCCGCCGGGATCTTCGAGGAGGAGGAGGGCGAGCTCCTGGGCTCGCTGGTGGAGTTCTTCGACACCACGGTCCGCGAGGTGATGACGCCCCGGACCGACATGGTGGCGGTGCCGCGGACCACCTCCTTCGACGAGCTCCTGGCCATCTTCGCCGAGACCCACCGGAGCCGGATCCCCGTCTACGAGGGGACCGTGGACCACATCCAGGGCGTGGTCCACGTGAAGTCGGTGGTGGAGCACCTCAAGAACGGGGACCGCCCCGCCGCCGGGGAGCTGGCGCGGGAGTGCCTGGTGGTGCCCGAGGCCAAGAAGCTCGGCGACCTTCTCCGCGACTTCCAGCAGCAGCACCAGCAGATGGCCATCGTGGTGGACGAGTACGGCGGCACCGCGGGCCTGGTCACGCTGGAGGACGTGCTGGAGGAGATCGTGGGGGAGATCCGAGACGAGCACGAGGCGGGAGAGCCTCCGGAGTGGCAGCAGGTACGGGAGGGGGTCTTCCGGTTGCAGGGGCGCGCCCCCCTGGAGGTCCTGGAGGAGCTCTTCGGCGTGGAGGTGGACGAGGAGGAGGTGGACACCGTGGGCGGCCTCGTGTTCGCCCGCTACGGCACCGTGCCCGAGACGGGAGCCGAGGTGGTGGACGAGGGCCTGGGCCTCCGCTTCGTGGTGGAGCAGGTGGACGAGCGCCGGGTGGCCGCCGTGCTGGTGGAGCGGCTCGCCGGGCAGGGGGAGACGGGAGAATGACGGAGGGCCCGAGGTCGGGGCTCGTGGCCCTGGTGGGCCGGCCCAACGCGGGCAAGTCCACGCTCCTCAACGCGCTCCTGGGGGAGAAGGTGGCCATCGTCTCGGCGAAGCCCCAGACCACGCGGAACCGGATCGTGGGCATCCTGGACGACCCCCGCGGCCAGGCGGTGTTCTTCGACCTCCCCGGCGTCCACAGGCCCCTCCACCGCATGAACGCCCGGATGATGAGCGAGGTGCGCTCGGCGCTGGAGGAGGTGGACGTGGTGCTGCACCTGGTGGACGCCTCCCAGCCGTGGGGGCGGGGCGAGGAGTACCTGCTCGGGCTCCTGGAGCCCGTGGAGGCGCCGGTGCTGGCGCTGCTCACCAAGATCGACCTGGTGCGGGACCGGTCGTCACTCCTCCCCCTCATGGCGCGCCACGGCGAGCTCCGGCCCGAAACGGAGATCCTCCCCATCTCCTCGGTGTCAGGCGAGGGCCTCGACGAGCTCCGGGAATGGCTCTTCGGTGCGCTGCCGGAGGGGCCGCCGCTCTACCCACCGGGCCTCACCACCACCCAGACCGAGCGCTTCTTCGTGGCCGAGATCGTGCGGGAGAAGCTCCTGGCGGCGACCCGGAACGAGCTGCCCTACACCACGGGGGTCCTGGTGGAGCGCTTCGAGGAGCACGACGATCTCCTCTCCATCGACGCCGTGATCTACGTGGAGCGCTCCAGCCAGAAGGCCATCGTCATCGGCCGGGGCGGCCGCATGATCAGGGAGATCGGCACCGCCGCCCGCCGTGAGCTGGAGGCCAGGCTGGGAATCCGCATCTACCTCGGGCTTCGCGTGAAGGTCCACCCGCGGTGGCGCGAGGACGCCCGCCTGCTCGCCGAGATGGAGCCGGGCATGGCGGTCATCGACGGCGCCGTGGACCTCCCGGAGCTGGAGATTCCGCCGGTGCGCGGCCGGGAGCCGGAGGAGGGGTGAGCCCCATTTTCACGATCGTGGTGTTCACGGCGGACGGCTGCCCCCACAGCGCGGCCCTGTGCGAGGACCTGCGCCGGAGGGGCGTGCGGTTCCGGGAGGTGAACCTCAGCCGTGATCCCGGGGGGATGGCCGAGCTCCGGAGGCACTGCTGGGAGCACAGGCTGCCCGTGGTGGTGGACCACGAACGGGTCTCCATCGGCTTCAGGGGGTGTGCCTCGACCTTCGGGGAGCTGGGTCTGGAGGACTGAATCCGGCCCCGTGCCCGAGGACCGGCATCAGGCACGGGGCCGCACCCCCACGGGACGACGTCACAGGAGGAAGAAGGCGCCCAGCGACGCCGCGCCCCACAGGGCGAGGAGCGCCAGGGAGAGCCGCCCGGTGGTGGGGCTGCCGAAGAACAGGGCGTACAGGCCCTTCATGAGGTTGTTGGCCGAGGCGGCGATCACCACGGCCAGGGCCGCCGTGGCCAGGGGCAGCGTGGTGCCTCCCGCCGCCTGGGTGATGCCCAGGATGAAGGGATCCACGTCGGTGGCTCCCATGATTGCGGCCAGGGCCAGCACGCCGGTTGTCCCGAAGTGGCCGGCGACCCACCGGGTGAGGACCAGGACCGCCACGAAGATGGCACCGAAGGTGAAGGCCGAGGTGAGCTCCAGGGGGTTCTCCGAGGGGCGCCGGATTCCGTCGGTGGCGTCGGCGTCGGGCTGCTCGGCCCGGCGGGAGTGGGCCAGCAGGGCGCCCACGGCGATGGCGGTCAGGCCGGAGCCCCAGAAGAGCAGCGTGAGGTGGGCCGCCAGGGGCCGCGCGAAGATCAGGATGAGGATCCACAGCCGGATGTACATGACCCCCGTGGCGGCCAGGATCGCCCCGGCGAACCGGACGGGACGCCGCGTGCTGTTCCTGGACTGGCGGGCCAGCACCACGGTGGTGGCGGTGGAGGAGTAGGCGCCGCCGAGGAGCCCGGCGAGGATGAGGCCGGCGCGGCCCCACCGGAGCTGGAGCAGATAGCTCAGGTAGGAGATGCCGCTGACCGCCACCACCACGAGCCAGATCTTGAAGGGGTTGATGTCGAGTGCGGTGAACCGGTGGTTGGGGACCACCGGGAGGATCACGCCGGTGAGGAGGAGGAAGCGCAGCAGCGTACCCAGCTCCCCGCGGGGGATCCGGTCCACCAGGCCCTCCAGCCGTTCCTTCTCGTGGAGGAGGAGCACCGCCACCACGCCGCCGGCCACGGCCAGCCAGTACTGGCCGCCCGCGGCCACGCCGCCGAGACCGTAGGTGAGGACGGCCGCCATCTCCGAGGTGATGCCCATGTGGGTGGTCTTCAGCGAGGTGGAGTGGGACAGGAGCAGCAGGCCTCCCAGCACCACGAGGCCCACGGAGAAGGGGAGGGCCGTGCCGGGGAAACCCGCACGCAGGAGGAAGGCCGAGAGGCCGATGAGCGGGAAGGTCCGCACGCCGCCGAAGAAGGAGAGGGGCCGGTCGTCCCGGAGCTCCTCGCGCTCGAAGCCGATGAGCAGTGAGAGGGCCAGCGTCAGGATGAATCCGGCCAGCTCGGGCTGCACGTGGTTGGCGAGGCTGTCCATTCCATGATTATACGGGCGTATACTTGAGAGGACCCGGTTTTCGCAGGCAGTGGAGATCCCTGGACCAGGATTCCCCGGCACGTCCGGGGGCGAACACGGTTGGAGGTGTTCCGATGATGCAATCCAGAATGTACCCGATGGTGGCGGTGGTGGCCGTTCTGGCCCTGCTCGCCGCGGGCCCGGCCGTCGCACTTCAGCCGGCCCACTTCACCCATGGCGTGGCGTCCGGAGACCCGCGCCCCGACAGCGTCGTGCTCTGGACCCGGGCGGTGGACCCGGACGATGCCGGGGCCGACGTGCCGGTGGTGCTCGAGGTCGCCACCGACCCCGACTTCACCGATGTGGTGGTCACCCGGGAGCTCACGGCCCTGGCGGAGTACGACCACTGCGTGAAGGTCAGGGTCACGGGGCTCGATCCGGGGACGACCTGCCACTACCGGTTCGGTGTCGCGGTGGGGGAGGAGATGGTGTGGACCCTCCCCGGCGTCACGCGGACGGCCCCCGACCCCGAGGCCGACGAGGCGGTGCGCTTCGCCGTGGCCTACGGACAGGACTACGCGGGGCGGTACTACAACAGCTACCTCCAGCTGCTCAGGGACCATCCGGACGACCTGGACTTCATCGTCCACCTGGGGGACTTCGTGTACGAGACCACGGGAGATCCCTCCTTCCAGGATCCCAGTGACGAGCGGAAGGTGGTGTTCGAGGACCTGGAGGGGGCCATCCAGCTGGGTGATCCCGAGCACCCCTACCACGCCGCTGCCAGCCTGGCCAACTACAGGACCCTCTACCGGACCTTCCTCTCCGACCCGGTGCTCCAGGACGTGCGGCGACAGTACCCCTTCGTGGTCATCTGGGACGACCACGAGTTCTCGGACGACTGCTGGGGCGACGTGGGCACCTACTTCGACGGACGGAAGGACGAGGCCGATCCCGAGCGCCGGCGGAACGCGGAGCGCGCCTGGATGGAGTGGGTTCCCACCGAGGTGGGCCTGGGCGAGGACGGCACCCTGGACATCGGGGAGGACGACCTCTACCCCAACTCGAAGATCTACCGGGACCTCCGCTTCGGGGCCAACCTCGAGCTCCTCATGACCGACTACAGGACCTATCGTCCCGATCACCTGATCCCGGAGAACGCCTTCCCGGGGGCCGTGGCGGTGGACGAGGACACCCTGCGCCTCATGCTGGGGGACGAGATGTTCGAGCAGATCGCGCCCCACCTGGACGGCCATGTGGATCTCCAGGACCTGGGCCTCGACGTGCTGACCCACACCGCGTACCTCATCGCCACCCAGGTGGTCCTGGCGGCGAACCCGGGGCTCGACATGAAGACGGCGGTGGGCATCGCCGAGGAGCTCCTCGGGGGGCGGGTGAGCGCCTCCTACGTGAATGCGCTCTTCGCCGCGGCGGGGTACGATCCCCCCTTCCCGCCCGACACCATGGCCCGGCTGACCCACGGGCTCAGCTACCTCTACCTGGGCAAGACCAGCCAGTTCAGCTCCCTGGGGTCCCGCTACATGGTCATGAGGGACCCCTTCAAGCTCTACGCTGGGGCCCGCTTCCTGGAGACCCAGGGCGCCTCGGAGAACGCGCTGGGTGACGCCCAGATGGCGTGGCTGGCCCAGACCCTGGGCACGAGCACCGCGCGGTGGAACGTCGTGGCCAGCTCGGTCTCCATGGCCCCCATGATCCTGGACTTCACCAACCCGGCCATCGCCCCCACGCTTCCCGAGGGGTTCCCCGATGCGCTGCGCACCAGGATCAACCTCAACGTGGACCAGTGGGAGGGCTTCCCCAACATGCGGGCCGCCCTGCTGGACATGTTCCGCCAGACGGGGAACACGGTGGTGATCTCGGGCGACATCCACGCCTCCTTCGTGGCGGACCACCAGGGCGTGTTCGAGTTCACCACGCCGGCCATCTCCTCGGAGTCGCTCCAGGAGCTCGTGACCGGCACCGTGAAGAACGACCCGATCCTCGGGGGGATCCCCGGGCTGGAGGCGCTCCTGTCCCGGCTGTCGCCGATCTTCATGGTCTCGGCCTCCGACCCCGACGTGACGCCGTCGAGCCTCGTGTACGCCGAGACGCTGTGCGCGGGCTATGCCGCCTTCGAGGTGGATTCGGGGGCCATCACCGCCGTCTACCGGCAGTACCCGGCAGACCTGGTGGGGACCAGCTTCTACGAGGATCCCGACGCGCTGGACGAGGTGATGACGGGGGTCGGCTACAGGCTGCAGGATGGCGTGCTGACGCCGCTGCCCGTGGACGATTGATCGGGGGGAGGGGACCGACCCTGTTCCCTGCGGGCCGTTCCGGACGGGGGCCTCCCCGCCGGGACGGCCCGGTTCGTGTCCGGACACAGAAGAGGGGCCCGCCTTGCGGCGGGCCGTATGGAAGAAGAAGGAGGTCGGTTTGATGCGTGTCGCTCTGCCTACGCGGAGGCGGCGTCGGCCTGCTGCTTCGCCACCTCGGCGCGAACCTGGTCCATGTCAAGGGCCTTGACCTGTCCGATGAGATCCTCCAGCACCTCGGCCGGAAGCATGCCGGGCTGCGCGAACACCATGATCTGCTCCCGGAACACCATCAGGGTGGGGATGGACCGGATCTGGAACATGGCGGCCAGCTCCTGCTGCTCCTCGGTGTTGCACGAGGCGAAGGTGATGTCCGGATGGTCCTCCGCAGCCTTCTCGAAGATGGGCTTGAAGGCCTGGCACGGTCCGCACCAGGGGGCCCAGAAGTCGATGATCAGGATCTCGTTGTTCTCGATCAGCTCGTTGATGTTGTCGATGGTCAGTGTCGTGACAGGCATATGTGGTTCCTCCTGATTCATGGGTTGCCGACGGCAGCGGCGATGGTCATTGAAGCATCACTTCATAACCATTCAAGAATATCCTAACATTCTAATACGCTCCTGTCAACCCCCACGGTGGAATGTGTCGCGGCGCACCGCCCGGTGCGGATCGGGCCCTTCCCAGGCGCCTTCCGGCGACGTATCCTTGGGGGGTGCGTGCCCCGGGTTTCCGCCTCCTGTCCCCCGGTGAATCCATCGGTGTCGTGGCCCTCTCCGGGCCGGTGGACGGACAGCGGCTGGCCCGGGGCCTCGAGGCCCTGTCAGCCACGGGGCACCCCCTCGTGGTGGCGCCGAACGTCCATGCCAGGGAGGGCTACCTGGCCGGGAGCGACCGCGCCCGACTCGAAGGTCTCGAGCGGGTGCTGGACCACGGGGCGCGGGTCCTGGTGGCCGCCCGGGGAGGCTACGGTGTCTCGCGTCTGCTCGACGAGCTCCCCTGGGACCGCCTGGTCCGGGAGGGGGTCACCTTCGTGGGCTTCTCCGACCTGACGGCGGTCATGGCGCCGCTGCAGGCCAGGGGCGGGGCCGTCCAGGTGCACGGCCCCATGGCCGGCGTGGGGCTGGACCGGCAGGAGAACCTCCGGCGCCTCATGGCCGTGCTCCGGGGCGAGGTGCCGGGGCGGGAGCTGTTCCGCTTTCGGGAGTCCTCGGTCGTCCGCCCCGGACGGGCCTCCGGTCACTCCGTGGGCGGCAACCTCACCGTGCTCTGCTCCCTCCTGGGGACCCCCTGGGAGCCTCCATGGGAGGGGAGCGTGCTGTTCCTGGAGGAGCTGGGGGAGCCCCTCTACCGGCTGGACCGGCTGTTGACCCAGCTATGGTCCTCTGGTAGATTGCATTGTGTCAACGCCTTGATTGGTGGGAGCTTGCGTGGTTGCAGACCGGCACAGGAGAGGGGTGCGAGGTGGAAGAGGCTCCTGCTGGACGCTGCACCGCCCGGTGTTCCCATCGTGGTCGACCGTCCCTTCGGTCATGGAAGTCGGAACCTGGCATTCCCCCTGGGAGCCCACCTGGAGGTGGACACCGCGGCGGGATGTGTGACCTGGAGCAGTTGATGGCGAAGTTCAAGACGACATCGGGATCCTCCGGAGAGGCGCACGACTCCCTGGAGCCCATGAGGACGCGCTTTCAGAAGGGTGCGGTGATCTTCTCCGAGGGTGACCTTGGCCTGGCCATGTACATCGTGGAGTCGGGCGAGGTGGAGATCCGCAAGAAGTTCGGCGGTGAGGAGGGGGTCCTGGCCGTGCTGGGCAAGGGCGACTTCTTCGGCGAGATGTGCATGCTGGAGGACGAGATCCCGCGGTCGGCCTCGGCGGTGGCCATCACCGACGTGGATGCCATCATGATCGACCAGGCGGCCTTCACCTTCATCCTGGAGCGCAACCCCGAGATCGCCGTGCGGATGATGCGCAAGCTGGTCCGGCGACTCCGGGAGACCACGCGGCTCCTGGAGGAGGCCGTGGGCCACGAGGTGGACGTGGAGTCCTCGGGGATCACCGCGCCGCCGCCGCCTCCACCGGACCCGCTGGCCCGGCTCGTGGAGCTGGGGGGCGGCACCGTGTTCCCCCTCGCCGGGAAGAAGGAGACCACGGTGGGCCGTGCCGACCCCGTCACGGGCATCCAGCCCGAGGTGGACCTGACCGGCGTGGACCCCCAGCGCTCGGTGTCCCGCAGGCACGCCCGGATCCGCAAGGAGGACGACGGCACCTACGTGGTGATCGAGGACGTGGGGACCATGAACGGGACCTTCGTCAACGGGGTGCGCCTGGCCACCGGCAAGCCCCACGAGATCAAGCCGGGTGACACCGTGGTCTTCGGCACCGTCCAGTGCCGCTTCGAGGTGGGGGAGGCCCCGAGCTGACGGCTCGCGGTCCCGCAACCGGCGCCCGGGCCGGCCGGGGGCACCGGGACCCAGCCAGGCGAGAGAGGCCGCCGCGCCCGTCCGACCCCCTCACCGTGCTTCCCGGGGTCGGCCCGAAGACCGCGGGGATGCTGGCGGACCACGGCGTGGCCTGTGTGGGCGACCTCCTCCTCCACACCCCCCGGAGGTACGAGGACCGGTCCGCGGTGGTGCCGGTCACGTCGCTCCGGGAGGGCGAGGCCGCCCTCCTCCGGGGCACCGTCCGCCGGGTCCGGGTGGGCAGGCGAAGGGGCCGCGGGCGTGGGGTGGTCCACGCGGAGCTGGTGACGCCGGAGGGCACGGTGCCGGTGGTGTGGTTCAACCAGACGTGGATCGCGGGCCGCCTGGCGGGCGAGCCCGAGGTCTTCCTCTTCGGCACGGTCCGCCGGCGGGGCGGGACGGAGGTCCTCCAGGTGGTGAACCCCTCGGTGGAGCCCGTGGACGCGGGCGAGGTGGAGGCCCTGCGCATCGTTCCCGTGTACCCGAGGCTGGGTGCCTGGGGCGGACGGCGTCTCCGCCGGCTCGTGGGGCACGCCCTCCCGGCCCTCGGGAGGCTGGACGACCCGGTCCCAGCGCCGGTGCTCGCGAGGCTGGGCCTGCCGGGGATCCGCGAGGCGCTCCGCACGCTCCACCGGCCGGAGGTGCCGGAGGATCCCGGTGCCCGCCGGGCCCTCGTGGAGGCGCTGGAGGGCCGCCGGACGCCGGCCCACCGCCGCCTGGCCTTTGACGAGCTGCTGGCCCTGGCGGGCGCCGTGGAGGGGATCCGGACCCGCCGCCGGACCCGGCGGGCCCCCCGCTGCGCCGCCGAGGGGGCGCCGGAGCTCCCTCTCCCCTTCGAGCTGACCGCGGCCCAGAGGAGGGTGGCCGACGAGATCGCCCGGGACCTCTCCGGGGAACGCCCCATGGCCCGGCTCCTCCAGGGGGACGTGGGCTCGGGCAAGACCGTGGTGGCGGCCCTGGCGGCCTGGAGGGTCCTCCACTCCGGGTTCCAGGTGGCCTTCATGGCGCCCACGGAGCTCCTGGCCGAGCAGCACCACCGGACGCTCTCGGGGCTCTTCGGCGGAACGCCGTGGGAGCCGCTCCTGCTCACCGGGAGCCTGGGCGCTTCCGAGCGGCGGCGCGTGCTCGGGAGGCTGGGGTCCGGTGGGCCCTGCCTGGTGGTGGGGACCCATGCGCTGATCCAGGAGGCCGTGTCCCTCCCGGAGCTGGGCCTCGTGGTGGTGGACGAGCAGCACCGCTTCGGGGTGGCCCAGCGGCGGTCCCTGGTGGAGAAGGGGCGGGCGCCCCACCTCCTGGTCATGACCGCCACGCCGATCCCGAGGACCCTCGCCCTGGTGGCCTACGGCGACCTGGACCTCTCCGTGATCGACGAGCTGCCCCCCGGCCGGCGGCCGGTCCGGACGGTGGTGCGGACCCGGGACCGGGCCGGGAAGCTCTGGAGCTTCGTGGCCCGGGAGGCGCGGGAGGGGGGGAGGATCTTCGTGGTGTACCCCCTGATCGAGGGCTCGGAGGGGGTGGAGGCCGAGGCCGTGGAGGACAACCTGCCGGAGCTGCGGCGGCGGCTCCCCGGCCTGGCGGTGGCGGCGCTCCACGGCCGGATGGACGCCGGGGAGCGGCGGGCCACGGTGGAGGCCTTCCGGGCCGGCGGGATCCAGGTCCTGGTGGCCACCACGGTGGTGGAGGTGGGGGTGGACGTTCCGGAGGCCTCCGTGATGGTCATCGAGTCGCCCCGGCGCTTCGGGCTCTCCCAGCTCCACCAGCTCCGGGGCAGGATCGGGCGGGGCCCGCGGCCCTCCTGGTGTGTCCTGCTCGTGGACGAGGAGCGCCTCGGGGAGGCGGCGCGGCGGCGGCTGGAGGTCTTCCGCTCCACCACCGACGGCTTCCGCCTGGCCGAGGCCGACCTGGAGATCCGCGGGCCGGGCGAGGTGGCGGGGCTCCGCCAGTGGGGGGCCGACGGCCTGCGGCACGCCCGGCTCCCCGCCGACCTGGATCTCCTCCAGGCCTCGCGGGAGGTGGTGGCCTCCCTGGCCTCGCGGGGGGAGCTCGACGCCGTGCTCTCGGGCCTCGGCGGTTACCTGAGGGGGACGGGGGAGGCCGGCCGTGACTGAGGGCGGACCGCGTCCCGTGCCGCCGGACGGCGGCCCCGGGAGGGAGGGGCCGGAGCCCACCTCCTCCTGGCTGGGGCGGGTCTTCGGGCTGGCCCTGGGCTGGGGCCTGGTGGCCCTGGGCATCGTGGGGCTCTTCGTCCCCGTCCTCCAGGGGATCCTGCTCATCGCCGCGGGCCTCCTGGTCCTCTCCCGCCACTCTCCGCTGGCCCACCGCGTGCTCCAGGCCCTTCGCCGCCGCTTCCCGAAGGTGGACGAGTGGGCGAGGAGGAAGCGGGGGAGAGGGGGAGCAGGGGAGCAGGGGAGCAGAGGAGAGGAGGAGCAGGGGAGCGGTCCGGAGGACTGAGCGTCCGTCCGGGTTCTCCGAGCGCGGACTCCTGGCCTGTGGGGGCTGCGCCCCCGGTCTCGCTGGCGCGAGACCTGCGGGTCGTGGGCCGTCCGGTGCGTTGCCCCGGTGCTGCACCCGCATCGCCTCCCCGGAGGGGACGTGCTCGGCCGCTTATCCTCGGCCGGCTCCGCGTCCCCGCCCGCCCCGGCCTCGGACCAAGCGGCCTGCGCCCGCCCCCTCCGGGGCGCGCTGCGGGATGGCCCCGGGGCGCCTTCCGTCCGGCCCCCTCCCCGCAACAGGCCTTCCTCGGGGGATGCCGGAGCGGTGTTCGGTACGACGCCCGCCCACCCGTCCGATCGTGAAACGTCAAACGTGAAACGAATGAAGATGAGGGGAGGTGCGCCTTCCACCCGCCCGTGCCCTTGACCGTGGCCCTGTCCTTGATCCCGTCCGTGTCCCTGACCCCGGCCATGGTCCTGTCCCTGTCCGTGACGTCACGGCGCGCGGGGCGCGGCGATGCCGCGCCTGCGGGCTGCCCGCTCCGGTCCACCCGGGCGCGAGCGCCCGCTGTCCCGTCGCGGACATCCCGCCGGGGCTTCGCCCCTCCGCGCGCCGGAGTGGAGCAAGCGCGCGGAAGCGAAGGATTTCTTCGAAGGTGTAGGCGCGTCCTTCAGGGCGCGCCCCCGGCTCCATACGGTTGTTGAAGCGCACCCGGTCGGGGTGTTCTCCCCCGCACCCCTGCGCCCCTGCTCCTCCCGGGTGGGTGGGGGCCGCCCTCACGTCCTGACGCCCTCACTCCCTCACCGGGAGGGTGGGTGGAGGTGCCTCCATGCGATGGCACGGACCTGGTCGAGGAGGTGGATGGCCGTGGCGGCCTGCCGGGGATCGATGGCGCCCGCCCCGGCGAGGAGCCTGAGCTGGACGTCGGCCTCCCGGGCGGAGCCGTAGGCGATGCGCCAGTGGTTGGCTCCTGCCCGGCCGGGTCGTCCGAGGCCCTCTGCGAGGTTCGAGGGAACGGACGAGGCCGAGCGGACCAGCTGGTCGGCCACGGGCCTGAGCGTCACCGGAACCCGCTGGGCCAGCTTCAGGGCGATGGACGCGGCCTCGAGGGCCAGGTCGAGGACGACGGTCTGGGAGCGCGTGCGGTTCATGGTCACCTCCGGGTCGTTCATGCGATCCCCCCAGCCTCCGGGACGCCCGGAGGCTACGTACCCCTATGAACGATCCGGTGGTGACCATGTCCGAGCGCTCCCGGCTGGTCCGTGACCCTGACCCTGACCGTGTTCGTGACCCTGACCCTGACCGTGTTCGTGACCCTGACCCTGACCGTGTTCGTGACCCTGACCCTGACCGTGTTCGTGACCCTGACCCTGACTGTGACCCTGTCCCTGCCCGTGATCGTGTCCCCCGTCCCTGACCCTGACCCCGCACTCCGTGGTCGGGTTCCCGGGGGCGGGGCTCACCCCCTGCGGAGCGCCTCCAGGGCCTCGGGGACGCGGTCGAGCCGCGTGGCCCGGCCCTGGAAGAAGGGGGGACGGCCGCCGCCTCGGCCCTCCAGGATGGCGGCCACGGCGGTGCCGGCCTCCTGGAGGTCACGGCCGCACTCCGGTCCGGCGGCCAGGAGGAAGTGCCCCTCGCGGTTCCCGCCCGCTGTGAGGAGGGAGAGCTTCCCCGGGGCGAGGTCCAGGAGGCGCCGGGCCAGGGCCTGGAGCGAGGCCGGGGCGCCGTCGGGGTCGTGGAGGGCCACCACGGACTCCGGCGCCGCTGCGAGCCGGCGGGCCCGCTCCTCGGCCAGGGCCTCCTGGAGCCTCCGGGCCAGCCGGGTGGCCTCCTTCAGCTGGTCGAGCTTGATCCGGAGGGCCTCCACGAGCTCCTCGTCGGGAGCTCCGAGCTGTTCCCGGAGCCCGGCGTTGCGCGCCTCGTGCTCCGCCATCCTCGTCCGGACCCGTCCTCCCGCCACGAAGAAGACGCGGGTGCCCCCGCGCATCCTCTGGGTCCCGAGCAGCGCGACGCACTCGATCTCCGCGGTGGAGGCCACGTGGGTGCCGCCACAGGTGTTGAGGTCCACACCCTCGATCTCCACGAGCCGGACCGGCCCCCTGTGGTTCTCCGGAAGGCCGCGGGTGCGGACGCCCAGGGCGTCGAGGTCACCGGGGTCGGCGTGGCGCGCCCGCACGGGCCGGGCGGCCCGGAGCTCGGTGGCCACGGCCTCCTCCAGGGTCCGGAGGTCGCCGGGGGCGAGGGAGGGCACGTCCAGCTCCACGTCGCAGACCGAGGGGCCCAGGTGGAAGGCCGTGGTGGGCCAGCCGAAGCGGTCCTGGGCGACGGCGGTGAGCAGGTGCTGGGCCGTGTGCTGCTGCATGTGGTCGTACCGCCTGTCCCAGTCCAGCTCGACGGTGGCGGGGCCGGGATCCAGGGGCGAGTCCAGGAGGTGGCGGACCGTGCCACCCTCGCGAACGGCGGCCGTCACCCGGACGCCGTTGATCCGGCCGGTGTCCGAGGGCTGGCCGCCGCCCTCCGGGTAGAGGATCGTGTCCTCCAGCTCCGCCCAGGGAGTGCCCCCGCTCGTCCCTGTCCGCAGGATGCGGGTGGCGAGCTCCCTGAGGTGGGGCTCCCGCTCGAAGGCGAAGGTGCGTTCCAATGCCGGTGGCCTCCGGGGGGCTCAGTCGTGGAGGATGGGGATGGCCACGGCCTCCTCGAGGTCGATCTCGTGGTCGGTGGCGCAGTGCATGCACCGGGCGTGGGTCTTCCCGTTCTGGACCCGGTAGTCCAGGTCGCGGGCGCCGCAGGAGCCGCAGATGAAGTTCCTGGCGAAGGCCCAGTCCATGACGAGGTCCTTGTGGAAGGAGGACTCCTTGTCCAGCTCGAAGGCGAGGCTCTTGACCGCCCTGTCGTCCACCTGGAGCGGGCCGTGGAAGCTCAGCTGCATGCGGACGCGGTCCTTCTTCACCAGCAACCCGCCGCCCGTGTCCACGTCGGAGATGAGCTCGTAGGGGATGGAGAGGAAGGTGCCGTCGCGGAGCACCATGAGGCGGCGGGAGGTCATCAGGAGCGGTCCCTGGTCGCTCTCCAGCCTCTGGAACGGGATCTCCTCGCGGTTGAGGTGCTTCTCGAAGCCCCTCTCGTCCTGCTCGGGGAAGGGGTGGCGCTCCAGGTACATCTTGGCGCGCCCGTCCCACTCCCTGCGGGCCTGCACGGCCTGGTTGAGCGCCTCCTCCAGGCGGCGTTCCCGCTGCATCTTCTGGATCTGTTCCCGCTCCCACTTGGCGAAGACCAGGCCGCAGCGGGGGCACTCCTCCAGGTCGGGCGTGACGGAGAAGTTGCACCGGGGGCAACCCGAGGCGACCCCGGGTGCCTCGGCCGCACCGGCCGCACCGGCTGCACCGTGGAGCGGGCGGATCTCGATCCGCGCACCGGCCATGTCCAGTGCCTCCACCACCTCCCGGATCCGCTGCTGGCTCAGGCCCGCGAAGAGCGGACGCTCGGGCTCCAGCAGGGCGGCCCGGAGGTCCGACTCGGCGCGTCCCGTGAGCTGGCAGACGGCATCCACGAGCCGCGCACGGTTGTCCGGCGAGGGATCCTTCATCCCGAGGAGATAGATGTCGAACGACACGACGCCACTCATAGGAGACCCCTTTCCTCCTGCGGCATTATACCTGCCGGCCGGGCCTCAGCGGCCGGGGATCTCCCGGACGAGGCAGGCCATCTCCGCGGGCTGCACCATGGGGTGGTCCGCGAGGTCCAGGCGTGGAGCCCCCCGGGCGGGGAAGACGGGAAACCGGGGCTCAGTGGTGTCCGGTGTACATCCTCTCCCCGGCCCGGACGGGGATGGGCAGGACGTTCTCGGGGATGGGCAGGGGGCAGGTGGCGTAGGGCGTGAAGACGCAGGGCGGGTTGTAGGCCCGGTTGAAGTTCAGCTCCACGTGCCCCTCGCCGTCGGGCGGCGGGACGTCCAGGAACCTGCCCGCCCCGTAGGTCTCCGGCCCGCTGGTGGCGTCGGCGAAGACGAAGAAGAGGCCCTCGGAGACATCGGAGGACATGGGAAGGAGCTCCAGCTCGCGGCCGCCGATGGTGAACCGCACCGCACCCGGGATCTCCGCGGTCTCGGTGGTGCCCGCGGCCGACGCGATCTCCACGGTCCTTGGCGTCTCGAAGGGAACGAAGGTTCCCGTCACCACCCACTCGGGGTCGGGCGGGTACCAGGACAGGCCCCGGAACTGCGTCCGGGCGGGGCTCTCGGGGTCCTTGACCCGGATCCCCACCCGGTCGCCCCGACGGATCACGTAGAAGAGGATCCGTCCCGCATGCAGGATGTCGGGGCCGCCCTCGTCCGTGTCGGCCCGGAGCACCGCCTCGGTGACGGGCTCCCCGTGGAGGGTCACCCCGGCGCCGGGCGCGCAGCGGACCGTGACGGAGCCGTCCTCGCCGAGGACGAAGACGCCGGAGGCGGGGGCCACGCCGTCGGCTGCCGGCAGGACCACGGGGTTGCCGTCGCCGGACCCGAAGGGGTTCTCGCCCGGGGAGAGCCAGTACAGCCCCACCAGGGTGAGCCAGCCGTCGTCGGTGTTCAGCCGGGCCTCGCGCTGGGCGCGCCAGGCCTCCTCGGCCTGCACGAAGGAGGGGTCGGCGGCGGGCGTGCGGGGGCCGCACGCCAGGGTGGCGGCCAGGGCCAGCAGTGCCAGGGCTGCCAGGGCGGGGCGGGGCTGGGGGGTGCTCGGCGTCATGGCAGTCTTGTACCACAACCGGGAGGGCGCAGGAGTAGACTGGGGAACGGAGGTTCCATGGCCGCCACCGCTCCCATCGACCCGCCCGTCGTCTTCGACGTCCAGCGGTTCTGTGTCCATGACGGGCCGGGCATCCGGACCGTGGTGTTCCTCAAGGGATGTTCCTTCGACTGCCCCTGGTGCCAGAACCCCGAGGGCATCGGGGCGCGGCCCGAGATGGCCTTCTACGCCGAGCGGTGCGTGGGGTGCCTCCTGTGCGCGGAGGCCTGCCCCCTGGGCGCCATCACGGCGGGCGAGACCCGGATCGACCGCGAGCTCTGCGACGCCTGCGGCCTCTGCGCCGAGGCGTGCCCCCACGAGGCCTTGCGGAGGGTGGGGGAGCCGAGGTCACCCGCCGAGATCGTCGAGGAGGTCCTGCGCGACGGGCCCTGGTTCGAGGCCAGCGGCGGCGGGATCACGCTCTCGGGCGGCGAGCCGCTCCTCCAGGCGGGCGGCGCCGAGGAGCTCCTCGGGATCTGCCGGGAGCGGGGCCTCCACACGGTGGTGGAGACCGCCGGGGGCGTCCCCTGGTCCACCTTCGAGAGGGTCCTGCCACTGGTCGATCTCTTCTACTTCGACCTCAAGGCATGGGGTGACGGCCTGCACCGCGAGCTCACCGGATTCCCCCTGGCGACGGTCGCCTCCAACGCCCGCCGGCTCGTGCGGTCCGGGGCCCGGGTGGTGTTCCGGATGCCGGTGATCCCCGGTCACAACGACGGTGCGGGCTGCGTGGACGGTATCGCCGGGTTCCTCCGGGAGCTGGGTGTGGACTCCATCCGGCTGCTGCCCTACCACCGGGCGGGGGAAGACAAGATCGAGAGGCTGGCGAGCCCCCGGCCCCGTCTGGGCATCCCACCGGAGAGCGCCGGGGAGGCGCTGGAGAGGGTCCGGGAACGGTTCGAGGGACAGGGAATCGGCGTGACGGTGGAGGGCCACGAGCCCGACGGGGCCCCCAGCGATTCCCCCGAGGTCTTCCCGCATCGCGTCTGGAGGCTCCGGGCGGAGGTGCAGGCCGCGCACCCCGAGGTGTGCTCCGAGCGGGCCGAGCTGGTGACCCGCTTCTTCCGGAAGCGGGAGAACCGGCGGGGCCCGGTGATCCTCCGGAAGGCCGAGGCCCTCCGCTTCGTCCTCGCCAACCGCAGTGCCCGGATCTGGGATGACGAGCTCCTGGTGGGGGCCTTCTCCAGCAAGCGCGTTGGCGGTTCCATCTTTCCCGAGCTCCACGGGGTGGCCATGCTGGAGGACCTGTTCGCCTTCGGTTCCCGCGAGGTCAACCCGCTGCGGATCGGCCGGCGCGAGCGCCGGGTGCTGGCCCTCTCCGTGATGCCCTTCTGGTTGACGCGCTTCCTGGCCTTCCGGGCCTTCACGGTGCCCAGGGCACTGGCCTTCGTGGTGGACCAGGTCACGGCGAAGCGCTACCTGATCAACGAGAGCGGTGGCATCTCCCACCTGGTGCCCGACTATGCACGGCTCCTTGCCGAGGGCACGGAGGGGATCGCTGCGGAGGCCCGTTCCCGGGCGGAGGTCACCACGGATCCCGAACGCCGGGACTTCTGGGAGGCCGTCGGCATCGTGTGCCGGGGCCTCGAGGAGATGGCGGCACGGTACGCGACGCTCGCGCGCGAGCTCGCGGAGCGGGAGACCGGCCCGGAGCGCCGGCGGGTGCTCCTGGAGATCGCCGAGGTCTGCGACCGGGTGCCGCGGCACCCCGCGCGGACGCTCCGGGAGGCCTTCCAGTCGCTCCTCTTCGCCCAGATCGCACTCAACCTGGAGAGCCTGGACAACGCGGTCTCTCCGGGACGGCTGGACCAGGTCCTCGCGCCCTACTGGGAGGCGGACAGGGAGGCCGGACGGCTCGACGAGCGTGGCCTCCGGGAGCTGGTGGGCTGCTTCACCGTGAAGATGAGCGAGATCGTGCCCGTCTTCTCCCGGCGGCTCACCCGCTTCCACGGGGGCATGTTCAACGGGCAGGCAGTGGTGGTGGGCGGGACGGACCGGGAGGGCCGCGACGTCACCAACGAGCTCACGTGGGCCTTCCTCGACGCCATGGACGAGCTCAGGATGCGCCAGCCCAACTACCACGCCAGGCTGCACCGGGGGAGCCCGCCGGAGTACGTGGAGCGGGTCGCCTCCATGCTGCGCCGCGGGTCGGGGGCACCCTCCCTGATGAACGACGAGGCCGTGGTGCCCATGCTGGTCTCCCGGGGCATCACCCTGGAGGACGCCCGGGACTACTCCCCGGTGGGGTGCATCGAGCCGGTGGCCTGCGGCGAGACCTTCGGTTCCACCGACGCGGCGCTCCTGAACCTGGCCCTTCCCCTGGAGTGGGCGCTGGGCCTGAAACGGGGGGGTGCGGGGGTGGGACGGGCCGCGGGGGTGGTGGACCTGGAGGGTTTCTTCGGCGCCTGGCGCGTCCAGCTGGACCATCTGGTGGACCTCCTGATCGCGGACCTGAAGGCCATCGAGCTGGCCAACGCCCGGTTCCACCCCACGCCGCTGACCTCCATGTTGCTGGGGGGATGCCTCGAGTCCGGTGTGGACTCCACGGCCGGCGGGGCCCGGTACAACGCCAGCGGGGTCCAGGGCGTGGGCGTGCCCGACGTGACCGACAGCCTGATGGCCATCGACGAGGTGGTGTTCCGGCGGCGGCTGGCCACCCTCGGGGAGCTGGTCCGCGCCCTGAAGTCGGACTTCGAGGGCTTCGGCACCCTGCGCGGGTACCTGCTCAAGGCGCCCAAGTACGGCAACGGGGAGCCCCGGGTGGACGCCCTCGCCGAGAGGGTCTGCGCCGCGTTCGCGGATTCCCTGGGGCGCCACACCAACATCCGCGGCGGGCCCTACCTGGCGGGCTTCTACGCCGTGACCGCCCATGCGGCCTTCGGCGAGACCACGGGAGCCCTGCCGTCGGGGCGGCTGGCGGGCAGACCCCTGGCCAGCGGCCTCGCCCCCGCCAACGGCGCGGACCGCCGGGGCCCCACGGCGGCGCTGGCCTCCGCGGCCGCCACGAACCAGGTCGAAAACGGCAGGAATGGGATCAACGTCAACGTGAAGCTCGACGCGGTCACCCTGCGGGGGAGGCAGGGGCTCCGGGCCCTGGAGGGCCTGATCAGGGGCTACTTCCTGCAGGGGGGGATGCAGGTCCAGATGAACGTGCTGGACCCCGGGGTCCTGGAGGAGGCCCGGGACGACCCCTCGGCCCACCCGTGGCTCCTGGTCCGGGTCTCCGGCTACTCGGCCTACTTCAACGACCTGTCCCCGGCCATGCAGCAGGAGATCATCGACAGGACGCGCCACTGCGCGCTGTGAGGCTCACTCCGGGAGGTTCCTGGTGATGAACAGGTCGTAGAGGACCACGCCCCCGAACCGTTCCCGCGCCGTCTGGACGAGGGCCACCCTGTGCACCGGTCCGGTGAGGTCCCCGGCCACGGTGGCGGCCTGGGCCCCGAGCTCCCGGCAGGCCCCGGCCACGTCCTCCAGGGCGTCGGCCCGCCGGCCGGTGAGGACGAGCCGGGCCCCCGTGCCGGCGAGCTCGAGGGCCAGGGCGGCGCCGATCCCCGAGGAGGCGCCCGTGATGATCGCGGTGGTGTCGTTCCAGTGTGGTGTCGCCATGGGCCGAGTATACTCGGCGAAAGCGGACAACCCGGAACGGGGGAGGGACATGGTGGATCTCCAGGGCAGGCGCGTGGTGGTGACGGGCGGCTCCAGCGGCATCGGCCTCGCCGTGGCCCGGGCGGTGATCCGGCTCGGGGGCGAGGTGTGCGTGGTGGCCCGGAGGGAGGAGCCCCTGGCCGGGGCCGTGGTGGAGCTCGGCCCGGAGCGGGCCTGGGGCCATGCCTGCGACGTGGCCGACCCCGGCCGGGTGGCGGAGCTGGCCTCGGCGGTGCGGTCGCGGTGGGGGCGGCTGGACGGCCTGGTGAACAACGCGGGGATCGCACCCATGGGCACCCTGCGCGAGACGAAGCCCGCCACGTGGGACCGCGTGTTCGCCGTGAACGTGCGGGGGCCCTACCTCCTGTGCCGGGAGCTCCTGCCCCTCCTGGAGCAGGGGCACGACCCGGCCATCGTCAACGTCTCCTCCACCCTGGCCGAGCGGGCCATCCCCGGCATGGCGGCCTACAACGCCTCCAAGGCGGCGCTGAACCAGCTCACCCGGTCCCTGGCCCTGGAGGTGGCGCCGGTGGTGCGCGTCAACGCCGTGATGCCCGCGGTGGTGGACACGCCCATCCACGAGGGGCGGGGGATGACGCCGGAGGACGTGGCCGGGATGGGGGCGTTGCACCCCCTGGGCAGGATCGGCCGTCCCGAGGACGTGGCGGAGGTGGTGTGCTTCCTGCTCTCGGAGGCCGCCTCCTGGATGACCGGGGCGGTGATCCCCGTGGACGGAGGGATGATGGCGGGGTGAGGAGGGCCCCCGCCCGGCCCCGGGAGCAGGGGTGCGGGGCCAGGGTCACGGACAGGGCCACGGTCATGGACACGGTCGGGGTCGCGGTCAGGCGCAGGAGTGCGCGGGAGGGCGGGCGGGTGGCTGTCGCACTGCGTCGTGTCCAACGATTCGGAAGTGCCTCATTCGTTTCACGGTTCACCTTTCACGTTTCACGATCCGGGCGGGCGGGAGACCTCCTCCCGTCTCGCGTAACGGTTCGCTTCACCGTACACTTCTCCCGTGAACCAGCTGACCCTGCTGCTGCTGGGACTCTACGCCGTGGTCCTGGTCCTCCTCTCCCGGGGGGGGAGCGGGACCGGTGTGGGCTGGCTGCTGGACGGGCGGCGGCTCACGCTGCCCGCCTTCGTGGCCACGCTGGTGACCACCTGGTACGGCGGCATCCTGGGCGTGGGCGAGTACGCCTGGCGCTGGGGGATCTCCACCTGGCTGGTCTTCGGCCTCCCCTACTACCTGGCGGCGGTGCTCTTCGCCCTGGTGCTGGCGCCGCGGCTCCGGAGGACGGAGGCCATCTCCATCCCCGAGCTGCTGTCCCGGACCTACGGCCGCCGGACGGCGGTGCTGGGGGCGGGCGGGGTCTGGGCCCTCTCCGTCCCCGCGGCCTACGTGCTCATGCTGGCGGTGCTCCTCCGGCAGGTGACCGGGTGGCCCCTGTGGGTCGCCGCGGTGGCCGGTGCGGCCTTCTCCGCCCTCTACGTGGGGCTCTCGGGGTTCCGGGCGGTGGTCCGCACCGATGCCCTCCAGCTGGTGCTCATGTACGGGGGGTTCCTCGTCCTGCTTCCGGCAGCGCTCCACGAGGCGGGAGGCCTCCAGGCCATGTGGCGGGCCCTGCCCCCGGCCCACCGGAGCTGGGACGGCGGGCTGGGCCTCCAGGCCGTGCTCGTCTGGTACCTGATCGCGCTCCAGACCATGGTGGAGCCGGCCTTCTACCAGCGGGTCTTCGCGGCCAGGAGCCCCCGGGTGGCCCGGACCGGCGTCCTGGTGTCGGTGGGGGCCTGGGCGGTGTTCGACTTCCTGACCACCTTCTCGGGCCTGGCGGCGCGGGTCCTGTTGCCGGACCTGGCGGACCCCCTGGCCGCCTACCCGGCGCTGGCCGCCAGGGTGCTCCCCGCGGCCCTTGGGGCCCTGTTCACGCTGGGGCTCTTCGCCACGGTCATGTCCAGCCTGGACTCCTACCTGTTCCTGGCGGCGGCCACCGTGGGGCACGACCTCGCGGCCACACCCCCCGCTCCCGGCGCGGAGCGCCGCGCCAGCCGGTGGGGGCTCGTGGTCTCGGCCGCCCTGGCCGTGGCGGCCGCCCTGGCCTTCGGCTCGGTGGTCACCCTGTGGCACCACGTGGGTTCCGTGGTGACCTCGGCGCTGCTCCTGCCGGTGCTCTCGGTCCACCTGCCGCCACGCTGGCGCTACGGGGGAGGTTCGGCTGCCTGGGCCATCGTCCTCGCGGCCGCCACGGCGGCGGCGTGGATCCTCGCCGGGAGGGCCGGCGCCTACCCCCTGGGTCTCGAGCCCATGTTCCCGGCGCTGGCCGTTTCCATCGCCTGCTGGCTCGCCGGCCGGGGAGCGCGCACGGCCTGAGCCGTCTGCTACCATCGCCCGGCGGCACCGCCGCCACTACCGACGAAGGAGTTCTTCATGTCCGGTCTCCTCCCCCGCGTCACCACCCTGGTCCTGGCCGTCACCCTGACCGCAGCCACCACCCTGCCCTGCACCAACATCCTGGTGACCCCGGGTGCCAGCGCCGACGGCTCGGCGTTCATCTCCTACGCGGCCGACTCCCACGACTTCTACGGCGAGCTGGTCTACCGGCCGGGCAGTGTCAACGCCCCCGGCACCCTCCGCGAGATCGTCGAGTGGGACACCGGGAAACACCTGGGGTACATCCCCGAGGCGCCCCGGACATGGACCGTGGTGGGCAACATGAACGAGCACCAGGTGGCCATCGGCGAGACCACCTACGGGGGCCGCAAGGAACTGAGGGGTCCCTCGGGGATCCTGGACTACGGCAGCCTGATGCAGCTGGCCCTGGAGCGGGCCACCACCGCGCGGGAGGCCATCCGGGTGATCGGGGAGCTCGTGGCGGAGTACGGCTACTACTCCTCGGGGGAGTCGTTCTCCATCTCGGATCCCGAGGAGGTCTGGATCTTCGAGATCATCGGCAAGGGCGAGGGTGAGAAGGGCGCGGTGTGGGTGGCGCGCCGCGTCCCCGACGGCTTCATCTCGGCGCACGCCAACCAGGCGCGGATCCGGACCTTCCCCCTGGACGACCCCGCCAGCTGCCTCCACGCTCCCGACGTGATCTCCTTCGCGCGGGAGAAGGGGTTCTACGACGGGCCCGACGAGGAGTTCTCCTTTGCCGACGTGTACGCCCCCCTGGGTTTCGGCGGGATCAGGTTCTGCGAGGCCCGGGTCTGGAGCATCTTCCGGCGGGCGGCCCCCTCCCTGGGGCTGGGGGTGGAGTACGCCGACGGCTCCCACCCGGACAAGCGGCTCCCCCTGTGGATCCGGCCGGACCGCCCCCTGGGCGTGGCCGACGTGATGTCCCTCATGCGGGACCACTACGAGGGGACTCCGCTGGACCTCTCGAAGGGCGTGGGTGCCGGCCCCTACGCCTGCCCCTACCGCTGGCGCCCCATGACCTGGGAGGTGGACGGGAAGCGGTACCTCCACGAGCGGGCCATCTCCACGCAGCAGACCGGCTTCTCCTTCGTGGCCCAGTCCCGGGCCGCGCTGCCCGACCCCATCGGCGGCGTCTTCTGGTTCGGCGTGGACGACACCTACTCCACGGTGTACGTGCCCGTCTACTGCGGGGTCACCTCGGTGCCCCCCAGCTACGGCGAGGGCGTGGCCTCGCTCATGCGGTTCTCCTGGGACTCGGCCTTCTGGGTCTTCAACTGGGTGGCCAACATGGCCTACGCCCGCTACAGCGACATCATCGTGGACATCCAGGCCGTGCAACGGGAGCTGGAGGGGCGCTTCCTCGCCGACCAGGCGGCGGTGGAGAAGGCCGCCCTCGAGCTGTATGGCGAGTCCCCCCGGCTGGCGGCCGACTACCTGACGCGCTACTCGGTGGAGGCGGGCGAGTCCACGGTCCGGCGCTGGCGGAAGCTGGGCGAGCAGCTCATGGTCAAGTACGTGGACGGCAACGTGAAGGACCGGTCGGGCCATGTTGGCCACCCCCCGTATCCCGAGTCGTGGTACCGCCGGATCGTGGAGGAGAGGGGCGACACGATCCTGGTCCCGGAGGCGAAGGAGGACCATTGACCGGCGTCACCGCCACCCCGGAGGAGACCGAGGCCGTGGGCCGGCGGCTTGCGGCCGGCCTGCTCCCCGGGGACCTCCTCCTGCTCGTGGGCGACCTGGCCGCGGGCAAGACCACCCTGGTGCGGGGCCTCGTGGAGGGTCTCGGGGGTGACCCGGGGGAGGTGAGCTCTCCCACCTTCGTGCTGGTGCAGAGCTACCCCGTGGACCGCGGGGGGATCCGGACCGTCCACCATGTGGACCTCTACCGGCTGGCGGATGCCGGGGAGGCGGCCCTCCGGGAGATCGGCCTCGAGGAGCTCCTCTCGGACCCCGCCTCCGTGGTGGCCGTGGAGTGGCCCACGGAGCTCCTCACCACCTGGAGGCCCCGGGGCACCCGGTGCCTCACCGTCCGCCTCGCCGTCCGCGACGACGGCACCCGCAGCATCGCGGTGGAGGAGGGTGAGGACGTGAGGACGTGAGGAGGTGAGGACGGGAGGAGGTCCCCCTCCCGTCCGCGCCGGGTGAAGAGGTGAAGGGCGAGGAGTGAAGCCGACAGGGCGCGGGGACCCGCCGATCCGGCCGAGGGTGCGACACCCGGCCACCTCCCAACCCGTTCCCTTTCATTCGTTTCACCGTTCGCGTTTCACGATCCCACCCGCCGGTTGCGGTACACTGGTCGTGCAGCTCTCCGGATCAGGATGCGTGCGCTCGTGCTGCGCCGCGGGGTCCGGGGCGCGACGGGTCCGGCACAGCGGAGGTTGAGGCATGCACATCAACGACATCCTCAAGATGGCGGGAGAGCGGAAGGCCTCGGACGTGCACCTGAAGGTGGGAGCCCACCCGGTGATGCGCATCGACGGCAGGCTCCAGGTGATGACCGAGTTCAAGCGGCTCATGCAGGAGGACACCATCGCCATGGCGTTCTCCCTCATGTCCTCCCGGCAGAAGGAGCGCTTCAAGCACCAGCTGGAGATCGACATCGCCTATTCCGTGCCCGGCCTGGGGCGGTTCCGCTGCAACATCTTCCAGCAGCGTGGTTCCGTGGGGCTGGTGCTCCGCCTCATCCCGGCCCGGATCCAGACCTTCAAGGAGCTCCTGCTGCCGCCGGTGCTCGAGAAGATCTGCGAGGAGCAGCGCGGCCTCGTCCTGGTCACGGGAACCACCGGTTCCGGCAAGTCCACCACGCTTGCCTCCATGATCGACTACATCAACACGCGGCGCATCGAGCACATCATGACCATCGAGGACCCCATCGAGTTCCTCCACCGCGACAAGAAGTCCATCATCAACCAGCGCGAGGTGGACGTGGACACCAAGGGCTTCTCCACCGCGCTGCGCTCGGCGCTCCGCCAGGACCCCGACGTGATCCTCGTGGGCGAGATGCGGGACTACGAGACCATCGAGACGGCCCTGCTGGCCGCCGAGACCGGCCACCTGGTGCTCTCGACCCTCCACACGCTGGACGCCACCGAGTCCATCAACCGGATCATCTCGGTCTTCCCGCCCCACCAGCAGAAGCAGATCCGCATCCAGCTGGCCGCGGTGCTCAAGGCCATCATCTCCATGCGCCTGCTCCCGCGGGCCGACGGCCTGGGCCGGGTGCCCGCCGTGGAGGTCCTGATCTCCACCCCGTACATCCGGGACTGCGTGGAGACCAAGGAGAAGACCAAGCTCATCCGGGACGCCATCGCCCAGGGCACCAGCCAGTACGGAATGCAGACCTTCGACCAGTCCCTCTACCTGCTGTACAAGAACGGCCTCATCACGCTGGAGGAGGCCATCCGGCGCTCCACGAACCCGGACGAGTTCCGGCTGCGCATCCAGGGCATCCAGTCCACCTCGGACGTCTCCCGCGAGGAGATGGAGGGCTCGCTCGAGCTGGAGAGCGAGGCCTCCATGGATCCCTTCTCGGAGGAGTCGCCCTTCGAGTTCGGCAACGCGGAGTAGGGGAGCGGCGGAGAGGACCACGGGCCGTCTTCCGTCCGCCCCACCGGAGGCGTGCTTCGTGAGGGCTGCGTTCGTCAGGTCCCCGGTCACGGACACGGCCTCGACCCTGGTCCTGCCCGCGCCCCTGACCCCGACCCTGACCGTGTGCGGCCGTGTCCGTGACCCGTTCCCGACCCCGACCCTGCTCCCCCGCTTCTCGTGAAACGTGAAACGTGAGACGTGAAACGAATGAGGCACTTCCGAACCGCTGGTCACGACACGGTGCGACAGCCCCCCACCCGCCCGTGCGAGGTGTGACAGCCCCCCGCACTAGAGAAACGCCAATGTCAATGTCTCGAGGCGTCCCCTGCACCCCGGCGCTCCCGCTCCCCTGCCCCTGGCCCCGACCCCGCTTCGCTCGGGATGGACAGTGGGGGCGAATGGCTTCGCTCGAGGTAAGAAAAACCGACACCGTCACGGTCAGGGACAGGGGGCACGGTCACGGACACGGTCAGGATCGGGGTCGGCGGCAGGGCCACGGTCACGGACAGGGACACGGTCACGGACAGGGTCACGGACGCGGACAGGGCCACGGATACGGCCACGGTCACCGCCCGGGACGGGGGCGCCGCCTTCACCTCGTCACCCCTTCAGGGCCTCACCTCCTGGCCGCCCCACCTCCCCACCGGGTGGCCGGTCCCTCCGTTCCGCGGCTATGATGCCCCCATGGTGAGCGCCTTCGACAAGGCGGTGGACCTGCTCTCGCGCCGGGACCACTTTCCCGCGGAGCTCGCGGAGAAGCTCCGCCGGAGGGGGTACTCCGGGGAGGAGATCGCGGAGGCCCTCGGGCGGTGCCGGGAGCTGGGCTACCTGGACGAGGAGCGGCTGGCGCGGCGTTTCGTGGAGGTCCGGGCGGTGCAGCGGGGGTGGGGCCCGCGCCGGCTCCGCGCGGAGCTTCAGAGGCGGGGTGCGCCGCGGGAGGTCGCGGAGGCGGCCTCGGAGCTCGGGGAGGAGCTGCTCGGGGCGGCTCTGGAGACGGCGCTCGCCAGGGCGGAGCGGGGACGCCGGGCGGGCTGGTGGGCACTTCCCGAGGAGCGGGCCCGGATGGTAAGCTCGCTCGTCAACCGCGGGTTCGGGACGCACACGGCCATGGAGGCCGTGGAGCGCCTGGCCCGCCGGAGGGAGACCGAGAGCCATGCGAGCCATGACGAGCGCGGAGATCCGCCAGAGCTTCCTTGACTACTTCCGGGAGCGGGGCCACGAGGTGGTGCCCTCCTCGCCGCTGCTGCCCGCCGGGGACACCACCCTGCTGTTCACCAACGCCGGCATGAACCAGTTCAAGGACGTCTTCGCCGGCCGGGAGACGCGCCCCTACAGCCGGGCCTGCTCCTCGCAGAAGTGCGTGCGGGCCGGGGGCAAGCACAACGACCTGGAGAACGTGGGCTACACCGCCCGCCACCACACCTTCTTCGAGATGCTGGGGAACTTCTCCTTCGGCGACTACTTCAAGGCCGAGGCCATCGCCTTCGCCTGGGAGCTCCTCGTGGAGGTGTGGGAGCTGCCCCTGGACCGGCTGTGGTTCACCGTGTACACGGACGACGACGACGCGGCCCGCCTCTGGGAGGAGGTGGGGGCGCCGCGGGACCGGATCCTCCGCTTCGGCGAGAAGGAGAACTTCTGGTCCATGGGCGAGACGGGCCCCTGCGGCCCCTGCTCGGAGATCCACTTCGACCGGGGGGCGGACCCGGCCGCGCCGGGGCGCGGGGAGCTGGTGAACGGCCCGGGCGACGAGGTGGTGGAGATCTGGAACCTGGTCTTCATGCAGTACGAGCGGGACGTGGAAGGCAATCTCCATCCACTGCCCAGCCCCTCCATCGACACGGGGGCGGGCCTCGAGCGCATCGCCGCGGTGATGCAGGGGGTGGAGAGCAACTACGACACGGACCTCTTCGCCCCCATCCTGGCGGCCATCTCGGAGCTGACCGGACGGCCCTACCGTCCGGGCGACGAGCTGGCCCCGGCCTTCCGGGTGATCGCGGACCACATCCGGGCCGCCACCTTCCTCATGACCGACGGCGTGACCCCCTCCAACGAGGGCCGGGGCTACGTGCTGCGCCGGATCGTCCGGAGGGCCCTCCGGTACGGCCGGAAGCTGGGCCTGGACGGCGCCTTCCTCCACACCCTGGTGCCCTCCGTGGTGGAGCTCATGGGGGAGTTCTATCCCGAGCTCCGGGAGCGGCAGGGTGTGGTGACCACCCAGCTCGCCCAGGAGGAGGAGCGCTTCGCGCGCACGCTCAACGTGGGGACCGACATCGCCCAGAAGGAGCTGGAGCGCCTCAAGGCGGCCGGCGAGACGGTGGTGCCGGGGCCGGTGGCCTTCGACCTCTACCAGACCCACGGGATCCCCTTCGAGCTCCTGGAGGAGTTCGCCCAGGAGGAGGGCCTCACGGTGGACCGCGAGGGCTTCGAGCGGGCGCTCGCCGAGGAGCGGCAGCGGGGCCAGGCCTCCTGGAAGGGGGAGGCGGCGGCCCGCTTCCGCCCGGAGTACGAGGACCTGGCGGAGCGGGGCGTGAGGTCGGAGTTCGTGGGCTACGACGAGCTCGAGGCGGAGGGTACCGTGGTGGGCCTTCTGGGGACCGAGGGCCCCGTGGACATCCTCGGCGCGGGGACCCGGGGCGAGGTGGTGCTGGACCGCACGCCCTTCTACGCGGAGTCGGGCGGGCAGGTGGGCGACACGGGCGAGCTCCTCTGGGAGGGGGGGCGGGCGCGGGTCACCGACACCCAGAAGCCCATCGAGGGGCTGATCGTCCACCACGTGGAGGTGCAGGAGGGCTCCCTCCGCTCCGGCCTCGTGGTGCGGGCCCGCGTGCTCGAGGGGGCCCGGATGGACACCCAGCGGAACCACACGGCCACCCACCTGCTCCACGCCGCCCTCCGGCGGGTGCTGGGGGAGGCGGCGCAGCAGGCGGGGTCCCTGGTGGAGCCGGAGCGGCTCCGCTTCGACTTCAGCTGGGGCGGGCCGGTGTCCTGGGAGCAGCTGGAGGAGATCGAGCGGCTGGTGAACGCCGAGATCGTGCGGAACCAGGAGGTGCGGAAGGAGACCATGAGCCTCGAGGAGGCCCGGGCCGCCGGGGCCATGGCGCTCTTCGGCGAGAAGTACGGTGAGAGGGTCCGGGTGGTGAGCGTGGGTGACGGCTCGGTCTCCCGGGAGCTCTGCGGCGGCTGCCACGTGGAGCGCACCGGCGACATCGGGTTCTTCAAGATCACCGGGGAGCGGGGCATCGCCGCCGGGGTCCGCCGCATCGAGGCGGTCACGGGCCGCGGGGCCGTGGAGTGGGTCCAGGGGGCGGCGCGGCTCCTCCGGGAGCTGGCGGGTCGCTACCAGACCGCGCCGGAGCAGCTGCCGGCCGTCCTCGAGCGCCGGGAGGAGCAGCTGGCCGGCCTCCAGGAGGAGGTGAGGAAGCTCAAGCTGCAACTGGCCTCCGGGGATGCGGGCGCGGCCGAGCTCCGCACGGAGGTCGAGGGCGTCACCGTGGTGGCGCGCCGCGTCCCCGAGATGTCGCCCTCCGAGCTCCGGAACCTGGCCGACACCCTGCGCCAGAAGCTGGGCTCCGGCGTGGTGGTGCTGGGCATGGAGTCCGGGGGCAAGGCCACGCTGCTCGTCACGGTCACCGAGGACCTCACGGACCGCGTGCGGGCCGGCGACCTGGTGAAGGAGCTGGCCGGGATCGTGGGCGGCCGCGGCGGCGGCAGGCCCCACCTGGCCCAGGCCGGCGGACCGCATCCGGAGAAGCTGGACGAGGCCATGGCCGCCGCGGCGGAGGTTGTGGCCCGCCTTCTCGGGGGCTGAGGGGCCCGGCGGCTCCATGGAGCCCTTCCTGCGCTGCGGCCCGCTTTCCGCCCGCGACGGCGAGGGGAGGGTCCTCTTCGAGGACCAGGAGCTTCGGCTGCACGCGGGTGGGGTGACCGTGCTGGAGGGGCCCTCCGGCAGCGGCAAGAGCACGCTGCTGCGGCTGGTGTCCGGGCTCGTGCCCGCCCGCGGGGTGCGGCGCGAGCTCCAGGGGCGTGCCCACGGCCGGGCATCCCTGCCCCGGTGGCGTTCCGTGGTGACCCTCATGGCCCAGGACGCCCCCGTGCTTCCGGGAAGCCTGCGGTGGAACCTGGAGTTCCCCTACGGGCTCCGCAACGCCGCGGGACGGAGCTTCGACGAGGGGCGCGCCCGGGAGATCCTGGAGGCAGTGGGCCTGGGGGGGATCGCCATGGAGCGTGGGGCCGGCACGCTCTCGGGGGGGGAGCGGCACCGCCTGGCCCTGGCCCGCGCCCTGCTGTGGGACCCGCCGGTGCTGCTCGCCGACGAGCCCTTCTCCGGCCTCGACCCGGACATGGCCTTCCGGTGTGCCGAGCTCCTGGTGGAGCACGCCGCCCGGCCGGACAGGGCGGTGCTGGCGGTGCTGCACGATCCCTCCCTCGGCATGGGGAGGGCCCGGAGGCTCCGGCTCGCGGGCGGGCGCCTGGAGGCGGCGTGAGCGAGGCGCTGATCCACCTGACGCCCCTGGACCTGGCGGTGGCCACGCTCCTGGTGGTGGCTGCCGCGGGCCTGTCCATCGTCCTGGGCCTCGGGATCGAACGCCGGCTGGGGATCGCCGCACTCCGGACGGTGGTGCAGCTGGGCCTGCTGGGCCTGGTGCTGGAGCGGGTCTTCGCCGTCCGGAAGCCGGTCTTCGTCCTGGCCATGCTGGGGGCCATGATCTTCTTCGCGGGGCGGGAGGCGGTGGCCCGCTCCACCCGGCGGTACCCCGGGATCTGGATGGACGCCTGGTTCACCATGGCGGCCTCCTGCCTGGTGGTGGGCGGCGTGGTGACCCAGGTGGTGGTGGGCGTGGAGCCCTGGTACGACCCGCAGTACGTGATTCCCCTGCTGGGGATGATCCTCGGCAACTCGCTCAACGGGATCTCGCTGGCGCTGGAGCGGCTGCTCGAGCACCTCCACTCCAGGGCCCACGAGGTGGAGCTCTTCCTCGCCTTCGGGGCCACCCGCTCCGAGGCCCTCTCCGAGCCCCTGCGGACCGCCCTGCGGACCGGCCTCATTCCCGTGGTCAACGCCATGACCGCGGCGGGCCTGGTCTCGCTGCCCGGCATGATGACGGGGCAGATCCTGGCGGGGGCGCCCCCGCTGCAGGCCGTGGCCTACCAGGTGGTGGTCATGTTCATGCTGGCGGCCGCCAACGCCATGGGCTCGATCCTGATCACCTTCGGGGCGGCCCGGCGCCTGGTGGCCCCCGACGGGAGCCTCCGGCCGGGCAGGCTCCAGGAGGTTGGCGGGAGGGGCAGGCGGCGCAGGGGCGTGTGACGCCCGCTCGCACCGCCGTGCGAGGTGCGCCGCCCCGCCCGCCCACCCGCCCGTTCGTGAAGCGTCAAACGTGAAACGTGAAACGAATGAGGCACTTCCAAACCGCTGGTCACACCACGGTGCGACACCCACCCACCTGTGCGACTCCCGCACTCTCCCCCGTACAGAAAACGCCGGTGTCTCGAGGTGCTCCCCTGCGCCCCTGCGCCCCTGCTCCCCGGGCGGGTGGGGGGCCTACCCCCCGTGGTCCTTGCGGAAGTGGTTCTCCCACTCCCAGCGGTTCCACCACTCGGCCTCGATGCCGCGGCAGGTCTCGGCGTAGGCGGAGCAGATGATGCAACCCTCGCCGCGGACCACGTCGGGGTCCTCCAGGGGCGAGTAGCGCTCCACGAGAGCCTCCCCCCGGGCGCGGGCCGCCTCCTCGTCGGGTGTCATGGGGCGGTCCTCCAGCTCCCGGACGCCCTCCCTGTGGAGGCGCTCCTCCGCCTCGGGGAAGAGCACGCTGTTCTCCTTGTCGATGTGCTCCCACAGGATCCGGGCGATCTCGCGGGCCACCTCGCGATCCGCCGTGGAGCCCAGCCTCGCGGCAAGCTCCTCGAGGCGGTGGTGCTCCTCCTGGATGACCATGATGGGTCCCCTGTCGGCGGGGACCTCCACGTGCTCCACCAGGGCCGGGATCAGGATTCCGTCCTCACGGGCGTGGTGGAAGCCGGCGGAGTAGACCGCCAGGAAGTGTGCGAAGCGCCCGGCGTCGGCGGGATCGCCACCCTCCTCGGCCCAGCGGTACAGGGCCCCGGCCACCCGTTCGATGAACTCGTGCTCCTCGTGGAATCGCTCCAGCAGCTTCACCCGGTCCTCCCCATCGCGGGCCAGGGCCATGTGGAGAAGAGCTCCGCATCCTCACCCGACCCGCTGGCCACCAGAACCAGCTCCCGTTGCGGGCCATTCCCCTCCACCGTGAAGCAGTGCGGGACGACGCCCCGGCACTCGAAGCGCCCGTCCGCCGGGTCCCACTCCATGGCAGCACCGCACAGCGGGCAGGCCGGCGTCTCGCTCATCTCGGGCTCCTCCCCTCGGCCGCCACCCCGGCCGACCCGCCGCCCCTGGGGTCGGCGGCGGCCTCCACGTGGCCGTCCGGCAGCACGCGGACGGCGTTCACCCTCCCCAGCGAGGGCACGAACAGGACGGTGTGGCCCCGGCTCCGGAGGGCCGCCAGGGTCTCCGGCGCCAGGGCGTCGGGCTCCGCATCGATCCGGTCCGGCCGCCACTGGTGGTGGATCCGCGGGCGGTCCACGGCCGCCTGGAGGGGGTCGTGGAACACCACGAGGTTGAGCATCACCTGCAGGGTGGCCGTGGGGATCCGCGAGCCGCCCGGCGAGCCCAGCGCCACCACCTCCCCGTCCCGCCACAGGACGGTGGGTGACATGGAGGACAGCATGCGCCGCCCCGGAGCCACCGTGTTGGCCTCGCCCTGCACCAGCCCGAACTGGTTGGGGCGTCCCGGAGCCGTGGTGAAGTCGTCCATCTCGTTGTTCAGGAGCAGGTCGAGGCCGGGCACCAGGAGGCCGCAGCCGAAGCTCCCGTTGAGCGTGGTGGTGAGAGCCACAACGTTGCCCTTGCCATCCGCCACCGACAGGTGGGTGGTCTCGCGGCTCTCCATGCGGCGCCTCCCCGGCCACGGCTCCACCCGGTCCGAGGGTGTGGCACGGTCCCGGCGGATGCCCGCGGCCCGCCGCCGCAGCCACGCCGGGTCCAGCAGCCGGACCGCGGTGACGCCGGTGCTCCCAGGACCCCCCAGCAGGAAGCGGTCCGCGAAGGCCCTCCGCCACGCCTCCGCCAGAAGATGGGCCTGGACGGCCCCGAACCTGGGCGCCCTCTCCCACCCCGTGCGCCGGAGCAGGTCCGCCGTCTCGGCCAGGATGATGCCGCCCGAGGAGGGCAGGTCCATGGAGGCCACCTCCCAGCCCCACGCCCGGAAGCGCACCGGCTCCCGCCACACCGGGGTGTAGGCGGCCAGGTCCGTGGCCCGGAGCACCCCGCCGTACCGCCTGGAGACCAGCTCGATGGCGGCGGCGGCGGGACCCGAGGTCACCGCGGCAGGGCCGTGCTCCGCATAGCGCCGGAGCAGGGTGGCGAGCCCCGGAAGCCGCATGATGGTTCCCGCCGCCGCCGGCGACCCGCCGGGGAGCCAGACCGACGCGGTCTCCGGAAATCTGGACAGGAGGTCCGCGTGCTCCTCGAGGGCCGAGGCCAGCCGCTCGCCCACCACGAAGCCCCGCGAGGCCAGGCGAATGGCCGGGGCCACCACGGTGGGCCAGGGCAGGCGCCCGTACCGCGAGTGGAGCTCGTGCAGGCCGGCCGGCGAGCCCGGCACGCCGGCGGCCAGGGGGCCCACCAGCGAGCTGCCGTCCACCGGCTCCCCACGCCTGTCCAGGAACATGTTCTTCCGCGCTCCGGCGGGCGCCGTCTCGCGGAAGTCGAGGGTGCTCACCGCACCGTCCATCCGGACCACGGCGAAGCCACCACCCCCGAGGTTCCCGGCCTGGGGGTGGACCACGGCCAGCGCCAGGGCCGTGGCCACCGCGGCATCCACCGCGTTGCCGCCCCGCCGCAGCACCTCCAGGCCGGCGTCCGTGGCCTGGTCCTCCGCCGAGGCCACCGCACCTCCCACGCCACGGGGCGCGGGCGGATGGGCCGCCGGGAGGGGGGCCGCGGCCAGGAGCAGCGTCAGGCAGAGCGTCCGGGCGGCACGGGCCGGGGTGTTCACGTGGTCCATCCCCGGAAGTCTACCGCGGTTCCGCCCCCGGTGCGCCCGTCTCCAGCCTGCCACCACCGTTGGCCCGGCCCAGCCGGGCGATGAGCATGGCGGTCTCCAGGGCCTGCTCGTGGTTGAGACGGGGGTCCACCTCGGTGTGGTAGGCGCGGGCCAGGTCGGACTCCGACAGCCCCCGGGCGCCCCCGATGCACTCGGTCACGTTCTCGCCGGTGAGCTCCAGGTGGACGCCGCCCAGACGGCTTCCCATGCGGTGATGGATCTCGAAGGCCTGCTCCAGCTCCGAGAGGATCGTGTCGAAGCGCCGGGTCTTGTAGCCGTTGGAGACCTTTTCCGTGTTGCCGTGCATGGGATCGCAGGACCACAGCACCGTGCGCCCCGTGCGCCGGACCGCCTCGATCAGCGGCGGGAGGCACTCCGCGATGCGGTCGTGCCCGAAGCGGTGGATCAGCGTGATCCTGCCGGGCTCCTTCCCGGGGTCCAGGATCTCCAGGAGGTCCAGGAGCCACTCCGGGGTCATGGCGGGTCCCACCTTGATCCCGATGGGGTTCCGGACACCGCGGAAGAACTCCACGTGGGCGCCCCCGGGGTCCGCCGTCCGCATCCCGATCCAGGGATAGTGGGTGCTCAGGGTGTAGAAGCCCTCCCGGTGCGGCACCCGCCGGGTCTGGGCCTGCTCGTAGTGCAGGTGGAGCCCCTCGTGGCTGGTGAAGAAGTCCACCCGCCCCATCTCCTCCAGGCGGGTCCCCGCCAGCGTCTCCATGAAGCGGAGCGACTCGCCGATGGACTCCACCATGCGCTGGTACTCCGCCGAGCGGGGCGAGTGCCGGACGAAGTCCAGGTCCCAGTACTCGGGGTGGTGGAGGTCCGCGAACCCACCCTCCACCAGGGCCCTGATGAAGTTCAGGGTCAGCGCCGCGCGCTCGTACCCGCGGAGCATGCGGACGGGGTCCGGCGTCCTGGCCCCGGGCGTGAACTCCGGCGCGTTGACCAGGTCGCCCCGGTAGGAGGGCAGGGTCACCCCGTCGCGGGTCTCGGTGTCCGCCGAGCGGGGCTTGGCGTACTGGCCGGCGAACCGCCCCACCCGGATGATGCGCCGGCGCAGGCCGTAGGTGAGCACGAGGCTCATCTGGAGGAGGATCTTGAGCTTGTTGGTGAGGCGCCCGGCACGGCAGTCGGCGAAGCTCTCGGCGCAGGCGCCCCCCTGGAGGAGGAAACGCCTCCCGGCGGCCGCCTCGGCCAGCTGCTCCCGGAGGCTCTCCACCTCCCACGAGGTGACCAGGGGCGGAAGCGCCGCCAGCTGACGGACCACCTCCTCCACCGCCTCCCCGTCGGGGTAGGTGGGCTGCTGCCTCGCGGGGAACTCCCGCCACGAGTCCGGTCTCCAGTCCCTCATGGTCCTCCGCATCGTCCCCGGCAGGTGCCGGAGCCCAGCATCATACCGCAACGATGGCGGATCCTTCACCGTGGAGCGCTCCGGGAAACGGGGCCCCGGCATGGACATGGCCAGGGGAGCAGGGGAGCAGGGGAGAGGGGGTGTACCTCGAGACACCGGCTTTCTCTGTACGAGAGCGAGAGCTGGAGTCGCACCGTGGTGCGACCAGCGAGCGGTTTGGAAGTGCCTCATTCGTTTCACGTTTCACCTTTCACGTTTCACGAGAAGCGGGGGGGCGGGGACAGGGTCACGGACACGGTCAGGGACATGGTCACGGTCACGGACACCGTCAGGGGCGTGGACCTCGACCTGCGCGCCGCTCCGGGGAAGAACCTTCCCGGGCCTGCGTACGTTATCTTCCGGAGAGTGGTACAACACGGCAGACACGAGGGAGGTCCCATGTCGTCCCTGCTCGAGGTGGAGGCTCTGGTCAAGCGGTACGGGGAAAGGACGGCTGTGGACGGGCTTTCCTTCACCGTCGGCCCCGGGGAGATCTACGGGCTCCTGGGCCCCAACGGGGCGGGGAAGACCACCACCATCAGGGTGCTGACCGGGCTGCTGCCCCCCACCTCCGGTTCGGTGGGGGTGGCCGGTCACGATCCCTTCGTGGAGCCGTTGAAGGCCCGGGCCGTCCTGGGGTGGGCCGGCCAGGAGACCACGCTCTACGACGATCTCAGCGCCGAGGAGAACCTCCGCATGGCCTGCGTCCTGGCCCGGGTGCCGCGAAACAGGATCCGGGCGCGGGTGGCGGAGCTCCTGGAGACCGTGGGCCTGGCGGACCGTGCCCGTGACCGCGTGGCAGCCTACTCCGGGGGCATGAAGCGCCGCCTCCACCTGGCGGTGGCCCTGGTCCACGATCCCGCGGTGCTGCTGCTCGACGAGCCCCTCGTGGGGGTGGACCCCCAGGCCCGGGCCCACCTCATCACCATGATCGAGGGGCTCCGGGACCGCGGCCGGGCCATCCTGCTCACCACCCACGACATGGACGACGCCCAGCGTCTCTGCACCAGGGTCGGCATCATCGACCGGGGGAAGCTCATCGCGGAGGGAACGGTGGAGGAGCTCCAGGCCGGGCTGGGCGAGCGGGACCTCCTCCGGCTGGAGGGGGCCTTCCCCCAACGTTTCGAGCCGGCCTTCCCCGGCGGGCTCGGGGCGGAGGTCCTCTCGGCCCAGGAGGGCGAGCTGCTGGTGGCCGTTCCCAACGGGCCGCGGGCCCTGCCCGCCGTGCTGGCCGCCCTGGAGGACGCGGGACACCCGGTGGACCGTGCCACGCTCGAGCGTCCCACGCTGGAGACGCTCTTCCTCAGGCTCACCGGACGGGAGCTCCGGGACTGATGGGCCGGCTGGGAACCCTCACGCTGCTGGAGCTCCGCAGGCGGGTGCGGGACCCGCTGGCCTTCCTCACCTGGATGGCCGTCCCCTTCTTCCTCGTGCTGCTGCTGGTGGTGGTCTTCGGCCCCCGGAGCGCCGGGCTGCCCCGGATCACGGTGCTGGTGGTCAACGAGGACGGTGGGGCGCTGTCGGGCTTCCTGGGCTCCGCCCTGGACAGCCCCCAGCTGGCGGAGTTCTTCGACGCCCGGGTGGTGGAGATGGAGGAGGCCCGTCGGCTCATGGAGCGTGGGAAGGCCTCGGCCCTGATCGTCATTCCCGAGGGCTTCGCGAAGGCCTACCTCCACAACGAGCCCGTCACGCTGAGGGTCTGGACGAACCCCCAGGAGACCCTCCTGCCGAAGATCGCCGTGGAGGCCGTCACCTTCCTCGCCGAGAGCGGGGGGCTGCTCAGGGCGGTCCTGCACCCGGTGGCCGGCGACCTGTTCGACGGTGACCTCGAGACCCGTCCCTCGCTGGAGACCGTCCTCGAGGCGACCCGCCGTATCTACGGCATCCTGGACCGGCCGGAGACCCGGAAGATCCTGGATCTCGAGGCCATCCCCGTGGTGGACCACCACCCCGAGGGGGACACCGCCCCCACGCGCAGCGAGGTGGTGGGCTGGTTCGCGCCGGGCATGGTGGCCCTGGCGCTCCTCTTCCTCTGCAACGGCCAGAGCCAGGACCTCCAGGAGGACCTGCTCCAGGGGCGCCTGGCCCGGGCCTGGTCCTTCGCCAGCCACCCGTGGGTGTCCCTGGGCGCCAAGGCCGCCGCCCTGGTCCTCTCGGCCACGGGCAGCGGCCTCGTCCTGGTGGCGGCCCTGGCACTGACCCTGGGGTGGGAGCCGGGGCGCCCCGTCCTCGTGGTGGTGCAGACGGCGGCCACCGCGGCGGCGTTCACCGGCCTGGCCCTGATGCTCCGGTCGCTCACCCGGAGCGCCGAGGTGGGCGGGGCCGCGGCCTCGGGGGTGATGGTGGGCCTGGGCTTCCTCGGCGGGTGCTTCATGCCGACGGTCTTCCTCCCCCCGTTCCTCCAGAGGGTCGCCGACCTCATTCCCACCGGATGGGCGGTGCAGGGCTACCTGATCCTCCAGGGCTCCACATGGGCCGGCCCCATGGGCTCGCTGCCCCTCCGGATCCTGCTGCTCGCCGTCACGGCGGCCATCACCTTCGCGGTGGCCTCCTGGAACATGGGCCGGAAGGCGGTGACCCCGTGAGCTGGCGTCAGGTGCTCTCCGTGGCGTTCACCGACCTCAGGCGCGTGTTCAGGCGGCGGGACACCCTGGTGTGGCTGCTGCTCATGCCCCTGCCCTACACCTGGTTCTTCGGGGTGGCCTTCCACGAGGAGCCCGCCGCGAAGCCCGCCCTCACCGTGGTGGCGCCCCACCCGGACGGGGGCTCGCGGCGCGTGGTGGCGGCCCTGGAGGAGGCCGGGTACGACCTCACGGTCCTCGGGGCCTGGACCGACGACGAGCCCCTCCCCGCCGGGGGCCTGCGGGTGGACCTCCCCCCGGAGCTGGGTGCGGCGATCCTGGAGGGGTGTACCGGGGAGATCGCCCTGTGGTCGCGGGGGGGCAGTCTGGAGGCCGAGCGGGTCCGCGTGGTGCTCGCGCAGGCGGTTCTCAGATTGCGGGGGGAGGCCCTGGCCCGCCTCGCCGCCGGGGAGCGGGTCGGCCCCGAGACGCTCGGCGAGCCGTTGCAGGTGGTCCCCGTGACGGTGGAGACCGCGGAGTGGGGCGAGCGCCGGGAGGTGCCCTCCGGCTTCAAGCAGTCCATCCCGGGCAACATGGTCATGTTCGTGCTCATGGCGGTGCTGGTCACCGGGGCCGTGCGCCTTCTCACGGACCGGGAGGCGGGACACCTGGAGCGCATGCTGGCCTGGCCCATCTCCACGGCCTCCGTGGTGACGGCCCAGTTCCTCTCCATCGGGTTCCTCGGCCTGGTGGAGGCGGTCTACTTCCTCCTCCTGGGGCGGCTCTTCGGGCTCTCCCCCGGCCCCCATCCCCTGGCCGTGCTGGGCGTCCTGGCCCTCATGGTGGCGGCCGGAAGTGGTCTGGGTGTGATCCTCGGCAGCACGCTCACCAACGCCAGGCAGGCCGGGGCTCTGGGCATCCTCGCCACCCTGGGCCTCTCGGCCCTGGGGGGGTGCTGGTGGCCCCTGGAGATCCTGCCGCCGGCCATGAAGACCCTGGCGCTGGCGTTGCCCACGGGGCAGGCCATGCACGCCCTCGTCCGGCTCATGGTGTGGCACGACCCGCCCTCGGCGCTCCTGGGGTACGTGGCCTACATGGGGATCTTCGCCGCCGGCTCCCTCGCCCTGGCCGCCTCGCTCCTCAGGAGGAGGCTCGCCGGCTGATCACTCCCGGACGGACCCCGCCGCGGAAGGGATGCCGTTCCCGTGCTCAGGCCCCGGTGGAGTCGGCACGCTCCCAGGCGTGGACGAGCCCGGCAGCGTTCATGGGCATGGGGCAGGCCGCACGGTAGCGTTCGCGGATCTCGCCCCCGATGCCACCGGCGGACATCTCGGTGTCGTCCATCTCGGTGAGCAGGGCCTCGACGGTCCCCACGTCACCGCCCGCGGCCAGGGTCTCCGTGGCCAGCTCCCACCAGCGCACGAGCCGCCGGTCCAGATCGTCCAGGTGGCGCTCCACGTCACCGTGGATCCCGAAGTGGGTCACGAGCAGCTTCTCCACACCCAGCCCCCGGATGAGCCCGAGGCTCTCCCTCCAGGTGGCCACGTCGATGTCGGGGGGCGGCGTCGGGGGCAGCACATGCGCCGATCCCGGCATCCGGAGCCCTCCCACGTCGCCGGTGGCAAGCTGCGTCCCCACCTGCCAGGCCACATGGTGGCGGGCGTGGCCGGGCGTGTACCAGCCCGTGACCCCGAGCCCCGCCACGGTGACGGTCTCCCCGTGCTCCACCGTCCGGAGGAGGTCCTCGGGGACGGGTTCCATGGTGCCCCACAGCATGTCCATGGCGCTGCCGTAGAGCCGTGCCGCGCTGGCCAGGAGGCGGGAGGGGTCGGCCATGTGGCGGGCACCCTCCGGGTGGACCCACACCGGGGCCCCGGTCCGCCGGGACAGCTCGCCCGCCGCGCCCGCGTGGTCCAGGTGGACGTGGGTCACGAAGATCCCCCTGAGGTTCCCTGGCCCGTGGCCCGCCGCGGCGACCCCGGCCTCCAGTGCCTCCAGGGTGCTGCCGGGGCCGGTATCCAGAAGGACGAAGCCCCCCTCTGGCGCGGGTATCAGGAAGGCGGCGATCACCTGCTCCTTGCCGAAGAACTCGAGATCGATGGTCACGGCGTCGCTCATGCAGCCTCCGTTCCGGTGCCGGATTGTACAGGAGTGTTCATGGAGAAAG
>JAMOWA010000063.1 GCA_027061805.1 Thermoanaerobaculia bacterium | reverse complement strand
ATGGTCACCTCCGGGTCGTTCGGCCGGAAGCTTCCGTACCCCCTCTGAGAAGGGCGCCCCCGGCGGCGCGTGCCGGGCACGGCGTTTTCCGTGACGCCCCCCAGATCCGAACAGGAGGAAAACGCCGTGCCGGGCTCCGCACGGGAAGAACATCCGGAGAAGCGGCCCGCCATTGACGGAGGCGGCCCGCCCGCACTCCGGCGAGGCTGGAGCTCCCCTCGGGGAACTGGCCGTTCAACCTCGCCGGAGGAGGACGGCGGGGCCGTGCGGCAGCACGGGCCGGGGGGCCGGGGACGGGAGAAGGGACGGGATCAGGGGCAGGGTCAGGGACGGGATCAGGGTCACGGTCGGGGACAGGGTCATGGACGGGGTCACGATCAAGGGTAGGGACACGGACAGGGTCATCGTCAGGGACACGGCCGGAGCACGGACAGGTGGGTGGGTGTCGCACCCCGCACTGCGGGACGGGTGAGCGCAGCACCTCCCCTCATCCTCTTTCGTTTCACGTTTCACGAACGGCCGGGAGGCCGGGCTACTCCCCCACCCCGGTGTCCCCACCCTCGCCGTGGCGCCGGCTCCCCTCGTACAGGTCGAAGCGGAGGAAGCGGCACTCGATGGGACCGTTGAACAGACGGATCCGCCGGGAGGCCCGGAGTCCGATGGCCCCGGCGAGCTCCCGGTTGCCCACCAGCAACCACGCGGTGCACCCCGCGGCCCGCCGCTTCAGCGCATCGCCGAGCTCGCGGTAGAAGCCCTCCAGCCCCGTGGTCTCACCCAGCCGCTCGCCGTACGGCGGATTGGTCACGACCAGGGTCCCCGGCTCGAGCGGCGCCATCTCGCGGACGTCCGCCACCGCCAGCTCCACCCACCGGTGCATCCCCGCGCGCCTCAGGTTCTCCCCCGCCGTGGCCACGGCCCGGCGAGACCGGTCGGCACCCCGGATGGGCCGGGGCGGCTCGCGCCGGTCGAGCGCGGCCCGGTGGCGGACGTCGTCCAGGACCGCAGGATCGTGGAAGGGCCACCGTTCGAACGCGAAGCTCCTCCGGAGCCCCGGGGCCGTCCGCGAGGCGATCAGCGCCGCCTCCGCCACCAGGGTCCCGCTCCCGCAGAGCGGGTCGGCGAACGGGGCCCCGCCGTCGTAGCCCGCCAGCAGCAGAAGCCCCGCCGCCAGGGTCTCGGCCAGGGGGGCGGCACCCCCGTGGTGGCGGTAGCCCCGGCGAGACAGGGGCTCCCCGGTGGAGTCCAGCGAGATGGAGGTGCCGTGGCGCCCCAGGTGCACGTGGACCCGGAGGTCCGGGTTTCTGCGGTCCACGTCCGGGCGCGCCCCCCGACGGCCGCGGATGCGGTCCGCCACCGCGTCCTTCACCACCAGGGCGGCGAAGCCGCTGTGCTCGAGGCCCGGGGCCTTCCCCACGGTCTCCACCGCGAAGGTGGACCCGGGAGGGATCAGGTCCTCCCATGGCACCCTGGAGGCCAGCGCGTACAGCCCCTTCCGCCCCGGGGTCCGCCCGCGGACCAGGGTGACCAGGACGCGCATGCCCGTCCGGAGCCGGACGTTGGCCTCGTGGACGGCGGCCAGGTCCCCGGCAAACGACACCGAGCCCGCACCCGGCGCGACGTCCCCGGCACCGAGCTCACGGAGCTCCCCGGCCAGCACCTCCTCGAGGCCGCGGGTGCAGGTGGCCACCAGACGCCAGGGGGGTGGACCGAACACCACCGGTCAGTCCAGTGCGGCCCGCAGACGGCTCTCCACGAGCCGCTCCTTCTCCGCGGCCGTCCACCGGGCCGCCGCCACGTTCCGGCCGGCCAGGTTGACCACGGCCCGGGCCCCCTCCAGGACCGCCGGATCCAGTCCACTCCGGTCCGGGTCCCAGGGCACCTCTCCGGCACCGGGGGCCCCCGCGGCCCCCCGCACCAGCCGGACCACCTCGAGGCCCCGCGACTCCAGGTCGGGGACGAGCCACCGGCCCACAAAGCCGCTGGCACCGGTGACGACGATCCGTTCCATGGCCCGAGCGTAGCACCCCTCGCCCGGCGGCCCGCGATCAGCTGGGCGGGGTCGACCCCCGCCGGCGGAACACGGCACACTGGTTGAGCCCGGCGAGGAAGGTGGTGTACCCGGCGAGCTCCAGGCCGGCCTCCGCACCCGCAGCCTCGAGCGCCCCGCGGTCCAGCAGGGTCTCGTGCTCGTCGTCCGCGAAGGGGCTGAGCAGCCGGAGCCGGGCCAGGAGCTCGAGGAGACGCTGGCCCCGGGGGTGCGGTGTGGTGACCACGATCCGCCCGCCGGTCGCCAGGAGCGCCGCGGCCTTCGCCAGCAGCGCCGCCGGGTCGGGCACGTGCTCGAGAACGGCCAGCAGGAGGATCGCGTCCCAGGGGCCGGCCGGGAGCGGGTCCTTCAGGATGTCGCCCCGGAGGAAGGTCAGACCCGGGAAGCGGCGGCGGCAGTGCTCCACCATGTGGGGATCCCGCTCCACCCCGAGGTAGACCACGTCAGGGGGGAGGGACTCCACGAGCTCCCCGAGGCCGGAGCCCAGATCGAGAACGCGTTCCCCGGCCCGGAGGTGGCACACGGCCCGTCGGATCCTCCGCCGCTTGACCGTCAGGGAAAGGAGGCCGGACAGGCCGGGGGGTGCGTCGGCCATCTCACGCCGGCGGCAACACCGCTCCCGAGTACTCGAACTTCACCTGGCGCTGACCGGTGGCGCAGGCCATGCAGGCGGGCGAGCCCTTGAGCACCAGCTCCCGGAAGGTCTCCACGGAGAGGTAGTGGAGGCCGTCCAGTCCCAGCTCCCGGCGGACCTCGTCCAGGTCCCCGTTGAACCGGGCCCCGATGAGCTCCTCCTGGGTGGGCGTGTTGATCCCCTGGAAGCACGAGTCGATCACCATGGGCCACAGCGCCCCGAAGTACACCTTCCTCGCACCCGCCTGCCGGATGGCCCGGACGATCCGCGAGGCGTTGGTGCCCCGGACGATGCTGTCGTCCACCAGGAAGACGGTCTTGCCCTCCACGGCGAGGCCGTCCACCCGGAAGTCAAGCATGGCAGCCTCGTCCCGCTCCTCCTGGGTCTCCTCCATGAAGATCCGGCCGCCGTAGCGGTACTTGGACACCGGCGTGGCGTACTGGAGCAGACCTCCGTCCAGCTCCTTCTCCAGCTTCTGCGCGAAGGCCTCCGCGGCCGGGATGGGGCTGTGGGGAATGGGGACCACCAGCTCGATCTCCCGCACCATTTCCGGCGCTGTCTCCAGGAGGTGGAGGGCCAGCGCCCGTCCCGCCCGCCACCGGTAGGTCCGGATCTTCTCCCCCATCATGCGGGACTCCACGTCGGCGAAATAGATCAGCTCAAAGGCGCAGGGATGGGCCTCCCGCTGGATCAGCGTCCTCTCCATCCTCCGGAAATCCCGGTCGATGAAGAGGGCCCGCCCCCGCTCCACCTCCTCCTCCACGGTGTAGCCGTTCTGCTCGAGGGCCAGGGTCTCCGAGGTGACCATGAGCCGCTGCCGCCCGTCCCGCCGGCGGATGCCCAGGACCATGGGACGGAACCCCGTGGGGTCGCGGAAGGCGTAGAGGCCCGAGCGCGTGGCTGCCACGGCCGAGTAGGCGCCGGTGACCCGCTCCTGGACCTGCTCGATGGCCCGGAACATGACCTCGTGCTCGGGGGCCGCCGGATCCTCGTCCCGGTAGTGCTCGAACCACAGGGCGAGGACCTTGAGCAGGGGCTCGGCGTCGCACTCCGCGGCCAGGGCCATCCCCCGCTCCTCCAGCTCCCGCTCGATCTGCGGCACGTTGGTGATGTGCCCGTTGTGGGCCAGCCCGATACCCGAGAAGGGATCGAAGAAGGGCTGGGCGTTGCGGATCCCCCCACTGCCGTGGGTCCTGTAGCGGGTGTGGGCGATCCCCACGTCGCCGACCACATCGGCCAGCGGCTTGAAGATGTCGTCCGCCAGTCCCTCCCCCTTCTCCAGGCGCACGCGCCTGCGGACGGGGTCGAAGACCAGGAGCCCGGCGTAGGCCGGCCCGCGGTGCTGCAGGAAGTGGGAGCCGTTGGCCAGGTCCCTGACCACGGGCTCCCCGCTGTCACTGATGACGCCGACGATCCCGCACATACGTCCTCCAGCGCGGATACTACAGCGGCCCGCCCCCGGGGCCAAGTGGGAGTCCAGGCGAAGGGCGCCCCCGGCGGCGCCTGCCGGGCACTGCGGCTGACAGGGACGGGATCAGGGACAGGGACAGGATCAGGGTCGGGGTCGGGGGCAGCGTCAGGGACAGGAACGGGGCCGGAAGCGCCCGGCCATGGTCATGTCCCCGTCCATGCCCTTGACCATGACCGAGAACCCTGTCCCTGGCCATGCCGGTGAGGCCGGTGGTTCCTCTGTCATCCCGATCGGAGACCCACATGGCCGGAGTCGAGGGATTCCCTGAACGAAGGCGGCGCTGTCCAGTACCGGAGCTGCCCCACGGGCCGGTTCTCCGTGCCTCAGCTCGCGTCCACGAGCGCTTCAAAGACCGGAACCACCTGCAAGAAGAGCGCCTCCTCCTGACTCGCCACGTCGTGGTGAAGAAAACGAACGTCTGCGCTCAGTGGGCCAGGCGGAGGAGCGCCGCGATCAGGGTGATGAGCGTCAGGAACTGCACGCCGACGATCCAGCGAGTCTGGGTATCCATGCGCTGGACCAGGCGGGCCATCTCACCCCTGAGCTCGTCGCGCTGGGCGTCCATGCGTGCAGAGAGCTCGGCGATGTCACCCTTGAGCTCGGTGCGCAGCTCCCCAATATCCGCCTTGAGCTCGGTGCGCAGCTCCCCAATATCCGCCTTGAGCTCGGTGCGCAGCTCCCCAATATCCGCCTTGAGCTCGGTGCGCAGCT
>JAMOWA010000062.1 GCA_027061805.1 Thermoanaerobaculia bacterium | reverse complement strand
GGGGGTGGCTGGTGAGCTCCCGGGGACTCCGCCTGCTGGGATGGGGCCTGGTGCTCACGGGGACGGCCTGGCTGGCGCTCTGGGGCCTCTGGCTCCTGGCCCAGCACCGCGCCGGCCAGCTGGACGCCGCGGCCGCACTGCTGGGCCTGCTGCTCTTCGCCTTCCTGCCCACCGCCGTCTCGTGGGGAGCCGGTGCCTGGGTGCTCCTCCGGGCCGGCCGGAGGGCCCGGGAGGAGACCGAGGCGCGCCTGGAGGCCCGGATCGTGGAGGCCGTGCGGACGCGGGGCATCGTCCGCCTCACCTCCCTTGCCGCCGAGTGGCGGCTCCCCGAGGCCGAGATCCGGCGGGCCGTGGAACGGGTCAACGGCCTGGGCCTGCTCCCCGGGCAGGTGGACTGGGAGCGGGGGGAGCTCACCGCGCCCCACGCGCGCCTGGACGAGTCCTGCCCCCGCTGCGGCGGCCCCCTGGAACCCGCGGGGAAGGACCTCCTGGCCTGCCGCTACTGCGGGTCACGGTTCCCGGTGAGGGAGTGAGGACGCGAAGAAGTGAAGTGGTGAGGACATCCCCCGCCCGCCGGGAGGCGCAGGGGCGCGCCGAATGTCCTGGGGGCGCGCCCTGAAGGACGCGCCTACACTCCAGAACACCGTACCTCCCCGCACGGGAGGGCGGGCGGATGTCGCACGGGTGGAGGGTCGGACGTCGCACATCCCCTTCGCCCTCTTTCGATTCACGTTTCACCTTTCACGTTTCACGAACGGGCGGCCGGGCGGGCGTCGCACCCCACGCTCCCCTGCTCCCCCGTTCCCCTGCTCCCCCGCTCCCCCGCTCCCCTGCAATGAACCCCGCCTCCTCGGTGTTGTAGTACCATGTGCCGGCGCCGGCCGGAGCCGGACAAACCACCGACGGAGGATTGGCAATGGCTGGAAAGGCAGTCGAGATCACAGATTCGAACTTCGAGAGCACCGTCCTGAACTCGGACAGGCCCGCCGTGGTGGACTTCTGGGCGGTCTGGTGCGGTCCCTGCCGGATCGTGGCCCCCATCGTGGAGGAGCTCGCCGGCGAGTACGAGGGCAAGGCGGTCATCGGCAAGCTGGACGTGGATTCCAACCGGGAGACCGCCGTCAAGTTCGGCATCCAGGCCATCCCCACCATGCTGTTCTTCAAGAACGGTGAGGTGGCGGACCGGATCGTGGGCGCCGCCGACAAGAAGACCATCCAGGCCAAGCTGGACGCGCTGCTGTAGCAGCGGCCATACCGCGCAACTCCGGGGGAGGCCGCCAGGCCTCCCCCGTCGTCATGGGGCGTGGACCCGGACGCGGACGAGGACCACGGGCTCCGTGACCGCCACGCCGTCCGGTGGAAGCACCACTTCGCCCTCCCGCTCGAACCTCGCCAGGGCCCGGCGCCACGCGCCGGTATCCACCCCCTGCGAGGCCACCCAGGCCTCCGCGGCTCGGGAGAAGACCTTCCCGTCCACCCAGACGCTCCCGTAACCCTCCGCTCCGCCGATCCACCGGTCCAGCGCCTCCCCCGCGGGGGCTCCGGCCCGGGCCGCAGCGTGCAGGAGCAGGGCGAGGGAGCGCACCCGCCGCCCCGAGAGGTAGGGCAGGCCGAGGCGCATCCTCGCGTCGGTGCCCAGGGTGAGGAGCAGGCCGTCCTCGGGGACGGTCCGGTGGACGAACTCGGCCACCACGGCCACCCGGGAGTTCACCGCTCGGGACGCCGGGATGGCCGACCCCAGGCCGTTCACCACGCCCAGGACGAGGGCCGGGGCGAGGAGGGCCACCGCCCCCCAGCGGCGGGGCAGCCGGGCCGCGGCGAAGGCTGCGAGGACGACCAGGAGGGGCACGGCCCCCACCACATGCTCCACGTTGCCCACGTCCCAGAGGAACCACAGGGGCAGGAAGGCCGTCACGCCGGCTGCGGCGGTGCGGTGCAGGGGACCGCCGCCCCGGAGGGCCAGCACGGCGCCCGCGGCCACCAGGAGCAGCACCGCCACCGAGGCGAGGCCCGCCGCGGCTCCGAACCCTGCGGCGACCCCCTCCCGCAGGACCGGCACGTCCCGGTAGAACCCCCACGCGAAGGCCCCCCGGAGCGCGCCCAGGACCTTCAGCGGGGACCCCGCGCCGAGCCACGACTCCGAGCCGGGCGAGAGCAGGACGCCGGCCAGTCCCCCCGGCGACAGGCGGCCCGCCAGCCCGGCCTGGAGGGCCAGCCACACGGCGCCCGCCCCCCCGAGGCCGGTCCCCAGGGCCACGGCGGCCTCCCGCCGGCGCCACCCCGGCCGCCAGGCGGTGGGCACGGCCAGCAGGCCCGCCGCCAGGTGCGAGAGCACGGCGAACCCCAGGGCCACCCCGGCCGCCACCGGCCGGGGCCGCTCCCGGCCCAGGACCCCCGCCCACAGGAGGACGGCGGCCGCCTCCAGCGTGTACACCTCCATGGAGGTTCCGAAGCTCCACATCGCCCCGGACACCCCCAGCAGCACTGCCGCCGACAGGGCAACACCCTCCGCAAGACCGGCCCGGCGCAGCACCACCACCAGGCCGCCCACGGTGAGCGCCGCGAAGAGGGCGCTCACGGCCGCCCCCACGTCCACCGCCGCGAGGTGCAGGCCCGCGAGCCGGGTCAGCCGGGCGGCGACCCCCACCAGCAGGTTGTAGAGGGGGTGGTGGGGGTGCACCAGCAGGGACCAGTCGGCCTCCCCGGAGAGCCAGCGGTCCACCGCCAGGGCGAAGACCGTCCCGTCACCCCCCAGGTCGCGGGTCCGGGTGAGCAGGTAGATGGCGAGGAACGCGGCGCCCAGGACCAGGCCTTCGGCCACCGGCCCGGCGGGCCGGCCCCCGCGGGCGCGGCGGGACGCCGGGGGGCTCACCCTCCGTTGTCCTCGTCCCCCGCCTCCTCCTTGGCTCCGTCGCCGTTCTGGGCGGGGGCCTTCCCCGCCTCCCGGAGCAGCCGGGCCATCTCCTCGAGCCTCCGCTGGCAGCGTCCGTAGACGCCGTCCTCGCTCCACCGGCCATCCTCCAGCGTTCCCGCCGGGACGCCGGTGAGCAGCTCGATGCCCTCCTCCACCGTCCCGCAGGACCACACGTGGAAGCGTCCCGCCTCCACGGCCTCCACCACCTCGGGGTGGAGGTGGAGGTCGCCCACGTTGTCCGCGGGGATCAGCACCCCCTGGGTCCCCGTGAGCCCCCGGGCCTCGCAGACCCGGAAGAAGCCCTCGATCTTCTCGTTGACGCCGCCGATGGCCTGGATGCGGCCGTACTGGTCCATGGAGCCGGTGACGGCCACGTCCTGGCGGATGGGCAGCCCCGAGAGGGCCGAGAGGATGGCGTAGATCTCCGTGGATGACGCCGAGTCGCCGTCGATGCCCCCGTAGGACTGCTCGAAGGTGATGGAGCAGGCCATGTTCAGGGGGACCCCCAGCGCGAAGGTCCCCCGGAGGAAACCGGTGAGGATCTGGACACCCTTGTCGTGGGTGGGGCCGGAGAGCCGGGCCTGGCGCTCGATGTTGATGACGCCCTCACGGCCCACGCCGACCCTCGCGGTGATGCGGGAGGGCTTGCCGTAGCGGTGGTGGCCCAGGTCGTACACCGCCAGGCCGTTCACCTGCCCCACGCTCCTGCCCTCGGTGTCGATCCGGATCACGTCCTCCGTGATCCACTCGAGGGTCCGTTCCTCGGAGAGGCTGTGCCGGCGCCTCTGGGCGTCGAGCGCCCTCCGGACGTGCTCGCCCGTCACCAGCTCCGCCCCCTCCTCGCCGGCCACCCACGAGGCCTCGCGGTAGATGTCGGCGATGTCGGAGAACCGGCTGGAGAACTTCCGGCGGGTCCGCCCCAGCCGCACCGCGGCCTCCAGGATCGCCGCCATCCCGGAACGGTCCAGGTGGTGCAGCCCCTCCTCCGCCGCAACCTTGCGGAGCACCGCCAGCACCTCGCCCGCCGTCCCGGGCGAGGGGACGAGCACCGTGTCGAAGTCCGCCAGGATCTTGAAGACCTTGGAGAAGTCCCTGTCGAACCGGTAGAGCAGGTCGTAGGTCCCCCGGTCACCGATGATGATGACCTTCACGTCCAGGGGAACGGCCTGGGGCTTGAGCGCCGCGGCGCCCAGGAGAAAGTTCTCCGGCGACTGGATCTGGACCCTGGAGTACTTCAGCGCGCGCTTGAGTGCCGGCCAGACCCTGGAGTCCAGCAGCAGGTCGTCGGCGTTGAGCACCAGGAAGCCGCCGTTGGCGCGGAGCAGGGACCCCGCCCGGATCCGGGTGAAGTCGGTGAAGCCCTCGCTGCCCTTCGCCATGGACCGCTCGATGGTTCCGAAGACGTTGGGGAAGGTGGGCTCCGTCTCCAGGATGACCGGCAGGCCGTCGGCCATGGAGTTGTCCACCGCGAGGTTCACCCGCCACCGGAGGAAGCGGCCGGAATCGTCGGAGTCGTCGATGAAGAGCTCCAGATGCTCCTCCAGGTCGCTCCGCAGCGGCTCCAGGTAGGCCTGGACCCGGTCGTCGCCGACGGTCTCCCGCACACGGTCCACCGCCACCTCGAGCAGGGGGCGGATCACCGACTGCCGGACCTCCACCACGCGGTCCTGCATCTTCCGCCGCAGCTCGGTCACGCCGGCGATCACGTCCTCCAGCTTGCTCTTGAGCTCCTGGTGGCGCTTCTCCAGGGTCCTGACGGCCTCCGCGTCCAGCTCGCCGGCCTCCACGTGGGATTCCAGCTCCTCCATGGGGACGGCCTTCCCGCCCACGAGCGGGTAGATCTCGGGGCGGGTCACCGGCCCCATCTGGATCTGGACGAGCTGGAAGCCCGCCTTCTCCACCTCGTCCTCGAAGGCCCCCGTGAGGGCGTTCTCCTGGCGCTTGAGGTCCTCGAGGGCACCCTCCAGCCGTTTCTTGAAGGTGGGGTCGTCCAGGATCTCGGGGATGCTCTCCGCGAGCTCCTCGATCAGATTCTCCATGGCCTTGCGGAAACGCCGGCCCGCTCCGGCCGCGAGCCTCAGGGCCATGGGCTCCTCGGGGCAGTGGAAGTTGTAGACGAAGCAGACGTCGTCCGGCACCTCGTGACCGCGGGTCCGCTCGTCGAGAAACCGCTTGATGGTGGTGAGCCGGCCGGTCCCGGACAGCCCCGTGACAAAGACGTTGTACCCCACCCCGCGCATGGAGAGACCGAGCGCGATGGCCTCCACGGCACGATCCTGACCCACGATGCCCGAGGCAGGCTCCACCTCCGCGGAGCTCTCCCACGGGATCCACTCCGGGGGACATGTCCACGCCAGTCTCTCTTTTCCGAGCTCGTTGACCATGGTTCTTCCCTCCCGCGGTTACCCGATCATGACCGATTCCTCGGGGTACTGCCAGTCCGCCTTCGGGCCCCGCCAGGAGAGGGCGAGCCCGAGGGTCAGCGGTCCCACCCTGCCCAGGAACATGAGCACCACCAGGACGAGCCGGCTGGGCACCAGGAGGGTGCTGGTGATTCCCGTGGACAGGCCCACCGTCCCGAAGGCCGAGACCACCTCGAAGAGCACGTCGAGGAACGCCGCGTCCCCGCCGAGGGTCCCTCCCAGCTCGGCCTCCATGTGGAGCACCAGCAGCGTGGCCACCAGCACGAGGCTGATCCCCAGGGCCATGAGCGTCACCGCGGAGGCCAGCTGGCTCTCGGGGAGCGTCCTCCCCCACAGGTTCACCCGGCGGTGGCCGCGGGCCCGGGAGAAGGCCGCCGCGGCCAGGACCCCCAGCGTGGTGGTCTTCACACCGCCCCCGGTGGATCCCGGTGAGGCGCCCACGAACATCAGCATGATGGTGAACAGCAGGCCCGCAGCGGAGAAGGTCCCGTAGTCCAGCGTGCTGAAGCCGGCGGTGCGCGGCGTGATCGCCTGGAACACCACCGCCGCCGCCCGCTCGGTCCCGTGGAGGCCCTTCAGGGCCACGTTCCATTCGAAGGCGTACACGCCGGCGAGCCCCAGGAGGATCAGCACCCCCGTGGTGACCAGCACGAGGCGGGTGTGGAGGGTGAGCGGTCGGCGGTGCGGGGAGCGCCACCGCTCGTAGAAATCGGTCAGCGGCAGGAAGCCGAGCCCACCCACCACGATGAGCACCGTCACGGTCCCAGCCACCATCAGGTTGCCGCGCCACTGGGCCAGCGAGGTGGAGGACAGGCCGAAGCCCGCGTTGCAGAAGGCGGACACCGAGTGGAAGATGCCCCACCCCGAGGCCTTCCACCAGCCCATCTCCGGCGCCCAGGCCGCAGCCAGCATCACGGCGCCGCTCCCCTCCACCAGGACCGTCACCGCCGTGGCCATGCGCAGCAGGGGCCAGAAGTCCTCCCAGGGACCCTGGGCCAGGGTGCTCTGCACCAGGCCCCTTCCGAAGAACGACATGCGCCCGCCCAGCAGGAGCACCAGGAAGAAGCCGAAGGTCAGCACGCCCAGGCCCCCCATCTGGAAGAGCCCGAGGATGAGGGTCTGCCCCATGACGGTGAAATCGTCGGGCGAACGCACCACCAGGCCGGTGACGCACACGGCCGAGGTGGCGGTGAAGAGCGCCTCGTGCCACGCCAGCTCCCTGCCGGGGCGGGTGACGCCCGGGAGCTGGAGCAGCAGGGTGCCCAGGATCACCATCACCAGGAAGGAACCCACGAAGGCGCTCGGTGGGTTGAGCCAGCGTCTCACCGCGCGGCCCTCCGGAGCAGCACCGGGAGCAGCGTGATGGCCAGGACCGCCGTGGAGAGCGCCCCCAGGATGGCCGCGGCGCCCACCGACCGCAGGCCCGGGAAGTGGGACAGGATCAGCGAGCCGAAACCCACCACCGTGGTGAAGGCCGCCACGGCGATGGCCTTGGAGGTCTCCGCCACCCCGTCCGGGTCACCGCCCGACTCCCGCCACCTGTGGAGCAGGTGGACCCCGTAGTCCACACCGATCCCGATGATCATGGTCATGACGAAGATGTTCATCAGGTTGATCTCGAGGCCCAGCGCTCCCATGGCGCCCAGGGTCCACAGCATTCCCACCGCCAGCGGCACCATGGCCAGCCCCGTGTCGCGCCAGGTGCCCAGGTCCAGGCGCAACAGGACCAGGACCAGGACGAGGCCCAGGACGGCCGCCCGCCCGGCGTCGCCCCACACGATGGTCCGCAGGCGGGCCGAGACCACGTTGGGACCCGTGAGGACCGCTCCGGGGTGGCGCGCCACCGCCAGCTCCAGGGCCGGGGGCGCCTCCCGCCGCCACTTCCCGACGGGGGGGTAGCAGTAGATCACCGAGGACACCCCACCCGCGAAGCGCGCCACGTAGCGCTCCACGGCGCGCTCCAGCACGGTGCCGGAGAGGTCGTCCAGGCTCAGGGGCCGCCGCACCCCGAGGGCCGCGATCAGGTGATCGATCCCCTCCTCGAAGGCCGCCGGGTTCAGCCCCTCCGCGCGGAACGCGGCCTCGAAACGCCGCCGGAAGGCTGCGGGGTCCAGGTCCAGGGTCCGCAACCGCTCGAGGACCCGCTCCTGGTCGGAGCGCGGAGGCACCAGCGAGACGATGGTGTCCACCCCGGCCAGGTTCTCACCGTCCACCAGCGCCTCCAGGTCGGGCAGCACCGCCCGCGCGGCCTCGAGCGCCCCGGCCTCGTCCGGGGCGTCCACCCGCACCATCATGGGGGTGAACCTCAGGCCGAAGGCGTCCATGATCTCCTTCCTGAGGATCACGCCCCGGTTGTCGGGGGACCGCATGTTCTTGATGTCGTCGTTGAACCTGAGCTCCAGCAAGCCGGCGCCCGCCGCCACGGTCACCCCCAGTACCACCAGGACGGTGGCCACGGGCCGCGACATGGCCACGCGGCAGAGGCGGTCCGAGCCGAAGGAATGGAGGTGCAGCCGCTGCGAGAGCCCCCTGCCGCGGAACAGGGTGAGCAGGGCCGGCAGGAGGACGAACACCGTGGCCGCGAAGAGGAGGATGCCGACTCCCGTGATCAGCCCCAGCTCGGCGAGGCCCTTGAAGTCGGTGATCAGGAAGGCGAAGAAGGTGGCGGCCGTGGTCACGGCGCCCAGCATGACGCCCACGCCGGTGTGCCGACCCAGGGCCTCCACGGCCCCGTGGTGCTCCACTCCCCGGTGCCGTTCCTCCACGTAGCGACCGTAGAGCACGATCACGAAGTCGATCCCCAGCCCGATGAGCAGGGCCGCGAAGGCGGAGGTGGCCGAGTTGAGGGTGTTGAGCGCCGCGCCGATGAAGATCACGGTCAGCGCCAGGCCGACCACCATGGGCCCCGCGGCGTAGACCAGGGTCGCCGGCCTGCGGAACGCCAGGAGGAAGAGGATCATCACGCCCACCGCGGCCCCGGCCGTGCCCACCACCAGGTCCTGCACGATGAGCCGGCCGTCGTCCAGCGCGGTGATGTAGCCGCCGGCGAACTCCACCCGCGGCGGGGCGCCCTCCCACCCGGCCTCCCGCCAGGCCGTCCGCGCCTCCTCCAGGCGCCGGCGGAGGCCCCGTTCCAGCACCCGGTCGAAGGCGATGTCCTGCGCGGGTCGGACGGGCCTGGCCAGCATGAGCAGATGGCGCTTCCCGGGGTCGATGAGGTACCCCGTCTCGGGGTCGAAGCGCGCCCCGATCCCTCCCACCCTGGTGCGGTCCAGGATCTTCGGCAGGAGCAGGAAGGGGTCCAGGCGCAGGATCTCCTTCATCACCGTGCCCTGGGGGGCCAGGAGCAGCGCCCGGACCCTCCGGACCTGCTCCCGCAGCCCATCCTCGTCCAGGTGATCCAGGAGCTCCTCGAGCTCCGGCGGGCTCAGGAAGAGCGTCGCGCGATCCAGCAGTGGCACCGCCGCGGCGGAGGGGTCCTCCAGCCGGTACTCCACCCAGTGGATCGAGTCCCACCGCTCCAGCCTCGCCGCGAGCTCGTCGGCGAAGGCCAGGACGGGCTCCAGGTCGGCTCCGGGCTCCAGACGGACGTCCACCAGCAGGATGTCCACCGAGCCGAACCGCTCGAGCGTGGTGGAGAACTCGCGGATCACGGGATCGTGCTGCGGGACCAGCTTGAGGACGTCCGTCTCCACGTGCACGCCCATGACCACGAGGACCGCCACCACCACGGCCAGCGCTCCGGCCACCACGGCGGTCCTGGGGTGATGGAGACCCGCACGGACCAGGTGCAGCGGCAGGCGCCGCGGCAGGAAGCCGCCTCTCACCTGTCGGCCTCCCTGAGGATCCCGAAGTTCTGCCAGAAGTAGGTCACCATGGAGATCACGGTCAGCACCAGGGCCACCCAGAGCGCCACGTGCCCCACGATCATCCACGTCCCGAGCTTCTTGCCAAGGATCAGGATGGCCACCGCGATCACCTGGCTGGTGGTCTTGGCCTTGCCCCACCTGTTGGCGGCGATGGGGATGTTCTGGGTCATGGCCACCATGCGCAGGGCCGTGACGGCGAACTCACGGCCCACGATGATGGTCACCATCCAGGCGGGCGCCAGCCCCAGCTCCACCAGCGAGATGAAGGCCGCGCTCATGAGGAGCTTGTCGGCGATGGGATCCAGGAGTGTCCCCGTCACGGTGATCCGGTTGGTGCGGCGGGCTATAATCCCGTCCATCAGGTCGGTCAGGGCCGCCAGGAGGAAGATGCCAAGCCCCCAGTACTCCTTGTCCGGAAGCTCGGTCAGCAGGACCGCCACGAGGATCGGCACCAGGAAGATGCGGAGCAGCGTCAGGCTGTTGGGCAGGTTCCACATTCTCGTCTCTCCTCCCGCTCCATGGAGGCCCGGAATATCTGCGTTCTCCGGGGCTTCCCGTTCCGGTGCCTCGCGCGGTCGACGGCCCGATTGTAGCCCCGCTCCCCCGGCTGGACAATGAGCCGGCACCGCTGCCACTTCCACCCCTCCCGGGTCGCCAGGGTCTCGTGCCGCACGTGCGGCCACTGGCTGTGCGACAGGTGCACCTCCGTCTGGCGCGGGCGGGTGTACTGTTCCAGGACCTGCCTGGCCCGGGGCCTGCTCGAGGAGTGGAGCACGGCAGCGTGGTCCCTCCTGCGCCGTCCCGTCCCGCCACCCTGGGCCCTGGGGGTCGTGGGCGCGGCGGTGGCCGCCCTGCTGACCGTGACGGCCGTGCTGGCGGGCCGTCTCCTCTCCGAGGCCCGGCCGGAGACACCTCCAGCGGCCCCTTCCCTCCAGTTGGCACAGTCGGAGGTCGAGGGCACTCTCATCACGAAGGACGGGAGGATCGCCCTGGAGGTCCGGGGGATGGCCGGAGCCGGCGTCCTCGTGACGGTGGACGGCACGCCCCTCGAGGTGGTGGTCCTGGACGGCAGGGGGACCGCAACCGTCAGGGACCTGCCAACCGGCACCACGTCCGGCGACGTTCGCCTGTACGCCCTGGGAGCCGGATCGGCCATCCGCTCCGTCCGGCGGGAGGAACCGGCAGCACCGGTCCCCTCCCCCACCCCGACGGTCACGCCCACGGCCAGCCCGACGCCGACGGCAACCGCGACACCCACCGTCACACCCCCGCCGGAGCCCACCGCCACACCGGTTCCGGTGATCCCGTCGCCGTCCCCGGTCGTCTCGCCCACCCCCATCGTGGTGCGGCCGCTCCGGCTCAGCCGGGTTCCCGAGATGCGGCCGGCCCCCTCACCCACCCCGAGGCCGGTGCACCGGGCTCCCCCGTCCCGGCCCATCGCCGTGAAGGACCGTCTCCCCGATCTCCACCTGGTCCCCGATGCCGGACCCCGCATCGCCCTCACCTTCGACGGGGGATCCACCGCCGACGGAACCACCGAGCTGCTGGAGCTGCTCCGGCACCTCGACCTCAAGGTGACCCTCTTCGTCACGGGACAGTTCATCCAGAAGCACTCCGGACTGATGCGCCGGGCGGTCCTGGACGGGCACGAGGTGGGCAACCACACCTTCTCGCACCCGCATCTGACCTCCTACGCGAGGGACCGGCGCCACCGCCTTCTGCCCCGGGTCACCAGGTCCTGGTTCCGCCAGGAGCTGCTGCGCACGGAGAAGCTGTTCCGGAAGGCCACCGGCCGGGAGATGGTGCCCTACTGGCGCGCCCCCTACGGCGAGGAGAACGGCACGCTCCGCGCGTGGGCCTACGAGCTGGGGTACATCCACGTGCGGTGGAGCTCCCTCCGGGGGGCATCGCTGGACTCCCGGGACTGGGTGGACGACGAGCACAGCACACTTTACGAGGACAGCAACCGGATGATGCGGCGCCTCCTCCGCTTCCCCCACCTGGCGGGGGGCATCGTCCTCATGCACCTCTCCACCCATCGCGAGGAGCCCCCGTGGCAGGTCCTTCCCCCGATGCTCGAGGCCCTCGACGAGCGGGGCATCCGGGCCACCAGCGTCACCGGGCTCCTGGAGGCCTCCCCCACCTGGAGGCCCCGGCTCCGGGAGGCGCGGAGGAGGTGCCAGGAGCGCCGCTGACCGGGAGGTCCGGCCTCAGCGGCCCACGAGATCGAGCCCCGCCCGGCGTCCCGCCTCGAGGATCTCCGGCCAGTGGTCCCACGTGGACCACGAGTAGCCCCCCACGGCGGGCCGGATCACCCGCGAGGCCCCACGGAGCTGGTACCGGCGTAGCAATGTCGCCGTCATCATCTGGGTCCGCGACATGGTCTCCAGCACCAGGCGGTCGGGACGGTAGGGCGGCAGATCCATGGAGATGTCCACGGCCACCACGGGGCGCCCCAGGGCCCTGGCGGCCCCCACCGGGACCTCGACCACCACCCCACCGTCCACCAGCGGCCGCCCCCCCCACTCCACGGGCGGCACCAGCGCGGGAATCGAGGACGAGGCCAGGACAGCGCGCCTGAGGGAGCCCCGGTCCATGCGGACCTCCTCCCCGGTCACGAGATCCGTGGCCACCGCCACGAACGGACGGGGAAGATCCTCGATGGCCACGTCGGGGATCAGGAACTCCACCGCACGCTCGAGCTCCTCGCCGTCCAGGATGGTGCTGCGGTTCACCGCCAGCGAGATCACCACCCGGTCACGGATGGTGCGCGCCGCCCGCAACAGGGGGTGCTCCTCTTGGCCCTCGCCGTGGCGGGGCTGGCCGATGCCCGACACCGATTTCACCAGATCCTTCTCGAAGGCCTCGCGCCACCGCTCGTGCATGGCGCGCGTGGACCCCAGGGCCAGGTACATGGCCCCCATGATCGCCCCCGCGCTGGTCCCGGCGATGGCCCGGACCTCGAGCCCCTCGAGCTCCAGCACCTCCAGGAGACCCAGGTGCGCGAAGCCACGGGCACCGCCACCACCCAGCGCCAGCACCGGCGGGCGGACCCGCCAGAGCGCCCGCGGGAACCAGCGGTGCCCCACGTCTCAGCCCGCGCGCTCTCCGGCCCGTGCCTCCGCGAGAAGGGTCACGAGCGCCTCGTGCACCCCCTCCGCCACCCGGCGCGCCTTGTCGGAGATGTGGTCCAGGTCACCGGTCCGCCCCCGGGGATCCACGTCGCCGATCTTGTCGCCGGCCTCCACCGGTGCGCCGTCCCGGAGCAGGCCACGGAGCACCCCGGCGATCCGGGCCGTCACCGCACTGGAGGCATCCACGGGCACCCCCTTGCGGTAGTCCTCCACGCCCCACACGGACACCACCGTCCCCACCTTCTCGCCCCGCTCCACCTCGTCGCCGATGGAGCGGTTCGTGAAGAAGATCCCGTCCCGCGGGGCCTTCATGACCCGCTCACGGGTGAAACCCATGATCTCCGCAGGCGGCTCCTCGATGAGGTGCTCCCCGGTGTCCTCGAGCACCGCTCCCACCTGGGGTCCGCGGAAGGTGTCCACCACGGCGTGGCAGTCCTTCCCCGCGGTGTACCCGGGTCCCAGGGCGATGACGATGGGTGCCAGGTCCCGGGTCAGGCCCCAGTTGTGCCGGAGCATGGCCGCCTCGATGAACACCTGGGGCTCGAAGGTCCGGAGCGCCTCGTCCAGCGGCAGGAGGCTCACCGCGATGTCACCCAGCCTGTTGATGAAGGCCACCTGCTCGAGGTCCCGGGCCAGCCGGGCCGTCACGCCCTGGACGTGCTGCACCCCGCCGAACACGGCCTCGGAGAAGCAGACGTTCCGCCGGACGGCCTTGGGGTGGCGGCGTTCCAGCATCAGGATCTTGCGAAAGCCGTTCCGGTGGAGCTCGTGGGCCGTGGCCGACGCCAGCTCCCCTGCTCCCCGGATCAGCACCTTCAGCCCATCGACCTTCATGGCAGCTCCGCCACGGCCTCGAGCTCCACGTCGACGCCCCTCGGCAGGGCGCCCACCTCGACCACGGATCGCGCGGGCCGGTGCGAACCGAAGAACTCCTCGTAGAGCCCGTTGAAGACGCCGAAACGTCCCATGTCCGTCAGGAAGACTGTCACCTTGACCACCCGGGACCTGTCGCTTCCCGCGGCCCGGAGCACGGCGTCCAGGCTGGCGAGGGCCCGGCGTACCTGCCCCTCGAACCCGCCCCCGGCCACCTCTCCGGTGTCCGGGTCCAGGGGGATCTGGCCGGAGGTGAAGACGAACCCCCCGCTGACGACCGCCTGGCTGTAGGGCCCCACGGCAGCGGGCGCCTCCGGTGTGCTCACGGCTTCCATGATATTCCTCCAGGACCGCCCCGCCATTCCCGCCGGACAGGCACAACCCGGTGGCATTCTAACCCATGTGTCAATCCGCCGGCGACACGGGCCGGAGACCACCGGCAGACCCCGGGACGGCACCTGCCGCCTCGCTCCCCGCCGGAGCCGGTGGTATCATGGCACCGAGTCATGGGAGGCTGTGCATGATCACAGATCGCGAGTCCGGTGGAACCCAGGAATCGAATTTCGAAGCACTCCTCCAGCAGCACCGGGAGTACGAGCAGCGGCTCGAGGAGCTGACCAACAAGCCGTGGCTCACGCCCGAGGAGGAGCTCGAGGAAAAGCGCATCAAGAAGCTCAAGTTGCGGATCAAGGACCAGATCGCCCGCCTGGGCGGATCCACTTCCTGAGCCGCGTACCGGGAACGCTGACATGATCGCTCCGGAGGGCTGGCCCTTCGTCCTGATCCCCATGTGTCTCGGGATCGTGTGCATCGTCCTGGGCTGGGATATCCCGGGCTGGGCCCTGGTGGGATTCGGCCTCTTCGGGCTCTACTTCTTCCGCGACCCCGCCCGGACCTGCGACGCCCCGCCCAACGTGGCATGCTCCCCCGCCGACGGCAGGATCATCGCCGTGGACGACGCCCCCGACGACCTGGCGGCCCGGGGGCTCCCCCGGCGTGTCAGCATCTTCATGTCGGTGTTCGACGTCCACGTGAACCGCGCCCCGCTGGCCGGGAGGCTCGCGGACTACGTCTACAACCCCGGCCGGAAGATCTCGGCCTTCAAGGAGAAGGCCTCTCTGGAGAACGAGCAGAACCTCTCGGTGTGGGAGACCCCCTGGGGACTCCTCGCCTTCAAGCAGATCGCCGGGCTCATCGCCCGGAGAATCGTCTTCGACCACGAACCGGGGGACACGGTGGCCCGCGGTGACCGCGTGGGGCTCATCCGGTACGGCTCCAGGGTGGACCTCTTCCTCCCGGAGTCGGCCGAGATCCTGGTGAAACCCGACGACCGGGTCCGCGCAGGCGAGACGCCCATCGCCCGCTTTCCCGTTCCGGAGGCCGGGTGAGCGCCCGGAAGGGACACCGGAGGGGGCGCGGCTCCGAACGGCTCCGGAAGGGCGTCTACCTCCTCCCCTCCCTGTTCACCGTGGGGAACATCTTCTGCGGCTTCTTCTCCATGGTGCAGAGCGTCCGCGGCGAGCTTGGCACGGCGGCGGTCCTCATCCTCGTGGCGGTGGTGGCCGACGTCCTGGACGGGCGCATCGCCCGCCTGACCAACACCACCTCGCCCTTCGGCGAGGCCCTGGACTCGCTGGCGGACGTGATCTCCTTCGGTGCGGCGCCGGCCCTGCTCGCCTTCACGTGGGGCCTGTGGCAGAAGCCCCGCCTGGGCTTCGCCGTGGCGTTCCTGTTCCTCGTGGCGGGGGCCATCCGCCTGGCGCGGTTCAACGCCGCGGCCCACGACGACCCCACCTTCCGGGGCCTCCCCATTCCGGGCGGCGCCTCGGCCATCGCCCTGCTGGTCCTCGTCTCCCCCGAGCCGGTGACCCACACCGCGTTCCTGCCCGTGGTGGTGGTCTTCGTCCTGGCCACGGCCCTCCTGATGGTCTCGAACCTCCCCTACCCCTCCTTCAAGAACGTGGACCTCCGGAAACGGTGGCCCTCCACGAGCTTCTTCCTGATCGCCGCGTTCTTCTCGCTCCTGACCTTCGCTCCCACCCACGTTCTCTCCATACTCCTCGCCGTCTACGTGCTGTCCGCCCCCGTGAAGGTCCTGGGCGGGAAGATCCGGCACCGCGCCGGGGTTCCACCTGTGGAGGCCGAAGGTCCCCAGGCCACGGAGGCACACCATGACACCCAACCGTCCCAGGATCGCCCTGATCGATCCGCTGACCCTGAAGGGCCGGGAGCTCCTCAAGCTCCTGGAGGCCACGCCCGCTCTGACGGGTGACCTCGCGTACTTCCACACCGCGGATGACGACGAGCAGCAGATCGCCGAGCTTGGGGGCTCGCCGGGCCTGGTGGCCCCGCTGGAGGACCCCGCCACCCTCGAACCCTTCGACATGGTGGTTCTGGCCGGAGCCACGGAGACCCGGAGGCTGGACGAGCTGGCGCGGGCCGCAGCCGGACTGGGCACGGTGGTGCTGGACATGGCCGGGTGCGGGGGGCTCCTTCCCGTGAGCACCCCGGTGCTCCCTCCCCTCACCGGACGTCCCGACCCTCCGGTGCTCCGGGTGCCCCATCCGGGCGTCGTGGCGGCCCGCGCCGTCCTGGACCCCCTGGCCGATCTCGGGATCGGGCATGCCACCCTCCACGTGGTGGAACCGGCCTCGGCGCGGGGCAAGGCAAGCGTGGAGGACCTGGCACGCCAGGCGGCTGCCCGGCTCCGCGGGGAGCCCCCCGGAGACGCCGGCGGCGAACCGGCCCTGGCGTTCAACCTGGTGACGGCCGCCCCCGACCGCCTCGCGGCCGAGGCTGTCCGCCTGCTGGACCCCGTGCCCGTGGCGGTCACCCGGGCCGTGGACGGACGCTTCCACGGTCACGTCATCCACCTCGGGGTCGTCTTCGAGCACCCGGTGGAGTACGACGAGGTGGAGGAGCGCTGGGCGGACTCCGAGCGGCTGGTCCACTCCGGCGAGGCCCTCAGCGTGGACACGGTGCCGGACAGCCACGCGGTCCACATGGGCATGCCGGTGCTGTCCCGCGACGGAAGGGGGCTCGGCGTCACCGCGGCGGTGGACGGCCTCCTGGTGGGCGGCGCGCTCAGCGCGCTGGAATTGTTGACAGCGTTGCTCTAGACTTCTCCGGCGGTCCGATGGGGCCGCCGGGATGAACACCAACCACGCAGCGACGAGGAGGTCCCCATGAGCAGTCCCCTGGAAGGCCTGGAGCCCAGGCACATCTGGCAGCATTTCGACGGAATCCGCAAGGTTCCCCGCCCCTCCAAGCACGAGGAGAAGGTGGTGGAGCACGTGCTGGCGTGGGCGAAGGACCGCGGGTTCGAGGTCCTGCGCGACCAGGTCGGGAACCTGGTGGTCAAGGTCCCCGCCACACCCGGCCACGAGAACGCACCCACGGTGGTCCTCCAGGGTCACCTGGACATGGTCTGCGAGAAGAACACCGACGTGGAGTTCGACTTCATGAACGATCCCATCCAGGTCACCGTGGAGGGTGACTGGGTGAAGGCGGTGGGGACCACCCTCGGGGCCGACAATGGCATCGGGGTCGCCGCCGGCATGGCCATCGCCGACGATCCCGACGCCGTCCACGGGCCCCTGGAGCTGCTCCTGACCCTGGACGAGGAGACGGGGCTCACCGGGGCCATGGGGCTCGACGGCTCCATGCTCGAGGGCCGCATCATGATCAACCTGGACACCGAGGAGGACGGGGCCATCTACATCGGGTGCGCGGGCGGAGCCGACTCCACGGCCGAGTTCCCGCTCTCACGGCGGCGTGCCCTGCTGGGGTCCATCCCCGCCCGGCTGGTGGTGCGGGGCCTCCGCGGCGGCCACTCCGGCGTGGACATCCACGAGAACCGCGCCAACGCCATCAAGCTGGCGGTCCGGACCCTGCTCAAGGCCATCGAGACCGGCCTCGAGATCGACCTGGTCTCCCTGGAGGGGGGCTCCAAGCACAACGCCATCCCCCGGGAGTCCTTCGCCGTGGTCCGGCTGCCCAGGGTCTCCTTCGACGAGATGGCCGGGATCGTGGAGTCCTGCCGCGCCGACTTCGCCGAGGAGTTCCCCAACGAGCCGGGCCTCGAGATGGCCCTCGAGCGGCTGGACGACACGGACGAGTACCACCGCCCCATGAACGTCCACAACCGCGACCGGCTCCTCCACGCCCTCAACGGCATCCCCCACGGCGTGCTGGCCATGTCACGGGACGTGCCGGGCCTGGTGGAGACCTCCAACAACCTGGCGGTGATCACGACCGAGGAGACCCGCGCCGTGCTCACCACCTCCCACCGCTCCTCGGTGATGCCGGCCCTCTACGGCGTCCAGGGCCAGGTCCGGTCCATCTGCGTCCTGGCGGGGGCCAGTGTCGAGGTGCACGACGCCTATCCGGGCTGGAAGCCGAACCCCGACTCCCCCACCGTGCGCCTGGCGGCCGAGGTCCATCAGCGCCTCTTCGGGAAGGCCCCGGAGCTCAAGGCCATTCACGCCGGGCTGGAGTGCGGCCTGCTCCTGGACAAGGTGCCCGACATGGACATCATCTCCATCGGTCCCGTGATCAGGAACCCGCACTCGCCCGACGAGGCGGTCCAGATCTCCTCGGTGGCCAACTTCTACCGCTTCCTCAAGGAGATCCTCGCCGAGCTGGCCTGACCGGCACCGTTGCGGACGTACCCGGAGCCCGGGCTCGACGCCCGGGCTCCTTGTCGTCGGCTCCCTCATCGCACGGTCCGGGCCGCCACGGGATCGGCTCATCACGGTGGCACGGTGACGGTAATCATGATCACGGTAGTACCATGTCCCCGATCACATCCGATGGAGGTCCCGTGCTGCAATGATGGAATCCGGCCGGACCCGGGAGGGGTTCCGACCCGGAAGGACATGGGGATCGAGGGAATGCAGACGAGGACCGGACCCGCACGGACACACCGGCGCGGCCGCCTGAAGGGGGTCAGCCCGAGGCTCCTCACGGTGGCCCTGGACAACATCCTGCTCACGCGGGTCTCCACGGCCATCTCGGGCCTCGACGTGGCGGTCTCCCACACGGCCGACGCCCAGTCCGCCCTCGAGATCCTCGCCTCCACCCCCCATCGCCTGGTGCTCTGCCACTTCCCCCTGCCTCACCTGCTGCTCCGCCACTTCCTCAACGAGCTCCGCCGTCCGGGCTTTCCCAGCCGCAACTGCGGTCTCATCATCCTGTCCATCCCCGAGCTCCTGAGCGGCGCCCGCCGCTTCATCGGCCAGGGCGCCAACGTGGTGCTGCCCAGGTGGATCCAGGTCAAGGAGCTGTCCCACTCCATCCAGCAGCTGCTCTCGGCACCCGCACGGTTCCTGCCTCACCCGGCCACCACGATCCGGGTCACCGCACCCGACGGCTCGCCGCTGCCGGCAGAGAGGATCGTGAACATCTCCGCCACCGGCCTCCTGGTGGCCTCGCCCGTCCGGCCCTCCATCGGCGAGAGGGTCACGGCACTGCTGGAGAACCCCACCATGGACCGGCCCCTGGAGATCCCGGCCCGCGTGGTGCGCCACACCTTCCCCGGCCGGGAGGAGGTGAGCGGTTTCGCCATCACCTACCAGAACGGCCGCATGGACGAGGAGATCGCCGTCCTGGCCCGGCAGGACCGGCCCTGACCGCTCCCCGTGGTTCCACCCCGTGGCGGAAGACTCCAGGCTGACCCGGGTCAGGTCTGCAGCACGCCCTGGCGGAACGGTGGGATCTCGGGATTGTGCGCCGCCGCCTCCAGGCTCCGGGCCACCACCTCCCGGGTGCGGCGGGGGTCGATGATCTCGTCCACCCACAGGCGGGCCGCGGCGTACCTCGGGTCCATGGCCGCCAGGTAGCGGGCCTGGATCTCCGCCAGCAGCTGCTCCCTCTCCTCCTCGGAGACCTCCTCGCCACGGTTCTTGAGCTGGATCTGGAGGAGGGTCTGCGAGGCCTGGTCGCCGCCCATGACGGCGATGGAGGCCGAGGGCCAGGCGTAGTAGAAGCGAGCGCCATAGGCACGCCCGCACATGGCGTAGTTCCCGGCGCCGTACGAGTTGCCCACGAAGACCGTGATCTTCGGAACCACCGTGTTGGCCACCACGTTCACCAGCTTGGCACCGTCCTTGATGATCCCCTCGCGCTCGGACTTGGAGCCCACCATGAAGCCCGTGACGTCCTGCAGGAAGAGCAGCGGGATCCCCTTCTGGTTCATGAGCTCCACGAAGCGGGCCCCCTTGTCGGCGGCGTCGGGGTAGATCACGCCGCCGATCTGCATCTCGCGCTCGCCGGGCTCCAGCCCCCGCTTCCGGTGCACGATGAGCCGCTGGTTGGCCACGATCCCCACCGCCCAGCCGTGGATCCTCCCGGTGCCGCAGATGAGGGTCCGGCCGTAGGTCGCCTTGTACTCGGTGAACTCCGAGCCGTCCAGCAGCCGCGCGAGCAGCTGGTAGGTGTCGTAGGGGCGCGTCCGGTCCACCGGCACGATGCCCAGGACCTCGTCGGGGTCGGCGCCGGGCTCCCTGGGGTCGATCCGGTCGAAGGGGGCCATCCGGGGCCGGGCCAGCTCGCCGATCCGGGCCCTGATGTGCGCCAGGGCCGAGGCGTCGTCCGGGAAGCGGTCGTCCACCACCCCGGAGATGTCCACCTGCACCTCGGCGCCGCCCAGGGCCTGGTTGTCGATCTGCTCGCCGATGGCTGCCCGCACCAGGTGGGCACCGGCCAGGAAGATGGTTCCCGTCCCCTCCACGATGAGGGCCTCGTCCGACATGATGGGGAGGTAGGCGCCCCCCGCCACGCAGGAGCCCATGATGGCGGCGATCTGGTAGATCCCCTCGGCGGAGAGCCGTGCGTTGTTGTAGAAGGCCCGGCCGAAGTGGTCCCTGTCGGGGAAGATCTCGTCCTGCAGCGGCAGGAAGACACCCGCGGAGTCCACCAGATACACGATGGGAAGCCGGTTCTCCAGGGCGATCTCCTGGGCCCTGAGAACCTTCTTGCAGGTCATGGGGAACCAGGCGCCGGCCTTCACCGTGGCGTCGTTGGAGACGATCACGCACTCCCGGCCGTGGATCCGACCCAGGCCCACCACCACGCCCGCCGAGGGCGCGCCGCCCCACTCCTCGTAGAGC
>JAMOWA010000061.1 GCA_027061805.1 Thermoanaerobaculia bacterium | reverse complement strand
CGCCTCGTTCGTTTCACCTTTCACGTTTCACGAGAAGCGGGAGCACGGCCACGGACCCTGCCACGGTCAGGGACACGGTCAGGGACATGGACACGGACAGGAACGCGGTCAGGGTCGGGATCAGGGACACGGACGGGATCAAGGACAGGGCCACGGTCGCGGATACTGTCACGGGCAGGGACACGGACGGGAACGGACGGGTGGGCGGGCGTCGCACCGTCTCGTGACGACCGGTTCGGAAGCGCCTCATTCGTTTCACGTTTCACGTTTCACGTTTTACGAAAGGGGGGCGGACATCGCCACGTTCACTCCCGCCCCATGGCCCTCTCCACGGCCTCCGCTCCGGCCTCCCGGAAGGCCCTGGAGACACCGCCGGTCCCCAGCTTCACGCCCCCGAAGATCCGCGCCACCACCACGCCGCCCGTCAGGTCGTGCTTGCGGAGCAGCTCCAGGAGCACACGCCCCGGGTGGCCCACCTCGCCGTCGTCCCGCATCTGCTCCACCACGCCGCCGGACCCGTCGGGCACACGGCAGGCCCAGCAGGTGTGGCGGGACCGGCGGTGCCTCGTCTTCCAGGCCTTCACCTGCCGCCGGACCTCCTCGAGGTCCGGGGCGGGGAATGCCAGCGCGAGGAACCTCGACCGTCGCTCGGTGAGCCGCGCCTCGCCGGTCCTCTCGAGGGGTGTGGGCATCCTCCCGGGACCGTCCTCAGACCAGCAGGCCGGGAAGCCGCGAGCCCATGATCTCCGCGGCCTCCGTGACCACCCGATCCACCAGCTCCGCGATGGCCGGCACGTCGTGGACGAGCCCGATCACCTGGCCCGCCGCGATGAGCCCCGCCTCCGGGTCGCCCTCCCGGAGGGCCTTCAGGCCGTTCCTGCCCGACAGCAGGGGCGCCAGCTCCTCGAGCCCCGCCCCCTGCCGCTCCATCTCCACGATGCGCTCGGCCCACGAGTTGGCCAGCACGCGCTCGGTGTTGCGGAGCGAGCGCATGACCAGCGTGGTCTGCGTCTCGTCGCTCGCCACCAGGCGCTCCTTGATGTTGGGGTGGATCCCCGCCTCCTGCGTCACCAGGAAGCGCGTGCCCATGTTGATGCCCACGGCACCCAGGGCCAGGGCCGCCGCGAGCCCGCGACCGTCCCCGAAGCCGCCCGAGGCCACCACCGGGATGTCCAGCTCGTCCACGGCCCGGGGGATGAGGATCAGCGAGGTGACGTCGTCCTCGCCGGGGTGCCCGGCGCACTCGAAGCCGTCGATGCTGACCATGGAGCACCCGATGGCCCGGGCCTTCTTCGCGAAACGGATGGAGGTGCACTTGTGGATGACCTTCGCCCCACCGGCGGTGATCGCGTCCATGTAGGGCTCCGGGTTCCGGCCGGCGGTCTCGACCACCGGGATCTTCCGGTCCACGATCACCTCGATGAACCCCTCGTACCCGATGGGTCTCAGGGTGGGCAGGAAGGTGAGGTTGACGCCGAAGGGCCGGTCGGTCAGGCGCCGGGTCTTGTCGATGGCGTCGGCGAGCCCCTCCGGGGTCTCGAAGGTGAGCGCCGTGAGGAAACCCAACGCCCCGGCGTTGGCCACCGCCGCCACCAGGGGCGGGGTGGAGACCCACATCATGCCCCCCTGGACGATGGGGTGTTCCACGCCGAACATCTCCGTGAGCGCCGTCCTGATCTTCTGTGCCATGTGGTCTCCGTCTCGTCCGGGGTCCCTGGGACCCGGTTGGTCAGATGGTCAGTCCCCCGTCCACCACGAGCACCGTCCCGGTGGTGAAGCTGGCCAGGTCCGAGGCCAGGTAGAGGGCGGCTCCCACGATCTCCTCCGGCTGGCCCCACCGCCCCAGGGGCGTGTGCCCCACGATCTGCTGCCGGATGGGCTCCGTCTCCAGGAGAACCCTGGAGAAGTCGGTCTCCACGAGGCCCGGGGCGATGGCGTTCACGCGGATGCCGTGGGGCCCCAGCTCCCGGGCCAGGCCGCGGGTCAGCGCGATCACGGCGGCCTTGGTCATGGCGTAGATCACCTGGCCCGGGGGTGGCGAGAGGGCCGCGATGGACGAGACGTTGACGATGCTGCCGCCCCCCCGCTCCATCATGCTCGCCGCGGCGTGCTGACAGCAGACGAAGTACCCCTTGAGGTTCACGTCCACGGTCTTGTCCAGCGCCCAGGAGGGCGCCTCGGCCGCCGGGCCGAAGTGCGGGTTGGTGGCGGCGTTGTTCACGAGGATGTCCGTTCCGCCGAGCTCGCTCCGCACCGTTTCGAAAAGCGTGGCGATCTCGTCCGGGTTGCCCGTGTTGCACGCGACGGGGAGCGCACGCCCCCCGGCTCCCTCGATGGCGGCCGCCACCTCGCCGAGCGCCTCGGCCTTCCGCGAGACCAGGACCACCGTGGCCCCGTGGGCCGAGAAGGCCCTCGCGATGGTGGCGCCGATGCCACGGCTCGCACCCGTCACCACCGCCACCTTCCCCGAAAGGTCGAACTCACGCCGCTCCGATTCCCCCATGGGCTCCTCCCCTGACTCCCCGGGGAGTATAGCCCGCCTCTCCGCCGTGCGGAGTACGCCACCCGTCCGCCCCATCCGTGACACGTGAGTCTGTTGCAGGAGTCCTGGAACACGGACCTCGGTCCGCAGGGACCATCATCCATCCCCGTTCTCCTGCGACCCGGGGGAATGCGGGCGTGCGCCCGCGCTCGATGGGTCCCGGTCCGAGGCCAGCGAACGGCGCAACGGCCTCTTCTCGCCCCGTTCTTGACAGTCGATCCATGTTTTCCGGGAGACGGCCGGGCGGCCCGGCCCGGTCCTTGACAGACAGTAATGCTCAGGTATAGTATAAGTGACGGCCGGGTGGACCGGCCGATTCTTGGGAGCCAGTAATACTCAGAACGAGCATAATTGAACGGATGGAGGCACCATGGCAGTCACGCAACCGGCAGTGATCCCGGCCATCCCGGAGGCGACCCTCCGGCGGCTCGAGCAGGTGATCCCCCCCGTGGAGCTCGCGCTCCACCTGCCCCTGATCGAGGAGATCCAGCGGCTCAAGCGGGAGGTGGGCGCGGTGGTCCTGGCCCACAACTACCAGACTCCCGAGGTCTTCCACGGCGTGGGGGACATCCGTGGAGACTCCCTGGCCCTTGCCGTGGAGGCGGGGCGCGTGGAGGCCCCGGTGATCGTGATGGCCGGGGTGCACTTCATGGCGGAGACCGCGGCTCTCATGAACCCGGAGCGCACGGTGCTCATCCCGAGCCTGGAGGCGGGCTGCTCCCTGGCGGAGTCCATCACGGCGGAGCAGGTCCGCGAGCTCCGCAGGGAGCATCCGGGCGTGCCGGTGGTGACCTACGTGAACACCTCGGCGGCGGTGAAGGCCGAGTCCGACATCTGCTGCACCTCCGCCAACGCGGTGGAGGTGGTGGAGTCGCTGGGGGTGCCGCGGGTGCTCATGATCCCCGACCGCTGGCTGGCCCGCTGGGTGGCCGCCAACACGGAGGTGGAGATCGTCGCCTGGGACGGGAGCTGCGTGGTCCACGAGCGCTTCACCGCCGCCGACGTGGCGGCCTACCGCACGCAGTTTCCGGGGATCGTGGTGCTGGCCCACCCCGAGTGCCCCTCCGGGGTGCTGGAGGCCGCGGACGTGGTGGGCTCCACCTCGGCCATGGTCCGCTTCGTCAGGGAGCGGCGGGCGGAGCGGGTGGCGCTCATCACGGAGTGCTCCATGGCCGACAACGTGGCCGCCGAGGTCCGCGACGTGGAGATCGTCCGGCCCTGCACCGTGTGCCCGTACATGAAGGAGATCACACTGGAGGGGATCCGGGACGCCCTGCGTGAGGGCCGCCACCGGGTGGAGGTGGACCCGGAGGTCGCGGCGCGGGCCCGCCGGGCCGTGGAGCGCATGGTGGCCGTGGGCCGTGGACGGCGGGGCTGAGCCATGGGGACCCGCGACGCCCACGAGACCTTCCTCGCCCCCGTGGTGGTGGTGGGCTCCGGGGTGGCCGGCATGGTGGCGGCCCTGGCGGCGGCCCCGACACCCGTGGTGCTCGTGACCCGGACCGCCGGCCTTCCGGGGGGCAGCAGCCGTCTGGCCCAGGGGGGCGTGGCGGTGGCGTTCGCATCCGGGGACTCCCCGGAGGCCCACGCCCGGGACACGGTGGCCGCCGCGGCGGGCCTGGCCGACCCGGCGGCGGTCCGCGTGCTCACCGGAGAGGGGCCGGAGGCCCTGCGGTGGCTCCTCGGGCTCGGAGCCCGCTTCGACCGGAACGCCGACGGCTCCCTGGCCCGGGGCCGCGAGGGCGCCCACGGCACGGCCCGGGTGATCCACGCCTCGGGGGACGCCACCGGCGCGGAGATGGTCCGGGCCCTGGCCCGGGCCGTGGTGGCGGCGGAGCACGTTCACGTGCTGCCCGGCCTCCTGGTCACGGGGCTCGTTGCGGGGGACGGTGGCGTCGAGGGCGTGGCGGCGGTGGATCGCGAGGGACGCCGGGTGCTGCTGCGCTCCCGCGCGGTGGTCCTGGCCACCGGGGGCGTGGGCCGCCTCTTCGCCAGGACCACCAACCCGCCGGAGGCGGGGGCCGGGGGCCTGTGGCTGGCGGCGCGGGCCGGGGCCGTGCTGGCGGACCTCGAGATGGTCCAGTTCCACCCCACGGCCCTGGCGGCGGGGGCCGATCCCCTGCCCCTGCTCACCGAGGCCCTCCGGGGCGAGGGGGCGGTCCTCCTGGACGGGGAGGGTGAGCGGTTCATGGTCGGGGAACACCCCCGGGCCGAGCTCGCCCCCCGGGATGTGGTGGCCCGGGCCATCTGGCGGAGGCTGCACGCGGGAGACCGGGTGGTCCTCGACGCCACCGTCCTCGGAGGGGCCCTCGCGGAGCGCTTCCCCACGGTGCTCGAGCTGGCCCTCCGGTGCGGCCTCGACCCCCGCCGCGAGCCCCTTCCCGTGACGCCGGCGGCCCACTACCACATGGGCGGGGTGGTCACGGACCTGGAGGGGCGAACGGCGGTGCCCGGCCTCTGGGCGGCGGGCGAGGTGGCCTGCACCGGCGTCCACGGGGCCAACCGGCTGGCCAGCAACTCCCTGCTGGAGGCCCTGGTCTTCGGCCGGAGGACCGGTGAGAGCGCGGCCGCCGCGTCGGGAGGAAGGGTGCCGGCCGCGGGTGCCGTGGACTGGCCCCGGGGGAACCCGTGGCTGGAGGCGGCGGGGCCGGAGGCCCGTGCCGTGGTGGCGGGGGCCCGCGAGCTGCTGTGGGAGGGGGCCGGCGTGGTCCGGGACCGGGCGGGGCTGGAGCGCTGTGTGGCGGGGCTCGGAGAGATCCTGGAGGGGCTTTCCCACGGTCCCTGGGAGGCCCGTGCGCGGGTGGAGGTGTCGCTCCTGCTGGCCCGGGCCGCGCTGGCCCGGGACCACAGCCTGGGAGCGCACTTCCGGCAGGACCGGCCGGGCCGTCCTGTGGGGGCGCCCCATCACCTCCTGCTGGAGGGGGAGCGCTTCCGGTGGGGTAGGCTGGGGACGGCGGGACCGGACGAACACAGGGAGGTGGCGCCATGACCACGTGCCGCAGGCTGGACAGGATGGCGGTGGAGCGGATCGTCAGGAGCGCGCTCGAGGAGGACCTCGGGCAGATGGGCGACATCACGAGCCGGTCCGTGGTGCCCGCCGGGACACTGGCGAGGGGGACCGTGGTGGCCCGGAACGGGGGCATCGTGGCGGGCCCGGCCATCGCCGGCATGGTCTTCGAGACCCTGGACCCCCGGCTGGAGGTGGAGATCCTGCGCCCCTGCGGCGAGCCCGTGGGGGCGGGGGAGGCCATCCTGGCCGTGGAGGGCGAGGCCCGCTCCATCCTCGCGGCGGAGCGCACCGCCCTCAACCTGCTGGGGCGCCTCTCGGGCATCGCCACGCTCACCCGACGCTTCGTGGAGGCCGTGGCGGGCACCGGGGCAGCGATCACCGACACCCGCAAGACCACCCCGGGCCTCCGGGTGCTCGAGCGGGCCGCCGTGGCCGCGGGCGGCGGGAGGAGCCACCGCTTCGGCCTCTTCGACGCGGTCCTGATCAAGGACAACCACCTGGCGGTGGCGGGGTCCGTGCGGGGGGCCGTGCAGCGGGCGCGGTCCGCGGTGGGTCACACCGTGAAGGTCGAGGTGGAGGTGGAGACCCTGGAGCAGCTGGCGGAGGCCCTGGAGGCCGGCGCGGACATCGTCCTCCTGGACAACATGGACCTCACCACCCTCGCCAGGGCCGTGGCCATGGCGAAGGGCCACGCCCTCACCGAGGCCTCGGGCGGCATCACACTCGAGAACGTCCGGGCCGTGGCGGAGACGGGCGTGGACCTGATCTCCGTGGGGGCGCTCACCCACAGCGCCCCGGCGCTGGACGTGTCGCTGGAGATGGAAGGGGCATGAGGCCGAGGCGCCGGCTGGAGACGGCACTGAAGGACGCGCTCCGGGGAAGCCCATTTTTTCGGTGTCGTCAAGGGCCTCCGCCGACGGCTGCTGCGGAGCGCCGGACGCCTCGACGTGGCCCTGGTGGACGTCACCGACGGCTGCAACCTGCGCTGCCCCTTCTGCTCCAACGACTGGAGCGGCCCGCCGGGACGGACCCTCATGTCGGAGGAGCACTTCCGGAAGGTGGTGGAGATCCTGCCGCTCTTCCCCACTGGCGGGGTCGCCCTCTCCTGCAGCTGCGAACCGCTCCTCCACCCGGGCTTCGTCGGCCTGCTTTCAGCGATCCCCCGGCGCCACAGGGACAGGGGTTACTTCTCCACCAACCTGGCCCTGCGGCTCCCCGGAGAGGTGCTGGAGGGCCTGGCCGCGGCCCCGCTGCACCACATCAACGTCTCCGTGGAGTCCCTGAGGCCCGGGGTCTACGAGGCCACCAGGAAGGGTGGCCTCCTGGAGCCCTGGCCGGTCAGTGGTGACGTGGACCTCCCGGATCAGATGCCCCGGGAGGCCCGTCTCATGGTCCATGTGCGGCCTGGAGGGCGTCAAAGGGACTGTCCGGACCATCGGGCTGGAAATCCGCGATCACGACCCAGCGGATGTCGTTCCACGAGATGTCGTCCGCCGTCACCTCGAGTGTGAAGGTCCTGGTATCACCGTCGGCGAGGTTCTCGATCGGCAGGCTTGCCGAGGCGACGACACGGCGGCCGTCCGGGCCGTTCCCAGGGCCTCCGAAGACCAGAGCGGTCAGTGCTGCATTGTTGGTGCTGGAGAGGACGGTTCCGCTCGTGTTGGTCAGTTCCACGTCGAAGTGCAGCACGTTTCCATCATGTGCGGTCGATACCGTCATCCGTGCAGCTGCGGGGCGCTGTCGCGCCGTGTCCACCATGGAGCTGTAGACGGTGTGGAAGTCTTCGGTCCCGTTGGTCACCTGGTGGCCGCTGTCGACCATCACGAGAGGCAGGTAGACACTTCCCCCTGCGCCGTAACCCAGCCACCACCGCTCCCTGCGGCCGGCGATGTCATCGTCCACATCATGATCCACAAACACCACGTTCGTTCCCGCATACTCCTGCTCCAGCTGATCGACCACCGAACCGGCGGCCCTGCAGATAGGTCAGCCGGGGCGGACAAAGGATTCGAAGACGACGAGCCGTTCCTGAGCCGGTGGTGGCTCCGGAGCCACCACGTCCGGCTGACCCAGGAGAAAGACCGCGTCTCCCGACCGGTTGTCGACCACCGACGCGTAGGCGATGAAACGCCCACCCTCGGTACCCGTGCCCACAATGGCGTAGCCATCGGCCACGGCGTCCTCGCCAGCCAGGTGGAAGATATCGTTGACCTGATGAAAGCCGAAGGGGAGCAAGTCGGCCGTGAGGCTTCCGATGAAGGTGCCGTCGGCCAGGTAGAGGCCGATCTCGATGGTGATCGGTACCCCGCTGACATTGACGAGGCCGATATTTGTCCGGAAACCCGTTTCCAAATCTGGTGAACGGGAGAGCTGGATCAACGCCACGTGGTGCGGAGATCCGGTTGCCTGATCCTCGGCCACGGATGGAACGGCCTGGCCATAGCTGCCATCCGGATCATCGTTGTAGGTCCTGCTGGAGACAAGGATCCGCCCACTGGTTGCCCTGATGCGCAGGGCGCCTGCTCCCGTGAGGCCGAAGCCCGTCTCCAGGATATCGGTCATCCGGAGGCTCTCGCCCGGCCCAAGATTCCGCTCGATCGCGAGCGGCTCCGTGTTGTCCGCATCTCTCTGGAGTAGCTCGACCACGAATGTCGCGGCCTCGCCGCCGTGAGCCTTGACCTGGAGATCGGTCCTCCACCTGGTGTGATTCACCCCTTCGATGTGGGCGGCTGCCGGGACATACAGTGTCTGGGCCATGGCCCCGGCGGCCTGAAATGCGACCCAGATCAACCAGGGAATGATGGTTCCAGCCAGTACTCGCATCGGGTACCTCCCTGTCAGGAACACCTGACAGTGTACCCGATATCCAGGTCATCCTCATGTCAGTGTGTGTTGTCGCTCGCACGAGATTCCAGCCACCGAGGGCTCCAGCAGGACATCGACCTTCAGCTTCGTCTCCTCCAGCTCGACAAGCATCGAGGCGTGGTGCGACCGAAAGTCCGGGGCGAACCGGTAGCCGAGGTCATGCAGAGCGTTCATGGTGACCTGGATCCCAGCCTCGTAGTCGTCGCGGGTGCCCGTGAAGAAATCGAGGTCCACCGAGATCCTGTGGCCGAAATACACGAGGGAGAGAGCCGTCCCACCGCCGAAGCGAAGAGGGTTTTCTCCAGGCATCCGCCCGATTGCCCGGAGCACCTCAGGCGAGGGCCGCTGGATCCACCGAGAACGTGACCCGGGCTGCCAGCTCCAGGTGGCCGGCGCCGAGGAGATCCCGGAGCAGTTTCGCGACCCGGGAACCGTCGCGGATCACCGAGCACCACGCCCCCACGTACGCTTCCCATCCCCACGATGCTTCGATCTTCTGACCTTTGGTTGCGGGCTCCGCCAAGAGGAAGCGCCGGGCAAGGGCCGGACCCTGTCCCCTGTCGGCTTCCGCACGTCCCATGGATGCGCCGAAGAGGTGGCCGAATCGCGCCTCCTGCAGTACCCAGATCGCCAGATCCCTGTCAAGGAGGTCGGGATCGCCAGCCGCCTCCTTTGCGAGTTTCTCGAGCGAGGTGAAGGAGTGTTCGGGCATCGCGCTGCCGGCTTTCATCGCCTCATCCTGCTCGGCCCATGTGGCCTCGGAGACCAGCCACACCAAGCGTTCCCCGAAGGACGCACCCTCGTCGGGATACAGCACTCGCCTCAGGGCCTCGGTGCGTTCCCGCCTCTCGCCGGCACTCTCCGTGGACAGGATCTCCAACGCGGAAATCGCCTTCTTGCGGATGCCGATGGAGGAGGGGTCCGTCGGGAAGACCTTCGCGACGGTCCCGACGGCTCGATCCAGACCATCCTCGTCGTCCAGCCGCCCGAAGGCCAGAATCGCAGCGTTGACCAGATCTTCAAGCCGTTTTCCGGGAAGATCCTGGTGTCCGACCAGGATTCGTTCGAGTGTCGGAACGAGCTCCTGGTTGTACCGCCTGACCTCATCTGCCGATACCGGGACGGCCCGAAGCGGCTTCGGCGAGGAGCCCGACCGGTATCGGAATGTGAAGGAAGATACGCTTTCGTAGACGGCAATCAGCGCTTCCAGCGCCACGTGGCGATGGGCGGAACCACCGGCCTTCACGAGCGCATCGAGCAGCTTCTTCCTGTCTTCCAACCCGATGATGACCTCGGGATGATGGGGCACCATGGCCTCGGAGAAGGTGCCGAGCATCTGGCTTTCGGGGCGGCCCAATTCGACAGAGGCAGCAGCCAGGTTGGCGAGAATCTGCAGGGCCTTCACCGGCGTCTCGGCGCGCCTCGTCTCCACGCCTCGGAAGACGGCCTCCTCGGAGAGCCAGCACAGTTCCTGGAGGGGATCCGTCTCCTGGATCTCCCCAAAGTTTTCTCCGAACTGCTCGAACAGCTCTTCCGGAGAGTGACCCTGGAACTTCCGGTGGCGCCGTCGAACCTCTTCCGCCAGGGAGGGCGGCGGATCCTCTCCGAGCAGGGCCTCAAGGTGGTCGATTGCCTCGTCCGGAACCACCAGGGCGACTTGGCGGTACTCCACGGCCGCGTCGATCACTTCGGTGAGCGAAGGAAACCGCGTGTCGAGGAGTTCGCGGGCAAGCCTCGTGGCCGCGGGCGAACCCTTGCCACGAGCCAGCAGCCTCAGGAACCGCTGCATCCCGTCCTCGAGTTCCAGGACCAGGCGCACGGCGTCGCGTTCTCGTTCCCCGAGCCACTCCGCAGCGAGGGTCTTGGCCAGAGCAGCCGGCGCCACCTCGGCGATGCGCCCGTGGAAGACCACGAGTCCCCGGCGTTCGAGGTTCTCGAGCGCCCGTTCCAGTCCCTCCCCGGCCTTCCCGAATGTGTCCATGAGACGATGCAGTTCCCCGGCCCTCTCGTCCCGTGCCCCGATCGGCCCGAGCGCGGCCAGTAACCTGAGAACCTGGAGTTCCTCGCTTTCAAGGCCCTGAAGCAGGCGATCGATCCAGGACCTGAGCGGCTCGTTATCGTCCCGTTCGGCTCCGGCGAGGGCTTCGGCCGCCAGGGCGACCGCAAGGCCGGGCCGGCCCTCGGCATGGCGCTCGACCCAGGTTTCCTGGAGGAAATCGAGGTGGATCTCGTTCTCCGCTGGAAAATCCACGAGCGAGCGGAGAAGAGGCTCCATCTCGTCGTGGGTCAGGGGCGGGAGCTCGAGAGCCATTCCCCGAAGCCCGGGAGGGAGAGCCGCCCCGGAAACGGCGGCGACCACGGGGAGCTTCAGGGGACCCGTCATCAGGCGATCGAGGCCCTCGAGCTCCGGGGGCTGATCGATGGCGACGATGGCCCGCGAGGATTCCGTGAGCCGGCGAAGATCGCTGTCCGAGGGCAGCACGCCATCGAACCAGATCACCTGGCCCTCGAAGGGGCGGAGCGCTTCAAGCAGCGCGCGGGTCGTTCCCATGCCCGGCGCACCGTGAAGGATCAGCCGGCCAGATCCGGCCTTTCCCACCGTTTCCTTCACGGCCTGCTTCACCCGATTCCGCCCGACGAACCTGGCCGGCCAGGGTAGCCCGAGGAGTTCCGCCCGCTGGCGCATGGCTGCCTCGGCTTCGCCGAGGGAGAGGGCGGTCGGGCCGCCGAAGAGCCAAAACGCCACCCATGCCCCTCACCCCACCCCCGCCTCCCGGTAGACCTCCTCGTACTCCCGGGCGGGTCCGGCCCAGCCGTGGTCCTCGGCCATGGCCCGGCGGCGGACGGCCGCGAGGGCGGCGGCGTCCCGGAGCAGCGCGAGGGCGCGCTCCATGGCCCGCACGAGGCCCTCGGCGGTGGGCGCGGCCATGTGGAAGCCGTTGCCCGCGCGGGGGTCCACGTCCAGGTCGCGCACCGTGTCGGCCAGGCCCCCCACCGGGTTGACCACGGGGAGGGTGCCGTAGCGCAGGGCGATGAGCTGGCCCAGCCCGCAGGGCTCGAAGCGCGAGGGCATGAGGAAGAGGTCGGCCCCCGCGTAGATGCGGTGGGCCAGGGGGTCGTTGAACTCCGTGCGCAGGACCATGCGGCCGGGGTACCGTGCGGCAACCTCTGCCAGGGCGCGCTCGTGGCGGGGCTCGCCGCTGCCCAGCATCACGAGTCGGAAGCCCAGCCCGAGGATTCCCTCCGCGGCGGCGGCCAGGAGGTCGGCGCCCTTCTGGTCCACCAGGCGGGAGACCACCCCCGCCACCGGGGGGTCGTCGCCGGCCAGGCCGAGCTCCCGGAGGAGGGCGCTGCGGCAGGCGGCCTTGCCCTCCGTGGCCGTGGCGGCGTCGTAGGTCCGCTCCAGGTGGGGGTCGGTGGCCGGGTTCCAGACCGTGGTGTCCAGGCCGTTGAGGATCCCCGTGAGGCGGTGCCTCCGCGAGGCCAGCACCTGCTCGAGACCGCACCCGAAGCGGGGTGTGAGGATCTCCCCGGCGTAGGTGGGGGAGACGGTGGTGAGGGCGTCCGCCGCGAGGATGCCACCCTTGAGGTAGTTCACCTTGCCGTAGAACTCGAAGCCCTCGGGGGTGTAGAGCTCCCCGGGGAGGTCGGCCGCCTGGAGCACCCAGGGGGCGAAGGAGCCCTGGTAGGCCAGGTTGTGGAGGGTGAGCACGGTGGGTGTGCCCACCCCGAGCCCCCCCAGCTGCGGGTCCCGTCCCAGGAGCTGCGGCACGAGGGCGGCCTGCCAGTCGTGGCAGTGGAGCACGTCGGCGCCGCCGCCGGCCTGCTCCACCGCGAGCACGGCGCCCCGGGCGAAGGCCGCGAAGCGGATGGGGTTGTCGGGGAAGTCCCCGTCCGGCGTCCCGTACAGGCCGGGGCGTGCGAAGAGCCTGGGGGCGTCCAGCAGCAGGTAGGTGACGTCGCCCACCTCCATCCGCCACACCTCCAGGCGGAAGTCTCCCGCGTGGACGGTGAGCCCCTCGGGCCGGGCGCCCTCCGGTGCATGGGGACCCGGCCGGTACAGGGGCATCACCACCAGGACCTCGTGCCCGGCGGCCGCCTGGGCCGCGGGGAGGGCCCCCGCCACGTCGGCGAGCCCGCCGGTCTTGGCCACCGGTACCGCCTCGGGGGTGACGTGGGCGATCCTCATGGGGTCAGTCGCCGCTCCACCAGTGTGGGTTGAGGTCGGGGAAGACCATGTCGGCCTCGGCCCAGGGCGGGAGCCTCCGGGTCCGGATGGGGGCCGCGAGCAGCCGCTGGAGGCGGTCCCGGTGCACGGTGAAGCGCTTCTCGGCGTAGTCCCGGGCGGCCCGGGTGGTGACCAGGAAGGGCCAGTCCGAGGCGGCCAGGATCATGAGCTGGTTGAGGATGGCCCGCTTGAGGACGATGGTGGCCGGACGCCGGCAGGCCTCCTGCACGGCGAACTCCGAGGAGCCCAGCTGGTGCCACATCCACTCGGTCCCGGGGTTGACCCAGACCCGGTGGTCGCCGCCCTCGCCCCAGGAGCCCTCGGGGAGCGCGAGCCGCACCCGGGGTGGCCGGCGGCGGAGGCGCCGGCCGGCACTTGTGGGGCTGAGCAGGGGGTGGGCCGCGGCCAGCCGGAGCACGTGCTCGAGCCACTGGGGGCCCTCGAACCACCAGTGGCCGAACAGCTCGGTGTCGAAGGGGCAGACGGCCACGCCGTGGTCCAGGCCGGCCAGGTGGGCCACCAGGCTGACGAAGTGATCGGCGTGGGCCCGCACGGCCTCCTCCGCCGCCCGAGGGTCGTAGGGCTCCTTGTGGGCCAGGTCGGCCCGGGGATGGGTGACGCTCCAGAGACGGAGACCCGACGGCCAGTGGCGCTTGTGGAAATCCAGGTAGCGCGAGTCCCCCGGGTAGCCGTGGTCGCGGGACCACACCTGGAGGGCGGAGCGGGGTTCCCGGACGAATGCGGCCACGGAGCTCGCGCCGATCCAGACGGGCTCGGCCACCGAGCCCTCCACCACCGCCAGGTCGGCCCGGGCCGTGTCGCCGCCCGAGGAGACCTGCGGTGATCCCCCCAGGACCAGGTGGGTGTCCACCACGGTCCAGGCGATGCCGTGCTCCTGGAGGTAGTGCTCCAGGCCGGGCCGGAAGGTCTGGCGGGACCCCGTCACGGGGTGGCGCCAGGGACCGCCGGGGCGGTAGGCGCACTCGGGCAGCCAGGCGCCCCTGGGGGGCGAGCCGAAGAGGCGCTCGTGGAGGTCCACGGCGGTGCGGAGCTGCAGCCGGATCATCTCCTCGGTGTGGGTCAGGGGCAGGTAGGCGTGGGTGGCCGCGCAGGTGGCCAGCTCGATGACGCCCTCGCGGGCCAGGGTGCCGAGCGTGCCCACCACGTCCCGGTCGATCTCCAGCCACAGGGAGCGGAGCTCGTCGAAGGAGGCGGTCCACCAGGCGGCCAGCGGCTGGTCGGTGATGGCCTCCCGGGCGGCGGCGATCCGCTGGGCCAGGTAGCGGTCCACCAGCTCGCGGGTCCGGGGGTCGGCCAGCTGGGAGGCCAGGACCGGGGTCACGGAGAAGGTGAGCAGGTTCCGGAGGCCCTCGTCCCGGAGGGTGCGGAACACCCTGATGAGGGGGAGGTAGCAGTGGACCACGGCCTCGGCCAGCCAGTCCTCGCCGTGGGGCCAGGTGCCGTGGCCCAGCACCCACGGCAGGTGGGAGTGGAGGATGAAGCCGAGCTCGCGGGGCTTCGGCGTGAAGGTGACCGGGTCGGGTACGAGCTCCTCCTCGATCTCGATGGAGGGCCTGTGGGCGGCCCGGGCGTCCGGGGGGACCTCTCCCGCGTCGTCGCCATCGTCCGCCTCCCCGGCTCCGGGCGGCAGCCCCCCGGGGGCGTCCCCTGCCAGGAGCGTGGAGGTGGCATCGCGCCAGGGCGCCAGACCGGGGGAGAGCGGGGTGCGGTCCCGCCTCGGGAGGGCGGAGGCCGGCGCGCTGCGGCCCCAGCGTCGCACGGTGGCCGGCGAGAGCCCCAGCAGGCGGGCGGCCTCGGCCACGTCGCCGCCGCACTCGAGGAGCACCCGGGCCACCTCGGCACGCGCGGCGTCTCTGGTCCGTGGATCCCGGCTCCTGAGCCGGGAGGTGATGGTGTCAGGCTGGGCCATGGGGGCCTCCGTCGGGATCGGTCTCCCTGAGGAAGCGGGCCGCCTCCTCGGGGGGTGTCGGATTGATGGTGTAGCCGGAGCCCCACTCGAACCCCGCGAGGCGCGTGATCCGGGGTGTCAGCTCGATGTGCCAGTGGTAGTCGTGCTCGATGGTGGACCAGTAGTCCGGCCGTCCGGGCCGAGGATGGGGGCTCGGTGCGGTGTGCACGATCATGTTGTAGGGCGGATCGCCCAGCAGTGCGCGGAGCCTGCGGAGAAGGTCGCGGACGATGACGGCCAGGGCCCGGAGCTGGTCGTCCCCGGTGGTTGCCAGGTCGTGGTGGTGCTCGCGGGGCAGGATCCAGGTCTCGAAGGGGAAGGCCGAGGCGAAGGGCTCCAGGGCGATGTGGTGCTCGGTCTGGAGGGCCACCCGCTCGCCGAGGCGCTGCTCCTGGCGGATCAGGTCGCAGAAGATGCAGCGTTCCTTGGAGCGGAAGTGGTCCCTGGCCGAGGCCAGCTCCTGGACCACCACGCGGGGGATGATGGGGGTGGCGATGAGCTGGGAGTGGGGGTGGGTGAGTGAGGCGCCGGCCCCGGAACCCTTGTTCTTGAAGACCAGCACGTACCGGAGGCGCAGGTCCCGACGCAGGTCGGCGATGCGTTCCCGCCAGGCGATGAAGACCAGCGTCAGCTCGTCCAGGCTCAGGTCCGCGAGCTCCCGCGTGTGGTCGGGCGACTCGATGATGACCTCGTGGGCCCCCACGCCGGACACCCGGTCGTGGAGCCCGAACCCCTCCCGGTGGACCTCGCCCTCCACCCGGAGGGCCGGGAACTTGTTGGGGACCACCCTCACCTGCCAGCCGGGGCCTCCGTCCGGCGGCGGCAGCCGCAGGATCTCGGGGGGAGTGAGGTGCTCCCGTCCGGGCTCGAAGGGGCAGGCCTCCGGCGGGGACGCGTCCTCGTGGGGATGGGGCACGAGGAGCTCGTGCGGACGGAGCTTCCGCTCCGGGGCGATGATGACCCAGCGCCGGGTTATGGGATCGAAACGAAGCTCGGACATGGATGGGGCCTCACGGGTGGGGACCTTCAGGGGCTGGGAGACCTCCGGCGGGACGGGGATGCCCGCCGCACGACAGGCGTCGGCCAGGTGGCGCCGGAAGATCCGGTCGTAGAGGGGGGCCAGCGCCGAGGGGTTGTCGTCCCCCAGCCACCAGAACCAGTCGGAGCCCTCGGCGAGCAGCATGGGTGTGGAGATCTCCCCGGAGGACGGCAGGGCGTCCCGGACGGTGGCAAGGACCTCCCAGGCGCGGCTCTTCTCGGGGTGACCGATCCAGGTGGCGAAGGTGCCTCCGATCCAGGACCCGGGGTGCAGCCGGGGCAGGCTGGAGGGCTCCAGCCGCCCGGTGAGCTCACCCAGCGTGGCGGGCTCCAGCACGGTGGAGGCCTCCAGGTGCCCGGCCAGCGTCCTGAGGAAGGGGCCTCCACCCTGCGGGTAGTGGAGCCAGGGGTTCTCGCCGTCCAGGGCCAGCACGATGGCGGTCCCATCGGGGAGCTGGCGTGCCACGGCCTCCAGCGAGTCCGCGAGGTTCCGGGCGGCGGCCTCCTCGTCGTTCCAGCGGCCGTAGACGAAGCCGATGCGGTCCGAGAGCTCCCGGTCCCGGAAGAAGAGGAGCGGGCCGCCCTGCGGCAGCCGCCAGGGGCCGTAGAGCTCGGCGGGGAGGCGTCCCCCGGCGCGGAGCTCCCGCCCGAGGCTGCGCTCCAGGATGCCCTCGTCGGTGACCAGCCACCGGACGCCGGCCTCGCCGTAGAGGCCCACCACCTCCTCCGACACGGAGCCCTCCGGGGGCCAGCACCCCTCCGGCGCGAAGCCCCGCTCCCGCATGAAGGCCAGGCCGCGCTCCAGCTGGAGCCGGGCGTCCCCGGGGTGGCGGAACGGCGGGGCAGCGGGCGGCGGGTCGGGTGCCCAGCTCTCCGCCACGATGGCGGTGTCCACCAGGAGCGGCATGATGGGGTGGGCGAAGGGACTCGTGGAGATCTCGAGGCCGTCCGCTGCCGCCAGCTCGTTCCAGAGACCGAGGACCCTTCCGGGCTGGTCGCACAGCCACTGCGCTGCTGCGGCGTGGTGGGCGTTGGAGTACTGGCCTCCGCGGGAGGCCAGGGGCTCGAGCCCGGGATCCCGCCACGCCTGCTCGCCGGCCTGGGCCAGGATGAACAGCACCTGGAGGTCCCGCAGGTCCGCCGCGCCGAAGAGCGCCGTCCGGGCCTGGGCCGTGGGGGCGGAGGCGCTCCGCTCGGCGAGCTCGGCGAGGCGGGGGAAGCGCTGCATCTGGCGCGGGGTCACGTGGAAGCACCAGTCGAGCAGGATGAGCCGCTGCTCGTCGGCCAGGTCGGCCACCGGCCGGCAGAGCGCCTCCATCACCGGGTCGCGGACCCGGTCGTCCCGGTAGGCCTCCATCTGCTCCACCAGGGTGGGCACCAGGTTGACCACGTGCCCGCGGGCACCGGACTCCAGCAGGGACCGGGCGAGGGTCACGTAGGCGCCCCCGGCGTGGACCGCCACCCAGGGGGCGTGGGCCGTCCCGTCCGCCGTGCGGTAGGCGGGCTGGTGGAGGTGCCAGAGGAAGGTGACGGAGACCATGCCGGCCCCCGTCACGCCCCGGCCCGGGGGCCGTCCGGATGACCCGTGGGTGGGGTCATCCCTCCTCCCGGACCCAGGACTCGACCATCTCCTGGTACTTGCGGACCCAGGTGGTGGCCCGCTGCGGGCTGTCGGCCTCCACGATGAGGTGGAGGCGCGGCGCGGACCGGTCCGCCCGGAGCAGGACCCAGCCGTGCTCGAACTGGATGCGAATCCCCTCCTGGAAGGTCGCGTCGTACTCCTGGGCCATCTCGGCGAAGCGGCGCATGATGGTGCCCTTGCGCTCCACGGGGCAGGAGATCTCCCGGGTCAGGTAGGGCGTGGCCGGGAGCTCGTCCGCCACGGCGTCCAGCTGGAGATCGCAGGTGGCGAGGAGCTCCAGCAGCTTGATGACGCCGAACATGGCGTCGGGCGCCGCGTGGAAGTCGGTGAAGGCCACGTCCCCCGTGCCGCCCGAGGCGAAGACCACGCCCGGCGAGGCCGCCACCCGCATGGCCTCGCGGGAGTCGGAGGAGGTCTGGTGCACCGCCCACCCCGCCGAGGTGAACATGCTGATGAGCACGCTCGGGGCGTAGAGCGGCAGGGCCACGGCGGGGCGTCCGGAGTCCTGGTCGTGGCTGCGGATGAGCAGGGAGGCCAGGAGCATGAGCAGGTCCATGCCCTGCCAGATCCGTCCCTTGCGGTCGGCCAGGACGAGCCGCTCCGCGCCGGGCTTCACCCAGACGCCCAGGTCGGCGTCCAGGCTCCGGACGATGGTGCTGAGGTGCTCCTGGACCACGGGGACGTCCGAGGCCTGGAGGGCGTGGTAGACCCCCTCCACCTGGGCGTTGAGCGTCACCTCCTCCACCTCCAGCCGGGCCAGGAGGTTGGGCAGGATCACCGCCGCGCTGCCGTGGGTGTAGTCCACCACCAGGCGGAACCTCCGCTCACGGATGGCCTCCCGGTCCACACGGTGGAGGCAGGTCTCCTGGTAGGAGGCGGTGAGCACCGGGGCGTCATGGATCACGCCCACCTGGTCGTGGTCCACCCGCCGGAAGTCCTCCCGGAAGAAGACGCGCTCCACGTTCTTGGCCGCGTTGGTGGAGAGCTCGAAGCCGTGGGGGTCGTAGAACCGGATGGCCGTCATGCCGGTGGTGAAGTGGACCTGCTGGAAGAACACGCCGCCCACCTCGGGCCCCTCCGGCTCCTGGAGGCGGTAGCGCATGATGGGGATGGGGGTCATGCGCAGGTCGGAGATGTCCACGCCGGCCGAGCCCAGGCCGCCCACGAAGGCGCGGCGGAGCATGCGGGAGGCCGGGTGGGCGTCCCGTGACGTGAGGATCACCGCGTGCTCCGGCAGGAGCGCGCCGAAGGCGGCGCCCAGCTTGGCGGCCACCTCGGGGGTGAGCTCGTAGTTGGTGAGGCCGGTGACCGAGGACTCCTCGAAGGCGGAGGTCCTCCAGCGGGCGGCCCAGACCATGTTGGTGTGGACAACGGCGAAGTCCTCCACCACCTTGCGCGGCCAGATCTTGACCCCCTCCTTCACCCGGACCTCGCGGCCCAGCGCGGAGTGGTCCCCCACCACGGAGCCCTTCTCGAGCACGCAGGAGGGCCCGATCTCGGCCCCCTCGCAGACCACGGCCGACTCGATCCGGGCCCGGTCGCCGATCATGGCGTCCCCCCAGACCACGGCACCGCGGAGGTCGGCGTCCGCCGCGATCCGGACGCCGGGACCCACCACGGTGTTCTCCAGCCGGGCGCCGGGGGCGATCTTCGTGCCCCTGCCGATGACCACCGTCCCCCGGAGCTCCACGTTGTCCAGGGAGGTCTCGCCCTCCACGCGGACGTCGCGGCCCAGGAGGTTCTGGGGGGTTCCGGGGACCTCCACGGAGCGGACCCGCCCCTCGCAGATGTCGTGGTGGACCTGGATGTAGGAGTCGGGATCCCCGATGTCGCGCCAGTAGCCCTGCTGGATGGAGCCGAAGAGCGGCCTCCCCGCGCCCAGCAGCTTGGGGAACAGGTCCTTGGAGAAGTCCACGGCGCCCTCGTCCGGGATCTCGTCCATGACGCTCCGGTCGAGGACGTAGATCCCGGTGTTGATGGTGTCCGAGAAGACCTCGCCCCAGGTGGGCTTCTCCAGGAAGCGGGTGACGCGGCCGTCGGGCCCCGTGATGACGATGCCGAACTGGAGGGGGTTGGCCACGCGGGTCAGGGTGATGGTCACGTCGGCGTTCTTCTCCTCGTGGAAGCGGGAGATCGCGCCCAGGTCGAAGTCGCAGAGCACGTCGCCGGAGAGGACCATGTAGGTGTCGGCCTCCGCCCTGGCAGCTCCGCGCTTCACGGCGCCGGCGGTCCCGTAGTCGGTCTCCGCCGTGTAGTAGTGGAGGCGCATGCCGCAGCGGGACCCGTCCCCGAAGTACTCCATGATGGTGTCCGGCTGGTGGTAGAGCAGGAGCACGGCCTCGTCCATCCCGTGGCTCCTCAGGAGGTGGAGCACGTGCTCCAGGATGGGGCGGTTCACCACGGGGAGCATGGGCTTGGGGATGTTGGCGGACAGGGGACGGATCCGGGTTCCGAACCCTCCGGCCATGACGATGGGGATCATGGTTCCTGGTCTCCTTGGCTGGGGACGATCCGCCCGCGGGTCCTGCGGCGGACATCATGCATCGGTGTTCTGTTCCGCGTAACGCCGGTCCATGGCCAGCTCCTCCAGCTCGCTTTCCGTGACGAACTGGGTGGGATCCTCGTTGCCGCAGACGGTGCAGACCGCCTCCTTGACCTTCCCGTCCTCCCACTCGAAGACGTACACGGGGCTCTCGCATTCCAGGCAGATCAGATAGTCGGGAGCAGCCATGACATCACCTCCGCCCGGCTTCCTGGCGGCCCCTCCGGGCCCGGATTCACTTCAAAGCTATCACAGATGGGGGTGGAGGAGGGTGCGACGCCCATCCGCTCTGCCGCGTGAGCTGCGACGATCCCCCCACCCGCCCGTACCCTTGACCGTGTCCGTGACGGTGACCGTGACGGTGTCCGTGTCGGTGATCGTGTGGCGCGCGGGGCGCGGCGATGCCGCGCCTTTCGTCTGCCCGCTCCGGTCCACCCGGGCGCGAGCGCCCGGTGTCCCGTCACGGGCAGCCCTCCGGGGCTTCGCCCCTCCGCGCGCCGTACCCTGCGAGCCTCGCCCCTGCATCCCTGCGCCCCTGTTCCCGGGCGGGTGGGGGACGTCTTCACCTCTTCACTTCCTTACTTTCTGAGGGGACCGCGACACCCGCCCTCTCGCGGCCCGGAGCTGCGCTCGCCGCGTCGGGACGACCGGACGGTCAGTCCCTCCTTGCTCGCTGGCTCCGGACCACGAGAGAACGGCTCTCGCGGTCCCGCCCGGTGAATAGTGCCAGGTACATGGAACTAGTGTTCCGCGTCGTCCCCTCCCGGGAGCATCGCGTCGAGTCTGTCGAGTGCTCTCTCCATCTCCTGGTCTTCCGCCCTCCGGTGAACGCCCCGCATCACCCAGCCCGTCACGGTCACCGGGTGCTTGCCAAGAACCCGCGCCATGTCCTTGACCCGGATCCCCCACCTCTCCACACCCAGCACGGCCACGAGCTCCCGCGCCCTCGAGAGGCGCTCGCCGCGCCCACGACCCTGCAGCTCCTCCACCCCCACCCCGATCGCTCCGGCCACTCGCGCCACGAACTCCTCCGCCCCGATCACCGGCCGTTCCCTCTGGGCCCGCGCGGCCGCCTCCTTCCGCCTGGATCTCCCGGAAACCTCCGGATCCTCCAGGTCCCCGCGGGAAGGCCGCCCCAGGCGCCACCATGGCAGCCGCCCGGGATCCTCTCCGATCCACGCCTCCTCCCGCGCCCCGCGCAGCATCCTCGTGTATGCCCCCCGCGCCGCCCTCCGGCTCTCTCCGAAGAGCCGCAGCACCTCGTCCACGTCCACGATCGGCTTCTTCCTCAGGCCGAGCACGTCCCGGTGCCCGCTCCACCGGTACCGCGCCGGATCGTCCACGAGCCCGGC
>JAMOWA010000060.1 GCA_027061805.1 Thermoanaerobaculia bacterium | reverse complement strand
GAGTCCGGCCGCAGGGCAATCACCATCCGGTGCGCTCCACAACCTGTCCAGACCATCGCCGGGCACCCCCGCCCCGGCTCAACTCAAACTGTGCCCGCTTGACGAACGCCTTCTAATGGGTGGCACTTTTCGGGTGGGGGGCGGCCTACGGACCACTCACCGGTACCGCCACACGATCCCCGGTTTGGCGATGGAAGAAAGAAGCGCGCTCCAACGAGGTGGAGCGCGCTCACGACATCAGGCTGTTGGTGGAGCCGATGGGGATCGAACCCACGACCTCATGAATGCCATTCATGCGCTCTCCCAGCTGAGCTACGGCCCCACGCGGGGGATTCTTGTAGCAGAGTGGCGGGGGGCTGTCAATCTCCGAGGGGGGATCTGTGGTATAAATGCCGGCCGGGGAAGCGCATGGGGCCTGGTGGCTCCCGCGGACTTCAAATCCGTTGGGCCGGTCCGGTGAGGGCCGGTCGGAGGGTTCGATTCCCTTGCGCTTCCGCCATGGGCGACCCACCGGTATGCGACGCATGACCGAGGACAGATTCGTCTTCCGCGGCCGCCTCGAGGAGGACTCCCTCCCCGAGATGCTGGCCACCATCCACCGGTACAGGGTGCCGGGCGTGATGGAGGTGAGCCGCGAGGAGGTGTCGAAGCGTGTCTACATCCTGGATGGAGACGTGATCTTTGCGGACTCCACGGATCCGGAGGAGCGCCTCGGTACCATGCTGGTGGAGGAGGGCAGGATCTCCGGTGTTCAGCTCGAGGTCTCCAGCGACGAGCTCGAGCGGTCGAAAGGAAAGAGACACGGCGAGATCCTCGTGGACCTTGGCTTCCTGCCCGCAGAGGAGCTGGGCCCGGCCGTCCGGCGCCAGGTGCAGCGGATCCTGTGGGATCTCTTCAACTGGGATTCCGGAACGGTGTCCTTCCAGGTGGGCCGGTTCCGGGAGGACGAGGTCTTCAAGATCACGATCCCGACGCCTCGGGCCGTGCTCGACGGCTGCCGCCGGATCGCGGATGGCCGGCGGGTGACCGCACGCCTGGGAGGGCGGAACGCCCTGATCCACCCCCTTCCGCCCCCCAAGTCCCTGGCCGGCCTCCGTCTCCAGAGGGGCGAGCGGGAGCTGCTGGAAATGGTGGACGGCCGGAAGACGTTGTTCGAGTTGTGCGAGGGGGGTCCCTTCTCGGCCGGGATCAATGCGCGGATCCTGTTTGCCTTTGCGGCACTCCGGCTCGTGGAGGTCGAACACCGGCAGCCAAGTGGCGTGCGTATCCAGGTGCGGCGATCGGGTGGCGAGCCGGACGGAGAACGATGAACAGGATCATCACGCTGACAGGGTGATGTCACGAGGCACACCATGGAGGAACATCATGCCGCTGTACGAGTACGAGTGCCAGTCCTGCGGTGAGCATGTGGAGCGGATCCAGAGGGTGGACGATGCTCCGCTGATGGAATGTCCGAAGTGCGGTGGCAAGCTGCGCCGGCTCCTGGGAGTGCCGGCTCTCCAGTTCAAGGGAAGCGGCTGGTACGTGACCGACTACGGCAAGGGCAACGGACGAGGCGGTTCGTCGGGGTCCTCCAGGGATTCCGGAACATCATCCACTTCCACGGAAACATCCAAGAGTTCGAGTTCGCCGAAGGAGACGGAGAAGAGCTCTTCCCCGAAAGAATCCTGATCTGAATTCCATCCCTCCCCGCCAGACTGCCCCGGGTTCCGGACTGTCCACTCCCGTGGAGGCGGGGCGGTGCGCCCGGCCGGGAGATGGCCCCCGGCAGGATCAGTGTTGCTGCATCCGGGACACACCCTCGATGGCGATCCGGGTCCCCCGGGTGATGCCGTGGGCCGCCGCCGTGCCGGCGCTGAGCTCGAGCACGGCAGTGCCGGGCACCGTGGGGCTGTACCGGGGACAGGGCTCGGCGGTGCATGGTGGCACGTTCTCCACCACGTCGTGGACCGTGCCGTCGGCTCCCAGGAACACGATGTCCAGCGGGATCCACGTGTCCTTCATCCAGAACGAGGGGATGGTCTCCTCCTCGAAGAGGAACAGCATGCCCCGGTCGGCCGGCAGGCCCGTGCGGAACATCAACCCCTGCTGATGCTCCTCCGGGGTGACGGCAAGCTCCAGGGTGATGACCGTGCCGTCGGGCAGGACGGCGTGGGGTGGCGTGAGCAGCTGGTGGTGTGCGGAGCTCTCCCCGGTTCCCTGCATCGCGGAGGTGGTGTCGGTGGCAGGAGGCGTCGTACAGGCCGTCAGGATCACGAGCGTGGCGGCAAGCAGGGTGCTGGCTGGACGCATTCAGGAGTCCTCCTCTCGGGAGAGCCCGAGCTTCTCCGCATGATAGCGGAACGCCCTGTAGGACATCCTCAGAAGCTCCGCGGCGCGCTTCTGCTGCCCCCCCGTGCGCTCCAGGGCCTGCCGCATGAGGGAGCGCCGTAGCTCCTCCATGTACTCCTCGATGTCGAGACCCTCCTCCGGGAGCGGAACCTGGGCCGGCTCCGATCGCGTGGAGAGCCCGCGAAGAGCCTCGGGCAGGCTTCCCGACGTGATGATCTCGCTGCTCTCCAGTGCGATGGTGCGCTCCAGGATGTTCTCGAGCTCCCGTACATTTCCGGGCCACGAGTGGGCCTGGAGGACCCGGATGGCATCCGGTGTCAGGCGTTTCTGAGGAATGCCAAGCTGTGCGCAGATCCTGTCGGCGAAGTGCCGGGCCAGCTCGGGAATGTCGTCCTTCCGCGCCCGGAGCGGGGGAAGGTGGACGTGAAGGACGTTGAGCCTGTAGTAGAGGTCCTTCCGGAAGCGTCCCTGCTCCATCTCCTCGGCCAGATCGCGGTTCGTGGCGGCGATGATGCGAACGTCCACGGCGATTTCCTGGGTTCCGCCGACCTGCCGGACCATGCGCTCCTGGAGGACGCGGAGGAGCTTGACCTGGATGGCCGGGGAGAGCTCCCCCACCTCGTCGAGGAAGAGGGTCCCCCCGGTGGCCTGGGCGAAGAGGCCGGGGTGGTCGCGGACCGCGCCGGTGAACGCCCCGCGGACGTGCCCGAAGAGCTCGGATTCCAGGAGGCCCTCGGGCAGCGCGCCGCAGTTGATGGTGAGAAAGGGGCCGCCGGCCCTGGGCGACCGGTTGTGAAGGGCCCGGGCCAGGAGCTCCTTGCCGGTTCCGCTCTCGCCGGTGATCAGCACGGTGGCGGGTGTCGAGGCGAGCCGGGGGACCTGGGCGAGGATCTTGCGCATGGGCTTCGAGGAGCCGATGAGCTCGGGGACCTCCGCGGCCGGCTCGGCCGGGTCCCGCGGCCCGATGTACTTGGTGACGATGTGCCTGAGGTCCTCCACGTCGAATGGCTTGGAGAGGTACTCCACGGCGCCGGCGCGGAGTGCGTCAAGGGCATGCTGGGGGGTCGTGTGGGCGGTGATGATCACGAAGGGCGTGGCGATGCCGGCCCCCCTCGCGGTCTTCATGACGTCGAGGCCGACCCCGTCCGGAAGCTTCAGGTCGCAGATCACCATGTCGAAGGAGGAGGCCTCCAGCCGCTCCACCGCCTGGGCGACGGATTCGGCGTCTTCCACCTCGTAGCCCTCCTGCTCCAGGAGGATCCTGAGGAGCTCCCGGATGGAGCGTTCGTCGTCGACCACCAGGATGCGTCTGGTCTTCATCCGTTGTCTCCGCTGAGCGGGAGCCGGACCGTGACGGTGGTGCCCCGCTCCGGCGCACTCTCAATGTCCACCGAACCGCCGTGCTCGTCAACCACGGTGTACACGATGGCGAGCCCGAGGCCGGTCCCGCCGGCGCGGGTCGTCACGAACGGATCGAAGGCCCTCTTGCGGATCTCCTCGTCCATGCCACACCCCGTGTCGGTCCAGCGGATGACCGCCTCGCCGTTCTCCACGGTACCGGAGATCACGAGATCCCCCCCCTCGGGCATGGCCTGGAGGGCGTTCAGGGTGAGGTTCCAGGCCATCTGCCGGAGCTGGTCCTCGTCGCCGAGGACGTGGAGGGTCTCGGGGAGCTCGAGCTGGATGGAGCATCCGGTGGAGGCAATCTCCGACTGGAGGAGCAGCTCCACCGCGGCATCGATGATGGCCACGAGGTCACACGTGGTCCGCGTGGTGTCCCGCGGCCGGGTGTAGGCGAGGAAGCCGTCCAGGATCCTGGAGAGCCTCCGAGACTCGTCCACCACGATGCCGAGGAGCCGGTCGGCGGTGGGATCGGAGTGCTCGTGGCGGGCGAGCACCTGGGCGGATCCCGAGATGGAGGCCAGAGGGTTCTTGATCTCGTGGGCCACCCGGGCCGCCAGCTCGCCCACGGCCGACATGCGCTCCTGGAGGCGCTGCCGCTCCAGCTCCCGTTCCACCTCGGTGAGGTCCTGGAAGTTGACCACGAACCCCACGTGGGTCCCGGTCTCGTCGGAGAGCCGGCCCACCGTGAGGCCGAGGCGCACCTCGGTGTCGCCGAGCCGCCCCTCGGCGCGGACCCGCTGTCCCCGGCGGGCCCGGGCCAGCAGGAGGCCCCACCGCAGGCCCTCCAGCGGCATCACGTCGGCGACGGGCTTCCCCGCGAGGGCGTCGGGGTCCTCGATGTGGAGGATGGCGGCTCCGGCAGGGTTGAGGTGGAGGACCCGCCCCTCCATGTCCGTGGCGAGGATGCCGGCCGTGACGGAGCGGACCACGTGGTTGGTGAGGGCCGCGAGCTGCCGCGCCCGCTCCCGCTCCTCCTCGAGGCTCCGGCGGGCCTTGCGGAGGGACTCGGTGAGGTAGGACACCAGAAGCGCCACCAGCGCGAACCCGACCACGTGGATGAGCAGCTGGTAGAGGACACGGGACGATGGCAGGACGACCCGCTCTCCGGCGAGGTTCGGCGGCAGCGGGATCACGCCGTACACCATGAGGTCCACCAGGACCCCGTAGGCGACGGCGGACAGCCCCGCGAAGATGAGTCCGCCACCGCGCAGGAGGACCGCCGCGCCGACGATCACCGCCAGGTAGAGGAAGGAGAAGGGCGAGTAGACCCCCCCTGTCACGTAGACGAACCCGCTGACGATCCCGAGGTCGCCCAGGAGCTGGACGATGGACTGGATGGTCGGCGAGATGTTCCTGGCGTGGATCAGGAGGTAGAGGAGCGACAGCCCGTAGGTGACGAGAACCAGGACGTAGAAGCTCCCCAGGGGGAGGATGGTGCGGGTGGTGGCCTGGATGATGAGCGAACCCAGGAAGAGGGTGGAGATGGCGACGATGCGGATGCCCACCAGCCAGAGCAGGGTCCGGTCACGGGAGGAAGCATCGGGCGGGACCGAGGTCCCGCCCGATGGGGTCACTGGCGCCGGGCCGCCCCGGGACATCACCCGATCTTGCTGATGAGGGTGAACATGGGCAGGTACATGGCCACGACGATGGTGCCGATCACGATGCCCAGGAAGAAGATCATCAGGGGCTCGATGAGCTTCATCATGCCGTCCACGGCGGCATCCACCTCGTCCTCGTAGAAGTCGGCGATCTTCGACAGCATGGTGTCCATGGCGCCGGTCTGCTCACCCACGCTGATCATCTGGCACACCATGGGCGGGAACTGCTCCGTCCGGGCGAGCGGCTCGGCGATGGTCTTGCCCTCTTCCACCGCCTTCCGGACGGACAAGATCGCCTCCTCGATGATGGCGTTGCCCGCCGTCCGTGCCGTGATGTCCAGCGATTCCAGGATGGCCACGCCGGAGCTGAGCAGGGTTCCCAGCGTCCTGCAGAACCGGGCCACCGCGATCTTCCGGAGGATGATGCCCAGCACCGGAGCCTTGAGGAGGAGACCGTCGATGGTCTTCCGTCCGGCCTCGGTCTGGTAGTACTGGCGGAGGGCGAAGATTGCGGCCACCACCACGATGATGATCAGCCACCAGAACCGTCCGATGAAGTTCGACATGGCCACCACGGCCAGTGTCAGGAAGGGCAGGTCCGCGCCGAGGCCCTGGAAGAGGGAGGCGAACACGGGGATGACCTTCCACAGGATCACGTAGACCACGAGGATGGCGATGGTGATCACCGAGATGGGGTAGATCATGGCGGAGCGCACCTGGGTCTTGAGCTTCACCGCCTTCTCGATGTAGAGGGCCAGGCGCTGGAGGATGGTGTCCAGGATGCCGCCGGCCTCGCCCGCCGCCACCATGTTCACGTAGAGATCGTCGAAGGCCTGGGGGTGCTTCCGCATGGCCTCCGCCAGGGAGGAGCCCGCCTCCACGTCCTGACGGACCTGGAGGATGACCTTCTGGAAGGCCTTGTTCTCCTGTTGCTGACCCAGGATGTCCAGGCACTGCACCAGGGGGAGGCCCGCATCGATCATCACCGAGAACTGGCGGGTGAAGACCGCGATGTCCTTGCTGCTGATCCCTCCTCCGAGCCGGGGCAGCGCGATCTCCTTGCCCTTCTCCTTGACCGTGGTGACCACGATCTGCTGGCGGCGGAGGGCGGCGATCACGGCGTCCTTGCTGTCGGCGAGCAGGACCCCCGACTGGGCGTTGCCGTTGCGGTCGCGTCCTTTCCATTCGTAACTGGGCATGGATCAGGACCTCCTTTGGCGGCTGGCTTCGGCCGGCGAGGCCGCTGGGGCTCCGATACCCCGGTTGATCATGTCCTGGAGCTCGTCCGGGTGGGAGGTGTACCCCATGGCGACCTGGAGCGAGATCATCCTCCGGTGGTAGAGCGTGGCCAGGGACTGGTTGAAGGTCTGCATGCCGTGCTTGAGCTGGCCGGCCTGCATCATGGAGTAGATCTGGTGGATCTTGTCCTCACGGATGAGGTTCCGGATGCCCGAGTTGGGGATCAGGATCTCCGTGGCCAGAGCCCGGCCCTTGCCCGAGGCCCGCGGCAGCAGGGCCTGACAGATGATACCCTCCAGCACGAAGCTGAGCTGGGCCCTGATCTGGGCCTGCTGGTGCTCGGGAAAGACGTCCACGATCCGGTTGATCGTCTGGGGTGCGGAGTTGGTGTGGAGGGTGGCGAAGGTGAGGTGACCGGTCTCGGCGATGCGCAGCGCCGACTCGATGGTCTCCAGGTCCCGCATCTCGCCCACCAGGACAACGTCGGGGTCTTCACGGAGCACGGACCTCAGGGCATTGGGGAAGGAGTGGGTGTCCGCGTTGAGCTCCCGCTGGTTGATCAGCGCCTTCTTGTGGGAGTGGAGGTACTCCACGGGATCCTCGATGGTCAGGATGTGGACCGGGCGCTCCCGGTTGATCTTGTCGATCATGGCGGCGAGCGTGGTGGACTTGCCCGATCCAGTGGGACCCGTCACCAGGACGAGGCCCCGGGGCTTGTCGCAGAGCGACTCCACCACGGGGGGCAGACCCAGCTCCCGGAACCCGAGGATCTCGTAGGGGATCCGCCGGAACGCGCCGGCCACGGCGCCCCGCTGCATGAAGATGTTCGCCCGGAAGCGGGCCAGACCCTTGATGCCGAAGGAGAGGTCCAGCTCCAGCGTCTCCTCGAAGCGGTGCTTCTGGGCATCGGTGAGGATCGAGTAGGCCAGCTTCTTTGTCTCCACGGCTGTGAGCGGCTTGCCCTCCAGCGGGATGAGGATGCCGTCCACGCGGATGACTGGAGGTGAGTTCGTGGTGACGTGAAGGTCGGTGCCCCCGCGCTCCACCATGGTCTTCAGCAGGTGATGCAAGCTGGCCGACATGCCACCTCCCTCGTCTCACATCTCACAAGATCGTCTCACGGACCACCTCTTCGATGGTGGTGAGGCCCTCGCGGATCTTCTGGAGACCCGATTCGCGCAGAGTCACCATGCCCTCCTCGATGGCCTTTCTCCGTAACTCTACCGCAGTGGCGCCGGAGAGGATGAGCTCGCGGATGTCATCGGTGACGTCCATCACCTCGAACAGGCCAACACGCCCCTTGTAACCCGTGTTGTTGCACACGTCGCAGCCCCGGCCCCGGTGGAGCTCGATGTTGGGGGCCTCGGCCTCGGAGAAGCCCACGTTGAGCAACGCCTGCACCGGCACGTCCTCCGCCTCCTTGCACTTGGAGCAGATCCTCCGGACCAGCCGCTGGGCGCAGATGAGGTTCACGGAGGTGGCCACCAGGAAGGGCTCGATGCCCATGTTCATGAGACGGTTGATGGTGGAGGGAGCGTCGTTGGTGTGGAGGGTGGAGAGCACCAGGTGGCCGGTGAGCGCTGCCTTGATGGCGATCTCGGCGGTCTCGAAGTCCCGGACCTCACCCACGAGGACAATGTTGGGGTCCTGCCGGAGGAAGGACCGGAGCGCGGCGGCGAAGTTCAGGCCGATGGACTCCTTCATCTGGACCTGGTTGATGCCGGCCAGCTGGAACTCCACGGGGTCCTCGGCGGTCATGATGTTGCGCTCGGAGGTGTTGAGGCGGGACAGCGCGGAGTAGAGGGTGTTGGTCTTTCCGGACCCGGTGGGACCGGTGACGAGAACCATGCCGTAGGGCTGAAAGATGGCCTCCTCGAACCTCTTGAGACTGGACTTCTCGAAGCCGAGGCGGGTCATGTCGAGCTGGAGGTTCTCCTTGTCGAGGAGCCGGAGGACGACCTTCTCGCCGTGAAGTGTGGGAATGGTGGAGACGCGAAAGTCGAGCTCCTTGAGCTTTCCGGCCATCTTCATCTTGAGCTTGATGCGACCGTCCTGGGGGAGGCGCTTCTCCGCGATGTCCAGCTTGGCAAGGATCTTGACGCGAGAGGTGATGGCCTCCTTGAGCTTGAGCGGAGGGTTCATGGCCTCGTAGAGGACGCCGTCGATCCTGAAGCGGACCCGGTAGGAGCGCTCGTAGGGCTCGATGTGGATGTCGGAGGCGCCTCGCTTGATGGCGTCGGAGAGGATCAGGTTCACCAGCCGGACCACCGGGGCCTCCTCGGCCCCCGCCTCCAGGTCGGCAACATCCAGATCCTCCTCCTCCTCCAGGACCTCCAGCGAGGCGGTCTCCTCGACGGTGGAGAGATCGTCCATCACCTTCTTGAGCTCGATGGCGTGGGTGGTGCCGTAGTAGCGGTCGATGGCCTCCCTGAGAGCCTCCTCGGAGGCCACCACGGGCTCCACGCGGTAACCCGTGATGAAGGTGATGTCGTCCATGGCAAAGACGTTGGTGGGATCGCTCATGGCCACGGTGAGGGTGGCACCCGTCTTGGAGACCGGGATGAACTGGTACTTCCGGGCCACGTCCGGAGGGATCAGCCGGATGATGGACTCGTCGATGTCGAAGTGCCGCAGGTTGATGGAGGGTACGCCACACTGCTGGGAGAGACAGTCCAGGATGTCCTCCTCGGTGACGTACCCCAGCCGGAGGAGATGTTCTCCCAGGCGTCCACCCACCTGGCTCTGCTCGTCCAGCGCCTTCTGCAGTTGCTCCTCGGTGATCAGCTTCGCCTTGAGCAGGAGCTCCCCGATCTTCAACGCCATCGTCTACCCATCCGTTTCTTCTTCCGGCATCGCGGTTTCGATTGTAGCATCGAGTCCGGGACCCACCCGCGGGGCGGGTCCAGCTCCGGCCCGCACGCACCCCGGGACGTTCGCTCCGCTGCTCCGTTGGTAGACATCCCGAAGGCCGGAACAATCGTAGCAGAAACCAGCGAGGGGGATGACGGGGGACGTGTCAGCTCCCGGTGACAAGGAGGCCGTGGGCCGCCTCGAGGATCCTCCCGGCATCGGGGGGCGGGCCCGGCCTGACCCTGGCCCGGCCGGTCCGTGCCGAGGCGACCCCCCGGGTGGTGTCCACCACGGCCACCCGGGAGCCGAGGGGACGGTTCCGGGCCGCGCTGGTGGCCATGTGGACCGCCACCGTGGGGATCCCGAGGCTCGCCGAGAGGTGGACGGGGCCGGTATCTCCCCCCACCACGATCCGGGCCTCCCCCAGCAGGGCGGTCAGCTCCAGCAGGGAGGTGGGGGGCGCAACCTCGACCGCCGGCCCCCCTTCCCCGGCAACCTCCCGGGCCCGGGCCTCCTCGCCGGGGCCCCACGCCACCACCACCCGCCCCACGTGCCCGGCCAGGCCGCGGGCCACCCCGCCAAGGATCTCCGCGGGAATGATCTTGAAGGCCCGGCCGGTTCCCGGCAGGATCACGGCGTAGGGCACCTCGAGGCCCGCGGGCCGCACGGCGTCGGCCCGGGACAGGAGCCAACGTCCGTCGGGAGCGGTGGGGGCGTCGGGGGCCTTCGTTCCGAGGGCCCTGAGGAACTGGAGGTTGGTCCGGACCACGTGGGGATCCCCGGGCTCCACCGCCAGGGTCCCGGTGTAGGCGAGGCCCGGGAGGAGCTCGCGGCGCCAGGGCCGGGCCAGGCCGGCCCGCCGGGGTGCCGCGGAGAGCCAGGTGACCAGGGCGGACTTGGAGGTCCCCTGGGGGTCCAGGCAGAGCTCAGGCTCCAGGGTCCGGAGCCGTCTGCGGAGACTCCCGATCTCCCGGCGGGTCCGGGTGCCCGTGGGCCTGCGGCGCCACCTCCTGGTGGCCACCGTGACCACGTGGTCCACTGCAGGGTGCCCCTCCACCAGGGCCCTCAGCGGCTCCTCCACGACCCAGGTGAGCTCGAGGCCAGGCACCCGGCGCCTGAGCTCCACGGCCAGCGGCCAGGTGTGCACCACATCGCCGAGCGCCGACAGGCGGACCAGCAGGACCCTCATGGGTGGATTGTACGCGGGACGGGCTACTCCCGGTTCCCGAACCTCTCCAGGATCTCCGCCACGGCGTCGGTGGTGGAGTGGTCCTTGGGGTCGCCGCAGATGGCGGTCCGGCCGCCGTAGGCCGCCACCACCTCGCGCTCGGGTACCGTGTCGGCCGTGTAGTCGGTGCCCTTGGCGTGGACCTGGGGGCGGAGGGCCTCGAGCACCGGGGCCACGGTCCGGTCGTCGAAGAGCAGGACCAGGTCCACCATCCGGAGCTGGGAGACCAGCTCGGCACGCTCTGCCTCCGGGACGATGGGGCGATCCGGGCCCTTGGCGAGGCGCACCGAGGCGTCGGTGTTCACGGCCACCACCAGGCGGTCGCCCTCGGCCCGGGCCCCGGCCAGGTAGCGCACGTGACCCACGTGGAGCATGTCGAAGGCCCCGTTGGCCAGCACCACCACGAGGCCCTCCTCCCGCCAGTGGCGGCAGGTCCGGGCCGCCTCGTCCAGGGAGACCAGCGGGGCGGGGGCGGGGGTGGTCATGGCTCGAGGGTGGTGTCGGCCACGACGGCCCGGCGGAGCTCCTCGCGCGAGGCCGTGGCCGTCCCCAGCTTCATCACCACGATGCCGCCGCCGTAGTTGGCGAGGCGGGCGGCCTCCAGGGGGGAGGCGCCGGCGGCCAGGGCGGCCGTGAGCACGGCCAGCACGGTGTCGCCGGCACCTGTCACGTCGGCCACCTCGTCGCTGCCCCAGACGGGGATGTGGGCGGCCGGCCCGTCCTCGTGGACGAGCGTCATGCCGTGGTTGCCCCGGGTCGCCAGCACGAAGCGCGCTCCCAGGTGCTGCCGGAGGCGCTCGGCGCCGGCGGCCACGGCCTCGTCGGTGGTCAGCCTCCCGCCGGCCCAGGCCTCCAGCTCCTCCAGGTTCGGGGTGGCACCGTCCACGCTCGTGAGCCGGCCGAGGCGGTAGCGGGAATCCAGTGTGACCCAGGCCGGCCTGTCGGAGCCGGAGCAGGTTCGCGCCAGGACCCCGGGGTCCACGGTGCCGTAGCCGTAGTCCGAGACGGCGGCGGCCGCCGCGCCGTCCAGGGCCGCCTCCAGGAGCTCGCCCATGCGCCGGTGGATGGTGGGGTCGTCGCCGACCTCGTCCTCCACGTCGTAGCGGGCCATCTGGTGTTTCAGGGAGCAGGCGCCGCCGCCCAGGAGGCGCACCTTCATGGGGGTCCTGAAACCGGGGAGGCGGAGCACGCCAGCGGTGTCCACGCCGAGCCCCTCCAGCGCGTTCAGGAGGGCGCTTCCGGGCTCGTCCTCGCCCACGGCGCCCACGGCGCGGACCTCCACGTCCAGCGCTGCGAGGTTCGCCAGGGCGTTGGCGGCGCCACCGGGGATGTCGCGCTGGCCCTCGTAGCGCAGGATGATGACCGGCGCCTCCCGGGAGATCCGCTTGGGGGTGCCCAGGACGAAGCGGTCCAGCACCAGGTCGCCCCAGAGCACCACCCGCGTGCTCGGGAAGCGGTCGAGGACCTCGAGGAGCCGTGCCCGGCTGACCATGGGGCGAGTGTAGCGCAACCCCCCGGTCCCGCCGTGCGAGGTGCGACGGCCAACCACCCACCCGTTCGTGAAACGTGAGCCTGTTGCAAGAGTCCTGGATCGAGGTGGATTCCCGCGGCGTCAGTCCCGGCCCACCCGGGAAAATGAACCGCGGATTCCACGGATATATTGGATTGAGAGGAAGATAGAAAATACCCGGACATCCGTACGATGTAACGCCGGGCAGATGGGTATGACCTTCAGAGAGTCTTGCAAGCGGCTCACGTGAAATGGTAAACATGAAACGAAAGAGGTTGAGGGGAGGTGCGGCGCCCCACACCATGCCACCCGGGCGCAGCTGCTCCCCGAGATCCGGCGGCTCCCTCGGGAGGGACCGGCGGTATCATTCCACCCGGAGGTGGCGATGAGCGGACTCGTCCGGCGAAGCCGGCGCTCGGCGGTCGAGCCCCACGTCACGAAGGACGGCTCGATCATCCGCGAGCTCATGCATCCCGCGGTCCACGGCAACCGCAACCAGAGCCTCGCGGAGGCGGAGGTTTCCCCGGGCACGGCCACGGCCCCCCACCGGCACCACCGGAGCGAGGAGCTGTACCACGTGGTCGCCGGGCGGGGCCTGATGCACCTGGGAAGGGAGTCCTTCGAGGTGGCCCCGGGCGACACGGTGCTCATCCCGCCGGGAACGCCCCACTGGATCGAGGCCCTCGGGGAGGCCCCGCTCCGCATCCTCTGCTGCTGCTCCCCGGCCTACGCCCACGAGGACACCGAGCTCCTGGATTCCGCCTGATCCCGCCGCGGCCGGCACGGCCTGGGAAGATCAGCGGCAGGTGCTCGTACGCTCCGGGGGAGATTCCTCCACTCCGCGGCACTCCGTGCCGCTGCGGTCGGAATCACAGGGTGGGTGGGCGTCCTCTTTCCCGCCCCGGAAATCCGCGGTCCCACCGGCCTGCGTTCAACACCCTCCGGCGGGCCTCCTCCGCGCCCCCGCCTTGCATGCTCCCCGGGTGGGCGGGGGCTGCACTGCCCGGCCGGAACGACGGGGAAACCATCTGTCCCTCCCACGGGCGAACACCCCGGGCGCGCGCACACCTATGCCGTACACGAGAACCGGCCGGTGTCGCCGGGTTTGCGGGCCGCCAGATCCCGCGCCCTCTCCATCAGCTCCTGGAAGGCGCCGACGTGGCAGGCATGGAAGTCGGCGACCTCGTCGGCGAACTCGCACACGGCCGGAACGAGGGAAACTCCGCCACCGGCCGAGCGCGCCAGGGCCGTCATGCGACGCGCGACGTCGAGGAAGAAGCGGTTGCTGACCGAGACGAGGTCCGTGCACCGCTCACCAAGGGCCCGTTCCTCATCCATGGTGCCGCTGTCCCGGTCCAGCACGGTGGTGTGGTACCTGGCCCAGCGGGAGAGGTTCAGGATCCCCTCGTGGGACCCGATCCACTCCCAGAACACGCGTGCGAACCACCCACACAGAGCATCCACACGGGGGTCGTCGAAGCGGTAGTCCGCTGAAGCTGGATCACCGAGGAGGCGACCTTCTCTCCGGAGCTCGTCCTCGATCCGGGTCCCGGCGTAGGGCAGCATCTTGCAGTAGGTGATGGAGGATGATCCGTCACCACAGAGACGCTCGAGGAAATCGAGGTTGGCCTCGACCGAGTCCAGGGTGCTGTGGGGATCGAAGAGCATGAACCCGAAGTCGTAGGCGATCCCGAGCCCCACCAGGCGGGCGACCGCTTCGAGGCATGCGGCCGCAGTGAGCCGCTTGTTCATCAGTCTCAGACTGTGATCGGTGCCCGATTCGATGCCAAGGTAGACCAGGAAGAGGCCCGCCTCCTTCATCCTGCGGAACACGGCATCGTCCACCTCGTCCGGGCGGCAGTTGATCTTCCAGAGAACCTGGTGGGCCAGACCGCGTGTCTCGAGCTCCTGGCAGAAGCGATCGACCCACCCGCGCTCCCTGGGAGATCCTGCCGGGAAGTCGTCGTCCTGGAACATGAACACGGAGCAACCGCGCTGCTCCAGAAGGAGCTGCATCTCCTGCACCACCATCTCCGGCCGGCGCAACCTCTTCAGCGGTCCCGGCGGTTGCGAGTAGAAGGTCCGGATGCTGCAGAAGGAGCAGTTGTACAGGCAGCCGCGTCCGGCCAGGATCGTGGCGTACGAACGTCCCGGAATGTACTCCCGCGGCGCCATGCGCACCGGGGGCGGGAACCGGTCGAGGTCGGGCTCCAGGGGGCGCAGCGGGTTGGCCTCGGGGCCGTGCTCGCCTCTGTGGGCCAGGCCCCGGATGCCACGCCAGTCGCGGCCATCCGCCAGCGCCTCCACCAGCTCCACGAAGGTGTGTTCACCCTCGAAGAGGACCACCGAGTCGAGCTCCCCGATGAGCTCCATGAGCTCCCTGTACCGCAGGCTGGGATAATGACCGCCGGCACAGAAGTGGCACCGGATACCACAGGCCCTCAGGTGGCGGATGAGCGCCTTGAACTCGTGCAGGTGGTACTGGAAGATGATGGAGAAGCCAACCACCAGCGGGTCCATGGAGGTCACGAGGCGGGCGATCTCTTCGGGACCGAGGCGAAAGTCGAGGAGCCGGACGTCATGGCCCCTCTGGAGGAGGATGGATGCGAGGTATCCCACGCCGAGGTTGTCCTGCTCCTGGAAGGCGATCAGTACGATGGGGGCGGTCTTCATGGTGTCTCTCCGGGTTCGAGAAGGGCAGGCCGGTGTTCCCCACGTGTTCCAAAGAGATGAGCTCGATGGAATCGAGCCCGTCAGCCACGCTTCTGCATGACCTCGGCGATCTCGGCGTACATGGCTCCCTGGGCTTCCACCATCTGGGCCTCGAGCTGGGCCACGCGCGCCAGGTGCTTCATCTTGATGCGGTAGATGTCCCGCACCAGTTCCTCGTCGAACCTCTCCAGGAAGATCCGTGGCGGGTCCATGACCCATTCGGGATGGAACCGCAGCTCCTGATGGTACGATCTCGGGATCTCGGGCAAGTTCATTGGATTCGGACTCATCGTGCCTCCTTGTTCCGGGTACTGGCCGGCCTGCCGGCGAGGTGGCTCCCTCCAGAGGGACTTGGCACGACGACCGGCCGCACCCCTCGCGAGCTGGAGCCTGGAACCCCGATGTCCCAACATGCCGCACCCGCACCCCCGGAGCATCACCCAAACGGGTGACACCCCGAAAATCCCGGGATCCCGGGTGTACGGTTCAGGCGGGGTCGTCAGGGGCCTCCGCCACACCCCCCACCCGGAGGTGGAACCCGGACGAATCGTCGGGGCCCTTCACCGGTGCGATGGCCCGGAGGACCAGCCGGACAAGCTCGCTCTGCCGCCCAGTCCCGGTCTTGCGGAACACGGAGGAGAGCTGGGAGTGGACAGTGTTCCGGGACAGGCCGAGCGCCTTGGCCGCCTCGGAGAGGCTCCTCCCCGACAGCAGCTCCAGAACGAGGCGCACCTCGGCCTCGGTCAGGCCGAAGAGGTCCCGGATCAGATGGCCGATGGGCGTCTGGGACCTCTCGGGGTCCGTGATGAACAGGACGGCGATGATGGGGCCCTCCTCGAGAGGCTGGCACCTCCTGGGCAGCGGGAGCACCACGATCTGGTAGTCGGCCCGCCCGGAGGGCCTGGGAAGCCGGAGCGCCCTTCCCGCAGGACGCTCCGCGCCCGGCCCTGCGGCGCCGGCCTCCCGGATGAGTTCGCGGAGAAGCCGGGTATGGGCGTGGTCCGCAGCCGCGGGCCCCTCCTTCAGAATCGAAAAGCCGTCGTCACTGTTGCTGATCCTGGCCGCCTCCCGGTTGACCAGGAGCGGATGTCCCCGTCCGTCCATCAGGACAACGCCGGTCGACAGCCGGTCCAGCGCTCCTGCGGTGACCTCCGAGAGCTGCTGGGCCCGGAGCAGGCGGCAGTGCACCGTCATGGCCTGGTCCATGTGGGGAAACAGCTCGCGGAGAAGCTGGCGCACCTCCTCGGTGAAGGGTGGGGAACTTCCCCTGCGGCCCATCCAGAGGGCCGCGTAGAGGTCGTGTTCCTTGAGGAACGCGGCTCCCGCGGCCTCGACCAGGCCGGCCGGCCGGAGGAACTCCCGGTACACCGTGGACCTGTGGAGCTCCTCCTCCGGAAAGACCACGGCGGTCGAGATCACCATCTTCAGCGGCCGGCCGAGGGTCTCCGCCACCAGCTCGTCCCCCATGGCATGGGCGGCGTTGTAGGCCTCGGCAACCTCATCCGGAACCCCCCAGGACGCCACGATGCGAAGATGGTCACCGCGAAGGCCCCGGCACATCAGCCACACGGCATCCGCCCCCAGGATCCCCCCGGTCTCGCACAGAGCCTCACGCCAGCGGCTCGGCTCCGTGGCAGCCCTGTAGATCAGGGGAATGACCGGTGCGATCACCGTACCGGTGCTCACCCGGACCTCCACGCCGGAGCAGGGTCCGACCACCTGCTTGCACGGAGATCCGAGGAGACAGCGGACAGCACCTCACGGGGTCCGCTGGCAACCGGGACTCTCCTCCGTCCTGGCCTCCCGTGGAGCATGGTCTCCTCCAGGTCTCCCGCAACTGGAACGGCGGTCCCCACCTCCAGACATCCCCGTCTCCTGAACCCCTGTTCTCGAAGCTCCTGGTATGGTGCCACCATAGCCGGCATGACGCATGCTCGTCAACAGCTCCGGGGTCCAGCGGAAGATGCCGTTCCATCATGAGACAACCAGGGACAACTCCGGACATCGATTGAGTCCAACAAATCCAAGCATCCTTGGGTTGTCGGCAGTCAGGCGTTACACTCACGGTGACTCACGGCACTTCGGAGGCCTCGATGGAAGATCATCATTGCAACAGCCCACCCCTGAAACAACCTCCATCGTCAACAGAAACGTGTACTCTGCCTCACCCGCCGATGGCGGATCGCTGGTTCATGGCCGGGTGCCTCGCGCTACTCCTCCTCGGTGCAGCCGTACGGTTGCCGTACGTCATGTCGTCGGATTTTCCGCTCAACGACGGTGGCATGTTCTCCGTAATGATTGATCAGGTGCGAGCCCACCACTTTTCTCTTCCCCGTATCATTCCATACAATGGTAATGACATACCATTCGTCTACCCACCCTTCCCGTTTTTCTTGGGCGCATTCATCGAAACCGTCACGGGACAACGGACCACGACACTCCTCCGGTGGCTCCCGTTGTTGCTCAACCTGCTATGCATTCAAGCGATGGCTCTCCTCGGCCGCTCGATCCTCCGTTCCCCGACCGGCGGTCTGTGGGCGGGAACCACCCTCGCCCTCGTTCCAACGGCGTATATCTGGGAAATCATGGGTGGCGGGCTGACACGCTCGGCTGGGTTCTTGTTCATGATCCTGGCCCTGTGGCAAGCCAGCGAGCTTCTGAACCATCACGGGCGCAGATGGGTACGCATGACATCAACGGGAGTCTTCACAGCGCTGACGGTGCTGTCTCACCCGGCAAGACCCGTGCCGTTGGCCTTGGGCATCGGACTGCTTTGGCTCGCAGAGTCCAGATCCTGGTGGGATTTCCTGTCCTTGGTCGAAGCCGGCGCCGTTGCACTGGCTCTGACCACACCGTGGTGGATCGTGATCCTGGGGCGTTTTGGCCTGGCACCCTGGCAAGCAGCATCTCTCACCACACGGGCTGCCATCCCTCACGATCTATCCATCTTCGTGACCTTCACGGCCGAAGCAACACCCATGCTTTTTACTGTGTTCGGCATTGTTGGTATCGTCGCGGCCGTACTCTCGCGGTGGTGGTACCTGCCCGTGTGGATGACAGCCCTCTTCTTCGTGTTGCCAAACGGCGCCATGGCCACCGCATGCATACCCATGGGACTGCTCGTGGGCCTGGCAATAGCGTATGTAATCGAGCCAGGTCTGAACCGTTTTGCTGAGGATCACCTGAACGTTCACGACCCGGACACCTCGCCACCCGTGAAGCAGCTTGGTCTGCTCAGGCCTCAGTTCGGCACGATCTTCTTGACGGTTTCTGTTCTGGCCCTCGGGATAGTCGGCAATGGCTGGGTGCGGGCCGAGGGTGTATTGCCCCTCCAAGCGGTTTCCCGTGCCGACCGCGAAGCGATGAACTGGATTGCCTCATCCACTCCTCGTACTGCGACCTTCGTGGTGCTGGGGCCCGGCTTTCATTGGTACGACGATGCGGTTGGTGAATGGTTCCCGGCTCTGGCGGACAGAAAATCTGTGACGACAGCACAGGGCTGCGAGTGGCTCCCCGACGAAAATTGGCAACGGCTTCGCAACCTTCGGAATCGGGTGATCCGCCGGAAGTGGCGGTCGCTTCCCTCGTTCTGTCGCTTCATCACCAGCCATGCCGGAGATTTTCAGATGATCTACGTTTCCCTGGCAGCTGCCAGACAGAACCCGAACATCCTCGCTCTACTCCAGTTGCTCCATGCATCCCGCCAGGCAACAGTGATGTATTCGAACTCAGGAGTCGTCGTGTTCAGGCTGAAGACACCTGCGAGTGAGATCTCCTTGGAGCACGGCTAACCAGCGCGGTCCGCGTCCGCAGCCGGATCTTCCGATCGAGGAGGTGACGCACAGCCTGGCAGCAGAGGAGCGGGTCTCCTTCGAGCGGACGGCCGCGCCGCCTCACTGATCGGGCGAGGGTTCCTGCTCCGGCCGGCTGGTCTTCCACGCAGCGCTGCCCAGCATCAGGAGGCCGAACCCGATGCTGCCCCAGATCATCGCCAGCTCCATGTCACGATCGTGCTCCTTCCGGGAGTTTTCCACCATGACGCGGACCCTCTGCTGCTGATCGGTGATGCTCCAGGTGTCCTGCAGCTGGTACTCCCGCGGATCGTAGCGAAGACCGAGGAGCACCCCGAAAACGAGAACGAGGGCTCCGGCGATGCCGGCCGGCGATCGAAACATCCTCCTGATCATGGTCCCCTCCAGCGACGGATCCCGTGCCCCACTGGGCCGATCCCCGGAACGTGCCACTCGATCTCGTGTACCGTGACAACACCATGGAGGAGATCGGACGGCGGCGGGCTTCCTTCCCCGGGGACGGCCTCCTGGAGCTCCCGCCCTCCCGGAACTTCCTCTCCCTCGAAGCCGACGACGGCCACGTTGAGGGGCACAGCCGGCGGATCCAGCCCCGCGGCGGCCGTCTGCTGCGCCTTCCGGTGGCATTGCGCGGCAGGGTCTGACACCCTGGCGTCCGGCCCCCACGGCGTGCCGTCCGGACGAGGCCGTTGCCACCGTTCCCGGCGCACCCGGCCGCCTGGCTTTCAGGGCTCGATCTCGTACCGTTCGTCGGGGAGCGTTCCGCAGTGGACGATGGTGACGGGCGTGCCCTTTCCGATCTTCCGTGCCCCGGCCCCGAGGGCGAACAACGCCTCCACGTCGCGATCGGAGAGCGCGATGCACCCCAGGGTCCAGTTGACGCCCCCCTCGCCGGGGCGGGCGCCCGAGCCCTTCCCATGGATCTCGATGTCACCGCCCGTTCGCCCGGCCCGGCGGTCCCGCCGGTTGGGGTAGTCCAGGAGCAGCGCCCGGTGGAATCGCGTCGCCCCGGCCCCGCGGCGCCAGACGACGGTGTACCTGCCTTCGGGCGTCCGGCCGTCGCCCTGGCGGCTCTTGGGCTCGACGGGGTCGAAGCCGAGCTCCACGGGAAAGCTCCGGACCAGTGTGCCATCGAGATAGACCAGCAGCGTGTAGGCCGTCTTGTCGACCACCAGATGGTAGCGCCCGTGCGTCCTGGAATCCTCGATGGCACGGCGGATCGTCCTCCTGTCGGCCCGGAGACGGTCCGCTTTCACGAGGATCCGTCCGCCACGGTGCGGACCCTCCACGCTCCGGTCCTGCGTGCCCCTGTAGACCTTCACCAGGGCGCGCCGTATCCCCCACGTGGGAGGAAACTGCGGCGCCAGGACGGCCGTCGCCACAAGTGCCCCGAAAAGAAGCACCAGGACCACCGCTCCCAGGAGCGCCTTCCGCCAACCCATACACGGGATCTTACCCCACCGCACGATGCCGGCCCGGAGACCGGCGCTCCTCGATCGTGCCCCTCGTACCCAGCACCAGGAGAAGCGCCACCCTCCAACCCGGCCGGAACGACAGGGAAACCAGCCGTCCCTCCCACGGACGAACACCCCGGGGGCGCGCACTGAAGTCCGCGCCTACACCGCGACTCCCGTAACCGAAACCCTCCGAATCCTCCCGATCCCCAGAATCCGTGGTTGCCTTCCCCCGGGCGGGCGGGGGCATCGCACGGCCGGGCGGCGGCCTGCCCCACCCCTGCGCCCCTGCCCCCCTGCCCCCCTGCCCCCCTGCTCCCCTGCTCCCCAGCTCCGCCACCGGCCGTTCCCACGCCCCGACTTCCTGACGCTCTGACGCCCTCACGTCCTCACCGGCCGGGCGGGCGGGTCTTTCGTTTCACATTTCACGTTTCACGTTTCACGAGGCCGGGCGGGCGGGGGGGCCTCCCCCTCCCGCTTGCGCCCCGGCACAAATCCCGTCATCCTGTTTGTGGACAGTACAGACCATGCACCCCGAGGAACGCGCCCGCCAGCAGATCGACGAGCTGCTCACCGCAGCCGGGTGGGTCCTCCAGGACCAGGAGGTGATCAACCTCGTCGCGGTGTTTTCGGGGAAACACCTCAGAGTAGGAGACCCCACAGTCGGGGAGGACTCCTTCGAAGAGGCCGGGGAACAGCGCGTTACATTGTGCCGCTTCCCGGAAAGGCCTGAGAGGATGAACCGTCCCTGTGGATTTTCGACAGCTCTCCCACCAGGGAGACCTCGCGGCAGGGCATGAACCGATGCCGGGAAGGCAGCTGTTCGACGTGGGCCCGCGCACGGAAAACCGCTTGAAGTTGGCCAGTGAATCTCATTTTTCCTTCTACAACCTCTCGGCCGAGGCGCACGTCGAGACCGTGAGGCACCTCCTGGAAAACTGGTTCACACGATACCCGGACGAGGCTAAGGACGAGCTCCGCGCGCGCCTCAGGGGCGACGACACCAACTTCCACGGAGCCTTCTTCGAGCTCTACCTCCATGAGCTGCTCACGCGCATGGGGTATCAGGTCCTCCTCCATCCCGACATCGAGGGTGAACCCAAACACCCGGACTTCCTGGTCCTCCGTGAGGGTGAGCCGCTGTTCTATCTCGAAGCGACGGTGGTCGGCCCGTCACGACAGGAGATTGCCGCAGCAAAACGGGAAGCCGTGGTGTACGACGCCCTGAACGAGGTGCACTCGCCCGATTTCTTCATCGGCGTTCGCATCGAAGTCGATTCGAAGAAACCGCCGCCCGGCGCCAAGCTGAGCCGCCGTATCCAGAAGTGGCTCCGCACCCTCGACTACGACGAGCTTCAATCCATTCACCAACCGGGGAACCTCGCCCAGCTTCCAACCTTCTTGTGGGATGACGGTGACTGGGTCGTCAGATTCACGGCACTTCCCAAGAAACCAGACCATCGTGGGGAGCCCGGTGTCCTACCCATCGGCAATTGGACAGGCACCGCAGACTGGGTCAACTATCGTGCCCGGCTCCGTTCGTCCCTTTCCAAGAAAGCACGGGCCTACAGGAACCTCGACCGTCCCTTCCTTCTCGCGGTCAACGTGCTCGATGAAAACATCACCGGGGCCGAGTTTGGGGAGGCTCTCCTCGGGGAGCTGTGCATCGTGGTTCCCCGCACCGACGATGACCCGAACGACCAACCCGCGGAGCTCCACAAACCGAACGGCGTCTGGCGAGGGCCCCGCGGCCCGCAGAACCGACGCCTCAGTGCTGTGCTCTTCGCTCGCAACCTGGTGGTCTGGTCCCTCCACCGCGCTCCAATCCTTTGCCACAACCCCTGGGCCGCCCATCCACTGCCCCCCGACCTCTGGCCGCTCCCCCAACAACCCCCAGCAGACCAGCCCGCCGAGACCGACATCCACAACCTCCTCGACCTCCCAGAACCGTGGCCCCCGTGGTGAGACCAGTGACTCGACCGATTCGAACACCTTCCTCCGCGGCTGTTGAGGTTCGTAGGATTGGAGGTGTCTTCCAGTGACTCCAGAAGACTTTGCAAAGGAAACTTACGAACAGGGAGTCAATCTCCTCGCACACCTCGTCGTCAAGCTGCCGGAAGCGCTGCACCTTGATGCTCCAGAGGACGACCCCTTCGGTCAAATGGCAGTGATCTTCGCCGCCAAGCAGGTGGAGCACCTTCGCTCACTCCATGCGCTTCTGAAAATCCATTGTATCGGCGACGCTGCAATCGTTGCACGCGCTATGGCTGAGGCGCGGTTACTCCTTGAGTGGGCCAGTAAGGACAAGCATAACCGCGGGTCTCGGTGGCTCAAGTTCAGCCTTGCCGAATCGTACAAGCACCTTGAGCTGCTACAGAATAATGGGATCCAAATTGATAACTTAGACAGCTCGAGAACGAACCTTGCAGAACATTACCCTGAATTAGTGACCAACCGCGGCTCATTTCGAAATCGTTGGGTCGATACTAAGACGTACATAACGCTCCCGACGCGATGAGGGATCAGAGCGCGTATCGTACATGGCGTTCGGAGAAGAACCCGGCGATCACGGCAGGCAGCCTTTG